>NZ_BCSR01000010.1 GCF_001570965.1 Janibacter corallicola NBRC 107790 | reverse complement strand
CCCGCCGGCCTCGAGGCGCAGGGGGTCGGTGTCGCCCACGGCCGGCTCGTCGCCGTCGACGACGTCGACCTGGAGCTCACGAGCGGGCGCATCACCGCGCTCATGGGGCGCAACGGCGCCGGGAAGTCCTCGCTGCTGTGGGCCCTGCAGGGATCCGGCGAGCGCAGCCGCGGCAGCATCACGGTGCCCACCGACGACGGGCCGGTCGACCCGGCGCAGTTGCCACCCGCCGAGCGACGTCGGGCCGTCGGGCTGGTGCCGCAGACGCCCACCGACCTGCTCTACCTGGACTCCGTCGGGGCCGAGTGCGCGCGTGCCGACGCGGACGCCGGGGCACCGGAGGGCAGCTGCGCCGAGCTGCTGCGCGACATCGCGCCCGGCATCGCCGCCGAGGTGCACCCGCGCGACCTGTCCGAGGGCCAGCGGCTCGCGCTCGTGCTCGCGCTGCAGCTGACCGCCGACCCGCCCGTGCTGCTGCTCGACGAGCCGACGCGCGGGCTGGACTACACGGCCAAGGAGGCCCTCGGTCGAGCGCTGCGCACCGTCGCCGAGCGGGGCCGCACGGTGCTGCTCTCGACGCACGACGTGGAGTTCGTCGCACAGGTCAGCGACCGGATGCTCATCATGGCCGACGGGGAGGTCATCGCCGACGGGCCGACGAGCGAGGTCGTGCTCTCCTCCCCCGCCTTCGCCCCGCAGGTGGCCAAGATCCTCGCTCCCCTCCCCCTCATCACCGTCGAGTCGGTCCGGGCCGCCCTCGGGGACCAGGCACCGGTGGGCACGTGAGCGCCGGCGCCGTCGAGCTGCGGCCGCGGGCCGTCGCCGCCATCGGGCTGACGAGCCTCGCGGGGTTGCTCGCCTTCCTGTGGCCGCTCGTCATCACCCCCGACTCCGCGCTGGCCCACTCCGGTGACGCCCCGCTCGTCTTCGCCGTGATCCTCGTCGGCGTGCTCGCGATCGTCCTCGCCGAGGTGAGCGACGGCGGCATGGACACCAAGGCCGTCGCGATGCTCGGGGTCCTCTCCGCCGTCGGTGCGATCCTGCGCCCCGTCGGTGCGGGCACCGCAGGGCTGGAGGGGATCTTCTTCCTGCTCATCCTCGGCGGCCGGGTCTTCGGCCCCGGCTTCGGCTTCATCCTCGGCGCGACGACCCTCGCCGCGAGCGCCCTGCTCACCGCCGGGGTCGGGCCCTGGCTGCCCTTCCAGATGCTCGCCGCGGCCTGGGTGGCCATGGGCGCCGGCCTGCTGCCCCGGGCGAAGGGGGCTCTCGAGATCGTCATGCTCTGTGCCTACGGCGTCGTCACCGGACTGCTCTACGGAGCGGCGCTGAACTTCTCCTTCTGGCCGTTCACCGTCCAGGGGGAGGCCTCCCTCAGCTTCGTCGCGGGAGCACCGGTGACGGAGAACCTCACCCGCTTCCTCGCCTTCTCGCTCGCGACGTCGCTCGGCTGGGACCTCGGCCGGTCACTGACCAATGCCGTGCTCATCGCCCTGCTGGGCCGCCCGGTACTCGGCGCGCTGCGCCGCGCGGCCCGCCGCGCCTCGTTCCGGCCCCGGGCCCCCCGTCACGGGTCGGCCGCGCCGGGCGATCTGGGAGGATGACGCCCATGCCGACCGACCTGGACCGAGAGAATGGGTGGCTCAGCCACGAGGAGCTGGACAACGTGCGGGGGCGGGTCCCGATCCTCTACGTCCTCGCCGTCCCGGTGCGGGTGGCGGACAACGGCTCGGTCACCGACGTCGGGCTGCTGCTGCGGGCCACCGAGGCCGGGACGATGGAGCGCGAGCTCGTCGCCGGCCGGGTGAAGTACCACGAGCAGGTGCGCGACGCCCTCGTGCGCCACCTGGAGAAGGACCTCGGCCCGATGGCGCTGCCCTCGGTGCCCCCGTCCCCGGTGCCCTACACGATCGCCGAGTTCTTCCCCACCCCCGGTGTCACGCCGTACCACGACCCTCGGCAGCACGCGGTCGCACTGTGCTTCGTCGTCCCCGTGCGCGGCGACTGTGCCCCGCAGCAGGACGCGCTCGACCTGGCCTGGCTGACCCCGGAGGAGGCCAGCGAGACCGCGCTGCAGGCGGAGATGTCCGGCGGCCACGGTGCGCTGCTGCGCCAGGCCCTGGCCCACCTGGGGCACAGCAGCTTCTGACGGCGGCAGTGGGGGCACCGGCCCCGGCTCACTCCTTGGTGAACTGGTCCTTGATGCGGGTCATGTCCTTGTGGTCCCGGGCGTAGGCCTCCTCGTAGCTGGGCGCGGTGCCGCCGAGCCGGGCCGGGTGGAAGCGCAGCTCGTCCCCCGTCGGCTCCGGGTAGCCGGCGATCGTCTCGTCCAGCAGCCGCTTCATCTCCGCACGCAACCGCTCGGTCACCTCGGCGACGTCGTCCTCCGGCGCCACGTGGATCTGCTCCCCCACCGTGATGTGGATCGGGGTGCCGGTGCGGCCGAGGCGCTTGGGCGCGTCCTTGGTCCAGATGCGCTGGGCGCCCCACACGATCGTCGGCACGATCGGGACCCCCGTGTCCTGGGCCATCCGGGCCGCGCCGGACTTCAGCTCCTTGATCTCGAAGGAGCGCGACATCGTCGCCTCCGGGTAGACGCCCACGATCTGCCCCTGCCGGAGGCGCTCGCTGGCCTCGGCCAGCGAGCCGGCGCCGGCCTTCCGGTCGACCGGGATGTGCTTCAGCCCCCGCATGATCGGCCCGGCGACCCGGTGCTGCCAGATCGACTTCTTGGCCATGAAGCGCACCAGCCGTCGGCTCTTGCGGCCGGCGAGCCCGGCGAAGACGAAGTCGAGGTAGGCGGTGTGGTTGATGGCGAGCACCGCGCCGCCCTTGCGCGGGATGTTGTGCCGCCCCTTCATGGTGAACCGGTAGCCGTTGACGAAGAAGACGACACGGGCAAACAGCAGGACCAGCTGGTAGAGGGGCTCGAATCTCATGCTGGCAGCCTACGATGCCGCGGGCGGGCGCCCCGGGTCGATTGGCCCGGCTCGACGGGGTGATGGGAAGATTCCGCTCATGACCGAGCACTCCCCCGCGCCCCGGACCCACATCCCCGATCGACCGTCCCTGGACGGTCTCGAGGAGAAGTGGGCGCAGGTATGGCGCGAGCAGGGGACCTACGCCTTCTCCGGGGACGGGGACCGGGAGAGCATCTTCTCCATCGACACCCCGCCGCCGACGGCCAGCGGCAGCCTGCACATGGGGCACGTCTTCAGCTACACCCACACCGACTGCATGGCGCGCTACAAGCGGATGCGCGGCTACGACGTCTTCTACCCGATCGGGTGGGACGACAACGGCCTGCCGACCGAGAAGCGGGTGCAGAACTACTACGGCGTGCGCGGTGACTCCACGCTGCCCTACGACCCCGACTTCACCCCGCCGCACCAGGGGACGTCGAAGTCGATCAAGGCGGCTGACGCGGTCCCGATCAGCCGGCAGAACTTCATCGAGCTGTGCGACGAGCTCACCGTGCGCGACGAGGAGGCCTTCGAGTCCCTCTTCCGGCGCCTGGGCTTCAGCCTCGACTGGGACATCCAGTACCGCACCATCGACGACCACTCCCGCGCGACGGCGCAGACCGCCTTCCTGCGCAACCTCGCCCGCGGCGAGGCCTACACCGCCGAGGCCCCGGGCCTGTGGGACGTCACCTTCCAGACCGCGGTGGCGCAGGCGGAGCTGGAGGCACGGGACTACCCCGGCGCCTACCACCGGGTGGCCTTCCACGGCGCCGACGGACCGGTCCACATCGAGACCACCCGCCCCGAGCTGCTGCCGGCGTGCGTCGCGCTCATCGCCCACCCCGACGACGAGCGCTACCAGCCCCTCTTCGGCACCACCGTGACCTCGCCGCTCTTCGGTGTCGAGATCCCGGTCCTCTCCCACCCGATGGCGGAGATGGACAAGGGCGCCGGCATCGCGATGTGCTGCACCTTCGGTGACCTCACCGACGTCACGTGGTGGCGCGAGCTGCAGCTGCCGACCCGCTCGATCGTCACCCGCGTCGGCCGGATCGCCCAGGAGGTGCCCGCCTGGGTCGAGGCCGCGAAGGGGGTCGAGGTCTACGAGGAGATGGCCGGCAAGACCGTGCACTCCGCCCGTCAGGCCGTCGTCGAGGCGCTGCGCGCCTCCGGCGACCTGGAGGGCGAGCCGGAGGCCACCCAGCGCAAGGCCAACTTCTACGAGCGCGGCGAGAAGCCGCTGGAGATCGTCACCTCGCGGCAGTGGTACATCCGCAACGGCGGCCGCGACGGCGAGCTGAACCAGGCACTCCAGGAGCGGGGCGACCAGATCGCCTTCCACCCCGACTTCATGCGCGCCCGGTACAAGAACTGGGTCGCCGGCCTCAACGGGGACTGGTTGATCTCGCGGCAGCGCTTCTTCGGGATCCCGATCCCGGTCTGGTACCGGCTCGATGCGGACGGCACGCCCCAGCACGAGAGTCCCCTCGTCCCGGCCGAGGACCAGCTGCCGATCGACCCGATGGCGCAGGTCCCCGAGGGGTACACCGAGGAGCAGCGGGACCAGCCGGGCGGCTTCACCGGCGACCCGGACGTGATGGACACCTGGGCGACCTCCTCGCTCTCGCCGCAGATCGCGGGCAACTGGCTGGAGCAGGAGCGCAGCGGCTCCGAGCGCTTCGCGAAGATCTTCCCGATGGACCTGCGCCCGCAGGCCCACGACATCATCCGCACCTGGCTCTTCGCGACGGTCGTGCGCGCCCACCACGAGCACGGGGTCGTGCCGTGGCGCAATGCGGCCATCTCCGGGTGGATCCTCGACCCCGACCGCAAGAAGATGTCCAAGTCCAAGGGAAATGTCGTCACCCCCGAGGACGTCGTCGTGCAGTTCAGCGCCGACGCCGTGCGCTACTGGGCCACGTCGAGCCGGCTCGGCACCGACGCCGCCTACGACACCGGCCAGATGAAGGTGGGCCGGCGCCTGGCGATCAAGCTGCTCAACGCGAGCAAGTTCGCCCTGGGCTTCGGCAGCGTGGAGGGTGACCTGCACGCCGCGGTGACCGTGCCGCTCGACCAGGCGATGCTGGCCTCCCTCTCCGGCGTCATCGAGGAGGCGACCGCAGGCTTCGAGCGGTGGGACTACGCCCGCAGCCTCGATGTCACCGAGAGCTTCTTCTGGAGCTTCTGCGACGACTACATCGAGCTGGTCAAGGACCGCGCCCACGGCGCCGAGGGCACCGACCCCGCGGGGACCGCGTCGGCGCGGGCCGCCCTCCGGCTCGCCCTGGAGTCGCTCCTTCGCCTGCTTGCACCCTTCATCCCCTACGCCACCGAGGAGGTCTGGTCCTGGTGGCGTCCCGGCTCGGTGCACCGCGCCACGTGGCCGACCACCGAGGAGCTGCCCGAAGGGGGCGACCCGGACCTGCTCGTGGCCGTCGGCGAGGCCCTCGGCCACGTCCGCAAGGCCAAGTCCGACGCCAAGGTGGGCATGCGCAGCGAGATCACCTCGGCCACCCTCGTCGCGCCCGCGGCGACGGCCGAGCTCATCCGCCTCGGTGAGACCGACCTGCGCCGGGCCGGCCACGTCACCGGCGCGCTGGAGCACGTGCCGGGCGAGGAGGTCGGCCTGCAGGACGTGGAGCTGATCCCCTACGTCAAGCCGACGAAGAAGGCCTGACCGCCGGCCCCGACCGGCTCCCTTCGCGCAGCAGGTCCGGGCTCGGCTCCGGCGCCAGGAGTGGCGCCCACGCGGGCCGGGACGGGAGCCCCCCGCTCGCCCGCCGGTGCCCGGTCGGCTGGAGGAGGATCCAGGGCCGGTCCCAGCCGCCGAGGCCCAGCCGCGCGGTCGCGAAGGCCTCCTCGGTCAGCGCGCCGGTCTGCCCGGAGGCCGGCTCGTACACCCGCAACGCGCGGGGCTCGTCCCCCGGCAGCACGAGCGTGACGTGCCGGGGCAGCGCCGCACTGCCGACGTAGAGCGCAGCGGGCTCCCCGTCGACGACGAGCTCGAGCAGCCGGGCGTAGCGAGCCCGCAGCGCCTCCGCCGAGTGCGCCCGCAGCGAGACGATGCGATATCGCGTCCCGCGGCGCGAGCCGCCGTGCTCCAGCTCGCGTCGCAGCCCCCACGGGGGCGTCCCGAGCGAGGGGGGCCACGGCAGGAACTGCCCCCGGGCGGGCGCCCAGGCATTGGTCCGGGACTGGACCGTGCGCTCCCAGGAGGCGAATCGTCGTGCCGGGGTGCCCCCTTCGGCGCCGGGCACCGGGTGGCCCTCCCCCTCGGTGATCCACCGGGCGAAGGGGGCGTCCACGAGCATCCGCGCGACGGTGGCGCACGCCGACCCGCAGGTCCTCGTGCTCTGCTGGCGCGGACCCGGCACGCCGGGGACCAGCCGGAAGGGTGGGCTCACCCCCACATCATCCCAGCGTCAGGCGGACCGCTTGTGCTTGCGCTTGTTGCTGCTCTCGTGTCGGACGATCGTCGGCAGGACGTTGTGCCGCACGACCTCCTCGTTGACCACGATCTGCCGGATGCCGTCGTCGCTCGGGACGTCGAACATCACCGGCAGGAGGACCTCCTCCATGATCGCGCGCAGACCACGGGCACCGGTGCCCCGGGCGATGGCCTGGTCGGCGATGGCCTCGAGCGCGTCGTCGGTGAACTCCAGCTCGACGCCGTCGATCTCGAACATCTTGCGGTACTGCTTGACCAGGGCGTTCTTCGGCTCGGTCAGGATCTGCACGAGCGCCTCCCGGTCCAGCGGGGAGACGGTGGTGATGACCGGCAGCCGGCCGATGAACTCGGGGATCAGCCCGAACTTCATCAGGTCCTCGGGCATCACCTCGGTGATCGCCTCGGCGACGTCGGTCGCCTTGTGCAGCTCGGAGCCGAAGCCCAGCCCCTTCTTGCCGACCCGGGACTCGATGATCTTCTCCAGCCCGGCGAAGGCGCCGCCCACGATGAAGAGGACATTCGTCGTGTCGATCTGGATGAACTCCTGGTGGGGGTGCTTGCGCCCGCCCTGGGGCGGCACCGCGGCGGTGGTCCCCTCGAGGATCTTCAGCAACGCCTGCTGCACGCCCTCGCCGGAGACGTCCCGGGTGATCGAGGGGTTCTCCGACTTGCGGGCGACCTTGTCGACCTCGTCGATGTAGATGATCCCCTGCTCGGCCTTCTTGGTGTCGTAGTCGGCGGCCTGGATGAGCTTGAGCAGGATGTTCTCGACGTCCTCGCCGACGTAGCCGGCCTCGGTCAGCGCGGTCGCGTCGGCGATCGCGAAGGGGACGTTGAGCATGCGGGCCAGGGTCTGGGCGAGGTAGGTCTTGCCGCAGCCGGTCGGGCCGATGAGCAGGATGTTCGACTTCGCGATGTCGACGTGGTCCTCGTCGCGCTTGGCGACCGCGCCGTCGTCGGCCTGGACGCGCTTGTAGTGGTTGTAGACCGCGACCGCGAGGGACTTCTTCGCCTTGTCCTGACCGATGATGTAGGTCTCGAGGAAGTCGAAGATCTCCTTGGGCTTGGGCAGCTCGTCCAGGCCGAGGTCGCTGGAGTCGGTCAGCTCCTCCTCGATGATCTCGTTGCACAGGTCGATGCACTCGTCGCAGATGTAGACCCCGGGTCCCGCGATCAGCTTCTTGACCTGCTTCTGCGACTTGCCGCAGAAGGAGCACTTGAGGAGGTCGCCGCTCTCTCCGACTCGTGCCACGTGCCAGTCCTCTCCGATTGGGCCGCGACCGATCTGGCCGCCGTGCGACGACGGTACCGGGAGGTCGCGCCGTCCTCATCCATTGGACACCGGCCCGTCGCGGCGCGTCGCGCTTGTCCGCTCACAGCGCAACGCCCCCTTCGGCATGTCCCGGGGACAGGCGAAGGGCCCCGGATCTCCCGGGGCCCTTCGTCACGCCGTCATGCCGGCTGTCGCGCGTGGCGTCGGCTCACTCCTCGAGGGAGGCCTTGCGCGGGGTGAGCACGTCGTCGATGAGGCCGTACTCCTTGGCCTCCTCGGAGGTGAGGTGCTTGTCGCGCTCGATGTCCGCGCGGACCTCCTCGACGCTCTTGTTCGAGTGCTTGGCCCAGGCCTCCTCGAGCCAGGTACGCATGCGCAGCACCTCGTTGGCCTGGATCTCGATGTCGCTGGCCTGGCCGTAGTCGCCGCCGGCGAGGGCCGGCTGGTGGATGAGCACCCGGGAGTTCGGCAGCCCGAAACGCTTGCCGGGGGCACCCGCTGCGAGCAGCACCGCGGCCGCCGAGGCCGCCTGCCCGATGACGAAGGTCTGGATGTCCGGGCGGATGTACTGCATCGTGTCGTAGATCGCCGTCATCGCGGTGAAGGAGCCGCCTGGGCTGTTGATGTACATGAGGATGTCGCGCTCGGGCTCCATCGACTCCAGCACGAGGAGCTGGGCGATAATGTCGTCGGCGGAGGCGTCGTCGACCTGCACGCCGAGGAAGATGATGCGGTCCTCGAAGAGCTTGGTGTAGGGGTCGGTCCGCTTCATGCCGTACGAGGTGCGCTCCTCGAACTGCGGCAGGACGTACCGGTTGGAGGGCCCGGGACGCATGGGGGCGCCGCCCGGTGCGGGGGTGCGGAGCTGGGGATCGAAGTTCATGGGTTCTCCTGGGGGATCGCGGGGGTCGGGCTCACTCGGTGCCGGGGGCGGCATTGCCGCCCGCCTGGTCGGAGCGCTCGAAGACGTGGTCGACGAAGCCGTACTCCATGGCCTCCTGGGCACCGAACCACCGGTCGCGGTCGGAGTCCTTGGCGATCTGCTCCACGCTCTGGCCGGTGTGCTCTGCGATGAGCTCGGCCATCTGGGTCTTGACGAAGAGCATCTGCTCGGCCTGGATCTTGATGTCGCTCGCGGTACCGCCGATACCGCCCGAGGGCTGGTGCATCATGACCCGCGCGTGCGGGGTCGCGTAGCGCTTGCCCCGGGTGCCGGCGGAGAGCAGGAACTGGCCCATCGAGGCGGCCAGACCCATCGCCACCGTGGCGACGTCGTTCGGGATCCACTTCATCGTGTCGTAGATCGCCATGCCCGCGGAGATCGAGCCACCGGGGCTGTTGATGTAGAGCCAGATGTCGGAGTCGGGGTCCTCGGCTGCCAGGAGCAGCATCTGGGCACAGATGGCGTTGGCGTTGTCGTCACGCACGTCCGACCCCAGGAAGATGATGCGCTCCTTGAGGAGGCGCTGGTAGATGTGGTCGTCGAGGCCAGCTCCGGCCTGCTGGCCGTTGGCGACGATCTCGCTGCTGTTGCTCACGCTCACTCGCTTCTCCGCCCGTGGGCGGCTCGTCAGGTGCATGACTGTCATGGACCCTAACGCCCGGGCGGAGGAAGTGTTTCCCGTGCCCGAGCCGTGTTCGCCCTGAGCGCAACGCTGCCGCTCACGGGACCTGGGGCGGGGTGACGAGGAGCGCCAGCCCGCCGAAGCCCGGCAGCTCGACGGAGAAGCCGTGCAGCTGGTCCACCTCGCCGAATTCACTCCCGTCCCCCATGTCCATCAGCCGGGAGCCCGGCTCGAGCCAGGTGCTGATGACCGTGCCGCTCACCGGCTCCTCACCGAAGTTCAGCACGGTCACCTCCAGCTGCCCGGGGGCCAGCTCGTACTCGTGGACCATGACGAGCATCGCCGGGTGGGCCACGTCGGGGACGTCCACCTGGCGGGTCGTCGGGATGGCGAAGTACCCGCGCAGGTGCAGGATCTCCCGCAGCCGGTCCACGAAGGATCCCGGTGTCTCCAGCTGGGTGTCGATCGGTCCGTAGAGGGCCCGGCCGCGCGGCATGCCGGAGATGGACCGCGTGGCGTCGGGGTCGAGGTCCAGCAGGTCGTAGGCGGGCCGGTGGATCCAGCGGGTGTCCCCCTCGACCAGCAGCGCCTCGACCTGCTCGGCCGGGATCGGCAGCGCGCCCACCAGGTCCCAGCCGGAGAGGGCGAAGACACCGGGCTGCAGGGCGTTGAACATCGCGAGCAGCAGGTGCGCGCGGCGCACCCGGTCCACGTCCTCCTCGGTCATCTCCTCGAGGTCCCGGATGCCGAGGGCGGCGGTGACGACCGAAGCGGTCGTCGAGGAGATGCCGTTCGTGGTGAAGACGAGGTTGTAGGGCGCGGCCTCCCCCGTCAGCGCGCCGGTCAGCTCCTCGCGGATCGTCTCCGCGAGGACCTCCCCGGGGACCTCCTTGCCACGGAAGGTGAAGTGCTCCTCCCGGTGCCTGCTCGCGAAGTGCACCAGCTCGTAGGTCAGCTCGTCGTGGTTCTGCAGGGCGTGCACGAGTGAGGCCGCGTCGACCCCGATCCGCTGCGCCTCCCGGAGGGTGAGCCGGAGGAACTCGGTGTCCCCGGTCGCGAGGGCGTGGTGGTAGGCGGGGCGGGTGACGAAGTCGTAGGAGAGGTCCGCACCCGCCCGGGCGGTCTCGCGGATGTCGTCCATCGAGAGGTTCAGCTCCTGGAAGGTGAACCCGCCGACCTTGCGCACCATCGACCCGATGAGCTGGTTGGCGGCCTCCGAGAGCGGGTGGCCCTCGGACCACGCCGGGCCGACCTCCACGGTCTTCTCCACGCCGAGGAACCCGTTGGCGTCCAGCCGCAGCCCACCGGAGCCGAGGTCGCCGAGGCTGTGCAGGGCGTCACCGATGACGAGCCGCATCCCGGCGAAGGTGGGGTCCAGCCAATTGATCGAGGGCTGCCCCTCCTTGAAGTAGTGGAGGTAGGCCCACCGGCGCGTGACCCCGTCGGGCCCGGTCACCGGTGCGGTCACCGACCAGTTGGTCTCCTTCACCCCCGGCCGGTGGAAGATCGTGCGCTGCAGGGCACCGACGATGTGACCCGCCTCCTCGAGGGCCAGCTCGGCCCCCTCGTCGAGGTTGACCGAGTCCCTCCCCTCGGGCACCTCCGGCAGCAGCGGCCAGTCCTCCGGCGGGATGCCGACCATGTGGTAGATCCCGGGGTAGTCCCCGATGCCGAGCTCGGCGAGGCGGAAGTCGGCGCCCTTCCCGGTGTGGCCCGGGACGATGTCGTCGATGACGGTCCCGTCGTGCTCGGCGGCGACCTCGCAGATGGAGCGGAAGTCATCCTCGGTGCCGAAGAGACTGTCGATGTCGGTGCCGATCCGGTCGAAGTGCCCATCGACGCTCGGCGTCGAGCTCCAGCCCGAGAGCCCGCCCGCGCGCTTGACCGGCCCGGTGTGCACGGCCCGGATGCCGATGCGCTGGAAGGTCCGCCACAGGCTCGGGTCGGCGAGGGTCGCGAGGAAGGAGTGGCCGGGCTTGGTGATCATCGAGATGGGGTAGGCGGTGAACCACACCGACGCGGTCCGCGCGGCCTCCCGCGGGTCCGGCTGCGCGAAGGGGTTCTGCCACATCGCGCCGATCCCGCTGAACTGGTTCGCGATGTCCTTCGCGTCCTGGAGCATCGACTGCCGGCGCAGCCAGTCCACGTACACCGGGTTGGAGCCGACCGGGTCGCCGGAGCGGGCCTCCACGGGCGAGGTGGCGCCGCCGGGACGCAGCCGTGCCCGGGGCCGCAGTGCCCGGGGCCGTGCCGGGAACCAGAGCTGGGCGAAGCTGGGCTCGGCCGGCTCGTCGGCCCCGGGCCCCGGACGCTCGGTGTCGGTCACGGCACCACGCTACGACGCGGACCCGTCTGCGGGCGCGACGTCCCCGGCCGGGTCGCCGATGTACTCCCGTGCCCACCGCGGGACGACGAAGAGCGCCTCCGCCTCGGCGGTGAGCCGCCCCTCCTCGTCGCGCACCTGGCCGCTGGCGAAGGTCTTCCACCCCTCCACGCGGTCGAGCTGCGCCGTGACGGTGTGCGTGGCGTCCAGCAGCGTCGGGCGGCGGTAGGTGGTGTTCAGGTAGGCGGTGAGCCCGGGGCGACCGACCCGTGCGGGGACGGTGCCGACGACCTGGTCCAGGACCGCGGCGAGGATCCCGCCGTGCACGCATCCCGGCGGTCCCTCGTAGGCGGCGCCCAGGCGCAGCTGCGCCCGCACGTTCCCTTCGTCGTCCGCGGTGACGTCCAGGGGTGGGGCGATCGGGTTGCGCATCCCGGACATCGC
Source organism: Janibacter corallicola NBRC 107790 (assembly GCF_001570965.1). Classification (GTDB taxonomy): domain Bacteria; phylum Actinomycetota; class Actinomycetes; order Actinomycetales; family Dermatophilaceae; genus Janibacter; species Janibacter corallicola. The sequence goes on along the minus strand of NZ_BCSR01000010.1, from coordinate 60,959 downwards.
GTTGCCGTGGCCGCGCACGCGGTGGTCGCTCGCCGTCTCCAGCCCGAGTGGTTCCTCCCGGGCGGCGACGAGCAGCCGGTCGGTCAGCTCGCGCGCCTGCTGCGCGACCGCGGTCAGCTCCTCCCCCTCGACGCGGGTGCGCAGGCACGCGTCGAGCAGCCCGCGCAGGCTCCCGGCGAGGTCGGCCTGGGCGCGCTCGAGCACCGCGAGCGCCTCGGGGTCCGCCACGGGCTCAGGGGAGACCAGGCCACGTCCGGTCACTGCTCCTCCTGGGGTCGGGTGCGCTCCCATGGTGCACCGTCGGCCCACGGGGTGTCCCGCTCGGACACCGCGGGCACCGCGAGGAGTGCCGGCAGGGCCAGCACCCCGACGAGCAGCAGGGAGTGCAGCACCCCCACGTGGTCACCGATCAGGCCGAGCAGCGGGGGCCCGACGATGAAGGCGACGTAGCCGATGGTCGAGACGACGGACAGCCGGGCAGCGGCTCGCGCAGGGTCGTCCGCGGCGGCACTCATGCCCACGGGGAAGCCCAGGCTCGCGCCGACCCCCCAGAGGGCGATCCCGACGAAGGCGACCGGCGTGGGCGCCAGGACGACGAGCAGGCTGCCGACCGCAGCCAGGGCGAAGAGCAGCCGCAGCACGATGACGCGGCCGTGCCGGTCCAGCAACAGGCTCCCCACGAGCCGCCCCACGGTCATCGCACCGAGGAAGACCGCGAAGCCGAGCACCCCGACCCAGCCCGGCTGGTGGTGCCCCTCGGTGACGGCCAGGGCCACCCAGTCGTTCGCGGTGCCCTCGGTGAGGGCGGCGACGAGCACGACGATGCCGATGACGAGGGTGCGCGGCTCCCGCCAGGCGCTGCCGGCGACCGACGAAGGGGGTGGCGCTCCCCCTTCGTCCCGGGACGAGGGCAGGAACCCCCGGGGCGTCCACAGGCCCACCACGAGCGCCAGCACCGCGGTGCCGACGAGGTGGGCGAGCACGGGCACGCCGAGGGCCACGACGGCGGCCGCGGCCAGGGCACCGAGGACGGTCCCGCCGGAGAAGCAGGCGTGGAAGACCGGCATGATCGTCCGGCCCAGGCCCTGCTCGACGGCGGCGCCCTCGTGGTTCATCGCGACGTCCCACAGCGAGACGCCGACGGCGATGACGAAGATCCCTGCCGCCACGGCGCGCACGTCACCGACGACGTCGAGCATCACACCGAGGCCGAGCAGCCCGAGCACGGTGAGGAGCACGCCGGTGAGGACGGTGCGTGCGGCACCGACGGCACCGATGACCCGTCCCGCGAGCGGGAGGGTGAGCACCGACCCGAGCGCGCCGGCGAGCAGCGTGCGACCGAGGACGCCCGGGGTCAGGTCGAGGCCGTCACGGATGTCAGGGATCCGCGCGGCCCAGGAGGCGAAGGCGAAGCCGTTGACCGCGAAGGTCACCAGCACCGCGACCCGGGCGGACCCCAGTCGGGGGCCCGGGTCCTCGACGAGCTGGATCAGGCCTGCGTGCGCTCGGCGGACTCGTCGGGGGTCTCGCCCTCCGCGGGGTCCGCGGTGGCGGTGTCGGCGGCGGCGTCACCGGCCGCGGACTCCTCCTCGCCGCCCTGGCGCTCCGGCATGATCTCGTCGAGGTCGATCGCATTGCCGTCGGCATCGACGATCGATGCCTTGTCCAGCGCGGCGGCGAGTGCCTTGCGTCGGGCGACCTCGCCGACGATGCCCTCGACCTGGCCCTGCTGGTCCATCATCTGCGCGAAGGTGTTGGGGTCCATCCCGTACTGCTGGGACTGCATCATCAGGTACTCGATGAGCTCCTGCTGCCCGACCTCGACCTCCTCGGTCTTGCCGAGCTCGTCGAGCAGGAACTGGGTCTTGAGGGCCTTGCGCGTCTGCTCGTCGACCTCGGCGCGGTGCTCCTCGTCCTCGAGGCGACCCTCCTGCTCGAGGTGCTGGTGGACCTCGGACTCGATGATGCTCTCGGGCAGCGCGATCTCGGTGTTCTCCAGCAGGTGCTCGAGGACCTTGTCGCGGGCCTGGACGCCCTGCTCGAACTTCTTGGACTGCTCGGCCTGCGTGGCGACGTCCGCCTTGAGCTCCTCGGCGGTGTCGAACTCGCTGGCCATCTGGGCGAAGTCGTCGTCGACCTCGGGCAGCTCACGAACCTTGACCGACTGGACGGTCACCGTGCAGTCGGCGCTCTGGCCGGCCTGCTCGCCTCCGGCGAGCGGGGCGGAGAAGTCCTTGGTCTCGCCGGCCGACATGCCGGTGAGCGCGTCGTCGAGCCCCTCGAGCATGTTGCCCGAGCCGACCTCGTAGGAAACGCCCTCGACGGAGTCGATGTCCTCCCCGTCGATGGTGGCCTTGAGGTCGATGGAGACGAAGTCGCCGCTCTCGACGGGGCGCTCGACGCCGGTGAGGGTGCCGAACCGCTCGCGCAGCTCGGTCATCTTCTCCTCGACGTCGGCGTCGGTGACCTCGAGGTTGTCGACCTGGATCTGCATTCCGTCGTAGTCCGGGAGGGTGACCTCGGGACGCACGTCCACCTCGACGGTGAACTCCAGCTGCTCCTCGTCCTTCATCGGCACCTGGGTGATGTCCACCTCGGGCTGGCCGATGGGCTCGACGCCGGTCTCCTCGACGGCCTTGCCGAAGAACTCCGGCAGGGAGTCGTTGACGGCCTCCTGGAGGACGGCGCCCTTGCCGACGCGCTGCTCGATGATGCGCGCGGGGACCTTGCCCTTGCGGAAGCCGGGGACCTGGATCTGCTCACCGATGGACTTCAGAGCCGCGTCCACGTGGGGCTGGAGCTCCTCGCTCGGGACCTCGACGGTCAGCTTGACCCGGGTCGGGCTGAGGTTCTCGACGGCACTCTTCACTGCAGGACTCCACACGATCTGGACGACGAAGGGGGTTTACGACGCGCCCTCCGCACCGCGGCCGATGGCCCGGCGCGGGCGCGCCCGCACGTCCCGACGGGTCGGGACCGATCACCCACCCTATCGGCCAGATCGCTCAGGACCGAATACGGGGACGAGGGAGACCACGGTCAGCTCCCCGCCGAGCGAGGTCCGCTCGGTGGCGACCTCCACCTCGCGGCCCCTCACGGTGAAGCAGATGATCGCCCCGGGGCGCTCGGCGCGGAAGTCCTTGACCGTGTACCGGGCGGTCAGCCGGATGGCGCGCACCGCCAGGGTCCCCGAGCGCTCCTCCAGCTCGGCGAAGCCCGCGGGCGGGCGGAAGGCGGTCCGCCCGGTGAGGTGGTCGGCGGCCCCTGTGCGGCGCCCCGGGGACTCGTCCCCACGGGCGAGCTGGAAGACCTTGGCGCTGCCGAGGACGCGGGCGAACTCGCGGCTCGCGGTCGAGTTGCGCTCGTCGTCACCGGTGGCGGCGAGCAGCGACTTCACGCCGGCCAGGTCCATGTCGCGCACGGCGTAGTCGCTGAGGATGTTGGCCCGCTCGACCCGCACCCCGGCCTCGCGGGCACGGGAGAGCTCCTCCTGGTCGCCGGAGACCAGCAGGACGTTGACCTTCAGCTCCTGCAGGGTCTGCGCGAGGCGGACGAGCCAGTCGGAGCCACCCGCGAGGACGACGCCCTGGGGCGACGTCGTCGCCAGGCCGAGCCGCTCGGCGAGGCGCCCGATACCCAGGCCGTAGATCGTCACGGTCGCGACGATGACGACGAAGACGAGGGGGACGAGGGACTGGGCCTCCTCCCCCAGCCGGGCCAGCTTCGCGGCGTGCGCGGGGTCGCTCACCGACTCCGAGGCACGGCCCAGCTGCAGCGCGAAGACGCTCGTGACCGCGGCCGCGACGATGCCCCGCGGCGCCATGAAGGACAGCAGCCGGCGCTCCTCCTTGGTCGCCCCGCGGCCGAGCAGCCCGGCGACGACGCTGATCGGGCGGATGAGCAGCACGAGGGCCAGGACCATCGGGACGGCCGTCGGGAGGATGTCGAGCACGTCCCCGTACGACACCCGCCCGGCGAGGATGACGAAGAGCACGCCCACGAGCACCACCTGGAGGTGCTCCTTGAACTCCATGACGTGCTCGAGGTGCAGCCCCGGCCGGTTGGCGAGGTAGATGCCGAGGATCGTCACGGTGAGCAGCCCGCTCTCGTCCTGGACGTGGTTCGACAGCTCCATCGCCCCGACCGCGGCGGCGAGGAAGGTGGCGCCGTGCAGGTAGTCCGGCACGAGGTGACGCTTCATCGCGACCTCGAGCAGGATGCCGAGGACGAGCGCGGTGCCCACGGCCACCCCGACCGTCGTCAGCAGCGCGGTCACGACGACGACGAGCGGCTCCTCCGAGGTGCCGGCCACGAGCGCCTGGAAGACGAGGACGGCCAGGACCGCACCGATCGGGTCGACGACGATGCCCTCCCAGCGCAGCAGCGCCGCCACGCGCCGGGTCGGGCGCAACTGCTGCAGGATCGGGGCGATGACGGTGGGGCCGGTGACGACGAGCAGCGAGGCGACGAGCATCGCCACGCCGACGGAGTAGCCCAGGAGCCACGCGGTGAGCGTGATGAGCACCCAGGCCACGGCCACCGTGACCGTGCACAGCCCGAGGATGGAGCGGCCGAGGCCGCGGGCGCCCCGCAGCCGCAGCGAGAGGCTGCCCTCGAAGAGGACGATGCCGACCGCGAGGGTCACGCCGCCGAAGAGGACGTCGCGCCCGAGCACCGCATCGGGGCTGACGACGTGCCCGAGGGCGAAGCCGATCAGCAGCAGCAGGAGGATGGCGGGCACGCGGACGGCCCAGGCGAGGATGCGCGCGCCCACGGCCAGGACGACGACCAGGGCGAGATACGACGCGGGGGCAAGGAGCACGGCGCGAGATCCTTCCACACGTGTCGGGGTAGCCGGATTCGAACCGACGACCTTCCGCTCCCAAAGCGGACGCGCTACCAACCTGCGCCATACCCCGGAGGCCGATTGTGCTCGGCCGACCAGCGGGGACTAGGCTAACCCGTGCCTTCTCGACGCACGGACACCACCCGAGCGTTCGAGGAGCAGCGCGGGCGTAGCTCAATGGTAGAGCCCCAGTCTTCCAAACTGGCTACGCGGGTTCGATTCCCGTCGCCCGCTCTCGGGCGATGTCGTGGACGACATCGCCACCCGCTCGCCCGTCCCGTTCCAGACCACAGAACGGGGCAAGGCAAGGCTGGCCTCACCGGGTGTATGTTGCGTAGGTGCTAGCCAATTACCTCATCGGGCTGCGAGAGGGACTCGAGGCCGCCCTCGTCGTCAGCATCCTCGTCGCCTACCTCGTCAAGTCCGACCGCCGGCACCTCCTCCCCCGGATCTGGTCCGGCGTCGCCCTGGCCGTCCTCGTCAGCCTGGGCTTCGGCGCCCTGCTGACCTTCGGCCCACGGGGGCTGACCTTCGAGGCCCAGGAGCTCATCGGCGGGTCGCTCTCGATCATCGCCGTCGGCTTCGTGACGTGGATGGTCTTCTGGATGGCCACCGCGGCCCGCGGCATGGGCAAGGAGCTGCGCGACCGGATGGACCGGGCCCGCGGCGGCTGGTGGGGCCTCGTGATCGTGGCCGTCCTCGCCGTCGGCCGGGAGGGCCTGGAGACCGCGCTCTTCCTGTGGGCCTCCACCGAGGCCCTCACCAGTGGGTCGGCCGCGATCTCGCCGTGGTCCCCGCTGCTGGGGGCGTTGCTCGGCATCGCCACCGCCGTGGTCCTCGGCTGGCTCATCTACCGGGGCGCCATCTCGATCAATCTCAACACCTTCTTCACCTGGACCGGGGCCTTCCTCATCATCATCGCGGCGGGCGTGCTCGCCTACGGCATCCACGACCTGCAGGAGGCCCGCTTCCTGCCCGGTCTGAACACGTTGGCCTTCGACGTCTCCGGGACGATCGACCCCAGCAGCTGGTACGCGACCGTGCTCAAGGGCGTCTTCAACTTCACCCCCGCCACGACGGTGCTCCAGGCGATCGCCTGGGTCGCCTACGTGGTCGTCGTCATGCCCTTGTACCTGCGACGCACCCGCGCCCCCAAGCGCCGGGAGAGCCCCGCCCCCGCGCCCGCCACCACCCACTGACCCGACACCACCCACCCCCAAGGACACTTCGATGAAGTTGCACGCCCTCGCCGCCGGCACCGCCCTGGCACTCCTGGTCCCCACCCTCGCCGCCTGCACCAGCAACTCCTCCGGCGAAGGGGGCGGCGACGGCCGCACCATCGAGGTCACCTCGAGCAACGAGAAGTGCGAGCTCTCCAGCACCGAGGTGCCCGCCGGGCCGCTCACCTTCCAGGTGAGCAACTCCGGATCGAAGGTCACCGAGTTCTACCTCCTCGGAGAGGACGGCCAGCGCATCGTCGGCGAGGTCGAGAACATCGGCCCCAACCTGGACCGCGACCTCGTCGTGACGGTGCCGAAGGGGGACTACGTCACCGCGTGCAAGCCGGGGATGAAGGGCGAGGGCATCCGCGCCGACTTCACCGTCAAGGCCTCAAAGGACGGCAAGGTCGACGCCGGCGATTCCGCCACCGTCACGCAGGCCGAGAGCAACTACGCCACGTACGTCACCGACCAGTCCGACCAGCTGCTGCAGAAGACCGAGAAGTTCGCCCGTCTCTACACCTCCGGTCAGGACGAGCAGGCCCGTGACCTCTACCCGCGGGCGCGCGAGCACTGGGAGCGGATCGAGACCGTCGCCGAGTCCTTCGGCGACCTCGACCCGAAGATGGACGCCCGCGAGGCCGACCTCGAGGAGGGCCAGAAGTGGACCGGCTGGCACCGGATCGAGAAGGACCTGTGGCCGCCGAAGGGCAAGGAGTACACGCCGCTGACGAAGAAGGAGCGCGCCGACTACGCCGAGGACCTGCTGGCGAACACCCGGACGCTGGACCGGCGGGTGCAGAAGATGGACTTCACCATCGACCAGATCTCCAACGGCTCCATCGGCCTGCTCGAGGAGGTCGCGAGCGGCAAGATCACCGGTGAGGAGGAGATCTGGAGCCACACCGACCTCTACGACTTCCAGGCCAATGTCGACGGCGCCCGCGTCGCCTACGAGGGGGTGCGCCCGATCCTGCTCACGAAGGACAAGGCGCTGGCCAAGGAGCTGGACAAGCGCTTCAAGGAGCTGCAGGCCTCGCTGGACCAGCACCGCGACGGCAAGGACGGCTTCGTCTCCTACACCGAGCTCTCCGACAAGGAGGTCAAGGAGCTCTCGGACCAGGTGAGCGCCCTCTCCGAGCCCCTCTCGCGGCTGACGGGGGAGATCGTGTGACCCGCGAGAGCGAGCAGGACCCGACGGGGACCGGCACCGACCAGCCGGAGCAGGCCGGTCGCGGCCGGCTGTCCCGGCGGGCCGCGTTGCTCGGCGGCGGTGGCGCCCTCGGTGTCGCGGGCCTCGCGGGAGGCTTCGCGGCCGGGCGGGCCAGCGCCGACACCGGCGGCAACGGGCCGGGATCCTTCGCGCTGCGTGGCTCCCACCAGGCGGGGATCGCCACTCCCGTGCAGGACCGGCTCCACTTCGCCGCCTTCGACGTGACGACGACGTCGCGCGCGCGGCTGATCAGTCTGCTCAAGGAGTGGACGAAGGCCGCCGAGCGCCTCGTGCACGGCCACTCCGCGGGACCGGTCGGGCCCACCCAGGGGGACTACGCCATGCCCCCGGACGACACCGGCGAGGCGATCGGGCTGCCCCCCTCACGGCTGACGATCACCTTCGGCCTCGGCCCCTCCCTCTTCGTCGACGGGAAGGGCCGGGACCGGTTCGGTCTCGCCGACCGGCGGCCGGAGGTCCTCGAGCCCCTCCCCCACTTCCCCGGGGACGCCCTCGACCCCGCCCGCAGCAACGGCGACCTGTGCATCCAGGCCTGCGCCGACGACCCGCAGGTCGCCGTGCACGCCATCCGCAACCTCGCCCGCATCGGCTTCGGGACGGTCTCCATCCGTTGGTCCCAGCTCGGCTTCGGCAAGACCTCGAGCACGACCTCCGGCGAGGAGACCCCCCGCAACCTCTTCGGGTACAAGGACGGGACGGCGAACATCACGGGCGAGGAGGAGCGGGCGCTGAAGAAGCACGTGTGGGTCCAGCGCGGCGACGACGAGGGCGCCGACTGGCTCGCCGACGGGTCCTACCTCGCGGTGCGGCGGATCAACATGCGCATCGAGACCTGGGACCGGCAGAGCCTGGGCTCCCAGAACGAGATCATCGGCCGTGCGAAGGGGTCCGGCGCCCCCCTGTCCGGCGGCAAGGAGCACTCCGACCCGGATTTCGCCATGAAGGGGTCCACCGGCCCCATCATCCCGAAGGACGCCCACGTGGGCGTCGTCCATCCCAGCCACAACGACGGCGCGCGGATCCTGCGGCGTGGCTACAACTTCGTCGACGGCTCCACCGACCTCGGCAATCTCGACGCCGGGCTGTTCTTCCTCGCCTACGTGCGCGACCCGAGCACGCAGTTCATCCCGATGCAGAACTCGATGGCCAACAGCGACGCGATGATGGAGTACCTGGAGTTCACCGGTTCGGCGCTCTTCGCGATCCCGCCCGGCATCGGCGAGGGCGAGTACGTGGCCGAGCCGCTCTTCACCTGAGGGCTCAGGCGGCGCCGACCACGCGGAACTCGTGGATGCTCCGGCCGGCGCTGACCCCCTTCGCCTCGAAGCCGGCGTCGGGACGCCAGGCCGGGCGGTCCCCTTCGCTCCACCGAAGTCCCTCGTGCGCCGCCAGCTGGCTGCGCACGTGCTCGGCGTAGACGGCGTGGTCGGTCGCGATGAGCAGGTGCCCGCCGGGACGCAGCCGGTCCAGCACGAGGTCCAGGGTGTCCTGCTGGACGAAGCGGCGCTTGGCGTGGCGTGCCTTCGGCCACGGGTCCGGGAAGAAGAGGTGGACGGCCTCCAGCTGGTCGGTGGCCACGCAGCGGGTGAGGTACTCGATCGCGTCGCCGCGGAAGACCCGCAGGTTCTCGACCCCCGCCTCCTCGGCGGCGGCCATCATCCGGGCCACTCCGGGGACGTGGACCTCCGCGGTGAGGATGCCGTGCTCGGGGTGGGCGCGCGCGTACGCGATCGCGGCATCGCCGTGCCCGGAACCGATCTCCAGGACGACCGGCAGCTCGCGCCCGAAGGCGGCCGCGGCCTCCAGTGGGCCCTCCGGGACCGTGTAGCGGGGCAGCAGGCGCTCCATCCGCTCCTCGGTCAGACGGGAGATCCGCCACCGGGGGGTGAAGGTGCGCACGGTCGCGCGGTGGCGCCCCTCGGGCGTCACGGGGGTGTCCCCCAACGGGGATCGGTGGTGGTCCGGCTCGGAGGTGGTCACGGCCGACGAGGATACCGACCCGGTCAGTCGCGCCAGATCACCACGGCCGCGCGGTCGTCCGAGACCCCGGCGCGCCCCTCCTGCACGAGCACGTCGGCCAGTCCAGAGAGCCCCTGCGGCAGACGGGACTCTGCCTCGCCGAGCACCCAGTCGATGCCGTCGTCGAGGCAGCGGGAGCGGGACTCGATGACACCGTCGGTGTAGACCAGCAGCGCGTCGCCACGGCCCAGGACGGTCTCCACCTGCGGGTACTCCGCGTGGCCGAGGATCCCCAGGGCGGGGCCACAATCGGCGTCGACCCGCGACCAGCGACCGGATCCGGCGTCGTAGTGCAGGGCCGGGGGGTGGCCCGCCGAGGCGATCGTCGTGGCACCGGTCGTGAAGTCGATCCGCACGTGCACCGCGGTAGCGAAGCCCTCCTTCCAGCTGGCCCGGTCGAGGAACTCGTTCGCCATGGGCAGTACCCGCTGCGGCTGCGCCGAGCCGAGGACGCCGCCGAGGGCGCCGGCGAGCATGAGCGCGCGGGTCCCGGCCTCCTGGCCCTTGCCGCTGACGTCGGCGAGCACGAGCTCCACCTCACCGGCCTCGCGCTGGGCCATGATGAGGAAGTCGCCGGCGAAGGCGCTGCCGTGGGCCGTCGCGATCGAGCGCTCCGCGTGGTACCCGGCGGGCAGCGGCGGGATGGCCCCCATCGCGTGCAGCCGGGAGCGCAGGTCGCCGAGCATCCGGTCCCCGGCGAAGGTGGCCGCGCCGTGGTGGGCCCGGGAGACGGCCACCCCGTAGAGCAGCGCGATCGAGATGAGCAGGGGCACGTACCGGGTGAGGCCCTCGCCGGAGACGAGCACCATCCAGCCGGCGGCAGCGACGGCGGTGACGAGGATGAGCCGTGCCTGACCGATGTGGCACAGCGTCGTCGCCAGCAGGCAGGCCGGCAGCAGGCCCGCGAGCGGGAGGTGCTCGGGCCAGACGTAGTGGCCGACCGCGACCCCGACCACCCCGGTGAAGAGGATGAGCAGCAGCGCGGTCCCCTCGATGGAGACGGTCCGCCGGATCCGGATCGGGCGGTGCCCCAGCGCCGGGGCCCTACCAGGAAGGATCGCGGACACGTGAATGGCTCCCCAAGCTGTGGCGTCCCGCTCCGGTGAGCGGCTCAGAGGCACCATAAGACCGAATTCGGCTGCGGGGAAGGGCTTGTGACCGTTCGGAAACATCCGGGGCGGTCGCTCAGGGCAGCGGGGGCAGGCTCCCGTCGGCCTCGTAGCCGCTCACCATGTCGATCCGCCGCTGGTGTCGCTCCTCGCCGGTGAAGTCGGTCCCGAGGAAGACCCGGACCATCTCCTTGGCCTCGGCGACCGGCTGCATCCGGCCCCCGAGCGAGATGATCTGCGCGTCGTTGTGCTCGCGGGCCAACCGTGCCAGCTCGGTGTTGCAGCACAGCGCCGCCCGGATGCCGGCGACCTTGTTCGCGGCCATCTGCTCGCCGTTGCCGGATCCCCCGAGGACGATGCCGCGGCTGCCGGGGTCGGCGGCCACGGCCTCCGCGGCACGCAGCACGAAGACCGGGTAGTCATCGACGGGGTCCAGCTCGAAGGGGCCGTGGTCGGTGACCTCGTGGCCCTCGGCCTCGAGGAAGGTGAGCAGCTCCTGGTGCAGCTCGAAGGCGGCGTGGTCGCCACCGATGTGGACGCGCACGGCAGTCTCCTGGTGTGTGTGGGGGTCAGTCGAAGATGGGGCCGCGGGTGCGGCTGCGCTTGATCTCGAAGAAGCCGTCGGTGCCGGCGACGAGGACGCAGCCGTCGAAGAGGCGGCCGGCCTCCTCCCCCTTCGGTGCCGGGGAGACAACGGGGCCGAAGAAGGCGACGTCACCCACGGAGATCACCGGGGTGCCCACGTCGTCGCCGACGAGGTCGATGGCACGCGCGTGGCTCTGCCGCAGGAAGTCGTCGTGCTCGTCGGTGTCCGCGGCCCCGATGAGATCGGCCGGCAGACCGACCTCGGCGAGGGCCTCGGTGCAGGCCAGACGGAAGTCCTTCTGCTCCTCCAGGTGGATCTGGCGGCCGATGGCGTCGTAGAGCGGCTTGGTAACCGTGTCGCCGTGGGCCTTCCGCGCGGCGGCGATGACCCGCACGGGCGTCCAGCCCCGCGTCATCAGCTCGGCGTAGCCCTCGTCCAGGTCCCGTCCCTCGTTGAGGACCGACAGGCTCATCTGCGACCAGGTGACGTCGATGTCGCGGACCTGCTCGACCTCCATCAGCCAGCGCGAGGTCATCCACGCCCACGGGCACAGCGGGTCGAACCACATCTCCACGGATTGCGCACTCATGAGCCCAATCGTCGCACGCAGCCGCGCGGTCGGTGCTCCCGGCCACGGCGTGGCAGCATGAGCAGCATCCCCGACCCGAAGGAGCCCGCCCGTGCCCGGGAAGAACCTGACCCGCGAGGAGGCCGCCGACCGCGCCGCCCTCGTCGACGTGGACAGCCACGCGATCACCCTCGACCTGACGACCTCGGAGTCGACCTTCGCGACGACCAGCACCATCCGCTTCACGGCGAAGGGGGGCGCCACCACCTTCGTGGACTTCATCGGTGAGTCCGTGGAGGAGGTCGAGCTCAACGGCACGGCCCTGGACCCGGCGGAGGTCTTCGCGGACCACCGCATCCGGCTCGAGGGCCTCGCCGAGGACAACGTCGTCACCATCCGGGCGACGGGGACGTACATGAACACCGGTGAGGGACTGCACCGCTTCGTCGACCCGGTCGATGACGAGGTCTACCTCTACACCCAGTTCGAGGTGCCGGACAGCCGCCGGATGTACCCGGTCTTCGAGCAGCCGGACCTCAAGGCGAGCTTCACCCTCACCGTGACCGCCCCCGCCCACTGGCAGGTCATCGCCAACTCCCCCACCCCGGAGCCGACGCCGGTTCCCGGCCGGGACGGCGTGGCCACGTGGGCGTTCGCGCCGACGGAGCGGATCAGCAGCTACATCACCGCCCTGGTCGCCGGCCCCTACGACGTCGTCCGGGACTCGCTGACCTCGCGTGACAAGGAGGTCCCGCTCGGGATCTTCTGCCGCCGGTCACTGCGGCAGTACCTCGACGCCGACAACCTCTTCGCCCTCACGAAGGCCGGGTTCGCCTTCTACGAGGAGCAGTTCGACCGCGCCTACCCCTTCACCAAGTACGACCAGGTGTTCACGCCGGAGTACAACATGGGCGCGATGGAGAACGCCGGGTGCGTGACCTTCCACGAGATGTACGTCTTCCGCTCCAAGGTCCCCGACGCCCTGGTCGAGCGGCGTGCCCTCACCGTGCTGCACGAGCTGGCCCACATGTGGTTCGGCAACCTCGTGACGATGAAGTGGTGGAACGACCTGTGGCTCAACGAGTCCTTCGCCGAGTGGGCCTCCACCACCTGCCAGGCCGAGGCCACGCAGTGGTCCGATGCCTGGACCACCTTCGCGACCCACGAGAAGGCCTGGGCCTACCGCCAGGACCAGCTCTCGACGACCCACCCGATCGTCGCCCCGATCCGGGACCTCGACGACGTCGAGGTCAACTTCGACGGGATCACCTACGCGAAGGGCGCCTCCGTCCTCAAGCAGCTCGTCGCCTACGTCGGGCGGGAGTCCTTCCGCGACGGCATCCGCGCCTACTTCCGCAAGCACGCCTGGGGCAACACCACCCTCGATGACCTGCTCGACGAGCTCGAGGCCACCTCCGGCCGGGACCTGCGCTCCTGGTCGTCGCAGTGGCTGGAGACCGCCGGGGTCAACACCCTCCGCACCCACGTCGACGTCGACGACCGCGGCCGGATCGTCGACGTCGTCATCGAGCAGACCGCCACCGAGGAGCACCCGACGCTGCGCCCGCACCGCCTCGCCGTGGGCTGCTACGACCTGGTCGACGGCCGGCTGACCCGGACCCACCGGGTGGAGCTGGACGTCGACGGCGAGCGCACGCCGGTCGGCGACCTCGTGGGGCACGAGCAGCCCGCGCTGCTGCTCGTCAACGACGAGGACCTCACCTACGCCAAGCTGCGTCTGGACGACCGGTCGCTGTCCACCCTGCTGGCCCACCCCACCGCCTTCGAGGACTCCCTGCCCCGATCCCTCGCCCTGGCCTCCGCCTGGGACATGACCCGCGACGGGGAGATGGCCGCCAGCGAGTACGTCGAGCTGGTCCTGCCGGTCCTGGACGGACTCGAGGACTCCACGCTGCTGCGCACGCTGCTGGCCCAGCTGGCGACGTCGGTGGGCACCTACTCGGCACCGGAGCACCGCGAGGCGCTGCGCTCCCGTGTCGTCAGCCTCCTCGGCGAGCTCGCCGAACGGGCCGCCCCGGGCAGCGACGCCCAGCTGCAGCTGGTCACCGCCCACGCGGGCATGCTCGCCCCCGGTGACGACACCTCGCTCGTCGCCGCGCTCTACGACGGCAGCCGCACCCTGGAGGGCCTCGCCGTCGACGCCGACATGCGGTGGACGCTGCTCACCGCCCTCACCGCCACCGGCTCGGCCGACGCCGATGCCGTTGCGGCGGAGGCGAAGGGGGACAACACTGCCACCGGGCGGGAGCGCGCCGCCCGCGCGGTCGCGAGCATCCCGACGGCGGCGGCCAAGGAGGAGGCCTGGGCCTCCGGCGTGGTCGCCACCGACACCCCGAACTCGGTCGTCGACGCCTACGCGCTCGGTTTCGGCCGGGCCAACGACCCGGCACTGCTGGCCCCCTTCGTCCCGCGCTACCACGAGGTCATCGAGCAGGTCTGGGCCGAGAGGACCCACGCCATCGCGGAGGGCATCGTCCTGGGCTTCTACCCGATGGCGCTGGCGGGCCCGGTGCTGTTCGCGGCGACGCGGGCCTGGCTCGAGGAGCACCCGCAGGCGCCCGCAGGCCTGCGGCGCCTCGTCGCGGAGAGCCGTGACACCGTCGCCCGTGCAGTTGCTGCTCAGGAGCGGGACGCACACTCGGGGTGATGAACTTCGTGCACCACCTGATGGCCATCGACCTCACGTGGGCCGCCGCAGCGGACTTCCTGCTCGGAGCACCGCTGCGGATCCTCCTGACGGTGGTCCTCGCCTGGGTCGCGCGCTACCTGGTCCACCGCGCCATCTCCGGCGCGGTGGACCAGGCGCTCGCCCGACGCGAGGCCACGCGTGCCCGACGGGACCACCACGGGCGCGACCGCGGCGTGGCTGCCGGCGAGCGCTACCGGCAGCGGATGAGGACGACCGGATCGCTGCTGCGCAGCATCGCGACCTTCGTCATCATCATCCTCACGGTGCTCACCGTGCTCTCGTTGCTGGACATCCCACTCGCCCCGCTGCTCGCCTCGGCCGGTGTCGGTGGCGTCGCACTCGGTTTCGGCGCGCAGTCCCTCGTGCGGGACTACCTCTCCGGCGTCTTCATGATCCTCGAGGACCAGTACGGCGTCGGGGACTACATCGACGCCGGCGAGGCCGTCGGCACCGTCGAGGAGGTCACCCTGCGGGTCACCCGGCTGCGGGACCTGGACGGCGTCGTCTGGTACGTGCGCAACGGCGAGATCCTGCGCGTCGGCAACCGCTCGCAGGGGTGGTCCACGGTCATGGTCGACCTGCCCTTCTCCTACCGGGAGGACACCGCCCGCGTCATCGGGATCATCCGCGAGCAGGTCGAGCACATGGACCGGGACCCGCAGTGGCACACCGTGCTCCGTGAGGCACCCAGCGTGCTCGGCGTCGAGTCGATCACCGGGGGCACGGTCACGGTGCGGGTCTTCGCCACGTGCGCGCCCAATGAGAACTGGGGCATCCAGCGGGAGATCCGCCGCCGGGTCAAGGAGGCCTTCGACCGCGAGGGCGTCGCCGGACCGCCCATCCCGCTGACCGGGGGCGAGCACGAGATCTGAGATGGTGGTGCCGTGACGGCACAACCCGGTGACAGCTTCTACGACCAGGTCGGGGGCCACGAGACCTTCGAGGCCCTCGTCCACAAGTTCTACGAGGGCGTGGCGCAGGACCCGACGCTGCGCGCCCTGTACCCGGAGGAGGACCTCGGTCCCGCCGAGGGGCGGCTGCGGATGTTCCTCGAGCAGTACTTCGGCGGCCCGAACACCTACAGCCAGCAGCGGGGCCACCCGCGGCTGCGGATGCGGCACGTGCACTACGCCGTGACCCCCGACCAACGGGACCGGTGGATGCGGCACATGCTCGCCGCGATGGACTCCCTCGACCTGCCGGAGGCCCACGACGCGGCCATGCGTGACTACTTCACACGCGCGGCGGACATGCTCATCAACGCCGACGAGGAGGGCAACCCCCTGTGACCGGTGCGACCCCCTTCGCCACCCGCGAGCTGCACGCGCCCGGGTCCGCCGGTGACCCCTGGTGGCGCGACGCCGTCATCTACCAGGTCTACCCACGCTCGTGGGCCGACGCCGACGGGGACGGGATCGGGGACCTGCGGGGCATCGCCTCCCGCCTGGCGCACCTGGCCGCGCTGGGCGTCGACGCGGTGTGGCTCTCCCCCTTCTACACCTCCCCGCAGCGGGACGCCGGGTACGACGTCGCGGACCACCGGGACGTCGACCCGCTCTTCGGGAGCCTGACGGACGCCGACGCCCTCATCGCCCGCGCCCACGAGCTCGGCCTGCGGATCATCGTCGACCTCGTGCCCAACCACACCTCCTCCGAGCACCCGTGGTTCGGCGAGGCGCTCACCGCCGGGCCGGGCAGCCCGGAGCGGGACCGGTACCACTTCCGCGACGGCCTCGGCGAGGACGGTTCGGAGCCGCCGACCAACTGGCAGAGCAACTTCGGGGGCGCGGCGTGGACCCGGGTCACCGAGCCCGACGGCCGCCCCGGCCAGTGGTACCTGCACCTCTTCGACCCCAGCCAGCCGGACCTGAACTGGCAGAACTGCGACGTGCGGGCGGACTTCCGGTCGACGCTGCGCTTCTGGCTCGACCGTGGCGTGGACGGCTTCCGCGTCGACGTCGCCCACGGGCTCGTCAAGGACCCGACCTTCCCGCCCTTCGGCACTCCCCCGGGTGGACTGCTCGAGGTGACCTCCGATGCCCCCTTCTGGGACCAGGACGGCGTGCACGAGATCTACCGCGACTGGCGGGAGCTGCTGCAGGAGTACTCCCCCGAGCGGATCATGTGTGCCGAGGCGTGGGTGAGCCCGGCCGACCGGGCCGCGCGCTACGTGCGCGAGGACGAGTTCCACCAGGCCTTCAACTTCGAGTTCCTCGACACCCCGTGGCTCGCAGAGCCGATGCGCGATGTCATCGCCGGATCGCTCGCCGCGAGCGACGCCGTCGGCGCCCCGACGACGTGGGTCCTGAGCAACCACGACGTGCTGCGCCACGCCAGCCGTCTCGGTCTGCCGCAGGACGAGGAGCCCCCGAACGGCATCGGGCCGGAGGACCTGCAGCCGGACGCCGCACTCGGGCTGCGCCGCGCGCGTGCCGCCACGACCCTCATGCTCGGACTCCCCGGTGGCGCCTACGTCTACCAGGGGGAGGAGCTCGGACTGCCCGAGCACACCACCCTGCCCGACGAGGCACGGGCGGACCCCACCTTCACCCGCACCCGCGGGGCGGAGAAGGGACGGGACGGCTGCCGCGTGCCGATGCCGTGGACGAAGGGGGCTCCCGCCCTCGGCTTCAACGACACCGGCGCCGCGTGGCTGCCGCAGCCGGACTCCTACGCCGACCTCGCGGTGGACCAGCAGGACGGCGTCCCCGGCTCCACGCTCGAGCTCTACCGGCAGCTGCTGGCGCTGCGCCGGGAGCGGGACCTGGGACGCGCCGGGCTCGCCGAGGTCGAAGGCCTCGGCGATGAGGTGCTCGCCTACCTCGCCACCGCTCCCGACGGGACCCGGACGCTGGTGGTCGCCAACCTCTCCCCCGAGTCGATCGAGCTGCCCGCGGGCACAAGGGTGCTCGTCGCCTCCGATGAGCTCGTCGAAGGTGGGCTGCCCACCGACACCTGCGTCTGGGCGGAGATCTGATCACCGCGACGGTGCCCCTGCTGCTCCGTTCCCGGGCGGCGGCCCGGGGGCCCACTCCTTCGCGTCACGGTGCCTGCCGCAGCGGCCCACTGGATCGACGCGTTCCTGCGGCGAGCACGCGCACGCGCGTACGGTGAGCACGTGAGAGCCGCCGCGGACTTCCCCTACTTCGCCGACACGAGGCCCGTAGGCCTGGCCCACCGGGGCGGGTCGACATACGCGCCGAACGTCGGGCGGGAGAACACCGTCGCGGCCTTCCGGCGGGCGGTCGACATGGGTTACCGGTACCTCGAGACCGACGTGCACGCGACGGCGGACGGGCGCCTGGTCGCCTTCCACGACGAGGTCCTCGACCGGGTGACGGACGCGCAGGGCGCGATCGCGGACCTGCCGTGGGCCCGGGTGGCCGAGGCGCGCATCGGTGGCAGCGAGGGCGTGCCGCTCATGGACGAGCTCTTCGAGACTTTCCCCGACGTCCGCTTCAACATCGACGTCAAGGCGCCCGGCGCCGTCGAGCCGCTCGTCGCGGCCGTCCGCCGCCACGGTGCGCTGGAACGGGTCTGCGTCGGCTCCTTCAGCGACACCCGGCTGCGCGCGGTGCGCAAGGCCCTCGGCCCGCACCTGGCGACCTCCGCCGGGCCGGCCGGTGTCGCCTCGCTGCGGCTGCTGCCCGCGACGATCTCCCGGCTGCTGCGCTCCCCCGCCCAGGCGCTGCAGATCCCCGTCACGCACCCGGTCGGGCCGGTGACGGTGACCCTCGTGACGCGCCGACTGCTCGAGACCGCCCACCGACTGGGCAAGCACGTGCACGTGTGGACCATCGACGACGCCGCCGAGATGAACCGCCTCTTCGACCTCGGGGTCGACGGGATCGTCAGCGACCGGATCGACACCCTCCGGGACGTGCTCGCGGAGCGGGGCCACCCCCTTCGCCCCTGACCCAGAGTGGAGGTGGACTCAGCGCCGTAGCGCCGTGAGAACCTCCTCGACGGCGGTCGGCCGACCGGCGACGCTCCACACCGTCCCCCGCACGCGCACCTGCTCGGTGCGACCTCCGACCCCCTGCACGAGGGCGGCGCCGGGGAGCCAGTCCCAGTCGGGGACGGACTGCTGGGCCCACACACCGACCCGGCCGGTCGCGACGGCCCCGAGGTCGCAGGACCCGGACCCGAACATCCGCACCGTCGCCGCGCCGGAGATCGCGGCCAGCCACGGCTCGCGCAGGTCCTCCCGGTCGAGCACGCCCGGGTGCAGGTAGGTCGCCATCGCGACCTCGGCCAGTGGCAGGTCGGCCAGCTCCCCGAGGGGCCGGCCGCCGAGCGTGGTCGGCAGCTCCCGACCGCCGCGCCAGGCCTCCCCGGAGGCCGGCCGGTGCACCGACCCGAGGAGCAGCTCATCGCCCCCGCGCAGGGCGAGGGCGCTGCACCAGGTGTCCAGCCCGGCGAGGAAGTTGTAGGTGCCGTCCACGGGGTCGATGACCCACGTGCGCCCGGAGGACGAAGGGCGCGCCGCCCCCTCCTCGCCGACGATCCCGTCCTGCGGACGCAGCCGGGCGAGGGTGCCGGCGACGAGCTCCTCGGCGGCGTGGTCGGCCTCGGTCACGACGTCGGAGACCGAGGTCTTGCGCCGGCCCCGCACCCCCTCCTCGCGCATGCGCTGCGCGAGCTCGGCGGCGCGGCGGGTCAGCTCCGCCGCGAGGTCGGCGTCGGAGATCCCCTCGGGGATGTCCTCGGTCCCGGGCACGGTGGAGTGCTGCATGGCCCCACCCTAGGTCGGGCTCAGCGGCAGACGACGAAGCCGCGTGGGGTGCTCAGCCGGGTCCAGGGCCCGACGGCGTGCACCTCGACCTCGTCCGCTGCCCCGCCACCGAGGAAGCCGAGAACGTGCAGGCCGTAGGCGCCCCCGGCGGGCACCGGTGGGACGGTGTCGGTGGGACGTCCCCAGATCCGCGAGCGCAGATCGGCGACCGCCGCCGAGCCGGACCCCTCGGGCGCTCCGCGGGTCACCTCGGCGATGCCGGCGAGCGCGACCTGGCGCAGGTCCTCGGCAGGCAGTCCCCCGACCCGCTCCCAGCCCGAGCGCGGCGGGGAGAGCGCCCGCCACGTGGGGTCCGAGGTGACCGGGGGCTCGGGGATCTCGCGGCCGCCACGGGCCAACCGGTCGCTCACCGCCTTGACCGGCACGGTGACGTCGTGGGTGAGGTGCTCGGCGAGGGCGAAGGTCCGCAGGCCGAGGACGAGACCGGAGCTGCTGATGCCCCGGCCCGGCACGACGCAGGTCCAGGCGGCGAGGACCGGGCCCACGGCCTGCAGCCGCACGTCACCGTCGGGGTCGGCCTTGCGGGCCCTGGCGAGATAGGTCCGCAGGTCGCCGGCGCTGGCGTCGTCGGGCAGCCGGAAGGTGGTCACCGGCGCCGCCTCATCGCCACCGGCTCACCGGTGTACCGACCGAGCACCGTGCGCTCGTGGTCGGTGAGCGACCGGGGGCTCTGGCGCTCGACGTCGAAGGCGACGATCGTGGACTCGGCCCGCAGGTAGAGCGTCTCCTCCGGGTCGGGACCCGAGCGCATCTCGTAGCCGAGGTCCCAGCTGGCCCCGCCGACGTCGCTGACCCACATCTCGATGAACACGGGCCTCGGGCCGTAGTGCAGCTGGGCGAGGTACTCGACCTCCTGCCGGGCGAGCAGCACGACCGGCCGGTCCTGGGCACCACCGGTCCACCCCTCGAACCACTCGGCGAAGGCCAGGATCCGCGCTTCCTCGAGGTACCGGTGGAAGGCGACGTTGTTCACGTGACCGAAGGCGTCCATGTCGCCCCAGCGCATCGGGACCTCGACGCCGAAGGGGTGGTGGGCGACGTTCGGCTGGACCATGTCCACATCCTCGCAGAGGCCATCCCCACCGTCCCCAGGGTCTCCCCGCCGGGAGTGCGAGGTCGGTGCCCTCGCCTACCGTTGCGGGATGACCTCATCCACTCCCACGTCCTCGCCCACCACGACCCTGGCCGAGGACGCGACCGCGGTGCTGCGCCGGCTCGTCGGGCGCGAGGACGCCACCTTCCGGGACGGTCAGCTCGAGGCGATCGACGCCCTCGTCGACGGTGGCCGCCGGGTCCTCGTGGTCCAACGGACGGGGTGGGGCAAGTCGGCGGTCTACTTCGTCGCCTCCCGGTTGCAGCGGGCGAAGGGGGCCGGCCCCGCCCTGATCGTCTCCCCGCTGCTCGCGCTGATGCGCGACCAGATCGCCGCCGCGGAGCGGGCGGGCGTGCGCGCCGTGTCGATGAACTCCTCGAACGCCCAGGAGTGGGACGAGGTGCGCGCCCGGCTCGCCGCGGACGAGGTCGACGTCCTCCTCGTGAGCCCAGAGCGGCTGAACAACCCACGCTTCCGGGCCGAGCAGCTGCCGGACCTGACCCGGCGCTGCGGGCTCCTCGTCGTCGACGAGGCGCACTGCGTCAGCGACTGGGGCCACGACTTCCGCCCCGACTACCGCCGGATCAAGGACCTGCTCGGAGAGCTGCCGGAGGGCACCCCCGTCCTGGCCACGACGGCGACCGCCAACGAGCGGGTCGTGCGCGACGTCGCCGACCAGCTGGCGGTCGGCACCGAGGCCGGGGCGCTGACCATCCGGGGTCCCCTGGCGCGGGACAGCCTCCGGCTGGCCGTGCTCCCGCGTGCCGGCACGGACCACCACCTCGCCTGGCTGTCCACCCACCTGGGACAGCTCCGGGGCAGCGGCATCGTCTACACCCTGACCGTGGGGGCCGCCGAGGACGTGGCCGCCGCCCTGCAGCAGGCCGGCCACGAGGTGGCGGCCTACACCGGCCGGTCCGGGACGGAGGAGCGCGCCGCGATGGAGCAGTCGCTGCGCGACAACGAGGTCAAGGCGCTCGTCGCGACGAGCGCGCTGGGCATGGGCTTCGACAAGCCCGACCTGGGCTTCGTCGTCCACCTGGGCGCGCCCTCCTCCCCCGTCGCCTACTACCAGCAGGTCGGCCGCGCCGGTCGCGCCACCGAGCGGGCCGACGTCGTGCTGCTGCCGGGGCACGACGACGTCTCGATCTGGAAGCACTTCGCCTCCGCGTCGATGCCGCGCGAGGACCAGGCCGGCGCCGTCCTGACCGCCCTCGCCGAGTCCGGTGGAGCCCTGTCCACCGCTGCCCTGGAGACGATCGTCGACATCCGACGGACCCGGCTGGAGCTGCTGCTGAAGGTCCTCGACGTCGACGGCGCCGTGCAGCGCGTCAAGGGCGGGTGGACGAGCACCGGGCAGCCGTGGGTCTACGACGCCGAGCGGTACGAGCGGGTGGCCGCGGCCCGCGAGGCCGAGCAGCAGCACATGCTCGACTACATCGCCACCGGGCAGTGCCGGATGGCCTTCCTGCAGGAGTGCCTCGACGACCCGAGCGCCGCACCGTGCGGCCGCTGCGACAACTGCGCCGGGCCGTGGATCGAGGCGGAGGTGCCCGACGAGGCCGTGGGCTCGGCGCGCACGAGCCTGGACCGGGCGGGCGTCGACCTGACCCCGCGGGCCCAGTGGCCCTCCGGCATGGACCGGCTCGGCGTTCCCGTCAAGGGGCGCATCCCCGCCGACGAGGCACTCTCGGCCGGACGCGCCCTCGCCCGCGTCACCGACCTGGGGTGGGGGCCGCGCGTGCGTGAGCTGCTCGCGGCCGACCAGCCGGTGCCCGAGACCACCGTGCGCGCCGTCGTGCGCGTGCTCGCGGAGTGGGGCTGGGCCACCCGCCCGGTGGGGATCGTGACCGTGCCCTCACGCAGCCGGCCGACCCTGGTCACCTCGCTCGCCGAGCAGCTGGGGCAGATCGGCCGGCTCCCCGTCCTCGGCGCCCTCGACCTCGTCGACGGCGGGCCGATCGGCGAGCCGGGCGGCAACTCCGCGTACCGGCTCGCGGGTGTCTGGGAGCGACTGGTCGTCGGGCAGGAGCTCGGCGCCGCCCTGGCCGGTGTCACCGGCCCGGTGCTGCTCCTCGACGACGTCGCGCACTCCCGCTGGACCCTCACCGTCGCCGGCCGGGCGCTGCGACGGGCCGGCGTGGGCGAGGTGCTTCCCTTGGTCCTCGGGCTCGACGGGTGATCGCATAGTCTTCGGACAGACCGTCACCAAGGAGATCGCGTGAGCCCTGATCCCACCACCGCCGCCGAGCGCCAGGCACGCTCGTTGTCCGACATGCTCGCGGTCCTGCGGCTGCGGCACATGGGCACGGGCAGGATCACCGTCAGCGGGTCCGACGAGGCCTCCGTCGGTGTCGGGGCCCAGGAGATCGACGTCTACGAGGGCGACAGCCTCGAGCAGCCGCACCACCGGATCTACGGCGGGCAGGTGCTGGCCCAGTCCCTCATGGCGGCCAACCTCACGGTGCGCGAGCAGTTCCCGCAGCGGCTGCCGCACTCGCTGCACGCCTACTTCCTGCGGCCCGGCGACGACACCCAGCCGGTCCGCTTCTCGGTCGAGCGGATGCGCGACGGGCGCTCCTTCTCCGCCCGACGGGTGCACGCGCTGCAGAACGACCGACCGATCCTCTCCCTCACCGCCTCCTACGAGGACCCGGCCGGGGGGCTGGACCACCACGACCCGATGCCGGACGTCCCGGGCCCCGAGGAGCTGCCCTCGCTCGCCTCGAAGTACGGGCAGTTCGACAACGCCCGCGCGCAGCACCTGATCGCCCGCCCGGTGGACCACCGCTACGTCGAGGGTGACATCGCCATGCGCATCGACGGGCCCCACGAGGCCCGGCAGAACGTGTGGATCCGCGTCGTCTCCGACGTCGGCGAGGACCCGTTCCTCCGCGCCTGCGTCATGGCCTACCTCTCGGACTACACGCTGCTGGAGTCGGTCCTGCGCCGGCACGGCCGGGTCTGGACCGACACCAGCCTGCGCGTGGCCAGCCTCGACCACTCGATGTGGTTCCACCGCCCCGTCGACCCCTCGCAGTGGCTGCTCTACTCCCAGGAGTCGCCCTCCGCGCAGGGCGGCCGCGGGCTCGGGATCGGGCGGGTCTTCACCCGGGACGGGACCCTGACGACGACGATCACCCAGGAGGGCATGATCCGGGTCAAGGAGAGCTGACCGGGGGTTCCTCCAAATCTCCCGTCCGGATCGGGCGCGCACGCCGCTCGGCACCGGCACCCGATCCCGTCCGGCGGAGTGCTGCAGGCGCCGGATCGCCGACGTGCCGGTGAATTCGGCCACCTCGTCGTTGCCCAAATCGAGAGCGTAACGATCGCCCGGCAGTCCCTCGCCACCATCATCTTTATCTGGCACCGTCAGGCTCGTGATGGTCTCAGCGGCGGGCTCGCCGGGAGGCACCGGCGCCGGTGACACCCCCGAGGGACTGCTCCGCTCTGCCGTGCGCCGCGAGCTCGTCGACGTCCTCGCCGACCTGCCGCCGGAGCGCCGCGCCGACGGCCTGAGCGCCGCCGAGCTCGCCGTGCACGTCGGGCTGCACGTGACCACGGTGCGCTTCCACCTCACCCGCCTCCTCGAGGGCGGGCTCATCGCGAGCCAGTCGGTGCCCACGCCCGGCGCCGGCCGCCCCCCGAAGCGCTACCGGTCCCTCCCCCCGGAGGCACCGGAGCGCCCCCACGAGCTGCTCGCGCGGCTGCTGACCGAGTCCTTCGGCGCCCGCCACGGGGACGGCAGCCCCCTTCGCCCCGAGGAGGCCGGTGCCCGGTGGGCACGTCGGCAGGCTCCGGCCGACGCGGCCGGGCAGGGACCGACCGACACCACCGTCCCGTGGTGGGCGGTGGTCACGGCCCTCGTCGACGTCCTGCGCGCGTGGGGCTACCACCCGGACGTGGGCTCCGAGGAGGGCGGGCGCACCGCGCGCATCGACCTCGTCGGCTGCCCCTTCATCGAGCTGGCCCGCAGCCACCCGGACGTCGCCTGCGGCATCCACCGCGGCCTCATGCGGGGCACCCTCGACCGGCTCGGCGAGGAGGACGCGCGGATGACGCTCGAGCCCTTCGTCGGCCCGAACCGCTGCCGGGCACTCGTGACCACGCCCGCCGATCCCAGCGCACCAGGAGGAAGCACATGACCACGACGAGCGGACGCCCGGACTCCGGCCTGCCCCGGTCCGCGGGGGTGGACGGCCCCCTCTCCTCGGCCCTGGTGGGCACCCGACGGTTCTTCACCAAGGCCGGCGTCAGCCCGGACCAGCGGGCGATGTTCCTCGAAGGGGGCCGCTCCGGAGACGTCTTCTACCGCGACCGGTGGAGCCACGACAAGGTGGTCCGCTCCACCCACGGGGTGAACTGCACCGGGTCCTGCTCGTGGAAGGTCTACGTCAAGGACGGGATCATCACCTGGGAGGCGCAGCAGACCGACTACCCGAGCACCGGAGCCGACCGCCCCGAGTACGAGCCGCGCGGGTGCCCCCGAGGCGCCGCCTTCTCCTGGTACACCTACTCCCCCACCCGGGTGCGCTACCCCTACGCGCGCACCCAGCTGCTCGAGCTCTACCGCCGCGCCAAGGCCACCTACGGGGACCCCGTCGTCGCGTGGGGCGCGATCGTCCAGGACGAGGAGGCCAGCCGCAGCTACAAGCAGGCCCGCGGCAAGGGCGGTCTCGTGCGGACCTCGTGGGAGGAGGCGATCGAGATGATCGCCGCCGCGCACGTCTACACGATCAAGCGCTGGGGCCCGGACCGGATCGCCGGCTTCTCCCCCATCCCCGCCATGTCGCAGGTCAGCTACGCCTCCGGCGCCCGCTACCACGAGCTCATCGGCGCCCCGATGCTCTCCTTCTACGACTGGTACGCCGACCTGCCCCCGGCCTCCCCGGAGATGTTCGGCGACCAGACCGACGTCCCCGAGTCCGGTGACTGGTGGGATGCCGGGTACCTCATGATGTGGGGCTCCAACGTCCCGCTCACGCGGACCCCCGACGCGCACTGGATGACCGAGGCCCGCTACCGGGGGCAGAAGGTCATCGCGATCTCCCCCGACTACGCCGAGAACGTCAAGTTCGCCGACGAGTGGGTCAGCTCGGCCCCCGGCACCGACGGGGCGCTGGCCATGGCCATGGCGCACGTCGTGCTCAAGGAGTACTTCGTCGACCGGCAGGTGGACTTCTTCACGGAGTACAACCAGCGGTTCACCGATGCCCCGTACCTCGTCGCCCTGGACGAGACCGACGAAGGGGGCCACCGCCCCGGCAAGTTCGTCGTCGCCGGGGACCTGGAGCACCCGGAGTCCGGCTCCGAGCACGCGATGTGGAAGCCGGCGGTCATCGACGAGGCAACCGGCGAGGTGGTCATCCCGGGTGGCTCGATCGGTCACCGCTTCGGCTCCGAGGAGGGCCGCTGGAACCTCGACCTCGGCGACGTGCGGCCCCGCCTGACCCTCTACGACGACCCGCAGGCCACGGAGTCGGTGCAGGTGTCCTTCCCCCGCTTCGACAACGTCGAGGGCGCGCTGGGCCGGGAGCGGCGCGGAGTGCCGGTGCGCCGTGTCGGCGGACGGCTGGTCACCACCGTCCTGGACCTGATGCTCGCGCACTACGGCGTGGCCCGGGAGGGCCTGCCGGGTACCTGGCCGCGGGACTACCACGACCCGAGCGTGCCGGCCACCCCCGCCTGGGGTGCCGAGATCGCCGGGGTCCCGCCGCAGCAGATCGTGCGGATCGCCCGCGAGTGGGCGCAGAACGCGATCGACACCGAGGGTCGCGGGATGATCATCATGGGGGCGGGCGTGAACCACTGGTTCCACGCCGACCAGGCATACCGCACGATGATGGTGCTCACGACGATCACCGGGTGCCAGGGGCGCAACGGCGGCGGCTGGGCCCACTACGTCGGCCAGGAGAAGGTCCGCCCGCTGATGGGCTTCCAGCAGATGGCCTTCGCCCTGGACTGGGTGCGCCCGCCACGCCACATGAACCAGACGTCCTACTGGTACGTGAACACCAGCCAGTACCGCTACGACACCTTCACCGCCGAGGAGATCAACGGCTCGCCGGGCGCCTTCCCCGGGAAGACGACCATGGACCTCTTCGCCCAGGCCGTCCGGCTGGGCTGGGCACCGTCCTACCCGCAGTTCGACCGCAGCTCGCTGGCCGTCGCCGACGAGGCGTCCGAGGCCGGGATGACCGTGGGTGACTACGTCGCCCGGTCGCTCAAGGAGGGCAGCCTCACCTTCGCGGTCGAGGCCCCCGAGGACCCGGACAACTTCCCCCGGGTGCTCTCCCTCTGGCGCTCCAACCTCTTCGGGTCCTCGGCGAAGGGCAACGAGTACTTCCTCAAGCACCTGCTCGGCACGGACAACGCGGTGCGGGCGAGCCAGGCGCCGGAGGACATGCGACCGACGGACGTCGCGTGGCCCGAGGAGGCCCCCGAGGGCAAGCTCGACCTGCTCATGACGATCGACTTCCGGATGACGAGCTCGACGATCCTCTCCGACGTCGTCCTGCCGGCGGCGACGTGGTACGAGAAGTACGACCTCAACACCACGGACATGCACCCGTACATCAACTCGTTCAACCCGGCGATCGCGCCGCCGTGGCAGTCCAAGAACGACTGGGACGCCTGGAAGATCATCGCGGCACGCTTCTCCGAGATGGCCGAGGACCACCTGGGCACGCGGACCGACGTCGTCGCCAAGCCGCTCTGGCACGACACCGCCGAGGCCATGGCCAGCGTGCACGGCCGGGTCCTGGACTGGAAGGACGGTGACGTCGAGCCGGTGCCCGGCAAGACCCTGCCGGTCCTGGCGGTCGTGGAGCGGGACTACCCCGCGATCCACGCGAAGATGACCGCCGTCGGGCCGCTGCTCGAGGACCTCGGCATGGTGACGAAGGGAGTCAGGTACGACCCGACCCGGGAGGTCGAGGAGCTGCGCCGCACCAACGGCGCCGTCACCCGCGGCCCGGCCAAGGGCCAGCCTCGGCTCGAGACCGACGTCCACGTCGCCGAGGCCATCCTGCGTCTCTCCGGCACCTCCAACGGTCGCCTGGCGACGGAGGGCTTCAGGGACCTCGAACGCCAGACCGGCCAGGAGATGCGCGACATGGCCGCGGAGCAGGAGGGGCGCAAGATCAGCTTCGCCGACACCCAGCAGGCCCCCACCCCCGTGATCACCTCCCCGGAGTGGTCCGGCAGCGAGGCCGGCGGTCGGCGCTACGCCCCCTTCACCCAGAACATCGAACGGCTCAAGCCCTTCCACACCCTCACCGGGCGTCAGCAGTTCTACCTCGACCACGACTGGATCCTCGGGATGGGCGAGGAGCTGCCGACCTACCGACCACCGCTGAACATGACCCGGCTCTTCGGCGAGCGCGAGATCGGCGACACCCGGCGGGAGGACCAGCAGGAGATCTCGGTGGCGGTGCGCTACCTGACGCCGCACAACAAGTGGTCCATCCACAGCGAGTACCAGGACAACCTCTTCATGCTCAGCCTGAGCCGAGGCGGGCAGGCGATCTGGCTCTCCGACAAGGACGCCGCGAAGGCCGGCATCCGCGACAACGACTGGATCGAGGCGGTCAACCGCAACGGCGTCGTCGCGTGCCGCGCGATCGTCAGCCACCGCATGCCCGAGGGCACGGTCTACATGCACCACGCCCAGGACCGGCTCATCGACGTGCCACTGACGGAGACGAGCGGCACGCGGGGCGGCATCCACAACAGCCTCACCCGGATCCTCATGAAGCCCAGCCACCTCATCGGCGGGTACGCCCAGCTGTCCTACTTCTTCAACTACATCGGGCCGACCGGCAACAACCGCGACGAAGTGACGACCATCCGCAAGCGCTCGAACCAGGAGGTGACCTACTGATGCGCGTCATGGCACAGATGGCGATGGTGATGAACCTCGACAAGTGCATCGGGTGCCACACCTGCTCGGTGACCTGCAAGCAGGCGTGGACCAACCGCGCCGGCATGGAGTACGTGTGGTTCAACAACGTCGAGACCCGACCCGGGCTCGGCTACCCGCGCTCCTACGAGGACCAGGAGAAGTGGCAGGGCGGGTGGACCCGGACCGCGAACGGGCGGCTGAAGCTCAAGGCCGGCGGCCGGCTGAAGAAGCTGCTCAACATCTTCTCCAACCCGCTCATGCCGAGCATCCAGGACTACTACGAGCCGTGGAGCTACGACTACGAGACGGTCCTCAACGCGCCGACGCAGAAGTACTTCCCGGTCAGCCGTCCGTACTCGCTCATCTCCGGCAAGCCGACGAACATCACCTGGTCGGCGAACTGGGACGACGACCTCGCCGGCAGCGGCGAGCACGCCGCCAAGGACCCGATGCTGAAGGGCATCGAGGACAAGGTGAAGTTCGAGTTCGACCAGACCTTCATGTTCTACCTGCCGCGCATCTGCGAGCACTGCCTCAACCCCAGCTGCGCGGCGTCCTGCCCCTCCGGCGCGATCTACAAGCGCTCCGAGGACGGGATCGTCCTCGTCGACCAGGACACGTGCCGCGGCTGGCGGATGTGCGTCACCGGCTGCCCGTACAAGAAGATCTACTTCAACCACAAGACGGGCAAGGCCGAGAAGTGCACCTTCTGCTACCCGAGGATCGAGGTGGGCATCCCGACCGTGTGCGCCGAGACCTGCGTCGGGCGGCTGCGCTACATCGGGATCATGCTCTACGACGCGGACAAGGTGCTCGACGCCGCCTCGGTCGAGGACGACCACGACCTCTACGAGTCCCAGCGCGAGGTCTTCCTCGACCCCTACGACCCGGACGTCCAGCGCGAGGCCGAGCGGGCCGGGATCCCCGGCGACTGGGTGGAGGCCGCCCAGCGCTCCCCGGTACGCCGGCTGATCATGGACTACAAGGTGGCGCTGCCGCTGCACCCGGAGTACCGGACCATGCCGATGGTCTGGTACATCCCGCCGCTGTCCCCCGTGGTCGACGTCATCAAGGACACCGGCTTCGACGGGGAGAGCCACGACAACCTCTTCGCGGCGATCGAGACCCTCCGCATCCCCGTCGAGTACCTGGCCAACCTCTTCACGGCCGGCGACGTGGGGCCGGTCGACACGGTGCTGCGCAAGCTCGCAGCGATGCGCTCCTACATGCGCGACATCAACCTCGGCCGCGACCCGGACGAGTCGATCCCCGCCGCCGTCGGCATGGGCGAGGAGGAGATGTACGAGATGTACCGGCTGCTCGCGCTGGCCAAGTACGACGAGCGGTACGTCATCCCCACGGCCCACGGCGAGCAGGCCCACTCCCTGGAGGAGCTGGCGACGGACTGCGCCGTCTCCGGGTACGACACCCAGCTCGACGAGGCCTCCGGCCCCTTCGGCGAGGGGTCCGGGACGGCATCCATGACGCCGGTCGCCGTGGAGAACTTCCACATGCTGCAGCAGCGCCAGACCTCCGACCAGCTCGTCGGCGGGGGCGACAAGGCCGGTCGGGTCAACCTGCTCAACTGGGACGGCAAGGGAACCCCCGAGGGGCTCTTCCCCGAGAGGCGCTCCGAGGACACGGCGGGGGACTCCCGATGATGCCGTGGCGACGGCACCGGAGGAAGCGGCCGGCCCTCGACGAGCGGGCCCAGGCCGACGCGTGGCAGGCCGTCTCCCTCCTCCTGGACTACCCCGACGAGCGGCTCCTCTCGTTGCTGCCGCTGCTGGGCGAGACCGCCGCCGGGCTGCCGGAGCACGTGGGCGGCCCCCTCACCACCTTCGTCGAGCACGCGATCTCTGCGGACCCGGAGGAGCTCCGGGCCGAGTACGTCGACACCTTCGACTACACCCGCAAGTGCGCACTGCACCTGACCTACGCCCTGCACGGCGACACCCGACGGCGGGGGGCCGCCCTCGTCGAGTTCCGGCAGGCCTACCGCCGGGCGGGGGTCGAGCTGTCCGACACCGACGGCGAGCTGCCCGACCACCTGTGCGTGCTCCTCGAGTTCGGCGCGAGCGCCGACCCCGCCACCGCCTGGAAGCTGCTCAACGACCACCGGGTCAGCATCGAGCTGCTCCACGCGGCGCTTCTCTCCCGCTCCTCCCCGTGGCTCCCGGTCGTGCAGGCGCTGCGGGCGACCCTGCCCACTCTCGACGGGGACGACGAACAGGCGCTGGCGGCGCTCATCGCACAGGGTCCGCCACAGGAGGACGTCGGCATCGACACCTCTCCCTACGCCGTGGACCCCGAGCTCGACGAACGCATGTCCTCCCCCACGAGCGGTGAGGGCTGCGCCTCCTCCCCTTCGCCCACCCGGGCCGACCTCGGCCCCGACATCCCCGTAGGAGTCCCGCGATGAGCACCGTCCTGTGGGTGATCGTCCCGTACCTGTCCCTGGCCACCTTCGTCATCGGCCACATCTGGCGCTACCGCTACGACAAGTTCGGGTGGACCACCCGCTCCTCCCAGCTGTACGAGAGCCGGCTGCTGCGGATCGGCAGCCCGCTCTTCCACTTCGGCATCCTCGGCGTCGTCATCGGGCACGTCATCGGCCTGGTCATCCCGAAGCTGTGGACCGACTTCCTCGGCATCAGCGACGAGGTGTACCACGTCATCGCCCTCGCCGGCGGCATCCCGGCCGGCATCGCCGCCCTCGTCGGGCTGGCCATCCTCATCTACCGGCGACGCACCAACGGCCCGGTCTTCTCGGTGACGACGACCAACGACAAGGTCATGTACGTCTTCCTCGCGGCCGTCATCGTCTTCGGCATGTGGAACACCGTGGCCGGGTCGCTGCTGGAGTTCGGCGGGCACTACAACTACCGCGAGGGCGTCTCACCCTGGTGGCGCGGGGTCTTCCTGCTCCAGCCGGATGCGCAGCTCATGGCGGAGGCTCCGCTGGGCTTCAAGCTGCACGCCCTCGCCGCGATGATCCTCTTCGCGATGTGGCCCTTCACCCGGCTCGTGCACGTCTTCTCCGCACCCGTGGGCTACCTGACCCGGCCCTACATCGTCTACCGCAGCCGCGACGACCACCGCCGCGGCGCGGGCATCAGCGGACCGCAGCGGGGTTGGGACAAGCCGGAGCTGAAGCAGCGCCGATGAGGAGTGGACTAGGTTCGTGGGTATGACAGTTCCACCGCTGGTCCCAGCCGGCCCTCCCCTGACCGCGGACGAGGTGAGCCGGTACTCCCGGCACCTGCTCATGCCGACGGTCGGCGAAGGGGGCCAACGCCGCCTCCTCGCTGCGCGGGTGGCCGTCGTGGGTGCCGGCGGGCTCGGCTCACCCTCGCTGCTCTACCTCGCCGCCGCCGGGGTCGGCCGGATCACCGTCATCGACGACGACCTCGTGGACACGACGAACCTGCAGCGCCAGGTCATCCACGCCACCGAGGACGTGGGCCGCCCGAAGGTGGACAGCGCCGTGGAGCGAGTGCGCGCGCTCAACCCGGACGTCGAGGTCGTCGGCGTCAGCGAGCACCTCGACCCGGGCAACGTGCGCGATCTGCTCGGCGGGCACGACATCGTCCTCGACGGGAGCGACAACTTCGACACCCGCTACACGGTGGGCGATGCCTGCGCCGAGCTCGGCATCCCGCTCGTGTGGGCCGCGGTGTACCGCACCGAGGCCCACCTCACGCTCTTCTGGTCCGCCGCCCCGGAGGGGCTGCCCGCGACCGTGCTGCGCGACCTCTTCCCGACGCCCCCGGCACCGGGGTCGGTCCCCGCGTGCGGCGATGCCGGCGTCATCGGGCCGCTCGTCGGCCAGGTGGGGGCGATGATGGCCACCGAGGCGATCAAGCTCATCACCGGCACCGGCACCCCCCTGCTCGGTCGGCTGCTCTTCATCGACGTGCTCGCCACGACCCAGCGCGAGATCCCGGTCCGGCCGCGGGACCCCGCACGACCCCGGGCCGTCCCCACGGCCGTCCGGGACACCGGCGAAGCGGCCAGCGGCGCCGAGGCGCAGGAACCCGCGCCGACCGTCTCCGCCGCCGACCTGGCCGGCCGCCTCGGTGGCGGGCAGGCCCCCTTCGTCCTCGACGTGCGGGACGCGGCGGAGGTGGCCACGGGCGTCATCCCCGGCGCCGACCACATCCCCGTCGCGACGCTCACCTCGGACACCGCCGCGAGCGCCGACCTGCCGACCGACCGCGACGTGGTGCTCGTCTGTCGCTCCGGTGCCCGCGCCCGCCTGGCCGCGACGGCGCTGCGGGCACGGGGCTTCACCCGCCTGGCCGTCCTCGAGGGCGGGATGCTGGCCTGGGAGGGACCGACGCGGACACCCGAAGAGATGACAAGGAGCAGCGCATGAGCACGCGGCGCACCGTGCTGGACGTGGAGGAGTACCGCGATGAGCTCCTCGAGCACCTGCTGGCCGGCTCGGGGGCCCTCCCCGGGACCGAGGAGGTGGCGCTCGTGGACGGGCTCGGCCGGGTGCTCGCCCGCGACGTGAGCAGCAGCGGGGACGTCCCGGCCTTCGACAACTCCGCGATGGACGGCTACGCCGTGCGGCAGGCCGACGTGCAGACCCTGCCCGCCACCCTCCGCGTCGTCGCCGACGTGCCGGCCGGCTCACGCCGCGACCCCGTCCTCGCCGGTGGTGACTGCGTGCGGATCATGACCGGCGCGCCCATGCCCTCCGACGCCGACACGGTCGTGCCCGTGGAGCTGACCGACGGCGGCGCCGAGACCGTGACGATCACGGAGGCGCCCGGCGCGGGCCGGCACGTGCGCGCCGCCGGGGGCGACCTCGCCGCCGGTGACGTCGTGGTCCCGGCCGGCACGACGCTGACCCCCGGTCACCTGAGCGCGATCGCCGCCGCCGGGGCCCCGAGCGTCCTCGTGCGACGCCGGCCGGTCGTGGCCGTCGTGACGACCGGCGACGAGCTGGTCGCCCCGGGGGGCACGCTGCGGCGCGGCCAGATCTACGAGTCCAACGGCACCCACCTCGTCGCCTCCCTCATCGACATGGGCGTGAGCACCCGCCACGTCGCGGCCGTCGCGGACGACGTCACGACCTTCGGCGCCGCCCTGGACGAGCTTGCCGACTGCGACCTGGTCCTCCTCACCGGCGGGGTCAGCGTCGGTGCCTTCGACGTCTCCCGGATCGCCCTCGAGGAGTCCGGCGAGGGGGTCTTCCGTCACGTGCGGATGCAGCCGGGAAAGCCCCAGGGGTGGGGCCGTTGGCGCGGCCGCACCCCCGTGCTCGCCTTTCCCGGCAACCCGATGAGCACCGCGATCTCCTTCGAGGTCTTCGGGCGTCCGGTGCTGGACCGGCTGCTCGGGCGCCAGCTCCGACCGGGGCCGGACGCCGCCGTCGCCGCGACCGGGTGGCGCTCCCCCTCCGGGCGGCGCCAGTACCTGCCGGTCCGGCTCAACAGCGACGAGTCCGGTCGGCTCGTGGCCACTCCCGCACACCGCCGCGGGTCCGCGTCGCACATGGTCACCTCGCTCGCCGGCGCCGACGCGCTGGCCGTCGTGGCCGCGGACGTCGACGAGGTCGCGCCGGGTGACGTCGTGACCATCAGGAGGCTCGGATGACCGAGGAACATGCACTGACCCACCTGGACCCACGGGGCGAGGCCCGGATGGTGGACGTCACGGAGAAGGTCCCGACCGTGCGCTCGGCCACCGCCACCGGGCGGGTGCGCATCTCCCCCGACGTCGTGGCGCTGCTGCGCGACGACGCCGTGCCGAAGGGGGACGTGCTCGCCGTCGCGCGCATCGCCGGCATCCAGGCCGCCAAGAAGACCCCGGAGCTGCTGCCCCTCGCCCACGTCATCGGTGTGCACGGGGCCACCGTGGACCTGGACATCACCGACGACGGCGTCGACGTCACCGCCACCGTGCGCACCGCCGACCGGACCGGGGTGGAGATGGAGGCGTTGACCTGCGTGTCCGTCGCGGCCCTGGCCGTCATCGACATGGTCAAGGGGAAGGACCGCTGGGCCCACATCGCCGACGTGCAGCTGCTCGAGAAGACCGGTGGGCGCAGCGGCACCTGGCGCCGGGAGGGCTCGTGAGCATCCCCGACTTCGACGCCGTGGTCCTCGCCGGGGGTGCTGGCCAGCGACTCGGCGGGATCAGCAAGCCCGACGTCGAGCTGGCCGGCCGGCGTCTCGTCGACGGCGTGCTCGTCGCGGTCTCCGACGCCCGTGAGATCGTCGTCGTCGGCGACGTCGAGGTGCCGAAGGGCGTGCACCGGACCCTCGAGGACCCGCCGTACGGCGGACCCGCCGCCGGAGTCGCAGCGGGCCTGGACGAGCTCGCCCGGGTGGGCGGGCCCGCGCCCTGGACGGTGCTGCTCGCCTGCGACCTGGCCGACCCGGTGCCCGCGCTCGGCCGGCTCGTGGCCGCCTGGGCCCACGCGCAGTCCTCCCCGGACGTGGCGAGCGAGGAGCACGACGGCTGGTGCCTCGAGGACTCCGGCGGCAGCCCGCAGTGGCTCTTCGGCATCCACCGCACCGACTCCCTCCGCACGGCGTTGACCCGCCTCGGGGACCCCAGGGACCGCTCCATGAGGAGTCTCTTCGCCGAGTCCACGCTCGTGACCATGGCTGCCGGCGACGACGACGTCGCGGACATCGACACGTGGGGCGACCACGCCCGGTGGAGTGAACGCCTCGCGCAGGAGCGCTGGGCGGACTGGATCGAGGACGCCAGCGAGGCGGTGGGGATCGACCCCGAGTCGGTCGACGTGCCGGGCATCCAGACCCTGGCCCGGCAGGTCGCCCACGACTTCGAACGCCCCATGGCACCCGTGGGCGCCTACATCCTCGGGGTCGCCGTCGGGCGCCTCGAGGAGCAGGGGCGCCCGATCGACAAGGAGTCGTTGCGGCAGGCGATCGCCGCCACGGCCCGGGACCAACCACGAAAGGACGATCACTGATGGCCCACGTGAGGTACTTCGCTGCGGCGGCCGAGGCCGCCGGGAAGGACGAGGAGGAGCTGCAGGGCAGCACGATCGGGGCGGTCCTCGATGCCGCCCGCTCCGTCCACGGGGACCGGCTCACCGACGTGCTCGAGCGCTGCTCGGTGCTGCACGACGGCCGGTACGTCGACACCCGGGACCGGCCCGTCGCGGACGGCGACACGATCGACGTGCTGCCCCCCTTCGCCGGGGGGTGAGTGCCGGTCAGCCCCCGATGGCGCTCATCGGGCGCGGTGGCTGCAGGAAGCCGGGCTCGTTGATCCCGTGGCCCGGCTTCTTGCCCGCCAGGCAGGAGTGGATGAGGTCGACGATCTCGTTCGGGTCGTCGTTGTCGCGCAACGGGCCCCGCAGATCGGTCTCGCCCCGTGCGAAGAGGCACGAGCGCAGCTGACCGTCCGCCGTCAGCCGCAGCCGGTCGCACGCCCCGCAGAAGGGCATCGTCACGGACGCGATGACGCCGACCTTCGCGGGTCCGCCGTCCACGTGGAAGAGCTCGGCGGGCGCCGCGCCCCGCCCGGGTACCTCGGTGAGGGTGAACTCGGTGCGCAGCTTCTCCAGGATCTCCGCCCCGGTGATCATGTTCGCGCGCTTCCACTCATGGCCGCCGTCGAGGGGCATCTGCTCGATGAAGCGCAGCTCGAAGCCGCGCTCCAGCGCCCAGTGCAGCAGCCGGACCGGCTCGTCGTCGTTGACCCCGCGCAGCAGGACCGTGTTGACCTTCAGCGGGTGGAAGCCCGCCTCGTCCGCGGCGTCGATGCCGGCCATGGTGTCGGCGAAACGGTCCCGCCGGCTCATCGCCTTGAAGCGCTCCGGGTCCAAGGTGTCCAGGCTGATGTTGACCCGGGCGAGACCGGCCTCCTTCAACGGCTGGGCCAGCTTCGGCAGGCGCAGGGCGTTCGTGGTCATCGAGACCTCGACGGGCCCGGCCGCGCTCTCCATCGCCGAGATTCCTGCCACGATGTCGACCGCGTCCGGGCGCAGTAGTGGCTCGCCCCCGGTCAGCCGAACCTCCTCGATGCCCGCGTCGACGGCGATCCCGACGACCCGCAGCAGCTCCTCGGTGGTCAGCAGCTCCTGCTTGGGGATCCACGGGACCCCCTCGGCGGGCATGCAGTAGGTGCAGCGCAGGTTGCAGTGGTCGGTGAGGGAGATGCGCAGGTCGCGGTGCAGCCGACCGTGCGTGTCCATGAGCGGCTTCATGAGGCCATCCCCGACCACACGTGGCCGCCGTGGGCCCCGTGTTGCTTCTTCCACACCGGCAACTCGTGCTTGACCGCCTCCACGACGGCGCGGCAGACCTCGAAGGCCAGGCCGCGGTGGGCGGTGCCGACCGTCACGACCAGCGCGAGGTCCCCGATCTCGAGGTGACCGACCCGGTGCAGCGCGACGACGCGCGCATCCCCGTGTGGGTCCGCCGAAGCCAGTGCCTCCGCGACGATCGACTCGATCATCGCCGGGGCGTCGGGGTGGCAGGAGTAATCCAACGAGGCCACCGGGCCGCGGACCTCGGGGTCGTGGTCGCGCACCTGGCCGACGAACGAGGCGACGGCGCCGTGGGTCGCGTCGTCGACGTCGGCCAGGGCCGCCGTGAGGTCGATCGCCTCCGCGGTCACCTCTGCTCGCACGATGCTCATCAGTGGTCACCCCCGTCCAGCTGGTCGATGAGATGGGGCAGGAGGGGCACGATGACGGAGAGCCCCTCGTCCACCCCCTTCGGGCTGCCGGGGAGGTTGGCGATGACGGCCCCCTCCGACGTCGCGGAGTCGTCGACGACTCCGACGAGGCCGCGGCTCAGCGCCGCCATCGGGGTCTTCCTGGCGCCCTCCGCCCGCAGCATCTCGGCGATGCCGGGGATCTCACGGTCGATGACCGCGCGAGTCCCCTCGGGGGTGCGGTCCTTCGGATGGACCCCGGTGCCGCCGGAGGTGATGATCACCCGGGCGCCGGCGGTCAGCGCGGCGTGCAGCGAGTGGGATACCGACTCCACGCCGTCCTCGACGACGCTGGAGGTGACCTGGTGACCGGCTCCGGTGAGTGCGTCACGGGCGAGCTCCCCTGAGCGGTCCTCCCGTTCGCCGCGGGCGACCCGGTCGGAGACGGTGATGACGTGGGCGACGACCATCGGCTGCCCCCTTCGTGTTGGTGGGTTCCCCCAGTGTCTCAGGTCACGTCGGGAACCCACCAACAGGGTGCTCAGAGACCGAGATCGCGGCCGATGAGCTCCTTCATGATCTCGTTGGTGCCCGCCCAGATCTTGTGCACGCGGGCGTCCTTCCAGGCGCGGGCGACGCGGTACTCGTTCATGAAGCCGTACCCGCCGTGCAGCTGCACGCACTCGTCGAGGACGTCGCACTGGATCTCGCCGGCCCACCACTTCGCCTTGGCGGCGTCCACCGCTGTGAGGTCGCCCTCGGTGTGGGCCATGACGCAGTCGTTGATGTAGGCCTCGGTGACCTCGACCTTCGTGACCAGCTCGGCGATCTTGAACTTGTTGTGCTGGAAGGAGCCGATCGGCTGGCCGAAGGCCTTGCGCTCCTTGGTGTACTCGATCGTCTCCTCGAGGATCTGGCGGGCATTGGCGATGTTCCCGACCGCGTTGCCGAGGCGCTCCTGCGGGAGCTTCTGCATCATCGAGATGAAGCCCATCCCCTCATCCCCCAGGAGCCGGTCGGCAGGGACGCGGACGTTGTCGAAGAAGAGCTCGGAGGTGTCGGACTCCGGCTGGCCCACCTTGTCCAGCGGTTTGCCCTTGGTGAAGCCCTCGTCCTCCTTCTCGAGGACGAAGAGCGAGATCCCCTTGGCACCCTTGGTCGGGTCGGTGCGCACGGCCACCACCGCGAGGTCGCACTGGTACCCGTTGGTGATGAAGGTCTTGGACCCGTTGATGATCCAGTCCCCGGAGCCATCGTCGGCCTTGACGGCCGTGGTCTTCAGCGCGGCCAGGTCGGAGCCGCCGGAGGGCTCGGTCATGCCGATCGAGAGGATCTTCTCTCCCGAGGCCACCTGCGGGAGCCAGCGCTGCTTCTGCTCCTGCGTCCCCAGGGCCACGATGTAGGGGGCAGTGATGTCCCCGTGGATGCCGAAGCAGGAGGAGGTGGCGGCGTTGAACTTCCCCAGTTCCTCCCCCAGGATCGCGTTGAAGCGGTAGTCATCGATCCCGGCACCACCGAACTCCTCGGGGATGGTCAGCCCGAAGAAGCCCTGCTTGCCCGCCTCGAGCCAGACCTCCCGCGGGATGGTGTGCTCGGCGATCATCGACTCGGCCCGGGGCACGAGCGTCCGGTCGACGAACTCACGGACGGAGGACCGGAAGGACTCGTGGTCCTGGTCGTAGATGCTGCGGGGCATGGACTGTCACCTCTCTGGCACGTGACGTGCGGAAACGGGGCCTAAGCGCTTGCTTAGTCTCCTGCCCGCCCTGCATGCTGTCAAAGTGTCCGCGACCACTCCGAGCCAGACCGTGCCCGACAACCCCACCGTGCGACGCCTCTTCGAGGCGGCCGCGGATGCCTTCGCGGAGAAGGGTTTCCATGGCACGACGACGCGGGACATCGCCTCCCGCGCGGGCCTGTCCCCCGCCGGGGTGTACGTGCACTTCGCGAGCAAGGAGGACCTGCTCTTCCAGCTGAGCCGGGTCGGTCACAGCCAGGCCCGAGACGCCCTCGCGCAGGCGGCCGAGACCGCGGCCTCCCCGAGCGAGGCGCTGGCGGAGGTGATCTCGGTCTTCGTCCGGTGGCACGTGCGCGAGCACCAGGTGGCGCGCATCGTCCAGTACGAGTTCCGTCACCTCTCCCCCGAGCACCGTCGCGAGGTGCTCACCCTCCGGCGCGAGATCGACGCGGTGGTGGAGCGGATCATCACGGACGGCGTCGCGAGCGGAGAGTTCGACGTGACCGACCCGCAGTCCACGGCGCTGGCCGCCCTCTCCCTCGTGGTCGACGTGGCGCGGTGGTACCACCCGGGCGTGCGACGCACGCAGCAGGAGATCGGCGAGACCTACGCGATGCTGGCCCTGCGTCTGGTGGGGGCCGCGAGGGGGTGATCCCCTCGCGCCGCGGCGTTCGTCCACCGCCCCCCCCCCGCTCACCCGACGTCGACGCCGAAGGGGGCGAGCAGCCCCTGCGCCCCGACCGGGTCGACGCGCATCCCCTTCGCCCGTGCCTCACGCAGGTCGATGGCGTAGTCACGCGCGGTGCGCAGGTCGGCATCCCGCAGGTCGGCCCGCACGAACCTGGCGCCCGCGAGCGAGCAGTCGTCGAAGACCACCTCGCGCAGCACCGCCTCGTCGAAGTCGGCCTCGGTCAAGACGCACCTCGTGAGGCGCGCGCCCGTGAGGTCCAGCCCGCTGAAGCTGCCCATCGACAGCTGGCAGTCCACCCACCTCGAGGGCTCGGGCGCCAGGGTCGGGGCCCGCTGCATCGACCACGACGTCGCGAGCGCCCGGCAGCCGGTGAACGTGCACCCGTCCACCACGGAGTCGGGGAGCCGCAGCCGGGACAGGTCGACCCGCTCGAGCGTGCAGCCCTCCAACCGCACCCGCGCGAGGGTGGCTCCGGCCAGCTCCGTGTCGCGGAGGGTGCAGCCGACCAGCTCGACGTCCCCGAGCACGTCCCCCTCGGCCAGGGAGCCGGTGAGGACCTCCTCGACGACGCTGGAGCGACCAGCGATCTCCTCGGTGAGTGACGGCATGCCCGCACGCTACCGAGCGTCCCCGCCCACCACCGTCCCGCACCACACGACGAAGGGCGTTCGCCCCCGGATCGGGGGGCGAACGCCCTTCGTTTCGGAGCGGGGCTCAGTCGCGGGTGAGGCGGCGGTGGGTCACGCGGTGGGGGCGCGCGGCCTCCTCACCGAGACGCTCGACCTTGTTGGCCTCGTAGCCCTCGAAGTTGCCCTCGTACCAGTACCAAGCGGTCGGGTTCTCCTCGGTGCCCTCGTAGGCGAGGATGTGGGTCGCGACGCGGTCGAGGAACCACCGGTCGTGGGAGATGACCACGGCACAACCGGGGAAGGACAGCAGTGCGTTCTCCAGCGAGCCGAGCGTCTCGACGTCCAGGTCGTTGGTCGGCTCGTCGAGGAGCAGCACGTTGCCCCCCTGCTTGAGCGTCAGGGCCAGGTTGAGCCGGTTGCGCTCACCGCCGGAGAGCACGCCGGACTTCTTCTGCTGGTCCGGGCCCTTGAAGCCGAACTGGCTGACGTAGGCGCGGCTGGGGATCTCCACGTTGCCGACCTGGATGTGGTCCAGACCGTCGGAGACGACCTCCCAGACGTTCTTCTCGGAGTCGATCCCCGCGCGGGACTGGTCGACATAGGACAGCTTGACGGTGTCCCCGATGTCGACGGTCCCGCCCATCGGCTCCTCGAGGCCGACGATCGTCTTGAAGAGGGTCGTCTTGCCGACGCCGTTGGGACCGATGACACCGACGATGCCGTTGCGCGGAAGCGTGAAGGACAGGTCGTCGATGAGCACACGCTCGCCGTAACCCTGCTTGAGGTCGGTGACCTCGATGACCTTGCTGCCCAAGCGCGGGCCCGGCGGGATCTGGATCTCCTCGAAGTCCAGCTTCCGGGTCCGCTCCGCCTCGGCCGCCATCTCCTCGTAGCGCTCGAGTCGCGCCTTGTTCTTGCTCTGGCGCGCCTTGGGGTTCGAGCGGACCCACTCCAGCTCGTTCTTCAGCCGCTTGGCGAGCTTGGCGTCCTTCTTGCCCTGGACCTGCAGGCGCTCCTGCTTCTTCTCCAGGTACGTGGAGTAGTTGCCCTCGTAGGGGTAGAGGCGTCCGCGGTCGACCTCGGCGATCCACTGCGCGACGTTGTCCATGAAGTACCGGTCGTGCGTGACGGCGACGACGGCACCGGGGTACTCCGCGAGGTGCTGCTCCAGCCACAGCACCGACTCGGCGTCCAGGTGGTTGGTCGGCTCGTCGAGTAGCAGCAGGTCCGGCTTCTGCAGGAGCAGCTTGCACAGCGCCACGCGGCGGCGCTCACCGCCGGAGAGCTTGGTGACCGGCTCGTCGGCCGGCGGGCAGCGCAGCGCGTCCATGGCCTGCTCCAGCTGGGAGTCCAGGTCCCACGCGTCCGCGTGGTCGATGTCCTCCTGGAGCTTGCCCATCTCCTCCATGAGCGCGTCGAAGTCCGCGTCCGGGTCGGCCATCTGCTCGGAGATCTCGTTGTACCGGTCCAGCTTGGCCTTGATCTCGCCGGCGCCCTCCTCGACATTGCCGAGGACGGTCTTCTCCTCGTTCAGCGGCGGCTCCTGCTGCAGGATGCCCACCGTCGCGCCCGGCTTGAGGCTCGCCTCGCCGTTGCTCGGCTGGTCCAGCCCGGCCATGATCTTCAGGATGGTCGACTTGCCGGCCCCGTTGGGGCCGACCATCCCGATCTTGGCTCCGGGGAAGAAGGACATCGAGACGTCATCGAGGATGACCTTCTCGTTGTGCGCCTTGCGCGCACGCACCATGGTGTAGATGTAGTCGGCCATGGAGGCAGGCTATCCACTCCCCGCCCCCACGCCCGAATCGTCGGCCAGGCTCACGCCGACAGTGGCACACCCCCTTCGTGCTCCTCGCTCCCGGCCACGAACGGGTCCGGCGCCCCCGTGTCGGCCCGCCGGGCCTCCTCCTCGCTGTCGGCCTCGACGCTGCCCGTGCCGGACTTGGCGTACTGCGTGGTGCCGTAAGTCAGGTCGTGGCCGATCTTCATCGCCTCGATCTCGGCCGAGCTGCCCCACGACTCGTCGGCCCGTTGCCAGGAGTTGACGGTCTGGCGGCCGTGGACGACCACCGGGTCACCCTTGCGCAGCGAGGCGAAGGCGTTCATCCCGAGCGACCGGTACGCGGCGACGTTGTAGAAGCTCGTCGACACGTCGACGAAGACCCCCTCCTTGTTGCGCCGCCGCACGGTGCTCGCGATGCGGAAGATCGTGAACTGCATCCCCGCCCGCGTGGTCCGGTGCTCCGGGTCGGCGACGACCCGGCCGCCGATGGTCAGTTCGGTCTCGTTCATGGCACTCCCCTTTCGGTGACGCCCCGGCCTCGTCGCCGGGCGCGTGCCACCACCTTCGCCTCGGCACCGGACGCACTCGGAGGGGCGGACCACACCTGTGGACGACGCCGGACCGCGGCGAGGGGATGTGGGCGGAGCGCTCAGCACCTGCCGCCGGTTGTGAAGTGCAACCGTGGCCTCGGGGCGCTGCGGCACGCGGCTCGGACCGCGGCCGCGGCCGGCCCGGCAGGCGCGCACCGTGGCGGGCACTGCTCCGCTCGACCGTCGTCGTGCGCTGACCCGAGCCGGTGCTGGTCCCACGTCCGACTCGGGGGCTACCCCCACTGCGCGCGAGGCCGAGCACGCCTAGCGTCGAGGCCATGAACAGCGTCTTCGAATCCATCCGTGGTCTGGGCTTCCGGCGAGGGCCGAAACGTCTCGTGGCAGGGATCTGCGGAAGTCTCGCCGAGCAGTCCGGCCTCAACGTGTGGCTGGTGCGCCTGCTGGTCCTCATCTCCTTCTGCCTGCCGGTCGTCGGCGTCGCCGCGTACCTCGTGGCCTGGGCCGTCACACCGTGGCAGGACGGCAGCATCCCGCTCGAGGAGGCCCTGGGAGGGCGCCGCGACGGGGCCTGACGCCCGTCCTGCTCGACGCAACGCCCGGGGTGTCTCAGCCGGCGACGACCGCCAGGCCCTCCCGGGTCCGGGCGTGGTCGGCGAGGACCCGCTCGACCGGGTCCAGGACCTGCTCCCGTGCCACCTGACCGATGGCCTTGCGCAGGGCCCGGTCCGCGTCCCTGGCCCGCCGCCGGGCGCCGAGGCCGGCCAGCCACCGGGAGAGGCCGGCGAGCAGCAGCCCCGCCAGGAGCCCGCCCACGAACAGCACGAAGGGCAGGGTGATCGCCCCCACGACCTCGACCCGGGGCAGCTCGGGCAGCTGCAACCACGCGACGATGCCGCCGAGCAGGAGCCAGACCAGGCCCACGACGGCCGCGAGCGCGAGGATCGCCTGGAGTGCCCCCGCGACTGCCCACCACAGCGGTCGACGACCACGCAGCGGGGTGCGCACGAGGACCAGGTCCAGCTCGTCGGCGAGATCGTCCTCGACCGGTCGTGCCGCGTGCGCGACCGCGTCCGCCCACCGGGTCGGCAGCCCCTCGCCGGCCTGCGCCCCGACCCGCCGGACCGCCAGGTCGACGGAGGCCCGCGCCGACGGGGCCGGGGGCGGGAGGGACGAGCGGCCCAGCACCGCGCGCACGTCCCGGTCGGTGATGTCGGGCGCATCGGGGTCGCGCTCCCGGTCCAGCCGGAGCCGGCGCAGCGGTGCCGGCCGGAGGGCGTGCACCCAGCGGGTGAAGGGCCACCCGGTCTGCGCCCACGCCGCCAACCGGTGGTCCCTGGCGACCGCGTCCACGACCGTCGGTACCCCGGCGGTGCGAGCGAGCGCGTCGACCAGCTCCCCGCCGGCCCGTCGCGGG
Organism: Janibacter corallicola NBRC 107790; assembly: GCF_001570965.1. Classification (GTDB taxonomy): domain Bacteria; phylum Actinomycetota; class Actinomycetes; order Actinomycetales; family Dermatophilaceae; genus Janibacter; species Janibacter corallicola. Next base: position 17,421 of record NZ_BCSR01000010.1, on the reverse strand, counting down.
ATCCGCGGCTCGCCCTCCGCCACCGATGCCGAGAGGGACTCGGCCGCCGAGCGCAGGTCCGCGGCCAGCCGGTGCCGCGAGGCGTCGGAGCGCTCCACGGCCTCCTGCAGCCGGGCGCGCAGGGTCTGCGTGCCTGCGCCGCTGAGGGTGGAGGTCGCGATCACCTCGTGGTCGGTCAGGCCGTCGCGCGTGAGCAGCCGGGAGAGGTCCGCGCTCACCTCGTCGGCACCGCCCCGGGGCAGCCGGTCGACCTGGTTGAGCACGACGACGGTCACCGCGCCGTACTCGCGCAGCACGCCCACGTAATCCTCGTGCAGCACGGCGTCGGCGTACTTCTGCGGGTCGGTCACCCACACGAAGACGTCGACGAGCTCGAGGACGCGCTCGGCCTCGGCCCGGTGCTCCACCTGCCGGGAGTCGAAGTCGGGCAGGTCGATCAGCACGAGCCCGTCGAGGTCGTCCCCTTCGTCGGGGGGCACCTGGTGACGGCTGCCCACGGAGAGCCAGTCGAGCAGCTCGCCCGCCGGCTCCGTGCCCCACACCGCGGCCGTCGGTGTCGACGTCGTCGGCCGTCGCATCCCGACCGTGGCCACGTCCGCACCCACGAGGGTGTTGAAGAGGGATGACTTGCCCGACCCGGTGGCGCCGGCGAGGGCCACCACCGTGTGGCCCCCGACGATCCGGGTGCGCTCCGAGACCTTCTCCGCCACGGCGCGGGCGTCCTCCGCCGCCCGCGGGTCCAAGCGGTCACCTCCGGCGTCCAGGGCGCCGGAGAGGGCATCGACCCGCGTGGCCAGCTCCTCGGTGGTGAGCGCCTCCGCGCGATCCGCACGAAGGGGGACGGCCCCGCTCACGACGTCACCTCCCCGATCGACTGACTGGCCCGCTCGAGCCTGCGGATCTGCGCCTCGCTGAGCGCGGCCCCGTCCAGCAGGGCCGTGTAGCGCCCGCGCTCCCTCCCGTACAGGTCGGCCACCCGCTCCAGCAGCAGCTCCCGGGCGCGCTTGGCCATCCGTCGCACGGCCTGGTCACCGAAGATCGCCTCGAGCACCTTCTGCGCCAGCGCTGTCGTACCGCCGGCGATGGCGACCTCGGGCGCGACGAGGACACCGCCGGTGTGCGCGAAGGAGACGAGCATGAGGAAGAGCCCGACGCCGTTGACCCCGTAGGCCGCGATCCGGGCATTGACCCGTCGGCTGCTGCCCTCGGAGCGGACGATGTCGAGCACGTCGGACTGCCAGTCACGCACGAGCCGCTCCACGTCGCCCTCGAGGGAGGCGGAGGAGCGGGAGAGGCCCGGGTGACCGGCGAGGACCACCTCTCCCGCCTCGGTGCCCCGCCAGGTGCGCGTGAGGTCGGCGGCCGCGGTGTCCGCGGCGGAGACGATCATCGCGCTGACGCCGCTCTGCAGGGCCTCGTCCAGCTCCCGTGAGGGCGGAGGTCCGCTGCGCACGGCCGCGCCGATGCGGTCACGCAGCCGGGCGACACCGCGCTCGACCCGCCGGAAGAACTCCCCCGTGCCGACGAACTCCTGCCACCGGGCCAGGACCTCTCCGCGCAGCAGCTGCCCGTCGCGCATCCCCTCGCCGACACCCTCCTCCGCCTCGTCATAGGCGAGGTAGGCGGCGGCCGCGAGTCCACTGACCTGCTCCCGCTCACCGCGGGCGGCCTCGACGAGGGCGGCGACGCGCTCCTCGATCGAGCGCACCGCCCCGTCGAGGGTCTGCTGGACGATGCTCGCGCGGGCCTGCTCGTCGACGGCCAGCGCGTGCAGCCAGGAGCGCACCCGCTCGATGTCCTCGTCGGGGACCAGTCCGTTGGGGTCCAGGGTCACCTCCGGGACGGCGAAGACCGGCGTCGTGCCCATCCCCTGCTCCCGGAGCATCTCGCTGAGATGGGACTTGATCTCCGCCATGGCGGGGCGGTCCACCCGGTCCAGCACGATCGCGACGGCGGTACCCCGGTCGCCGGCCCGCCGCAGCAGGTGCCACGGGATCGCGTCAGCATAGCGAGCCGCCGTCGTCACGAAGATCCACAGGTCCGCCGCGGCGAGCAGCTGGGCGGCCAGCTCCCGGTTGGCCGCGACGACCGAATCGATGTCCGGGGCGTCCAGGATCGCCATGCCCGGCGGGACGAGCTCCGTCGGCGCGAGCTGCAGGGTACGGGCGCCGGACTCCGGGTCGATCGCTCCGGTGACCCTCGGGAGCGAAGGGAGCACCCTCCTCTCCCGGAACCACGCCTCGTCCTCGGGATGGTGGATGAGGACCGGTCTCGTCGTCGTCGGACGCAGCACGCCCGGCCGGCTGACCTCCTGGCGCAGCACCGAGTTGACCAGCGTGGACTTGCCCGCACCGGTCGAACCACCCACCACCGCGAGCAGCGGGGCGTCGATGGACTCCAGCCGTGGGATGACGTGGTCGTCGAGCTGGTCCAGCAATGCCTCGCGCTCGGCACGCGCCTCGCGGGTCGAGGCGAGCTCGAGGGTCAGCCGGCTGCGCTCCACCTCGTCGCGCAGTGCCACCACCCGGGCGAGCAGGTCACGGGTGTCGCCGCTCGTCGCCATGGGCACAACATATACGCCCGGGGCCCTCCCGCATGCCGCGACGGATCACCTGCGAGCTGCAGGGGTGGGCACCTCTGGGGCACGTCACCGTGTCAACGATGACGCGACCCAGGACACGAGCGCCCCCGGCAGGATTCGAACCTGCGACCTCGGGATTAGAAGGCCCTTGCTCTGTCCAGCTGAGCTACGGGGGCTGGCGCCCGGCAGGGCGGCGGATGCAGCACCTGCGGACGGGTCACAGTGTAATGAGCCACACCGACCTGCCATGATCGGCACATGTCCCTGAGTGTCTTCGTGCGTGAGGCACGCGTCAGCGAGTCCTCTGCCGACCTCACCGTGCTCGATGCCTCGGAACGCGCTCGGGCGGAGCGCAAGCGGGACTCCACCCCCTTCGTCACCGGCCATGCCCTCGTGCGGCGCTCCCTCGGGGAGCTGCTCGATCGGGACCCCGCCGAGCTGGCATTCGTGCGGCGCTGCGCCACCTGCGGCAGTGAGCAGCACGGCAAGCCGAGCCCCATCGATGCACCCGGGTGGTTCTTCTCCCTCTCCTACACCGCGAACCTGGCCATCGTCGCCGTCACCGAAGGGGTCGACGTGGGTGTCGACGTCGAGGAGCTCGACGACGCCGGCTTCGAGGGATTCGCACCGGCCACACTGGCGCCCGAGGAGGTGCCCGCCTTCGACGGATTGTCCGGTCATGAGCTGCTCGTCGCCCGGGCCCGTGTCTGGGCCCGCAAGGAGGCGATCCTCAAGGCGACCGGCCACGGGCTCGTCGTCGACCCCGCGGAGGTCCTCGTCAGCGGACCATCGCAGCCCCCGACCATGGTGGACTGGCGCGCCGAGGAGCCCCGGCCCCCCTTCGCCACGCTGGCCGACCTCGAGCCGGAGGCCCAGGACCACCGGGCGGCCGTCGCGGCTCTCACCGACCGACCGCTGCGCATCGACCTCGGCCGGGGCTAACCGACCCCCGCGAACTCCCGGCGCCGCGCCGTCATCGAGTCCAGCAGCACCAGCTCATCGTGGAGGGTCTCCGGGTCCGCGAACTGCCGGGTCATGCGGAAGCGCAGCAGGGCCAGCTCCGAGGCGGTGTCCTGGAAGGCGCGCATCGCCTTCAGGCTGCCCGGCCGACCGTAGTTGCGGGCCCAACCGCGCGCCAGACGGCGCTCCTTCATCGAGCTCAACATCGACAGCTCGGCCGGTGCCAGCCACCCGGTCGCGACGTAGGGCCGCAGGTGTTCGGTGATGATCTGGGCCTCACGGGAGCGGGTCCAGACCACGAAGCCGACGAAGCAGCAGAAGATGACGAAGCCGACCCCGAGCCCGATGAGCAGTCCGGCGAGACCGAAGCCGGCGCTGAAGTTCCACAGACCGTGGAGCACCACCCCGGCGGTCCAACCGGCCACGGGCGCCACGAAGCGCAGGGCCACCGAACCCGTCGTGGCGGCGATGCCGATCCCGATCCCGATCATGCTCGTGTAGATCGGGTGCCCGAACGGGCTGAGGATTCCACGAATGACGAACGTGGCGGCGAAACCGTAAACGCCACCCTCCTGGAGGGCACCGGCGAGGTACATGATGTTCTCGGTGAAGGCGAAACCGGCCGCGACGACACCGGCATAGACGATGCCGTCGGTGAGCCCGTTGAAGCGCTTCCGGGCGACGGCCCACATGATGAGGATGAAGACGCCCTTGACCGACTCCTCGACCGGCGGCGCGACGAGGACCGCGCCCAGCATGCCCGCGGATGCCGGGTCGGTGAAGGCCGTGAGGAAGATCCCGAACGAGGTGTTGACGATGAGCGCGATGAAGGTCGAGCCGAGCGCCCCGTACAGGAAGGCGGTGACGAGGTACTGCCAGGGCTCCGCCTCGAGGCGGTCCAGCCACAGGAAGATCGGTAGCACGATCACCAGCGGGATGAGCGCGAAGATCAGCCCCACCAGCGTCGCCACGACACCGAAGCTGAAGCCGTAGTAGAGCGCGAAGAGCATCGCGAGGAAGACCGAGACGACGCCGATCGACCCGGCGAGCAGCCACGTACGCAGCCCCGGGCGGACGGTCGGGTTCGCGTGCGCCTGCGTGGGCACGTACTGCGGGGTGTAGCGCTGCTGCGGCCACGTGGGCTGCGGTACCTGCGGGTGCTGCTGGGGTGCAGGTGGTTGCTGCGGGATCGGCGGTTGGCGCAGATGTCCGCCGGTGACCGCCTCCACCTGTTCGCGGTGCCACGCCGGCTGGTGCGAAGGGGGCGTGCTCATGGCCGCAATGTAGTTCACCGGGAGCCGAACCCGGTGGTCCGAACCATCTCCTGTGGGGCGGATCGCTATGGTGACGGGCGTGAGTTCCTCCACCTCCTCCGAACGCATCATCTGGATCGACTGCGAGATGACCGGTCTCGACCTGCGCGACGACGCGCTCATCGAGGTCGCCGCCCTGGTCACGGACTACGAGCTGACGCAGATCGGTGAAGGCATCGATGTGGTCATCCGGCCTCCGGAGGAGGCGCTGACCCAGATGAACGACTTCGTGCGAGACATGCACACCACCTCGGGCCTGCTCGACGTCCTCGCTGAGGGCATGACCCTCGGTGACGCCGAGGATGCGGTGCTCGCCCACGTCAAGGAACTCGTGCCCGAGGCCGGCAGGGCGCCGCTCGGCGGCAACAGCGTCGCCACCGACCGCGCCTTTCTCCTGCGGGACATGCCCGACCTCGAGAGCCACCTGCACTACCGGCTCATCGACGTCTCCTCGATCAAGCAGCTGGCCCGCCGCTGGTACCCCCGGGCCTACTTCGCCTCACCGGAGAAGCACGGAGGGCACCGGGCGCTGGCCGACATCACCGAGTCGATCGCGGAGCTGCGGTACTACCGGGAGGCGGTCTTCCGGCCACAGCCCGGACTGGAGACCGCGGCGCTGAAGGACATCGCGGCCCGGCACACTGTCGACTGACCGGGGGCCCGGACCGACCGGCGTCGCTCAGGCGGCCTGCCGGCTGCCGTAGGTCTCGACGAGACCGGAGGGCGCCGTCGCGCCCTGCCGGTAGCCGCTGCACCCGGTGGCCCAGGCGCCCACCGAGACGGAGATGTAGCCGATGGCGACGCCGGCGATGTTGTCGGCGATGTAGTGCCATCCGAAGTAGAGCGTCGCCACGAAGGTCAGCACGAAGAAGGTCCACCCGATGACACGCAGCGTCCGGCTCTGAGCGGTGCGCTGCAGGAAGAGGGCCACCGCGAAGGCCACGGAGACGTGCAGCGAGGCGAAGGCGGCGACGCCGTGGATGGCCTCGCTGTGCATGGGGTTGGCCAGGAACTCCAGACGGTTGCCGAGCAGCGCCTGCTGCAGCCCGCTCACGCCGGTGTCCGCGAGGCCGGTGTAGTGGTCGGGGCGCACGTAGATGGGCCCCAGGGCCGGCAGCAGGTAGTAGCTGAGGGCGCCGAGCACCCAGTTCAGGCTGACGGCGGTGGCGAACCAGGCCCCGACCGCGTGGCTGCGGCTCATCACGAGCACGATCGCGAGGGTGATCGGCACGAGGGGGAGGTAGGAGAGGTAGACGAGGGAGAGCAGCTGTGCCGCGACGTCCGTCCCGAGGAGCTCGTGCAGGATGATGGCCGGGCTGGTCCCGCCGAAGATCCACTTGTCGAAGTCCAGCAGCTGCTCGTCGTAGAGGACACCCTCCCGGTAGACCGGGAGGAAGTTCTTCAGGTTCCGGTAGGAGACGTAGCAGACGTAGAAGCTGAAGAAACCCAGCGCGATGGACAGGACCCGCTGCCAGCTCCACTCGGACCGGATCACCTGAACCACACCGCTCGGGATGTGACGCCAGCCGTACCGCTGGATCGCCATCGGCACGATGGCCACGGAGAGCAGACCGATCGCCAGGAGCGGGAAACGGATGTAGGCAGGTCCGAGGAAGCCCTCAGGGTCCTGGAGCGGAATCCCCGCGGACTGCGACCCCACGAGCGCGACCACCAATACCACGAAGGACACGATGAGGATCACGCCGTAGGGAGACCTGCGGACGAACTGCATCGATCAATTATGACGTGTTCGCATACAAATGGTTAATCGACACCCCACGAGCGCCATCGTCCGGGGGCGCCAGGAGTACCGTCACCCCCTGTCCTGACCAGGGGGCCGACCGACCCCGGTCCCGTCGACGATGACGAGGAGGACCTCGATGACGAGTGTCCAGCACCCCCGACCAAGGTGGACGTCCACCTCGACACGGGGCTGAAGCGGGATGTCGGCAGGGGTCAGCCTGCTCTTCACGGGTGTCGGGGCGATCATCGGCTCCGGCTGGCTCTTCGGCGCCCTCTACGCCTCCCAGATCGCAGGTCCCGCAGCGCTGAGGGCCCGGGACACGACGACAGAAAAGTCCTGAGCCGCGACCCCTCGTAGGACGGCGTCGCGGCTCAGGACACTGGGGTGAGTGACGGGATTCGAACCCGCGACCCTCGCGACCACAACGCGATGCTCTACCAACTGAGCTACACCCACCGTGGCCACCCTCCGGGGCAGCGCGGACCACTGTACAGGCTCTCCCGCGGTGCTCCGAACGCACCTCCCCCCACCCCCTCGGGCACCGTCCGGCACCATGGACGGGTGAGCACAACACGGACCACCCGACCGCCCGTCCTCCGCGTCGCCGCCGCGCTCGCGGGCCTCCTGGCACTGCTCTGCGCGCAGGTGGTGGTCTCGGCCCCCGCGTCGGCGCACGCGCGCCTGGAGAAGACCAGCCCGGCCGACGGCGCCAGCCTGACCGCGGCCCCTCCGGAGATCATGTTGCGCTTCAACGAGGTGGTCAACGGGGACCTGAGCGAGGTCACCGTCAAGACCGGCTCGACGGACGTCGCCAAGGGCTCCGTCGACGTCGAGGGCGACTCGCTCTACCAGCCGCTGGACTCCGACATGCCCGAGGGCGACTACACCGTGACCTACAAGGTCGTCAGCGCCGACGGGCACCCGGTCTCGGGAACCTTCGACTTCACCTACACGGCGCCGGGGGGCGGCGAGCAGGACTCGGACTCCGCCACGAGCACCTCCAGCGGCACCAGCTCCCCCAGCAGCTCCTCGCAGGGCGCGGCGCCGAGCGCCACCTCCGGCCCGAGCGACTCCGCCGCCCCCGCCTCCGGCGAGGACAGCGGCCTGCCGGGGTGGATCTGGGGCGTGGGCGCACTCGGCGTGATCCTCGTCATCATCGCCGTCACGCTGCTCGCCCGGGGTCGTCGAAGCAGCTCCGAGGAGGAGGACATCGACCTCGACGACCACCGCGGATAGCGGCCGAAGGGAGCCTGCGGCACCCGGATTTCGCAGCCGGCGTCCACGGTGCTAATGTCTCTCCTCGCGCGCCAATAGCTCAAGTGGTAGAGCAGCTGACTCTTAATCAGCGGGTTCGGGGTTCGAGTCCCTGTTGGCGCACCACCAAGCAGCAGGGCCCCGGTCATCGCGACCGGGGCCCTGCTGCTGTGTCCGCTCCTCGGATCACCAGGAGCGCTTGGCCCGCTGGCGCTCCCAGTCCGCGAAGGTCATCTTCTTGTTCTTGGAACGACGGGACGAGATCAGCTTCAGCAGGATGATCCCGCCGACGACGGCCCCGGCGATGGCGACGCGGTCCATGCGCAGCTCACCGGACTCGGTGCGGGTCGCGTTGTCGAAGGAGGCCTTGGCCTGCTCCTTCTGGCGCGCGAAGACGTTCTTCGGCGCCGCCCGCTCGGCGAGCTCGTCGATCGTCTGGGCGAGCCGGTCGCGGCTGGTCACGATGTCGTTCTCGAGCTTGGTCATGCTCGGGTTCTCGTTGCTCACGCGGTGTTCCGTCCTTCTCAGATGCCGAGGTCGCGGCGGATCCGGGCCACGTGGCCGGTCGCCTTCACGTTGTACCGGGCGTGGGTCACCACGCCGTCGGGACCGACGACGAGTGTCGAGCGGATGACTCCCTCGACGACCTTGCCGTACAGCTTCTTCTCACCATAAGCGCCCCAGGCCGTCATCACCGACTTGTCCTCGTCGGAGAGCAGTGTGATGGTCAACCCATCGCGCTCGCGGAACTTCGCGAGCTTCGCCGGGCCGTCCGGCGAGATGCCCACGACCTCGGTGTCCTCCGCCTGCAGCGCCTCCAGGGAGTCGCTGAAGTCGCAGGCCTGGGTGGTGCACCCGGGAGTCATCGCCGCCGGGTAGAAGTAGACGATGACGCGCTTCCCGCGGAAGTCCGACAGCGACACCGAGCCGCCGGCGTCGTCGGGGAGGGTGAAGTCGGGGGCCGGATCGCCCGGAGCCAGTCGCTCGGCCACGAGTTCCTCGCAATCTGCCGTCGTTGCCTGTGGTTCGCCCCCAAACCTATCCCGCCGCCGACGGGGCCGCCGAGGAACGGGGCCCGGCCCCCTTCGGCTGACGGATCCAGAGTTGCGAGCCCTGTGCAATAGTGGAGGGTCCTCGCCGCATCCATCGAAGGGAGTGTCCGTCGATGCACGTACCCGACGGATTCCTCGACGCCCCCACGTCCGTGGGGACCGCCGTCATCGCAGCTGCCGGGATCGGGATCGCGCTGTGGCGGAGCCGATCCACCCTGGACGACCGCAGCGCACCGATGGCGGGGATGGTCGCGGTCTTCATCTTCGCGGCGCAGATGCTCAACTTCCCGGTGGGCGCCGGGACCTCCGGACACATGCTCGGAGGGGCACTGGCCGCCGTCCTCGTCGGGCCCTGGACGGCCACTCTCTGCGTGAGCGTGGTCCTCGTGGTCCAGGCACTGCTCTTCGCCGACGGCGGCATCACCGCCCTGGGCACGAATGTCACCCTCATGGGCATCGTCGGCGTCTGGGTCGGGTGGTTGGCCTTCCGCGCCGCCCTCGCGCTGCTGCCGCGCCGGACCGGGTCGGTGCCGGTGGCCGCGGCGATCGGCGCCTTCGTCTCCGTCCCCGTGGCGGCGCTGGGCTTCGTCGGTCTGTACGCGATCGGGGGGCAGGCGCCGATCCCGCTGGAGGCGTTGACCACGGCGATGGTCGGCTGGCACGTGCTCATCGGGCTCGGGGAGTCGGTCATCACCTTCCTCGTCGTCGCCTCGATCAGCGCGACGCGCCCCGACCTGGTCTCCGGGAGCGTGGGGCGGCGCCCCGCCGACCTCGCGACCGCCGGTTCCCGGGAGGTGGCGGCATGAGGCCCCGCACCACGGTGCGGACCGTGGTCCTCGTCGGCGTCGTCGTCGCGCTGCTGCTGGCCGGCGTCGTCTCCTTCTACGCCTCCTCCTCCCCCGACGGGCTGGAGCACGTCGCGGCGGGGCTCGGCTTCGCCGACACGGCCGGAGAGCACGCGAGCTCCGCCTCGCCGCTGGCCGACTACGGCATCGCCGGCGTTGATAGCGACCGACTCTCCGGCGGGCTCGCCGGCATCATCGGCGTCGTGGTCGTCGGAGTACTCATGTTCGGCCTGACGCGGCTGCTGCACCGCCGCGGCACCGGATCCTCCGAGGAGGACTGAGTGGGCGGTCGGCACGACCGACCCTCGAGGCCCACCGGCGACTCCCCCGTCCACCGGCTCCCGGCCCATGTGAAGGTCATCGCGCTGCTCGTCTTCGTCATGGCGGTCGTGGCCACCCCTCGGGAGTCCATCTGGGCCTTCGGCGGGCACGCCCTCGTGCTCGCGGTCGCCATCGTGATCTCCCGGGTGTCCCCCCTCCTCCTGGCCAAGCGGCTCGTCGTCGAGGTCCCCTTCGTCGTCTTCGCGGTGCTCATGCCCTTCGTGGCCGTCGGGCGAACGGTCGAGGTCGGTCCGCTGTCGCTGTCCGTCGCCGGGCTGTGGGGGGCCTGGGCGCTGCTGGCGAAGGGGACCCTCGGCGCCCTGGCCTCGCTGCTCCTCGCCTCGAGCACCCGCCCGCCGGACCTCGTGGCCGGGATGGCGCGGCTGCGCCTGCCACGGCGCCTCGTGGAGATCCTCGCCTTCATGGTGCGCTATCTCGAGGTCGTCACCGGGGACCTGCGCCGGATGCGCGTCGCGCGGGAGTCGCGGGGCTTCGCCGGCCGCTCGCTCGCCGCCTGGCCGGTCGTCGCCGAGTCCGCCGGGGCGCTCTTCATCCGCTCCTTCGAGCGGGGCGAGCGGGTGCATCTCGCGATGCTCTCGCGGGGGTACAGCGGCGACCTGCACCTCGGGGACGGAGCCCCGGCGAGCTCCCGGGTGTGGCTGGGCGCCCTGGCGCTGCCGCTCGTGGCCGTCCTCCTCGCGGCGGCGACGCTCGTGATGGGGTGGCGGGCATGAGCACCCCCGTGGTCGAGCTGCGCCACCTCCGACACACCTACCCCGACGGCCACGCGGCCCTGCGCGGGGTGGACCTGCACGTGCACCCGGGTGAGCGCGTCGCCCTGCTCGGACCCAACGGCGCCGGCAAGACCACCCTCGTGCTGCACCTGAACGGCATCCTGCGGCCCGACTCGGGCCACGTCACCATCTCCGGGCTGCCGGTGGCCGACGACTCGCTCCTGGAGGTCAGGCGCCGGGTCGGCATCGTCTTCCAGGACCCGGAGGACCAGCTCTTCATGCCCACCGTGGCCCAGGACGTCGCCTTCGGACCACGCAACCTCGGTCTGCGGGGTCAGGAGCTGCAGGAGCGGGTCGAGGAGGCGCTGGCTGCGGTCGACGTGGCCGAGCTCGCCGACCGCCCGCCGCACCACCTCTCCTTCGGCCAGCGGCGCCGGGTGGCGATCGCGACCGTGCTGGCGATGCGGCCGGAGATCCTCGTGCTCGACGAGCCGAGCAGCAATCTGGACCCGGCCGCTCGTCGCGAGGTCGCCGACCTCCTGCGCCGCCTCGAGGTCACCGTGCTCATGGTCACCCACGACCTGCCCTACGCCCTCGAGCTGTGCGAGCGCTCGGTCGTCCTCTCCGACGGAGAGATCGTCGGGGACGGGTCGACGGCCGAGGTGCTCGGGGACCGGGAGCTGATGGCCGCCCACCGGCTCGAGCTGCCGTACGGCTTCGACCCGGCCAACGTGGCGCCGGGGCCGCGGTGAGCCGGGCGCCTAGACTGCGTGCGAAGCCGAAGTGGTGGAACAGGCAGACACGCGAGATTTAGGTTCTCGTGCCCGATGGGTGTGCGGGTTCAAGTCCCGCCTTCGGCACCGGCTCAGTCGGTGAGGTAGCGGGGCAGCTGCTCCGCGAGGGCCCGGAAGGCCCGACCCCGGTGGCTGATCGCGTTCTTCTCCGCATCGCTGTACTCGGCCAGCGTGCGGGTGCCGCCATCGGGGACGAAGATCGGGTCGTAACCGAAGCCGTTCTCCCCCACGGGCGCCCGCACGAGGAGGCCGGGGACCTCCCCTTCGCTCGTCACGGTGGTGCCGTCCGGGAGCGCGAGGACCGCGGCGCAGCGGAAGGCGGCCCGGCGGTGCTCGTCCGGCACGTCGGCGAGCTGGTCGAGGAGCAGCTGGAGGTTGCGCCGGTCCTTCTCCTCGCGGGGCAGGTCGGCGCCGCCGTGCAGCCCGGACCACCGCGCGGAGAAGATGCCGGGACTGCCGCCGAGGACATCGACGCTCAGGCCGGAGTCGTCCGCGAGCGCCGGCAGGTCGGTGCGTCGGGCGACGTGATCGGCCTTGAGGCCGGCATTGCCGGCGAAGGTCACCGCGGTCTCGGGGATCTCGCCGACCTCGGGGAAGGCGGCCATCGAGAGGATCTCGACGTCGAGCTCAGCCCCGCCGAGGATCTCCTGCAGCTCGTGCACCTTGTGCTCGTTGTGGGTCGCGAGCACGACCCGGGAGGTCATCGGACGCGCTCCCGCGGGGTGTCGGCGAGTGCCGCCTCCTGGGCCCTCGTCAGCTGCTCGCAGCCGCCAACGGCCAGGTCGAGCAAGTGGTCCAGCACGCCCCGGTCGAAGGGAGTCCCCTCCGCCGTCCCCTGCACCTCGACGAAGTCCCCCGCGCCGGTCATGACGACGTTCATGTCGGTGCCGGCGGTCGAGTCCTCGGGGTAGTCCAGGTCGCAGACCGGACGACCGTCGACCACGCCGACCGACACCGCGGCGATCGAGCCGGTGAGCGGCTGCGCCTTCTCGGGCACGAGCCCCTGGACCTTCGCGTCGGCGATGGCGTCGACGAGTGCGACGTAGGCACCGGTGATCGCCGCCGTGCGGGTACCGCCGTCCGCCTGCAGGACGTCGCAGTCGAGGACGATCGTGTTCTCCCCCAACGCCTTCGTGTCGATGACGGCGCGCAGGGCACGACCGATGAGGCGGGAGATCTCGTGGGTGCGGCCGCCGACCTTGCCCTTGCGGGACTCGCGCCCGCTCCGGGTGTTGGTGCTGCGCGGGAGCATCTCGTACTCCGCGGTGACCCAGCCCTTGCCCTGGCCCTTCAGCCAACGCGGGACGCCGGCCTCGAAGGAGGCGGCGACGAGCACCCGGGTGCGCCCGAACTCGACGAGGACCGAGCCCTCCGCGTGGTCCAGCCAGTTCCGGGTGATACGCACCTCGCGCAGCTGCTCGGGGGTGCGTCCGTCGTGTCGTGGCGTCTCAGTCATGACCGTCAGGCTAACGACCGCGAGCACGTCCCATAGGCTCGGGCCCATGCAGCAGCACGCGGAGATCCCCCTGTCCGACGGCGGCCGCACGGTGCTGCACACGGCCCGGGCCGCCGATGCGCAGGCTCCCGTCGTGCTCGTGCTGCCCGCCATGGGCGTGCCGGCCGGCTACTACGAGCCCTTCGTCGACGACCTGGCCCGGACCGGCGTCACGGCGGCCGTCGCGGACTACCCCGGCCAGGGTGAGGCGGTGCCCGCCGTGGACCGCCACCACGACCACGGGTACGTCCAGATCGCCCACGACTGGCTGCCGAAGGTCGTCGCCGAGCTCCGGGCCGGGCACGGGGGCCCGCTCGTCCTGCTCGGCCACTCCCTCGGCGGGCACGTCCTGCTCGCCCACCTCGCGGGCGGCCACCCGCTGCCGGACGCGGCGGTGCTCATCGGCGCGGGCACCCCCTTCTGGCGGCGGCAGCAGGGACTGAAGACCCTGGCCCAGACCCAGCTCATGTCGCTCGTCTCGCGAGTGGTGGGCTACTGGCCCGGTGAGCGGCTCGGCTTCGGCGGCCGGCAGGCGCGCACGCTGGTGCGCGAGTGGGCGGCGTTCGCCCGCACCGGCCGGCTGGCGCCGGACGGCCACCCGATCCGCGAGGCGCTGCGCGATCGGAGCCTGCCGGTGCTCGTCGTCGACCTCGACGGCGACCACCTCGCTCCTCGGGCGGCCGTCGACGCCCTGATCGAGAAGCTGCCCTCGGCGCGCACCGAGCGGTTCACCTTCACCAAGGACGCGGACGACCCGGGCAAGCCGGTGAACCACTTCTCCTTCGCCCGCTCCCCCGAGATCATCGGCGAGCGGGTCGCGGAGTGGGTCGTCGGCGCCACGGGAGATCGTCACCCGTCCGACCGACCTACCGGCTGAGGTCCTGGGTCACCCGCTGGTGCCCCGCGCTCACCTCGACCCGGGTGGGCGCCCCGAGCACGAGCGGCATCATCGGCTGCTGGTGCCCGAAGTCCATGTCGAGGACCACCGGCACGTCGAGGTCCCCCAGCGCATCGAGCACCGCCTCGTGGTGGGTCATCGTCGGTGAGTCCGGCGCCGGGGTGCGGCCGAGCACGACTCCGGCGCACCGGTCGAACCACCCGGACAGTCGCAGCCCGTGCAGCATCCGGCAGGCGTCGTAGGCGTCCCGCTCGGCCACCTCCAGCAGCACCACGGGTGGGTCGGGCTGCTCCGCCGCCCACCGTGGCACATCACCGAAGGGGGTCCCCGCCAGCGGCGACAGCACCTCCAGACAGCCACCGACGAGCGGCCCCGCGACGTCCACCGTCTCCCCCGAGAGGCTGCGCCACCGCGTCGGCTCGGTCAGCGTCATCCGCGACACCCGTGGATCGGCCTCGTAGTCGTCCCACCCTGCGGCGCGCCGGTGCGTCGCGGCGGTCTGGGTGAGGGTCCCCCCTTCGCTCGTGGCCACGTCGAGCCAGTGCAGCAGCCCCGGCGCCGGCTCGTAGGGCGTGTCCATCAGGTTGCACCCGTGCAGCGTCGCCCACCCGGCACGCAGCGTCAGCGGGAGCATCGTCGTCGTGGTGTCGGAGAAGCCCACGTACCAACAGGGTTCGCACTCGGCGAGCAGGTCGGTGTCCAGCAGCGGCAGCAGGTCGATCCCGGTCTCGCCGCCCCACGGCGGGACGACGGCGGCGATGTCGGGATCGACGAGGAAGGCCATGAGCTCGTCGGCACGCGCCTGCTTCGAACCGCTGACGTGATGCTCCCCCTCGCGCAGGCAGGCACCCTCGACCACCTCGAAGCCACGCCCCCGCAGCTGCTCCACGGCTGCGTCGAGACGCGGCAGCAGCGGGGCCGGCACACCGCTGCTGGGGGCGGTGACCGCGATCGTGTCACCGGGGCGAAGGGGGTCGGGCAGGCGCGCGGGCATGGCTCCATCCAACCAGCCCGTAGGGGCGAGGTCGATCGGGTTAACGTCTCCCCCATGCCTGTACCTGCGATCTGCTTCGACCTCGACGGCACGCTCGTGGACTCGCTGCCCGACATCATCGCCAGCCAGCGCGAGGCGATCGCCGAGCACGGGCTGCCGGTCCCACCTGCAGATCTCGTGCGCCCGCTCATCGGGCTGCCGCTGGAGGACACCTTCGCCCGGCTGGCACCCGACGGTGACCCGGCCGCGCTCTCGGCGAGCTACCGCCGGATCTACCCGGCGCGCTTCACCCGCAGCTCGGCCCCCTTCGCCGAGGTGCCGGAGGTGCTGGCGACGCTCCGGGAACGCGGCTGGCTGCTCGCGGTGACCACGACCAAGGGCACGGCGATGGCGCGCGATCTCGTCACGGCACTGGGGCTCGCGGAGCACCTCGACCACGTGCAGGGCACCGACGGCTTCCCCGCCAAGCCGGCCCCGCACGTCATCCACCGGGCGCTGGGGGCCCTCGGCGCAGAAGGGAGCTGGATGGTCGGCGACACCACGCACGACATCGAGGCGGGGCGCGCCGCGGGGCTGGCCACCTACGCCGTGTGCCGCCCGGAGGCCACCCATCCCCGCGACGTCCTCGCGTCGGCCGCACCGGACCGGCTCGAGGAGTCGCTGCACGGGCTGCTCGCCCTCGCCCCGGCTCAGACCTCGTAGGTCGTGTCCGGGCGGGCCAGCTCGACCTCGCCCGGCCAGACCGCCGCGGCATCCGACCGGCAGACCTCCGGGTCGTTCCACGCCGGGATGTGCGTGAGCATCAGTCGGCGCACGCCACCGGCCGCGACCGCCGCCTCAGCGGCCCTGCGCCCGGTCAGATGGATGTCACGGACCTCGTCCCGACCCTCGACGAAGGCCGAGTCCACGAGCGCCAGGTCCGCCCCCGTGAGCAGCGGGGTCAGCTCCTCGCAGGTGTCGGTGTCACCGCTGTAGGCCAGGACGGCGCCGTCGGCGGTGACCCGGAAGCCGAAGGCCTCGACGGGGTGGTTCACGGGGAAGGCGTCGACGACGAAGGGCCCGATGCGGGTCGGCGTCCCCGGGGCGAGCGTGTGGAACTCGAAGACGCTGCTCATCCCCTCCGCCCCGAGACCCTCGTAGGCCTCGTGCAGCCGCTGCTCGGTCCGGCTCGGCCCGTGGATGGGCAGCCGGTCGGAGGGCACGCCCTCGGGGTGGTAGGTCCGGGTGACGTAGAGCCCCGTCAGGTCGATGCAGTGGTCGGGGTGCAGGTGGCTGACGAGCACGGCATCGACGTCCGCCGGGTCCACGTGCCGCTGCAGGGCTCCGAGCGCCCCGTTGCCGAGGTCGAGGACCAGGTGGTGGGTTCTCCCCTCGTGCTCGGCGCTGACCAGGTAGCACGACGCCGGGGACTCGGGTCCCGCGAAGGAGCCGGAGCAGCCGATGACGGTCAGCCTCACCCGTCTCCTCCTCGGTCGCCGAACACGTCCGCCACCTCGGGGCCGAGGAAGCGGCCGGCCAGGACCCGGAAGCGCTCCGGGTCGCCGGTCGTGGTGAAGCCGTGCTCCGGCTCCGGCAGCGACTCGGGGCGCAGCAGACCCTGGTCTGCAAGGACACGGTAGACGCCCTTGGCCGTTTCCTCGGCAGATGAGACGAGCGTGACATCCTCACCCATCACGTAGGAGAGGGCGCCGGTCAGCAGCGGGTAGTGGGTGCAGCCCAGGACGAGGGTGTCCACCCCCGCACCACGAAGGGGGTCGAGGTAGCGGTGGGCGACCTCGAGGACGTCCGGGCCGGAGGTCGTCCCTGCCTCGACGAGCTCGACGAAGCGTGGGCACGGCTGGGAGATCACGTGCGTCTGCGGGGCGGCCGCGAAGGCGTCCAGGTAGGCGCGCGAACGGTGGGTCCCCTCGGTGGAGATCACGCCCACCCGGTTGTTGCGCGTCGCGAGCACGGCCCGGCGGACCGCCGGGCGGATGACCTCGACGACGGGCACCGAGTAGCGCTCCCGGGCGTCGTGCAGCACCGCCGCGCTGGCGGTGTTGCAGGCGATGACGAGGAGCTTGACCCCGTGGTCCACGAGCCGGTCGAGGCACTCCAGGGCGAAGCCGCGCGTCTGCGCGATGGGGCGCGGGCCGTACGGTGCGCGGGCGGTGTCCCCGAGGTAGGCGACGGGTTCGTGCGGCAGCTGGTCGATGACCGCCCGGGCCACGGTGAGCCCGCCGAACCCGGAGTCGAAGATGCCGATGGGCCCGCTCGGGTCCTGCTGGCTCACTCCCCGCCCCCGGCGGTGAGGGCGCGGGTGAGCGACTCCTGCAACCAGGTGAAGAAGTCGTAGACGCTCAGCACGAAGAGGGCCGGGTCGTCGGGGCCGAGGTCGGTCGCGACCTCCTCGAGGCGGGTGGCGTCCTCGTCGGTGCGCAGGCCGAGCCGCTCGCC
>NZ_BCSR01000009.1 GCF_001570965.1 Janibacter corallicola NBRC 107790 | reverse complement strand
AGGCCCTTAGATTGGGGCCATGGCTGACCAGCGACCCCGTGCGGACGTCCCGGGGATGAAGCTCCCGCCCCCTCGGACTCCTGACCCGGCGACGGCGCCACCGCTGCGGTGGGGCCTGCTCGGCGCCGGATGGATCGCCGGCGAGATGGCCGATGCCCTCGAGGGGACCGCGCAGCAGGTCGTCGCGGTCGGGTCCCGGTCCCGGGAGCGCGCCGAGGACTTCGTGGCGCGGCACGCCCCCAACGCCTCAGCCCACGGGGACTACGCGGAGCTGGTCGCCGACCCCGAAGTGGACGTGGTGCACGTCGCCACCCCGCACAGCGAGCACCTGGAGCACGCGCTGCTGGCCATCCGCGCGGGCAAGCACGTGCTCGTCGAGAAGCCGCTCGCCCCCACCCCCGAAGAGGCGCAGCAGATCGCGGACGCCGCCCGCGAGGCCGGGGTCTTCTGCATGGAGGCGATGTGGACCCGCTTCCTGCCGCACGTCGACGTCCTGCGCCAGGTGCTCGAGGCCGGGCTGCTCGGTGGGGTGAGCACGGTCCTCGCGGACCACGGGCAGCTGCTCTGGCCGGACGGCCCGCAGCGGCTCGCCGACCCGGACCTCGCGGGCGGCGCAATGCTCGACCTGGGCATCTACCCGCTCTCCTTCGCCTCGCTCGTCCTCGGCGGCATCACCGCCGCGACCGGGCTGGGCACGCTCACCGACCGTGGGGTGGACCGGCGCATGGCCTACGCGGTGCAGGGGCCGGACGGCGGCGTTGGGGCGCTGTCGACGGACATGTCCGCGCTCACCCCGACGACCGCGTCCGTCAACGGCCCGTGGGCGCGGCTGGAGCTCGAGGCGGACTTCTACACGCCGACGACGATGCACCTGGTCGGCGCGGACGGCGTCGTGCTCGACACGATGACCGGTGACCCGATGGAGCTGCACCGCGGCCTGCGCCACGAGGCCACGGAGGTGGCCCTCCGGGTGACCGCCGGAGAGCTGGAGTCCCCCGTCATGCCCCTGGCAGAGTCAGTACGGATCGTGCAGCTGATGCAGGAGCTGGTCAGCTCGCTGCGGTGAGCGGCAGCCACGCCGAGAGGTCGGTGCGCTGACCGCTGACCCGGACGTCGCCGGACTCGACCGCGTCATCCCAGGTGGTCTCGCCGGTCGCCACCGCCAGCCAGGTCTGCGGGTCGGTCTCGATCACCGCCGGCGGGGTGCCGCGGGTGTGCACCGGGCCCTCCACGCACTGCACCGCGGCGAAGGGAGGCACCCTCACCTCGACGCTGCGCCCGGGAGCGGACTCCGCGAGCGCGGTCACCGTGTGCCGCACCGCCGTCGCCACCGTCGCGCGGTCCACGGCCGAGCGATCGGCGGCCTGCCGCCACGCGCGGACGGCGGAGCGCCCTTCGTCCTCGGGAATGCGTCGCCTGGCTGCCACGCGACTATCCTCCCACCGTGGCCGAGATCGACTTCGTGCCGGACGAGCACGGCGGGGTGACCGTGACCGTCGACGGGCACCCGCAGAGCCACGTCGACCTGCAGGACCCGGAGGGGCTGGTCTTCGAGTACGTGCAGCACATGGCCGCGGTCATCGACGCGAGCTTCCCCCGGCCGGACCCGATCGGGGCCACCCACGTCGGGGGCGCGGGCCTGACCCTCGCGCGGTGGGTGCACGCGACCCGGCCCGGTTCCCCGCAGATCGTCCTCGAACCCGACGAGCAGCTCACGGCGCAGGTCCGCGAGCGACTACCCCTCCCCCGCGGCAGCCGGATCCGGGTCCGCCCGCAGGCCGGCCGGGAGGGCGTCGCCGCGCTCAAGGACGCCTCCGCCGACGTCGTGCTGATCGACGCCTTCGCCGACGGGCGGGTTCCGGCGGAGCTGCAGACGAGCGAGTTCTTCAGCGACGTCGCCCGGGTGCTGCGGCCCGGCGGGCTGCTCGCCCTGAACTGCCCCGACGAGCCGGGGCTGCGGCACGTGGCGGACGTGGTGGCGACCCTTCGAGGCTCCTTCGTTGCACCTCAGGGACCGTCTCTTGCGCTCATCGCGATGCGGGACGTCGTCAAGGGGCGGCGCTACGGCAACACCGTCCTCGTGGCCTCGGACCGGCCACTCGACGTCGAGGAGATCCGGCGACAGGTGCTGCGGTGGCCTTTCCCCTCCGGGGTGCTCGCCGGGGCGACGTTGGAGCGGCGACTCGCCGGCGGCCGGCCACTGACCGACGCCGCCTCGTCCCCGTCGCCCGCGGCTCCCGATCCCGGACGTTGGCGCGCTCGCTGAGCCCAAACGAGACGTCTTCGTGATCTGGGGCGCGGGATCCGCTGATATCGTCACGCCGTCGGTGTTCGGAGGAAAGGAACCCCATGCGCTCCAGTGTCGTAGTCGCTGTACTGGCCGCCTCAGGCCTCGCCCTGACCGCCTGCGGAGGAGGCGGGGACTCCGAGAGTTCCGATGACTCCGGGATGAACCTGGCCACGCCGGGCACGCTCACCGTGTGCGCGGACGTGCCCTTCCCGCCCTTCGCCTTCGAGAAGAACGGCGAGTACACCGGCTTCGACATGGAGCTGACCAAGGAGATCGCCAAGGGGATCGGGCTGAAGCAGCAGGTCAAGGACATCGGCTTCGAGGGACTGCAGAGCGGCGCGGCCCTGAACGCCGGCACCTGCGACATCGGCGCCGCAGCCATGACGATCACCGACGAGCGGGAGAAGAACCTCGACTTCTCCGACCCGTACTACGACTCGCTGCAGTCCCTGCTGGTCCCGAAGAACGCGAAGTTCAAGCTCGAGGACGCCAAGGGCAAGACGATCGCGGCCAAGCAGGGCACCACCGGTGAGGCCTACGCGCAGAAGCACGCCCCGAAGAGCGCCGAGATCAAGTCCTTCCCCAGCAACTCCGAGCTCTACCCGGCGCTGGAGTCCGGTGCGGTCGACGCGGTCATGATGGACCTGCCCTCCAACATCGCGAACCAGGGCACGAAGTTCACCATCTCGGAGAAGTACGACACCGGTGAGCAGTACGGCATGCCGGTGAAGACGGGCAACAAGAAGCTCCTCAAGGCCGTCAACAAGCAGCTCAAGGAACTCAAGGACGACGGCACCTACGACAAGCTCTACGACAAGTACTTCAGCGAGTAAGGGCGGACAATTCAATGAGAGCGGCACTTCCCCTGGCCCTGGTGGCCGTCGCGTCCCTCGGCCTCACGGCCTGCGGCAGCAGCGAAGGGGGCGACGACTCGGGCATGAACCTCGCCTCCGCCGGCACCCTCACCGTCTGCTCGGACGTCCCCTACCCGCCCTTCGAGTTCGAGAAGGGTGGGGAGTACACCGGCTTCGACATGGACCTCATGCGTGAGATCGCGAAGGGCATGGACCTGAAGATGTCCGTCAAGGACGTCGGCTTCGACGGTCTGCAGAGCGGCGCGGCCCTGAACGCCGGCACCTGCGACATCGGGGCCAGCGCCATGACGATCACCAAGGAGCGGGCGAAGAACCTCAGCTTCTCCGACCCCTACTACGACTCGCTGCAGTCCCTGCTGGTCCCCAAGGACTCCGACATCAAGGACATCAAGGACCTCTCCGGCAAGACCGTCGGCGTCCAGCAGGGCACCACCGGTGAGAAGTACGCCAAGGACCACATCCCGGACGACGCCGAGATGAAGTCCTACCCCAGCGACGCCGAGCTCTTCCCGGCGCTGCAGTCCGGGGGCGTCGACGTCGTCCTGCAGGACCTGCCGGTCAACCTCGGGCACACCGAGGGCGGGAAGTTCACCATCGCCCAGGAGTACGACACGAGCGAGCAGTACGGCTTCGCCGTCAAGAAGTCCGGGAGCGAGAAGCTCCTGAAGTCCGTCAACAAGGAGCTCAAGAAGCTCCGCAAGGACGGCACCTACGACAAGCTCTACGACAAGTACTTCAGCGAGAACAAGAAGTAGCACCCCCACGAGCGTGGCCCGGACCCCGTCCGGGCCACGCTCACCCGTCGGAAGGCCCCGAACGTGAAACCCTCCACCCGCCGACGCCTCTTCCGGGGCACGCTCTACGCCATCTTCGTGGTGGCCGTGGTGGTCGTCCTCCTCGTCGCGGACTGGGGCGCGATCCACACGAACTTCTTCAACGCGGACGCGGCGAAGTCGACGCTGCCCGACGTCATCACCACCGCGGCGAAGAACACCGTCGTCTACACGGCGATCGCCTTCGCCGGCGGCCTGGTGCTCGGCCTGGTCCTCGCGCTGATGAAGCTCTCGCCGGTGGCCCCCTACCGCTGGGTCTCGACCGCCTACATCGAGCTCTTCCGCGGGCTGCCGGCCCTGCTCGTGATCTTCGGCTTCGCCTTCGCCGTGCCGATCGCCTTCAACTGGCGCCCACCGGGTGGCAGCGCCGGCGCGGGGCTGATCGCGCTGATCATCGTCTCCGCGGCCTACATCGCCGAGACGATCCGGGCCGGCATCCAGGCCGTGCCGAAGGGGCAGGTCGAGGCCTCCCGTTCCCTGGGCATGAGCCCGGGATGGACGATGGTCTCGGTGGTCCTGCCGCAGGCCTTCCGGATCATCACCCCGCCGCTGACCAACGAGCTGGTCATCATCATCAAGGACACCTCGCTGCTCTTCATCGCCGGCATGGCGCTCCCGGACCGGGAGCTGACCACCTTCGCCCGGGACGGCGTCTCCCAGCTGGCCAATGCGACGCCGTTGGTGATGGCGGCCCTGATGTACCTGGTCATCACGCTGCCGCTGACGCAGCTGGTGGCCTACATGGAACGACGCCAGTCGAGGGGACGGTGAGCACGGTGAGCACAGCCACGACGGAGCACGCCATCACGGTGCGGGAGCTGCACAAGTACTTCGGCAAGAACGAGGTCCTCAAGGGCATCGACTTCCACGTTGACCAGGGTGAGGTCGTCTGCGTGATCGGCCCCTCCGGCTCCGGCAAGTCGACCCTGCTGCGCTGCGTGAACCGGCTCGAGGAGCCCACGAGCGGGACGATCCTCGTCGAGGGGGTCGACATCACCGACCCGGAGACCGAGCTGGACCAGGTCCGCACCCGGATCGGCATCGTCTTCCAGCAGTTCAACCTCTTCCCGCACCTGACCGTGCTGCGCAACCTCACCCTGGCCCAGCAGCGGGTGAAGAAGCGCTCGAAGAGCGAGGCCGAGGAGATCGCCCGACGCAACCTGGAGAAGGTCGGCATGGGTGACCGCGAGAGTGCCTACCCGGGGCAGCTCTCCGGCGGTCAGCAGCAGCGCATCGCGATCGCCCGGGCCCTGTCGATGGACCCGGACATGATGCTCTTCGACGAGCCGACGTCCGCCCTGGACCCCGAGCTCGTCGGCGACGTGCTCGACGTCATGCGCACCCTGGCCAACGAGGGCATGACGATGATGGTCGTCACCCACGAGATGGGCTTCGCCCGTGAGGTCGGTGACCGGCTGGTCTTCATGGACGGCGGCGTCGTCGTCGAGCAGGGCGACCCGCGCGAGGTGCTCTCGAACCCGCAGGAGTCGCGCACCCGGGACTTCCTGTCCAAGGTGCTCTGACGGAGGGCGGGCCCCTCAGGTGCGGGTGAGCCGGGCGACGACCGACGGCAGGTCGACCATGTCCGTGATGACCGCGTCGGCCGCCTCCAGCCAGTCGGTCGGCGTGAGGTCGCTGTGGTACCCGACGACCCCCATGCCGGCAGCGCGGGCCGCGTCCACCCCCGCGCGGCTGTCCTCGACGACGAGGCACTGCTCCGGGGAGTACCCGAGGCGCTGCGCGGCCAGCAGGAAGACGTCGGGGGCGGGCTTGCCCCGGTCGACCTGCTCGGCGCTGAAGCGCACCTCCTCGGGGAAGAGGTCGACGAGCCCGGTGCGGTCCAGCTTGGTGCCGATGACCTGCCACAGCGAGCCGGAGGCGACCGCGATATCGTGCCCGAGGTCCTGGACGGCCAGCACCGCCTCCCGGGCTCCGGGGATCGGATCCAGCTCCTCGTGGCTGCGGGCGAACTCCCTTCGCCAGGTCCGCTCCCACTCCGGGTCCGGTATCGCCCCGGTGAGCTCGACGATCGTGGCCCGGCCGTCGGCATAGGCCCGGCCCACGAAGTGGTCGACGGCGTCCTGCTCGGTGAAGTCCACCCCGGCGTCACGCATCATCGCCGTCCACGTGCGCACGTTGAGGCGCTCGCTGTCGACGAGCACCCCGTCGCAGTCGAAGAGCACCAGCCGGCCGGAGGCTCCCATCAGCCGAAGTACCGCCGCATGGTGCCGCCGTGGGCCTCCCGCATGTCCGCCAGCTCGACCTCGAGGGCACCACCGACCCGCAACGCGGTGCCGTCGGTGCGGCCCAGCTTCGCCAGCGGCACGCCGTGGCTCTCCGCGACCCCGACCAACGTCGCCAGATCCTCGTCGTGGACGGTGACGACGGCGCGGGCGGTGGACTCGGAGTACAGCGCCGTGAAGAGGTCGACCCCGTCCCGGTCCAGCACCGGCTGCAGGTCGATCGCGGCACCCGTGCCGCCCTGGAGCACCGACTCGGCCAGCGCGATCGCCAGGCCACCGTCGGACAGGTCGTGGGAGCTGGTGAGCAGCCCGCGCCGGGCCGCCTCGACGAAGAACTCGGCGAGCGCCTTCTCCGCGGCCAGGTCGACCCGCGGCGGGGTGCCGCCGAGGTGGCCGTGCAGCGCGTGGGCCCACTCACCGCCGTCGAGCTCCTCCCGGGTCTCCCCGAGCAGGACGATCGTCTCGCCGGGGTGCTCGAAGCCGGAGGCGACCGATGCGGCGACGTCGTCGAGGACCCCGAGGACGCCGACGACGGGAGTCGGATGGATCGGGGTCTCCCCGGTCTGGTTGTAGAAGGAGACGTTGCCGCCCGTGACCGGGATGCCCAGCTCGAGACAGGCGTCGAAGAGCCCGGCGACGGCGCGCTCGAACTGCCACATGACGCCGGGGTCCTCCGGCGAGCCGAAGTTCAGGCAGTCGGTGACGGCCAGCGGCAGCGCCCCGGAGGTGGCGACGTTGCGGTAGGACTCGGCCAGGGCCAGCTGCGCTCCCACGTAGGGGTCGAGGGTGCCGAAGCGGCCGTTGCAGTCGGTCGCGATCGCGACACCGAGACCGGTCTCCTCGTCGATGCGCACGACGCCGGAGTCGTGGGGCATGGCGCGCCGGGTGTTGCCGCGCACGTAGCGGTCGTACTGGTCGGTGACCCAGGACTTGTCGCACAGGTTGGGCGAGGCGAGCAGGTCCAGCAGGGTCGTGCGCAGGTCCTGCGGCCGGGGCAGCCCGGCGGTGGTGTCGGCCTGCACGGCGTCGAGCCACTCCGGGCGGGCGTAGGGCCGCTCGTAGACGGGGCCGTCGTGGGCGACGGTGCCCGGCTCGACGTCGACGATGGTCTCGCCGTGCCAGGTGATGACGAGGTTGTCGCCGTCGGTGACCTCACCGAGCACGGCGGCCTCGACGTCCCAGCGGCCGGTGACCGCGAGGAAGTCCTCGAGCTTCTCGGGCGCGACGACGGCCATCATCCGCTCCTGGGACTCCGACATGAGGATCTCCTCGGGGGAGAGCGTGGAGTCGCGCAGCGGGACGCGGTCGAGCTCGACGTGCATGCCGCCGTCGCCGGCGGAGGCGAGCTCGGAGGTGGCGCAGGAGAGGCCACCGCCGCCGAGGTCCTGGATGCCCTCGACGACGCCGGCGCCGTAGAGGTCGAGGCAGCACTCGATGAGGACCTTCTCGGCGAAGGGGTCGCCGACCTGCACGGCGGGGCGCTTCGTCGGTCCCCCTTCGTCGAAGGTCTCGGAGGCGAGCACGGAGACGCCGCCGATGCCGTCGCCGCCGGTCTTGGCGCCGAAGAGGATCACCTTGTTGCCGGTGCCGGAGGCGTTGGCCAGGTGCAGGTCACCGTGGCGAAGGGAGCCGACGCACAGTGCGTTGACGAGCGGGTTGCCCTGGTAGCAGTCGTCGAAGACGACCTCGCCGCCGATGTTGGGCAGGCCGAGGGAGTTGCCGTAGCCGCCGATGCCCGAGACGACGCCGGGCAGCACGCGGGCGGTGTCCGGGTGGTCGATGGCACCGAAGCGGAGGGGGTCCATCACCGCGACCGGGCGGGCGCCCATCGCCATGATGTCGCGGACGATCCCGCCGATGCCGGTGGCCGCGCCCTGGTAGGGCTCGACGTAGCTGGGGTGGTTGTGGGACTCGACCTTGAAGGTCACCGCCCAGCCCTGGCCGATGTCGATGACACCGGCGTTCTCACCGATGCCGGCGAGGGTCTTGCCGAGCGGGGTCTCGCTCGGGAGGTCGCCGAAGCGCTTCAGGTGGACCTTGCTCGACTTGTAGGAGCAGTGCTCGGACCACATGACCGAGTACATCGCCAGCTCGGCGCTCGTGGGGCGCCGGCCGAGGATCTCGCGGATGCGCGCGTACTCGTCCTGCTTGAGGCCGAGGTCGGCCCAGGGCTGCTCGGTGTCGGGGGTGGACCCGGCGCGGGTGACGGTGTCCAGGGTGCTCACGGTCTGCTGGCTCATGCCGACACCACCTGCTCGAGGACGGAGGTGAAGACGGTCCGACCGTCCAGGCTCGGACCGAAGCCGTCCTCGACGGCGTGCTCGGGGTGGGGCATGAGGCCGACGACGTTGCCGCGCTCGTTGCGCACCCCGGCGATGTCGCGGGCGGAGCCGTTGGGGTTGGTGCCGACGTAGCGGAAGGCCACCTGCCCCTCCCCCTCGAGCCGGTCGAGGGTCTCGCGGTCGGCGACGAACTGGCCGTCCTGGTTCTTCAGCACCACGGTCATCTCCTGGCCGGCCGCGTAGCCGGAGGTCCACGCGCTGTCGGTGCTCTCGACGCGCAGGACCTGGTCGCGGCAGATGAAGCGGCGGTGGTCGTTCTGGATCATCGAGCCGGGCAGCAGGTGGGACTCGGTGAGGATCTGGAAGCCGTTGCAGATCCCGAGGACCGGCATGCCTTCCTTCGCGGCGGCGATGACCTCGTCCATGACCGGCGCGAAGCGGGCGATGGCCCCGGCGCGCAGGTAGTCGCCGTAGGAGAAGCCGCCGGGGATGACGACCGCGTCGACCCCGTGCAGGTCCGCGTCGCCGTGCCAGAGGCGCACGGCGTGGCCCCCGGAGAGGGTCACCGCGCGGCGGGCGTCGGCGTCGTCCAGGGTGCCGGGGAAGGTGACGACTCCGACCTTCATGCCCCGGCTCCGGTGATCGGGGCCTGCTCGGGCTCGTCGGTGGTCAGCTCGTACACGTCGACGACGTCCTCGATGACCGGGTTGGACAGCAGGGTCGCGGCGGCCTCGCGGGCCTTGGCGAGGTGGGCCTCGGTCACCTCACCGTCGACGGAGAGCACGAAACGCTTGCCCTGCCGTACGTCGGTGAACTGGTCGAACCCCAGCCGGGGCAGGGCCCCGCGGACCGCCTGGCCCTGGGGGTCGAGGATCTCGGGCTTGAGCATGACGTCGACGACGATGCGTCCCACGGGGTGTCTCCTGGGGGGCGAAGGGGGTGGTCCACCGGGGAGTCTAATTGGCCCCCGGACCTCCCCGCCCCCTGAGGGGCAAGGGGCGTCCCCGAGCTGCTGGCAACCCGCGCTCCTCCTCGCCCTCTCCGCGGGTGAGACCGACGATGACGAGCAGGCTGCCGGGCATGACCAACAGGGCCACCCCGACCGCATTGAGCGTTCGCCGGTTGCTGCAGGCGGCCACCCGATACCTCACCACCGGCGACGCCCACACCGCCATCTGGGCCACCGCAACCGGCGCCGCCCGAGACACCATCACCCAAGCCCGCACCGCGCTCGAACCCCTCGGAGACGACCTCGAAGATGACACCATCAACCTCATCAACGACGTCATCACCACAGAACGCCGCCACGCCTAACCCAGGAGAGGACATGCGACACACCCGCCCAGGCACCAGCCTCACCCTCACCCTGGCCAGCGCCCTCGCGCTCGCGGTGGCAGGGTGCTCCAGCGAAGGCACCGGCGGCCCCGACAGTTCCAGCAGCGACCCACCTTCCAGTAGCAGCACCTCCACGGACCTGCTCCAGGACGAGGACCACGCACTGGACCAAGCCAAGAAGGCCATCGACCACCTCAACAAGCACAACGTCAACAAGCCCCTGGACGAGGAGAAGGATGCCGACTGGGCCTCTCCGCAGTACGTGCACGACTACAACAAGGAATTGGAGTACTTCGAGGACAAGGACGTCACCCAGAAGGGCAAGATCAAGTCCACGTCAGTCCACCTCAAGAAGCTCGATCCGAAGGCGTCGGGAGGTCCGGACCTGACCGTTATCGACTGCTCCGTGTCGACAGTTCGGATGATCGCGCCGAACGGCAAGGACGTCACCGGCGACATCGAGACCGGGAAACCGGTCCCGAAGAAGCCGATCAAGTCCGCGAACCTGGTCAGCCTCACCTCCACCGACAAGGGTGAGACGTGGCAGATGACAGGGGTACAGCTACTGACCGGCAAGAGCGCGAAGGAGGCACCGTGCGACGTCTCCTGACCAGCGCCGCCGCGCTAGGCCTCGCGCTCACCTTGGGGCCAGCAGCTAGCGCATACGCAGCAAGCCCGTTGTCAAGCCACGTCAATACGTCCAAGAGAACTGTCGGCCTGACCTCCGACTACGAGGCATCGACCAGCGGTGGTGGGGGGGGATGAGGCGATGGGTGGTCATCGCCTGATGGCACGAGCACGAAGACGACGACCACGACGCGAGCCAGTGCAGCGCAAGCGACGTCATTCCTGGCCGTGCCGACGGGCGTGACGGACGGACTGCCCACTGGCGTCCAGCTGATCGGTCGCCGCTTCGACGACGAGCGGGTCCTCGACGTCGGCCAGGTCATCGAGGACGCCCGCGGCCACCTCACCCCCTTGGACCCGACCTGGTGACACCGATCACACCCGGCCGAAGGGCCGGCGGCCGTCAGGATCCCGCCAGTCGGAGGCGAGCGACTCCAGCTCCCGCCGCGCAACCGGGCTGCTCGCGAGCAGATCCGCCAGCCGGCGTCGACGCGTACCCATGAGCAGGCCGGGCACCAGGAGCGGCGACCCGATGAGCGCCGGCACGACCGCAAGCACCACGACGTCGCGGACGAGCGACTGGCCCATCGCCCCGGAGGCCACGCACGCGACGACCCAGGCGGCCGAGACCACGACGAACGACGACCACCCGCTGGCCGGGGTGTGCGGCAGCATCATCGGGTACAGATGGTTCGGGCTCGGCACGGGGTGGCGTCGCCACACCAGGGCACAGGCAGCCATGACGCCCCCGATCAGACACGCCGTGACCGCGAGCACGACACCGGCGGCGGTCGCGCCCACCCACACGGACGTGAGCCCGAGGACCAGGGCGGTCACGGCCCAGATGCCGGCACACACGAGGAACACGCGACGTCGCGCCACGCGGTGGGCGATGACCTGGACGGCCGTCACGGGCTCCCAGCGCGTCCCTGTCGCATCGTCAGCACGCCGCATCACCACACGGTCCCAGTCACTCAGCTGCGGAAGGTCCGCCCCGTCAGGCGCTCATAGGCCTCGACGTACTTCGCCCGGGTCGCCGCGACGACGTCCTCCGGCAGCGTTGGGGGCGCCTCACCGGAGTTCTTGTCCCACCCGGACGCGGGCGAGGTCAGCCACTCCCGGACGAACTGCTTGTCGAAGCTCGGCTGCGGGTGCCCCGGCTCCCACTGGTCGGCCGGCCAGAAGCGCGAGGAGTCCGGGGTGAGGAGCTCGTCGGCGAGGACGACCTCGTCCCCACGCATCCCGAACTCGACCTTCGTGTCGGCGAGGATGATCCCCCTTCGCTCGGCGATCTCGTTGCCGCGCTGCAGGATTCGCACGGTCAGGTCCCGCACCCGCGAGGCGAGGTCCGCGCCGATCTCGGCCACGACCCCTTCGTAGGGGATCGGCTCGTCGTGCTCGCCGACGGGCGCCTTCGTCGAGGGGGTGAAGATCGGCTCCGGCAGCCGCGATCCGTCGACGAGCCCGCCCGGCAGCTCGATGCCGCTGACGCTGCCGCTCGCCTGGTACTCATTGAGCCCGCCACCGGTGAGGTAGCCGCGCGCCACGCACTCGACGGGCAGCATCTCGAGACGCTCGACGAGCACCGCGCGCCCGGCGACGGCCGCCGGCACGTCGGTCGAGACGACGTGGTGCGGCACGAGATCGGCAACCTGCTCGAACCACCACAGCGAGAGCTGGGTCAGCACCGCACCCTTGTCCGGGATCGGGCTCTCGAGGACGTGGTCGTAGGCCGAGAGCCGGTCGCTCGCCACGAGCAGCAGCCGGTCCTCACGCGGCCGGCCGTCCCCACCGAGCGGCGCGTAGAGGTCACGCACCTTGCCGGAGTAGACGTGGGCGTAGCCGGGCAGCTCGAGGGGCACGTCACTGGTCATGGGGTCATCTTCTCAGGCCGGCCGGACGAGGTCCGCCGAAGGGAGGATCACTCCCCTTCGCGCAGCCCCGACGACCAGCGCCGGGCACCGGGGCCCTCCTGGCCGCGGACGTCGCCGGCGTTGTAGATCGGGCAGCTGCTCGTCGACAGGCAGCCGCAGCCGATGCACCCGCTCGTCGTGTCGCGAAGCTCGACGAGCGCGTCGATGCGCTCCTGCAGCGCGTCGTGCCACCGGCGGGACAGGCGTCGCCAGTCCCGGGCCGCCGGCGGCCGGTCGCGCGGCAGGGTCGCCAGGGCCTCGCCGATCTCCTCGAGCGACAGGCCGAATTGCTGCGCCGCCCGGACGAAGGCCACCCGCCGCAGGGTGTGCCGTGGGTACCGCCGCTGGTTGCCGGACGTGCGCGTGGAGTGGACCAGGCCCTTGGAATCGTAGAAGCGCAGTGTCGGCACGCTCACGCCAGCCCGTGCGGCGGTCTCACCGATGGTCAGCAGGTCGCGCTTGTCCATCGACCGACTCTACCGGCTTGACCTCAAGCGCGCTTGAGGTCAGAGGGTGGCGGCCATGACACCGACCCACCTGACACCCTGCCTCACGGGCGACCCGGAGACGTGGTTCGCCGAGAGCCCGGACGTGCTCGAGCACGCGAAGTCGCTCTGTGGCCCCTGCCCGCTCCGGGCGATGTGCCTGCAGGGGGCGCTGGAGCGCGGGGAGCCGTGGGGCGTCTGGGGCGGGGAACTCTTCGACCGCGGCCGCGTCATCACCCGCAAGCGCACGGTCGGCCGCCCGCGCAAGGACCGGGCCGCCTGAGCAGTCGCCGGGACCCGGCGCAGGTCACGCCCGGATCTCACCGCGCGATGCGCGCAGGGCGATGTCGCTGCGGTGGTGCCCCCCATCCAGCTCGATCGCCTCGACGCCCTCGTACGCGCGCTCCCGTGCCTGCGTCAGGTCCTCCCCGAGCCCGACGACGGAGAGCACCCGCCCGCCGGAGGAGACCAGCTGCCCCTCCTCGAGCGCGGTCCCGGCGTGCAGGACGTGCACGTGCTCGGCGAGCGGTCCGGCGGTCAGCTCCTCGAGGCCGTCGATGGGGTCCCCCTTGCGCGGCGATGCGGGGTAGCCGGCGGCCGCCTCGACGATCGTCACCGCCGCCTCCGGACGCCACCGCAGCGGGTCGTGGTCGGCCAGCCCACCGTCGGCGGCGGCCCCGAGCAGCACCGCGAGCGGCGACTCGAGCCGGGCGAGCACCGACTGGGTCTCCGGGTCCCCGAAGCGCACGTTGAACTCGATGACCCGCGGCCCGCGCGAGGTCAGCGCCAGCCCCACGTAGAGCACCCCGACGAAGGGGGTTCCCCGCCGCGCCATCTCATCGACCACCGGCTGCGCCACCCGGTCGACGACGTCGTCCACGAGCCCCTCGGGCGCCCAGGTGAGCGGGCTGTAGGCACCCATCCCACCGGTGTTCGGCCCCTCGTCGCCGTCGAAGACGCGCTTGAAGTCCTGGGCGAGGTCCAGCGGGACCACGGTGGTGCCGTCGCAGATGCAGAAGAGGCTCGCCTCCGGGCCGTCGAGGAACTCCTCGATCACCACTCGGGCGTCCTCCCCCTTCGCCAGGCAGACCAGGCCGTGCGCCACGGCCTCCTCGCGCTCCTCCGTGACGACGACTCCCTTCCCCGCGGCCAGCCCGTCGTCCTTGACGACGAAGGGGGGCCCGAAGGAGTCCAGCGCGTCCGCGAGCTGCTGCTCGTCCGTGCACACCCGGGCCATGCCGGTGGGCACCTCGGCCGCGGCCATGACCTCCTTCGCCCAGGCCTTGCTGCCCTCGAGCCGGGCGGCCGCGGCGCTCGGGCCGAAGCACCGGATGCCGCCCTCGCGCAGCGCGTCGGCGACCCCCGCGACGAGCGGGGCCTCCGGGCCGATGACGACGAGGCCGACGTCGTGGCGCCGGGCGAGCTCGAGCACGGCCTCCGGGTCGGCCGCATCGACCGGCTCGTTGAGGGCGATCGCGTCCGTGCCGGGGTTGCCCGGCGCCGCGATGACCGCGCTGACGGTGGGGTCGTGGGTGAGGGCACGCGCGAGGGCGTGCTCGCGGGCGCCGGAGCCGATGACGAGGACCTTCACGGGAGGCGAGCCTATCCTTCGAGGCTCCCCTGCTGCGCACGCTCGCACCGCCCACGCCGAGCGTGGGACCCGAGGAACCGGCCCGAGACAGAGGTGGGGCGCAGCTCAGCGGCAAGCAGGGGGGGGAATTTGCCGCGAGCTGCGCCCCTAGGTCGCGGGTCCAGACATCAGGGGGGACACCGACCGCACGACCATCGGCCTTGGCCGATGTCTCGATAGTGACACTTGGATGAAGGTGAAATCAAGATGAAGCCGTCAGGGATTTCCCTCTTCTGCGGCAGCGCTCGGTCAGGAGGGTCAGGTGTCCATCACGGGACGGGTGCCCGGGGGTGCGTCGCTGGCCCTAGACTCGTACGTTCCGCCCACACCGAAGGGAGCGGCAGGAGACCTGTGACCGACGCGCCCACCGACACCGTCGCCGCCGAGATCGCCACCGAGCAGCAGCACCTGGACCGGGTCCACCACGAGCTGGCGAAGGCCGGCCGCCGGGCCGGCCTCGTCGCGACCGACGGCATGTCCCGGGGACGGACCGACCGCACCGGCGACGTCCGGGACGAGGAGATGGCCGGGCTCTTCGAGCGCGACGCCCTCGTCCACCACGCCGCCCGCCGGCTGGCCCACCTGGAGACGCAGTACGAGGGGCTCGTCTTCGGGCGCCTCGACCTCGAGCCGGACGCCGACGACGAGCGTGAGGTGCGCTACATCGGCCGGCTCGGCGTGCGCGACGACGACTACGAACCCCTCGTCATCGACTGGCGGGCACCGGCGGCCGCGGCCTTCTACCAGGCCACCCCCGGCGACCCGAAGGGGGTGATCCGCCGCCGTGTCCTGCGCAGCCGCGGCGAGACGGTGATCGGCGTGGAGGACGACCTCATGGTCCCCGAGGCCCCCGCGGACATGGTCGTCGTCGGCGACGGGGCACTGCTGGCCGCACTCACCCGCAGCCGGGGTCAGCAGATGCGCGACATCGTCGCGACGATCCAGGCGGACCAGGACGAGGCCATCCGGGCCACCGACCGGGGCGTCACCGAGATCACCGGCGGTCCCGGCACCGGCAAGACCGTGGTCGCGCTGCACCGGGCCGCCTACCTGCTCTACGCCAACCGGCGTCGGTACGAGTCCGGCGGCATCCTCGTCATCGGCCCGTCGACGGCCTACACCGCCTACATCGAGCGGGTGCTGCCCTCCCTCGGCGAGGAGTCGGTGACGCTGCGCTCCCTCGGTGACGTCGTCGACGTCATCACCGCGGTGCGCCACGACCCGCCCGAGACGGCGGCGATCAAGGGCTCGCTCGCCATGCGCACGGTCCTCTCCCGCCTGGCCGCCCGGCCGGCACCGGACGCGCCGACGAGCATGCGGGCCATCGTCGCCGGCTCCCCCATCCACCTCGACGAGGCCGCCCTGGGCCGGATCCGGCGGCAGGCGCTGCGGGACCGCAGCCGCAACCAGGCCGCCCGCGCGGTCCGCGACCTGCTCGCCGAGGCCGCCTGGCGCCAGGTGGCCGAGGGCGAGAAGGAGGAGTTCCTCGAGGCCTTCGAGGACTCCCTCGCCGTGGATCAGTTCATGGCCGAGTGGTGGCCCCAGGTGGACCCGCGCGAGGCGCTGCTGTGGCTCGAGGACACCGAGCTGGCCTACGAGGTGGCCCACTCCGTGCTCAGCCAGGGCGATGCCGCGGACCTGGCGCACTCGATCCGCGAGGCGCTGGCGCTCGGCACCTGGTCGGTCTCGGACGTCGCGCTCATCGACGACCTGTCGGTGCGCATCGGGCGCGTCGAGGAGGATGAGCCGGAGGAGCGCTCCTTCTTCGAGATCGAGGAGCTCGACGGCGTCGAGGAGCTGCGCGCGATGGGCTCGGCGATCCGCGAGCCGGAGGTCCGCACCCACCTGACCCCCACCGACGCCCGCGAGCGCCTGCTGGACGGGCACGTCGGCTCGCCCGAGGACTACGCCCACGTGCTCGTCGACGAGGCCCAGGACCTGTCCCCGATGCAGTGGCGGATGATCGGCCGCCGGGGCCGGCGCGCCTCGTGGACGGTCGTCGGCGACGTGGCCCAGGCATCCTGGCCCGATGCCGACGAGGCAGTGCGCGCCCGCGATGAGGCCTACGGCAGCCAGGCGCGCCAGGCCTTCCACATGCGCACGAACTACCGCAACGCCCGCGAGATCTTCGACTACGCGCGCGACGTGATCCTGCCCGTCGTCCCCGGAGCGGACATCCCCGAGGCGGTGCGCGAGACGGGTGTGGACCCGCTCGAGGTGACCTTCGGCGATGCCCTGGACACCTCCCGACCGCCGGTCGGCACGGTTGCCGCAGAGGCCCTCGCCGACCTCGCGGCGGAGGTCGACGGCTCGATCGCGGTCATCGCCCCGCAGCGCCATCGGGAGGCACTGCTGGAGCTGGACGGCAGCCACGACGGCCGGGTCGTACTCATCGACCCGCTCTCGACGAAGGGCCTGGAGTGGGACGGGACCCTCGTGGTCGACCCCGTCGCGATCACGAACGAGGCCCCCGGCGGCGCCCGGATCCTCTACGTCGTGCTCACCCGCGCCGCGCACCGGATGAGCGTGCTGCGACCGCTGGACTGACAAGAAGAGGGCCCGGAACGGCCCCTGAGGAGGTCGCGCAGCGACCGTCTCGAAGGGCGTTCCGGGCCCCCTTCGTGGAGCGTCGGTCAGCCGCTCTTGCGGCGGAACATCTGCTGGGCGCCACTGGTCTCGGCGCGGTGCGCGCCGTCGACCTTGCCGTGGGCGCCGTCAGGCGAGACATCTGCCCCGCCGTGCGACTGCTTCTTCTCCAGCGCCTCCCGGAACTTCGCCTTCACGTCCTCGGGTGCGCTCTCGCGGTCGCTCATCCGAATCTCCCTTCGTCGCCGTCCGGGACCGCAGCTGCGGCACCTCTGGCCCCACCCTTCCAGCGCGAAGGGGGCCCGGCAACGGAATTACGCCCCGCCCGGAGCGCCGGTGTCAGGAGTCGAGCAGCGGGTGGCGCTGGATGATCTCGTCGCGCCCCGGACCGACGCCGATGGCCGAGATCCGCGCGCCGATGAGTTCCTCGACACGCAGCACGTATGCCTGCGCGGCCTCCGGCAGCTCCTCGAAGGTCCGGCAGGCGCTGATGTCCTCCCACCAGCCGTCCAGGTACTCGTAGATCGGCTGCGCGTGGTGCACGTCGGTCTGGTTGGCGGGCATCTGCTCGACCCGCTCGCCGTCGATGTCGTAGGCGACGCAGACCGGCACCCGCTCCAGGCCGGTGAGCACGTCGAGCTTGGTGACGACGAAGTCGGTGACTCCGTTGACCCGGGTGGCGTACCGGCCGACCACGGCGTCGAGCCAGCCGGTGCGGCGCGGCCGCCCGGTCGTCGTGCCGTACTCGTGCCCGGTCTTGCGCAGGAACTCGCCGTCGTCGTCGAAGAGCTCGGTCGGGAAGGGGCCCTCCCCCACGCGCGTGGAGTAGGCCTTGAGGATCGCGATGACCCGCGAGACGCGGGTCGGCGGGATCCCGGAGCCGGTGCAGGCACCGCCGGCGGTCGCCGAGGAGGAGGTGACGAAGGGGTAGGTGCCGTGATCGACGTCGAGCAGGGTCGCCTGGCCGGCCTCGAGGAGGACGTTGCAACCGGCGTCAAGGGCCTGCTCGAGCTCGAGGCTGGTGTCGGCGACCATCGGGCGCAGCCGGTCCGCGTAGGAGAGCAGCTCGGCCACGACCTCCTCCACGTCGGTGGCGCGGGTGTTGTAGACCTTGGCGAGCACCTGGTTCTTGAAGTCCAGGGCCGCCTCGACCTTCTGCCGCAGGATCCCCTCGTCGAAGAGGTCCTGGACGCGGATGCCGACCCGGTTCATCTTGTCGGCGTAGGTCGGGCCGATCCCCCGGCCGGTGGTGCCGATCTTCCGCTTGCCGAGGAAGCGTTCGGTGACCTTGTCCAGCGTCCGGTTGTAGGGCGGGATGAGGTGGGCGTTGGCGCTGATCCGCAGCTTGGAGGTGTCCATGCCGCGGGCCTGCAGCCCCTCGATCTCCTCGAAGAGCACCTCGAGGTCGACGACGACACCGTTGCCGATCACCGGGACGACGGTCGGGGTGAGGATCCCCGAGGGCAACAGGTGCAGGGCGTACTTCTCGCCGTCGATGACCACCGTGTGGCCGGCGTTGTTGCCCCCGTTGAACTTCACGACGTAGTCGACGTCGCTGCCCATCAGGTCGGTTGCCTTGCCCTTGCCCTCATCGCCCCACTGGGCGCCGATCAGCACGATCGCCGGCATGGCTCCTCCTCGCCCACGCAGTGGGCCCTTGACGCTCTCGGCAGGGCAGCAGCCGCGGCCCGGCCGCGGCTGCTCACCCGGGGGGAGTCTACCGAGGACTCTTCGCGAGCCGACCGTCGCGCTCGAGAGCCACTCCGAGCTGGAAGCGCGTGCTCACCCCGTAGCGGTCCATGAGGACCGCCACCCGCCGCCGGACCGTGCGCAGACCGATGCGCAACGTCCGGGCGATCAGCTCGTCCTTCGCGCCGAGGGTCAGCAGCCGGATGAGCGCCGCGTCGGTGTCCTCGTCGGGGGCCTCCACGTGCGGCGCCACCGACCACATCGACTCGAACCACGCCGCGAAGCATCCGACGAGCGCCGTGTTGCGGATGAGCACGTAGGGCCCCTCGGCGTTGCCCCACTCGGCGAGGGTGATCGCCGCCTCCTCCCCGAGGACGAGGAACTCGGTGCCCAGGTCGCGGGCCACCCGTTGCTGCTGCCCCGCGGCCCGGCGGGCGGCCAGGTCGGCCGCGGCGGCCTCATCGGCGAGCACCCTCGGGTGCACCAGGGTCCGCTGCTGCTGGCCGGCCAGCGCCCGGTCGCGCTCGTGGCGGGAGTTGGTCTCCTCGGCCCCCGCCCCGACCTCGATGACCGTCATCGCGTTGTCGACCCGCTCGACGCTCCCGGCGAGCCGGTCGATGATCGGGGCCGCGATCGCCTGGTCGAGCACCTGCACCCCGGGGTCGTCGCCGAGGTCGATGTTGTGCATCCGGGCACGCAGCGTGGTCAGCGCATCGCCGATGTCGATGAGCTTCTCCCGCGCCTCGTCGACCCGCTTGGCGTCCTCGGCGAGATAGGCCTCGAGCCGCCGGATCGGGTCCTCGGCGGAGGTGGGACGTACGGGCTCCACGGAAGTCATGCCGGCATCTTAGTGCCAGTGGCCACTTGCTGCCGATATTCGGGGTCGTCGTGCGGCAGAATGGAGGCACGCGAAGGCGCCGTCCACGGGTATCAGGGGACTTTGGGGTACGGCGCCTCGCGCACTCCTTCCGGACATCTGCGCGGGACACCGGAACGACGCGAAGGGCGTCACGACAACGGTCGTGGCGCCCTTCGAGTGTGCACCAGTCCCTGAGGAGCGAGCGTGCGAGCCTCGAAGGGTCAGCCCAGCAGCTCCCGGGCTCCCTCCGCCGAGGAGTCGACGAGGAGATTGCGGCAGCGCTCCTCCTCCGCGGTCTCCTCGATCTCGCCGGCGGCCTGGGACAGCGCCGCCAGGGCCCGCAGGAAGCCCCGGTTCGGCACGTGGCTCCACGGCACCGGGCCCTGGCCCTTCCACCCGGAGCCGCGCAGCGCGTCCAGGCCGCGGTGGTAGCCGGTACGGGCGTAGGCGTAGGCCTCGATGGACCGTCCGCCGTCGAGCGCGGCCTCCGCGAGGACCGCCCACGGCAGCGAGGAGGAGGGAAGGTCCGCCGCCACGCGGGCGGGGTCCTCGCCCCCTTCGATCCGGGCGGTCGCCGGGTCCTCGGGCAGCAGGGTCTCGGGGATGTGCAGCAGGTTCTCCATCAGGCCCTCACCGACGTCCCGGCCGAGCGGAGGTTCTCGCAGGCCTCGACGACACGGGCCGCCATCGCGGCCTCCGCCTCCTTGCCCCAGGAGCGGGGGTCGTACTGCTTCTTGTTGCCGACCTCGCCGTCGATCTTCAGCACGCCGGTGTAGTTCTCCAGCATCCAGCCGGCGACCGGGCGCGTGAAGGCGTACTGGGTGTCGGTGTCGACGTTCATCTTCACCACGCCGTAGTCGACCGCGTCGGAGATCTCCTGCGGGGTCGAGCCGGAGCCACCGTGGAAGACCAGGTCCAGCGGGCGCTCGCCGTGGTCGCTGCCGTGCTGCTGGACGACGGCGTCCTGGCACTGCTTGAGGATCTCCGGGCGCAGCTTGACGTTGCCCGGCTTGTAGACCCCGTGCACGTTGCCGAAGGTCAGCGCCGCCATGTAGCGGCCCTTCTCGCCGAGCCCGAGCGCCTTGACCATGTCGAGGGCGTCGCCGGGGGTCGTGTAGAGCTTGTCGTTGATGTCGTTCGCGACACCGTCCTCCTCGCCGCCGACGACGCCGATCTCGACCTCGAGGATGATGTCCGCGGCCGCCGCGAGCCCGAGCAGCTCCTCGGCGATCGCGAGGTTCTCGTGCAGCTCGACCGCAGAACCGTCCCACATGTGCGACTGGAAGATCGGCAGCCCCGTCTTGTCCCGACGCTCCTTGCTCGCCGCCAGCAGCGGACGGACGAAGCCGTCGAGCTTGTCCTTGGGGCAGTGGTCGGTGTGCAGGGCGATGTTGACGTCGTAGTTCTTCGCGACCTCCTCGGCGTAGGCCGCGAGCGCGAGCGACCCGGTGACCATGTCCTTGACCGTCGGGCCGGAGAGGTACTCGCTGCCGCCGGTGGAGACCTGCACGATCCCGTCGCTGCCGGCCTCGGCGAAGCCGCGGATCGCGGCGTTGAGCGTCTGACTGGAGGTGACGTTGATGGCGGGGTAGGCGAAGGACCCGGCCTTCGCCCGGTCGAGCATGTCGCGATAGACGTCCGGAGTGGCGATGGGCATGAACGGCCTCCTGGCGCGGTGTGCTGGTGGTCTTGGCTCGATCCTCGCAGATCGCGGGGCGGCTGCACCCACGGATCCGGAAGTTACGCGCGGGTACGACACCACGCTGGGTTGGTGCCGCCGAGGAGAGGCCCGAGTTGTCGGGCTCAGCACACCTGCCGAGGAGCGAGCGTGGTGTCGTACCCGCGAGTCACAAGGTGAGACGCGAGCCCTGCCAGGCGATGATCCGGTCCAGCGCCTCGCCCACGGCGACCGGGCCGGCGGCCAGCGACAGCCGCACGCACCGTGAGCCGGCCGCGGGATCGAAGTCGCCCCCCGGCGTGACCGCGACGCCGGTGTCCTCCAGCAGTGCTGCCGCGTACTCACCGGAGTCGGCGAAGGGGGCCAGGGCCTTCCCGAGGTCCGCCCAGTAGTAGAAGGCCCCGTCCGCAGGGGCGGCCGCGCCCCAGCCGAGGGCGGGTGCCTTCTCCAGCAGCACCTCCCGGGCCCGGGCGAACTCGACCAACGCGGCCTCGCACTCGCCATAGGTCTCCTCGGTGAAGGCCGCGAGCGCTGCCTCCTGCGCGGCCGCCGGCGGGCACAGCGCGAGGTTGCCGGCGAGCGCGTCGACGGGCCGACAAAGGTCCTCGGGCAGCAGCAGCCAGCCGAGGCGCCACCCGGTCATCCCCCAGTACTTGCTGAAGGAGGAGACGATGATCGCGTGCTCGTCGAGCTCCCGTGCGCACACCCCGCGCGGGTCCGCCGCACCGGGCTCCGGATAGGTCACGCCGTGGTAGATCTCGTCGCTGACCAGCCGCACCCCGTGCGCGGAGCACCACGCGGCGATCGCGGCGAGCTCCCCTCGCTCGACCATCGTGCCGGTCGGGTTGGCGGGGGAGGCGAGGACGAGACCGGCGAGCGGCGCGGCCGCGTGGGTGGCCTCGAGCTGGGGGACGGTGGGCTGGTACCGCTCCTGCGGGCCGCACTCGATGTCGATGACCTCGCAGCCGAGCGCGGCGAGGATGTTGCGGTAGGCCGGGTAGCCGGGCTGGGCCAGCGCGACCCGGTCACCGGCCTCGAAGGCGGCGAGGAAGGCGAGCACGAAGCCCCCGGAGGAGCCCGTCGTCACGGCGACCTCCGCCGGGTCGAGGTCGAGGTCGTACCAGCGGGCGTAGTGGCCCGCGATCGCCCCGCGCAGCGCGGTGGTCCCGAGGGAGGGCGTGTACCCCAGCGGCCTGCGCTCGGCGTGGAGCCGCTCGGCCGCCGCGTGCACCCCCTTCGGCGCACCCTGGCTCGGCTCCCCGGCGCACAGCGAGATCACGTCCCGGCCCTCGGTCCGCATCTCGGCGACGCGGGCGAGGACGTCCATCACCTCGAAGGGAGCCACGGCGGAGCGCTGGGAGGGACCGAAGGGGGTGACCATGCCCCCATCCTCACACCGTGACCGTTTCGTTGGCGGCGTGTGTCCGGGACCACCCGCGTGGCGGAGTAGCGTTCGGCGGCGACCCACGAGGAAAGGACCCGTCATGTCCGACATGACCTACCAGGGCATCGCGATCGGCGTGTACTTCGCGCTGATGCTCGCGATCGGCTACGTGGCCTACACCCGCACCCGCAACATCGACGGCTACATGCTCGCCGAGCGGGGTCTGCACCCGGCGGTGGCCGCCCTGTCGGCCAATGCCGCGGACATGTCCGGCTGGCTCCTCATGGGGCTGCCCGGTGCGATCTACGCCTCCGGTCTCATCGAGTCCTGGATCGCCATCGGCCTGACGGTCGGAGCCTGGCTGAACTGGAAGTTCGTCGCGCCCCGGCTGCGGGCCTACACCGAGATCGCGGGCGACTCGATCACCATCCCGAGCTTCTTCGAGCGCCGCCTGCGCGACCGCAGCCACCTGCTGCGGATCGTCTCGGCGCTGGTCATCCTCGTCTTCTTCACCTTCTACGTCTCCTCCGGCATGGTCGCCGCGGGGAAGTTCTTCGAGAGCTCCTTCGGCTGGACCTACCTGCACGGGGCGATGCTCGTCGCCGCGATCACGCTGGTCTACACCCTCTTCGGCGGCTTCCTCGGGGCCACGCTCACCGACGTCGCCCAGGGCCTGCTGATGTTCGCCGCGCTGGTCGCGGTGCCGATCGTCGCGGTCATCAAGATCGGCTCCCCCGGCGACATCGCCGCCCAGGCCCGCGAGGTCAACCCCGACGTCTTCAACCTCTTCGCCGGTGACGGCGGCGCCGGGCTGGTCCTCCTGGGCATCATCTCGACCGCGGCCTGGGGTCTGGGCTACTTCGGCCAGCCGCACATCATCGTGCGCTTCATGGCGCTGCGCACGCCCGCCGACGCCCACTACGGCCGGATCGTCAGCACCACCTGGATGATCATCACCGCCCTGGGCACGATCCTCACCGCGCTCGTCGGCGTCGCGTACTTCGCGAACGACCCGGCCAAGGAGATCCACGACCCGGAGACGGTCTTCCTGCT
Organism: Janibacter corallicola NBRC 107790; assembly: GCF_001570965.1. Lineage (GTDB taxonomy): Bacteria > Actinomycetota > Actinomycetes > Actinomycetales > Dermatophilaceae > Janibacter > Janibacter corallicola. Next base: position 70,748 of record NZ_BCSR01000009.1, on the reverse strand, counting down.
GCTCTCCCAGATCTTCTTCCACCCGCTCGTCGCGGGCTTCGTGCTCGCAGCGGTGCTCGCCGCCGTCATGTCGACGATGTCCAGCCAGCTGATCGTCTGCTCGTCGGCGCTCGTCGAGGACCTGGTCAACCTCACCGGCCGCAAGGCCTCCGCCGCAGCGCTGCTCATGTACGGCCGGCTCGCTGTGCTCGCCGTGGCCCTCGTGGGCTTCGTCCTCGCGCTGGACCCGAACTCCGCGATCCTCGAGCTCGTCGCCTTCGCCTGGGCCGGCTTCGGCGGAGCCTTCGGCCCGATCGTGCTCCTCTCGCTCTACTGGCGGAAGCTCACCGCGACCGGCGCCCTCACCGGGATGATCGTCGGTGCCGTGACCGTCTTCGTCTGGGGCAATGTCGAGGTGCTCACCTCGCACATGTACGAGATCGTCCCCGGCTTCATCATCAACCTCGTGGTCGCCATGGTCGTCTCGAAGCTGTGGCCCGGCACCGCCGAGGGGGTCGACGAGGAGTTCGGTCGGATGGAGTCCGAGCTGACCCGGCGCACGACGGAGCCGGGCGCCTGAGCAGACGCTACGAGCGCGCGTCCTCCCGCACCTCGGCGGCGAGCCACCGCCAGACGAGCGGTGCGCTGCTGCTGCTGAAGTGGAGGGTGTCCTCGTAGAGCGGCTTTCCGTTGATCGTGCCGTGGTATCGGTCGCCGGGGCAGAGCAGCCCGTACATGTCGTAGACCTCTGCCCCGGACTCCTCCGACCAATCGTCGACGACAGCGTTGAAGTGCTTGACCGTCCCGATGTCGTTCGTCCGCTCGATGACGTCGCCCCCGCCGGCCTCGGAGCGCTCGTGGCAGGCCAGGTTCATCACGGCCATGCGGGCGGCGCCCCGCTGCCGCGTCGTGCTCTGCCACTGGTCCAGGATCTCGGTGACCGCACGGTCGTACTCCGGCGAAGGGGGACTGACGACCTTGCCGTCGACGCGGAAGTCGGACAGGAGGCTCGTCGTGAGGAAGAAGACCACGGTGGGGTGATCCGCCTTCTCCACCGCGACCGGCCACTGCTTGCGGAACTCGTCGCAGACCGCGGCCTCCTGGGTCACCGACCCGTCCTCGACCGTCTCGCGCGCGAAGGGTCGGCACCCGACGTTCGCCGCCGGCGTCAGCGTGACGTCCGGGGTCCGCTCGGACTTCCCCTTCGCCGCCAGGCCGGCGGCGGTGGAGGCGCCCACGAGGACGACGTCGTGCCTGGGCACGTCGGGGGGCAGCTGCGCCTGCGACGTGCCGTAGTGCGGGTCCGCGGGCAGCCCGACCTGCACGTCGTCCCCCCTGACAAAGCCCGGTGTCATCGTGAGGGTGACCGCCCCGGCGAGCAGCATCGGGCCCGCGGCCAGGGCCAGACCGGGACCGAGTCGAGGGCGGAGCCGGGACAGGCCGCGCAGGCCGTGGCGGTGGACGGGGTTCTCGACGTAGGTGAAGCTGACCGTGGAGATGGCGATGGTGACGACCACGGCGGCGACCTGGCGGGTGAGCTCCGGCGCTCCCTGCATGGCCGGCGCGAGGTAGACGATGACCGGCCAGTGCCAGAGGTAGAGCGAGTAGGACATGTCCCCGGCCTTCATCAGCGGCCGGTTGGCAAGGAGGCGGGCGAGCACGTTGGGAAAGGGCGACGTGGCCGCCGTGATGACCACGAGGGTCATCAGGTCGATGCCGGCCAACCCCCCGAGGAAGAGCCACGGCGAGAACTCGTCGACGGTGAACATCCAGACCGCGAGGAGGAGCAGACAGCCGATGCCAGCCCATCCGAGCGCCGTCTCGGTGGTGCGCGTCCATCCGCGCGGTCGCCCCACGACGGGCCGATGCTCAGCCCGCTGGGTCCGCCAGTGGAGCAGGACCGCGCCGACGACCCCGACCAGCAGCTCGAAGAGCCGCGTCCCCGTGCCGAAGTAGACCCGGCTCGGGTCGGTGCCCGGGTCGTAGAGCCAGGTCATCAGGCCGAGCGACAGCAGCGCGAGGGCCCCGAGGACCAGGGCCATGCTCCGGTACCGGCGCATCGTCGTGAAGATGAGGATCAGGACGAGCGGGAAGACGAGGTAGAACTGCTCCTGGACGCCGAGGGACCACGTGTGGCGGATCGGCGACGGCGCGGCGACCTTGGCGAAGTAGGACTCCCCTGAGAGGATCAGCCGCCAGTTCGAGACCTGGAGCGCCGAGGAGAGCACGTCGATCGCCACCGACCGTCGTCGCTCCCCGCCCTCGAAGACCATGGCCGCGACGAGGGTCGCGAGCAGCATCATGACCATGCCGGGCATGAGCCGGCGTGCGCGTCGCAGGAGGAAACGCACGTAGTCGATGCGCTGGCTGCGCTGGTGCTCGCGCAGGAGCATCGAGCAGATGAGGAAGCCCGAGAGGACGAAGAAGACGTCGACACCGAGCCAGCCACCGGTGAAGGGGTCCGGCACGACGTGGTAGGCCATCACCGCGATGACGGCCAGTCCGCGCAGCCCGTCCAGGGCGCCGTTGCGCTTGCCACGCGTGGCGGCAGGGGTCGCTCCCACCCTCACTCCTCCAGTGGCTCGGTGCTGCTCAGGGACACCGACGCATGGTGGCAGGCCGAGCGGTGCCTCGCTCGTCGAGGACTCGCCCTACGGGACCTGCCCGAAGTGGTGGCGCCGCACCCACGCGTGCATCGCGATCGCTGCGGCGGCACCGGCGTTCATCGACCGGGTGGAGCCGAACTGGCTGATCCCGAGCACGACCTCGCAGGCGGCCAGCATCTCCTCGGAGATCCCGGGGCCCTCCTGCCCGAAGACGAGGACGCAGTCCCGGGGCAGGTCGTGGGTCTCGATCGGCACCGCACCGGGGACGTTGTCGATGCCCACGAGGCGAAGGGGGACGCCCCCTTCGCCACCGGTCCTCGCCCAGTCCACGAGGCCGGCGACGTCGCGGTGGTAGTGCTCGACCTGGTAGCGGTCGGTGACCATCGCGCCGCGACGGTTCCACCGGCGCCGACCGACGACGTGGAAGGCGGCCGCGCCCATCGCATTGGCGGTGCGCACGACCGAGCCGATGTTGAAGTCGTGCTCCCAGTTCTCGATCGCCACGTGGAAACCGTGCCGCCGGGTCGCGAGGTCGGCGACGATCGCCTCGTGGCTCCAGTAGCGATAGCGGTCCTCGACGTTGCGCCGGTCCCCTTCGCGCAGCAGATCGGGGTCCAGCCGCGGGTCCCGGGGCCAGTCACCCCGCCACGGGCCGACGCCCTTTTCAGACTCCTCGGAGGGACCACCCGTAGTCTTGTCGCCTGATCCAGGGGTGCCCACGAGCCCCCACGGTAGACGTCTCCGCCGCGGAAGGGCTGCATGAACACCATCGTCGAGTGGGTCCTCGACCTCATGGACCGCATCGGCGGCCCCGGCATCGCCTTCGGCATCGCGCTGGAGAACCTCTTCCCCCCGATCCCCAGCGAGGTCATCCTGCCGCTGGCCGGCTTCACCGCCTCGCAGGGGCGCTACACGATGCTCGAGGCCGTGCTGTGGGCGACCCTCGGATCGGTCCTCGGGGCCCTCGCCCTCTACGGGCTGGGCCGGGCGCTCGGCCTGCAGCGGCTGCGCCTCATCGCCCAGAGGATGCCGCTGGTGGACGTCGCCGACATCGACAAGGCGGATGCCTGGTTCGGCCGCCACGGCGGCAAGGCGGTCTTCTTCGGGCGCTTCATCCCCGGCATCCGCAGCCTGATCTCGATCCCGGCGGGGATCGACCGGATGTCGCTGGTCACCTTCCTCGCCCTGACGAGTGCCGGCTCACTGCTGTGGAACAGCCTCTTCGTGTGGCTCGGCTACCGGCTCGGCGCGCACTACCACCTCGTCGAGCAGTACATGGACCCGATCAGCAAGGCCGTCTACGCGCTCATCGTCCTGACCGCCCTCGGCGTGGTCCTGTGGATGGTCCGGCGCTCGCAGCGTCGGCGCCACGACCCCGACGACCGGCTGGACCTCGAGACCGGGGACTGACCGGCCTCAACGGCCGTGGCCGAGCACGATCGCCGCGAGCTGGGTGCGTGAGCGCACGTCCAGCTTGCGGTAGACCCGGGTGAGGGTCCCCTCGACGGTCTTGACGCTCAGGTGCAGCCGCTGCGAGATCTCGCGGTTGCTCGCCCCCTCCGCGACGAGCGAGCTCACCTGCTGCTCGGTGACGGTCAGCTCCGCGAGCTGGTCCTCGCCCTCGGTCTCCGGCTCCAGCGCGTGCAGCGCGGCCCCGCCCGGGAAGCGCACCCGCACCCACCCGGACCACGGGTCCGCGTGCAGCGGTCGGAGGACCTCCCGCGCCCTCGCGGCCACCTCCAGGCTGCGCCCGGTCCGGCGGGCGCGGCGCTCCACGTGCGCGAGCGTGACGAGGGAGCGGGCCTCCTCGATCGGCAGCCGGTGCCCCCTCGCGACGGATGCCGAGCGCTCGGCCAGTCGGCGGGCCTCGTCGAGGTTGCGCCGGCCCGCCTCGATCTCGGCCTCCGCACGGTCGGCGGCGGCCTCGACGCCCGGCGCGCCGCGTCCGTCCTCGATCACCTCGCGCAGCTGCGCCAGCAGGTCGACGGCCTCCTCCAGCGCCCCGGAGAGGGCCAGTGCGGTGACCCCGTCGGCGTGCCAGCGAAGGGAGACCACGTCGCGGATCCCGCTCGCGGCCTCCATCCGCCGCAGCTCGCGGAAGCAGGCCACCGCGTCCTCGATCTCGTCCAGGTGCAGTGCGGCCAGCCCGAGCACGGCCAGGTGACGGCGGAGGTAACGCTCGTCGTCCTGGGCGCGAGCGAGCTGGACGCCCCGGGCGGAGATGGTCCGGGCCCGTTCGAAGGAGCCTCCGACGCTCTCCGCGATGGACTCCACGAACCAGGTCGTCGCCACGGGTGTGTCGAAGTGGCTCGCGGCCCGCATCGCCCGTGAGGCCAGCTCGAGCGCCTCACGGCCGCGCCCCTGACGGGCGGCGATCTCGACGAGGCCGCGCAGCACGTGGACGGTGTCCAGCCCGGCGTCCGCCCCGACGGTGGCGAGCATGTCGACGAACTCCTCGCGGGCGGTGGTGAGGTCGTCGGCCTCGAGGGCGAAGCGGGCGGCGATGTACCGGGGGGAGATGTGCACCTGGCCCGGACGCGGATGGTGCTCCAGCGCCGCCGCCCGGCGGATCAGGCCCCGCGGGTCGCCCTCGCCCCCGATCTGCGCGACGACCGCGGCGACGGTGAGTGCCTCGACCTGGATGTCGGTCCGCCCCATCTTCTCGGCGAGGACGATCGCGTTGTGGGCCAGGTCCCGCGCGGTGCGCACGTCGTCATCGCCCAGGACGAGCCGGGCCCGCTGGAGGAGCACCTGGGCCTGCAGCGCGGGATCCTCCCGGGCCTCGCGCAGCGCGGCCACGAGCACCTCGTCCGCCGGGGTCTCCGTGAGCTCGGAGAGCGCCAACCGGGTCCGCACGAGGAGGCCGTGGTCGGTCAGCTCCATGGTCGCCCGGGCGGCCCGGTGCAGCACCCGGAACTCCTTGCCGATGACCGCGTTCTCCAGGGACCGGGTCAACCACTCGTCCCGCTCGTCGGTGTCGCCGCCGGCCGCGAGCAGGTACAGCTGGGCCGCCAGGTCGTGCTCGCCCCGGGCCGCGCACCGCTGCCCCGACTCCGCGAGGAGTCGGGGCGTGGTGTCCTGGTCACCCGCGTGGGCGAGGTGCAGCCGGGCGAGCTCCTCCGAGTCGGCGTGCTCGGCGAGCGCCCGGTGCATCCGGATGAGCTCGTCGCTGTCGAGGGTCTCCGTGAGTACGTCCCCGAGGGCGCCCGGCGTCAGCCGGAGGTAGGTGTCCTCGGTGACGAGGAGGCCGAGTGCCTTCGCCGCCCGGATCGACCCGGACGCGCTCTCCCCCTCGATCCGGACGAGGGCCCGTGGGGTCGGCTGGTGCATCGCGGCCACGTGCTGCAGCGTCCGCAGGACCACCGGCGCGACACCGCGCAGCCGGGAGCGGGCCACCGAGCGCACCTCCCGCTGGGGGTCCCCGTTCGGTGCCGAGTCCACGGCGGCGGCGATCTCGTGGGCCAGGCCGGGGTTCCCGCCGGACTCGCGGTGGGCCCAGAGGGCGGTGTCCATCGGGTGACCCACCGCGGTGAGCATCTCGACCGTGTCCGCGCCGTTGAGCGGCGGCAGATCGAGGGTGAGCACCGGCAGGTCCCGGCTGCCGTCGGCGTCGGGGAGGGCGCCCCCTTCGTCCAGGTCGCGGGGACCGACCCCCACGAGGACGCCGAGGGTCCCGGGTCCGACTGCCCGTGCAGCCGCCGTGCGCATGGCGGCGAGGCTGAGGTCGTCGAGGTTCTGCACGTCGTCGATGACCACGGCGAAGGGGGAGCTCCCCGCCTCGAGCGTGATCAGCTCGGTCAGCGCATCGGCCAGCCGGTCCACGCGGTGGGCCCCCTGCGGGACCCGGTCGGGGGCCTGGAGCATCTCCCGCATCGGTGCCGGCAGCTCCTCCAGTGCGGAGCGCGAGAAGCGCGCGGCGAGCGTGCGCACCCCCTGGCCCTCGCTGCCGTGACGGGACAGCCGCACCGCGATGGGGCGGGGCAGCGCCGCCGCGACGGCCGCCAGGACCGTCGTGCGCCCGATGCCGCGGGCGCCACGGAGGACGACGGTCTGTCCGTCGGACACCCTCGCGGTGATCGAGGCGACCGTGCGGGCCCGCCCGAGGGGTGCCGTTCCACCGCTCCCCTCGTGGTGTGCCGCCAGGTTCACGTCTCCTCCTTCGCCAAGGCTGCACCCAACGTAACCCCCGAGGATGAGCGCGCAAGGCGAGGCTGTCGGGCGCTCACGTCACCTCGGCCGGAGGACCTCGAGCCCCAGGAAGGGTCGCAGAGCCTCCGGGACGCGCACGGACCCGTCGGCCTGCTGGTGGTTCTCCAGGAGGGCGACGATCGGCCGTGTGCTCGTGGCGGCGGTGCCGTTGAGCGTGGCGAGCGTGCGCGTGCCCGAGCCCCGCGGGTCCCGCTCGCGGATGTTCAGCCGTCGGGCCTGGTAGGTCGTGCAGTTGCTCGTCGACGTCAGCTCCCGGTACTTGCCCTGCGTGGGCACCCAGGCCTCGCAGTCGTACTTGCGGCTGGCCGGGCCGCCGAGATCGCCGGCCGCGACGTCGATCACGCGGTAGGGCAGCTCGAGCGCCTCGAGGACCCGCCGCTCGATCCGCAGCAGGTTCTCGTGCTCGGCGGCGGCGTCCTCGGGCCGGCAGAAGACGAACATCTCGGTCTTCTGGAACTGGTGGACCCGGAAGATCCCGCGGGTGTCCTTGCCGTAGCTGCCCGCCTCGCGGCGATAGCAGGTCGAGGTGGCGGTGTAGCGCAGCGGCCCGTCGGTCAGGTCGAGGATCTCGTCGGCGTGGAAGCCGGCGAGCGCGACCTCCGAGGTGCCGGTGAGGTAGAGGTCGTCGGCGGGCAGCTGGTAGACCTCGTCGTCGTGGGCGTCGAGGAAGCCGGCGCCGGCCATCGTCTCGGCGCGCACGAGGTTCGGCACGACGAGGGGGGTGAAGCCCTCCTCGGCGGTGATCTGCTGGGCGAGGCCCATGAGCGCCCACTCCAGGCGCGCCCCGACCCCCGTGAGGTAGTAGAAGCGGCTGCCGCTCACCTTGGCGCCGCGCTCCATGTCGATCGCGCCGAGCAGCTCACCGAGCTCGAGGTGGTCCTTGGGCTCGAAGCCCTCCGCGGCGAAGTCGCGCGCGGTCCCGACCTCCTCGAGCAGGTCGAAGTCCTCCTCGCCGCCGGCGGGCACACCGTCCTGGATGACGTTGCCGATGGAACGAAGGGAGGTCTCCAGGGCGTCCTTGGCCTGCTCCGCGGCGGAGTCGAGCTCCTTGACCCTGGCGGACATCGCGGCGCCCTTCTCCCGCAGGGCTGTGGCGTGCGCGTCGAGGTCCGTGACGTCCTCGCCGGCCCTCTCGGCCTTCTTCAGCCGCCCCATGACCGCACCGAGCTCCTTGCTCGCGGCCTTCTGGTCGGCCCGCGCGGCCTCGAACTCCTTGATGGCGGAGCGGCGGCGCTCGTCGGCGCCGAGCACGGCGTCCACGAGGGTCACGTCCTCTCCGCGGGCACGCTGGCTGGCCCGGACGACGTCGGGCTGGTCACGCAGGAACTTCAGGTCGATCACCACCGCAGGATATCCGCGCCACCGTGGGGTAGCGTCTCGGCGTGTCTGACTGGAGCTCGCTGGCCCTCGTGATCGTGATCGGCCTTGCCCTCATCGCCGTGGTGATCGCCCTCGTCCTGGCCGGCCCCGGTCGCTCCCGGCGTGACCGGGCCGTGCAGCGTCCCGACCGGGACTCCTTCCGCCGCAAGCGCTCCCAGCGCCGACCCCGGCGCGCGGCGATCATCATCAACCCCTCGAAGTTCAAGGACCCGGCGGCGACGAAGGCCGAGCTGACCACGGCGAGCAAGGAGTTGGGCTGGCAGGAGCCGCTCTTCATCGAGACCACCATCGAGGACCCGGGCACCGGTCAGGCCCGGCAGGCGCTCGAGGAGGGCGTCGACGTCGTCTGCCCCCTGGGCGGCGACGGCACCATCCGGGCCGTGGCCGTGGCGCTCGCCCACACCCACACCCCCATGGGGCTCCTCCCCCGCGGCACCGGCAACCTGCTGGCACGCAACCTCGACATCCCCTTCGGCGCGGACCTCGTCGCGGCGCTCAAGGTCGCCTACAACGGGCGCAACAAGCCCATCGACGTCGCCTGGCTGGAGCTGGACCCGGTCGAGGAGACGGAGACCGAGGACGCGGGGCAGGCCGAGCGTCCGGTGGAGGGGCCGTCGGTGGACCGGCACCCCTTCCTCGTCATGGCGGGCATGGGCTTCGACGCCGAGATCATGAGCGGCACGAGCGAGGACTTCAAGGCGAAGGTCGGGTGGATCTCCTACTTCGTCACCGGCGCCCGCAAGCTCTTCATCAAGCGCTTCCGCGTCCGGCTCACGGTCGACGGCGAGAGCGGGTCGCCGGCCCGCGCCCGCTCGGTCATCTTCTGCAACTGCGGCACGTTGCAGGGCGGGATTCAGCTGGTGCCGACCGCCCGGATCGACGACGGGCTGCTCGACGGCGTCGTCGTCGCGCCCAAGACCATCATCGGGTGGGGCTCGATCGCAGTGCGCGTCCTCGGCAGGTCCACCCGGAACGCGACCGAGCTGACCCGCAGCTCGGCCAGCGTCTATACCGCCGAGGTCGAGGCCCGGCGGCCCGTCCAGGTCGACGGGGACGTCATCGGCGAGGCCACGCGGGTGCGCGCAACCGTCGACGACCGTGCCCTCATCGTTCGGGTGGCCGGGACTCCGTGAGGCGCCACCCCACCGGCCCCACGATTTCCGGGTGACCCGAGAACCACCCCCTTCGCCTGAGTTCCAAACTCTTGCGAAGGGGCAGTAAGTCTTGTCGAGCCGACGGCCGTGCCCGGCCGGGAAGAGCAGCGCGGGGAAGACCGGAGCGCCGTCAGAGCGGCCCCGGCCTCAGCCGCCGGTCTCCCTGACCCACGCGACGCCCGCCTCGATCAGCTCCTCCGGGGGCCGGCGCAGATCCAGCACGACTCCGTCCTCGTCCTCGCCCAGCATCTCGAGGGTGTCGAACTGCGACTGCAGCAGCGACTCGGGCATGAAGTGCCCCCGCCGGTGCTCCATCCGCTCCGCGATGACGTCGAAGGGCCCGTGGACGTGGACGAAGGCCACCCGCTGGCCCTTCTCCGGGTCCAGGCCCCCCTCCCGGAACACGTCGCGGTAGGAACGCTTCAGCGCCGAGCTCGTGATGACGGTGTCCTCCCCCTTCGCCGCCTTGTCGGCCATCCACGCGGCGAGGGACTCCAGCCAGGGCCAGCGATCCTCGTCGGTCAGCGGGGTACCGCCCTCCATCTTGTCGATGTTGGACTGCGGGTGGAACTCGTCGGCCTCGGCGAAAGTCCACCCGAGGCGCTCGGCCATGCCCTCCGCGACGGTCGACTTCCCGCTGCCGGAGACCCCCATGACGACGATGTGCGTGCTCATCCCTGAACCTTAGATCAGCCCGGCCCGGTCGATGAGGATCCCCATGCGCATGCGGCTGTCGACACCGAGCTTGGTGGTCGCGTTGCCCAGATGGCTCTTGACCGTCGACTCGGAGAGGTACATCCGCCGTGCCGTCGCCGGGATCGTCTCGCCGCGCGCCAGGTGCACGCAGACCTCGCGCTCCCTGTCGCTGAGCGTGGCCACGAGTGCCACGGCCTCCTCCCGCCGGGTGTCGGCACCACCGGCACGCACGTGCTCCACGACGTGACCCGCCGACTGCGGGGAGAAGGGGGCGTGCCCGGCGGCGGCGTCGCGGATCGCCTGCCCGATGCCGGCCGGGTCCAGGTCGGTCTTGAGGAGGAAGCCGACGGCCCCGGCCTGCACGGCCCTCACGGGCAGGTCGTCCATGTCGAAGGTGGTCAGCAGCACCACCCGGGGCGGGTCCTCCAGGCGGCCGATCTCGCGGGTCGTGCTGATCCCGTCGAGCTCACCCATCCGGTAGTCCAGCAGCACGACGTCGGGCCGGTGGGCGAGCACCGCCGGCACCGCCTCCTCCCCCGAGCCGACGTCGGCGACGACACGCACCCCGTCGACGGGCTCCAGCATGAGTGCCAGTCCGGCGCGCAGCAGCGGGTCGTCGTCCACGAGCAGGACGCGGATCTCCTGGCCGGGGTCGGTCATCGTGGCTCCATCCGTTGTGCCTGGCGCCACGGCAGCCGGACCGCGACGCGGAAGTTCCCTTCGTCGTCGACCGTGACGTGCGCCTCGCCGTCGACACGGGCGGCCCGCTCACGCACCCCGGTCAGCCCGCCACCCTCGACGTGGGCGGACTGCTCCCGACGACGGTTCGCGACCTCGATCGTGACCCCGTCGGCGGGGCGCGCCACGAAGGCCAGCCGGACCCCCGCACCGGGGGCGTGCCTGCGGGCGTTGGTCAGCAGCTCCTGGGTGATCCGGTGGGCCGTCTGCCCGACGAACGGGTCCAGCCCGGACTCGCCCTCGATCCGCACCGTGGCCACGAGCGGCATGCCGGCCTCGATCGACTCGTCGACGAGCCCCGGCACCGCGTCCAGGCCGGGCACCGCCGCCGCGAGGTCGGGGTCGTCGGGGCGCCGGAGGACGGAGAGCAGCGAGCGCAGGTCGCTCGCGGTCCGGGCCGCCGACTCGCGCACGAGGGTCGCCGACCCCGCGAGCCCGCGGGTCCTGGTCGCGGGTGTTGGCCTCCAGCGCACCGGCGTGCACCGACAACAACGAGAGGCGGTGCCCGATGGCGTCGTGCACCTCCCGGGCGATCCGCTCCCGCTCGGCCTGCCGGACCACCTCGTCACCCAGCTGCTCGGCTCTCAGTCGGTGGGACTCCCCCTTCGCCTCGCTGCGGGCCAGCTCCCGGCGCAGGCCGCCGATGCCGGCGAAGGCGACCACGCAGAGGACGGTGATGACCACCGGGATCCACCATGCCAGCGCCTCGCCAGTGCCGGGTGTCCCGGGGGAGGCGAAGAGCAGCTGCCACAAGGACTCCTCCTGGGTGTGCCCCCGGGTGTCCCGCCAGGTCGCGACGAAGGTGGCCGCCGTGACCAGCGGGGTCACGAGCGCGACGGTCCGCCAGGCACATGCACGCCAGACGTGCATGAGGCCGACGAGTGGCAGGAGCGGGTCGACCGGCAGCGCCAGCGTCGCCACGGAGGCGGCCACGGTGACCTGCCAGGGCCACCGGTAGCGGAAGAAGACGAGCACGGCCAGGAGCGCACCGACGAGCCAGAGCAACACCCATGGGCCGCCCATGACCTCGGTGTCGGCGGATCCCGTGCGCTGCTCGGCGAACGAGACCGCGAAGAGCAGGCTCAGCAGGCAGGCGAGGTACCACAGCGCCGAGCGCCACCACGTCGCCCGGGCCAGGGCCCGCAGCCCACTGAGCACGTCCATGACCGAAAGGTAGCGCCACGGTCGGACACCGCGGGGTCCTCCGTTCGGTCAGTCGGCTCCGACCGTTCGGGTGAGGTGGCGCCGGGGCCGTTCGCGGTGTGATCCCTCTCGACGCCACACCGCAGAGAGAAGGACGCCATGACGAGTACCCCGCCCCAGCAGCCCTGGCAGCCGAGCAACCCGCCGGTGCCGCAGCAGCCCGAGAAGGGCTGGTTCTCCAGGCACAAGGTCCTCGCGACCCTCATCGGTGCCGTGGTGCTGCTCCTCCTCTGCTGCGGCGGGCTGGGGGTCGCCGTCTCCGGCGGCGGTGACTCGGCGAGCGAGAGCACGAGCACCTCGGCCGCTGAGGAGTCGCAGCAGGAGAGCACGACCTCGCAGGAAGAGCCGGTCGAGGAGGAGAGCACGACCTCGCAGGAAGAGCCGGCCGAGGACCCCTCGGAGGGCCTCTCGCCGGAGCAGGAGAACGCGATCGAGTCCGCGCAGAACTACCTGGACTTCATGGCCTTCTCCAAGCAGGGCCTGATCGACCAGCTCTCCTCCCCTGCCGGCGACGACTACCCGCAGGACGTCGCGGTCTTCGCCGTCGAGCACATCGAGGACGACGTGGACTGGGACGAGCAGGCCGTGAAGTCCGCCGAGAACTACCTGGACCTCATGCCCTTCTCGCGGAACGAGCTGATCGACCAGCTCAGCTCCGACGCCGGTGACGGCTTCACCCGGGAGCAGGCGGAGTACGCGGCCGACCAGGTCGGCCTCTGAGCGAGAGACCTCCGGGGGATGGAGGCGAAGGGGGTGGCTCCGGCCACCCCCTTCGTGCCGGCTGCTCTCGGGTCCCGAGCCGCCGGAAGTGCCAGAATCGCCCAGCAGACCAAGTGGTGAGACATGCGTCTTAGCACTAAGATCCTTAGCAAGACAGCAACTGCAACGTGAGGGACACGCGTGAGGGCACAACCGGACTCCGTCGACCAGATCATCGACTCGTGGGCCCAGGTGAGCCCCGCACTCGACGTGTCGGCGATGCATGTCTTCGGCCGCCTGCACCGGGCCTACCTGCTGTATCGGCAGGAGATCACCGCGCTCTTCGAGGAGATGGGCACGAGCACGTCTGGGTTCGAGGTGCTGGCAGCCCTGCGACGCCAGCCCGATCAGCGGGCGGCTGCCGGTCAGCTGGCGCAGAGCACGCTGGTGACGACGGGCGGCCTTACGCTGCGCGTCCGTCGTCTCGAGGCCGAGGGACTCGTCTCACGCTCCCGCGACACCCGGGACAACCGTGTGGTCTACGTCCAGCTCACCGCCAAGGGGCGCCAGGTCGTCGACCGGGTGGCCGAGGCGCACTTCGCCAACCTCGGACACCTGCTGGACCAGATGTCGGCCACCGAGCGCACGTCCCTGGCGAAGGGACTGAACAAGCTGGAGCAGTCGATCCGCAAGGCCGTGCCAGACGCCCAGGTCCGCGAGGCCTGACGCCCGGACCGCGAGACCGGTTCGGCCGGTCGCCCCGCCTGATCTGGTGACACGGCACGTGGCGGCCGTGACCTCTCACTTCCTTGACGCTGCGACTTCTGTTCAGTATTTTCCTTAGCACTCAATCTCTTACGACTCAGACGGCAATGGTGCCGCACGGCGGGACCGAGCCCCCAAGGAGCCCCATGCGTCCGACCACTCCCACGCGCCGGACCCTGCTGGCGGGCGGCGTGGCCGCCGCGGCCGCTGCCCCCGGCGCCCTGTGCTGCGCTCCGCCGGCCGCCGCAGGACGCGGCCGGGGGCGACCGGCCCCAGCGGATGCGACGACCCTCAGCGGCGACCTGCCCGGGGCTCGGACCCGGGTGGTCCTCCTCGGCACCGCCGCCGGACCGTATCCCGAGCCAGGCCGACAGGGTTGCGCCACCCTCCTCGTCGTCGGTGACCGCTCGTACCTCGTCGACACGGGCTACGGAACCCTCCGCAAGTTCATCCAGGCGGGCGTCGATCCTGCCGGTTTGACCGCCACCTTCATCACCCACCTGCACTCCGACCACACTGCCGACCTCTTCAACCTCTTCCTCCTTGGCTGGGGCACCGGCGGCCACGGAATCGTCTCGCCGGTGAAAGTCTTCGGTCCGGGTGAGGCCGGCGGTCTCCCGGCGACCACACCGGGGACGACACCAGCCCCGCTGGCCAACCCCGACAACCCCACGCCCGGGACCACCCAGCTGCTTGCGGGTGCCGTGGACGCGTGGGCCTACGACCTCAACATCCGCACCCGTTACAACTCACGCGCGGGACTGCCCTCACTCATGGAGGCCACCGACGTCATGCCGCCGGACGCCGTCGGCTCGTCCCCGACCGGCCCTTACGCCCCCCGCATGGATCCCTTCGTGGTCTTCGAGGACGACCGTGTCCGGGTGAGCGCCACCCTCGTCGACCACCCGCCCGTCTACCCCTCCTACGGCTACCGCATCGAGACCGACGACGGCGTGATCGCGCTGTCCGGTGACACCACGAAGTCGGACAATGTCGTGCGGCTGGCCGAGGACGCGGACCTGCTCGTCCACGAGGTCATGCACATCCCCTACTACGCGGAGGCCGGGTACCCGCAGGAACTGCTGGACTTCTTCGCCAGTTCCCACACCACCCCTGAGGACGTGGGTCGGGTGGCACGTGATGCCGGCGCCCGCCACGTCGCCCTGTCGCACATCGGGCCGGGGGACCCGCGCGAGGTCAGCGATGCCACCTGGCACCGCTCGGTGCGATCCACCTACCGGGGACGCATCACCGTCGGTCACGACCTGCAGCAGATCAACCTGTCCACCCCGCGTGGGCGAGGGTGACGCGCACCGGACGTGCGTCGGGCCTCACCCCCCGGAGTCCTGCTGCTCCACACCCATCGGGTACTCCCGCGCCTCCGCCCCGTGGGCCTGGATGGACATCTCCACCTTGCGAAGGAGAGGGCCCAGCGCTGCCAGCTCCTCTGCGCTCAGGTCGGCCAGCAGCCGCCCCAGGGCTTGGACGTGGCAGGGGTGGATGCCGTCGATCAACTCGCGGCCCCGATCGGTCAGACTCACCAGGACGATGCGCCGGTCCTCACTGCTGCGCGACCGTGTCACCTTGCCGTCACGTGCCAAGCGATCGATACGCATGCTCACCGCGCCCAGGGTGAGCAGGGAACCATTGGCGATCTCGCCTGCGCTGAGGGTGTTGCCCGGCGCCCGACTGAGCGTGGCCAACACGTCGAAGTCACTCAGGGTCAACCCGACCGAATCATGACGGTGGTTGAAGATGGCCCGCTGCTCCATGACGATGCGCGACAGACGTCCGAAGAGAGCCATGGCGGTGAAGTCCTCATCCGGCCGTTGCGCTCTCCACTCGCCGACCACGCGCTCGACGGAATCCTCGTGGGGCTCTGAGTCCATGCCCCGACCCTAGAACTCGGGAATGTCGACGTTCCGCAGCCTCACAACGACCCAGCGGCTTCGAACGTCCGACCGCCACGACTACCGCGGACGAGCAGGCGCTCCAGGATGCCCACGCAGGCGAACAGGGCGAGCCCGATGAGCGAGAGGAAGCCGATACCGGCAAAGACCGTCAGGGTGTCCAGGTTTCCCCGCGCCTGGGTGATGACAACGCCCAGACCCGTGTCCGCACCGACGAATTCGGCCACGACCGCCCCGACGACCGCGAGGGTGATAGCGACCTTCGCGCCTGCGAAGATGCTCGGCAGGGCCCACGGAAAACGGACCTTCCAGAAGGCCTGCCACCTGCTCGCGCCCATGGACCGGACGAGCATGAGGCTCTCCGGGCGTGCGGCCTGGAAGCCGACGACGGCGTCCACCACCAGCGGGAAGAAGGCAATCAGCACCACCATGAACACCTTCGGTGCCGTGCCGAAGCCGAACCAGATGATGAACAGGGGCGCGAGGGCGACCTTGGGGACCACCTGGGAGAGGACCAGGAGCGGGTAGATCGCCCTCTGCAGCAGGGGGCTGTACACCATGGCGATGGCAATCGGCAGCGCGATGACCACCGAGAGGGCGAAGCCGACCACGATGGCCGTGAGTGTCGGCACCGAGGCCCTCCAGAACAGATCGGCATCACCGACCATCACCGTGGCGATGTCCCACGGCGCGGGCAGGACGTACTCCTCCACGAGCCCGACGCTCGAAATCGTCTGCCAGGCAGCGAGGATCACGACGATGAGAGTCAGGGCGGGCCACGCGCCACGGATGATCTCCCCGCCTCGACCGAGAAACTCTCGGCGAGTTGCTCCGGAGGCTCGGTGGCGTGGCTGGCTGTCAGCGGTCACCGTCATGGTCACTCCTCTCCTCCGCCGGCCGGATCACGGTCGGAGAAGATTCCCAGCTTTCCGAACTCCTCCCGGATCTCGTTCACATAGGCCGTGAACTCCGCGGCCCCACGATCGGAGACATGCCTGGGGCGCGACATGTCCACCCGGATGTCGGCGGCGATGGTCGCCGGACGAGGCGAGAGGACGATGACACGGTCTGCGAGAAAGACCGCTTCCTCGATGCTGTGCGTGATGAACAAGACGGTGCGTCGGGACTTCAACCAGAGGCTCTGCAGGTCCATCTGCACCTGGTCGCGCGTGATCGCGTCGAGAGCACCGAACGGCTCGTCCATGAGCAGGATCGACGGGTCGTGCAGCAGAGCGCGGCACAGCGAGACCCGCTGTTGCATCCCGCCGGAGAGCTCATCGGGATAGTGGTCCTCGAAACCTGCCAGACCAACATCCGCAAGCAGCTGACGGGCACGCTCGGTGTACTCAGCCTTCGACAGCTTTCGCACCTCCGCCTGCAGCAGGACATTCTCCAGCGCCGTCCGCCACGGGAGCAGCTCAGCGTTCTGGAACACCACACCGGCATCAACCACCGGGCCCGCCACTGTCGCGCCCTCCAGCCGGACAGCACCACTGGTCGGCGTCGTCAGGCCCGCGAGCGCGAGCAGCAACGTGCTCTTGCCGCAGCCGCTGGGTCCGACGATCGCGACGAACTCCCCCTGGTCGATCGACATCGAGAGCGCCTCGAGGGCGACGACCTTGCCGCCCTTCGCCCGGAAGCTCTTCTCGACACGGTCGAAATCGACATACGGTTCTGCGCCGTCCACCGTCGGGCGACTCACTTCCCGCCCCCGAGGTCGTCGTCACAGTCACCGGGCAGGAACTCGTTCGTGGCGACGTCCGACTCCGTCACGGCCCCCTCGGAGAGGTCGCCGTACTTCTCCATGAGCTCGATGGTCCCCGCCCAGTCCTCCTGCGAGGTGCAGCCGAACCCCTGGCCCTTGGTGGCCTTCGTGTGCAACAGCTCTTCGGAGTTCTTCCACTGCTGGGCGACCTGCTCCGGCGAGAGCTGACTGTCCTTGTCCATCTTGAAGAAGGCGTCGACCGCCTTGTCGGTGTCCTCGTTCGCGAACTCCACCGACTCCTCGAGGGCTGCCAGAAACTTCTTCGTCGTCTCAGGGTTCGCGTCGAGGAACTTGTCACCGACAACCATGCCGGCGCTCAGTGTCTGGACGCCGGAGTCGGGATAGGTGAAGGTCTTCAGCTCACAGTCGCAGGCCGTCTCCAGGTTGGGCAGGCTGACATTGGTCAGTCCGAACGTGAAGTCGGTCTTGCCACTCAGGAAGAGCTGGGTGCGAGTGGGGACGTCCACGTTGCGGAACGTCACCTTGCTGTCGTCGAACCCCTCCGCCTCGGCGTAGGCAGGAAAGAGTCGCTCCGCAGCAGACCCGGGCGAGTAGCCAGCGGTCTTCCCCTCGAGGTCCGAGGGCGAGTCGATACCCGAGTCCTTGTGGGTGATGACGGTCAGGGGCGATTCCTGAACCATTCCGGCGACCATCGTGACGTCCATCCCCTGTCCGACGGACTGGACCATGGTGGCCGCGTCTGCATACCCCATGTCGTCGGAGCCGTTCGCGACCGTCTGGATGGTGGTTGCCGATCCGGTCCCCTCCTTGAGGTCGACGGTCAGGCCGTGCTTCTCGAAGATCCCGCTCTGCACGCCGGCGACCAGGGGGAGGACCGCACCCGTGAAGTAGACGTCGGTCCGGACGGTCACCGAGTCGGTGTTCTCGGGCTCACCGGAGTCGGGTCCTCCGCACGCAGCAAGCAGGGCGACGGAGGCAAGCGCGGCGAGGGAAGTCGCGAGAGCGCGGCGACTGTGGATTGGCACGGGGGTCTCCTTCGACGTGGTTCCCCAAAGGATTTCATTCAGCACTTAAAAGTCAAGTGCTGAAGTAATTCTCACTTCGTGTCGCGGGGCGTCATGACGCCCTCCGCCTCGACCTCCACCTTGAGACCGGGATCGACGAGCTGGCTCACCCCGACGAGGGTCGAGCACGGCATCTCCCCCGTGAAGAACTCACCGCGGGCACGCCCGACCTCCGCCTTGTCGGCGACATCGGTGAGGTAGATCCGCAGCACCGTGACGTCCTCGGGGCGCGCCCCGCAGGCGCGGACGAGTTCGATGACGCGCCGGAAGGCCTCGCGGGCCTGCCCATACGGGTCGTCACCGCCGACGGGGCCGCCACGTCCCCCGGCGTGCATGCCCGAGGTCCAGAAGCGGTCCCCGCGCACGACGGCATTGCTGAACATCCCCTCGCGCGGTGGCTCGGGGACCGACTCGGCGACGATCCTCACGGTGCCTCCCGGCGCGCATCGGACTCACGGGTGAGACGTTCCCGCACCGGCAGGAAGTCGTACGTCGGGTAGAACTCCGTGCGGAAGACGCCCCAGGCCCGGCGTTCGAGCTCCACGTTGACCGCCGCCAGCCGGTCGGCGGGGAAACGCAGCGTGACGATCTGACCGATCCCCATGGCGACGACCCAGGAGACGATCTCGCAGCCCTCGGGCGGGAACCCGTGCCACCAGTCGCGCTCGTCCAGCTGGGACTGGATCTGCTCGAGGTGCTGTGACTGGTCGTGCCGGAGCAGGACGGTGAGCATGAGCTCACCGTCCTGCTCGACCGACCCGGTCCGGCTCATGCCTCCCCGGCCAACACCTTGGCCTGCGCCTTGGCGTCGGACTTGTACAGGCGCCGGATCCGCGAGACACCGAGGTCGTGCTGGTAGAGGTGCTCGTGGGTGTCGGCGTCGCCGGCGAGGATCTCCAGCACGCTGCGGTCCTGCTCGAGCACGTTGAAGTGCTTCTCCTCCAATGCAGTTCGGTACAGGAAGCGCCACACCTCCCGCTCCCAGCCCTGCACCTTGCGGGTGCGCCAGTGGAAGACGGCGACGTTCTGGTCGTCGATCGGCACGGACATGCCCACGATGCCGAAGGGCCCACCGGGTCCTGCCTCGTCGCCGTAGGGGATCTCGAGGTCGACGTGGTCCATCGACCCACGGACGAACTCGACCCAGTCGAAGTTCTTGCCGCGCTGATCGGTCTTCTCGAAGAAGAAGCCGCGCTCGGTCTCCCGGATCCGGAAGCGCGCGGAGGTCCCGCCGGCATTCATCGAGTGCGAGTCACGGTGCAGGAAGGCACCGTGCATCGGGTCGAGGACGTTGTCCATGTAGAAGCGCCAGGGTCCCGCCCACTCCACGTAGTTGAGGAAGTGGGAGTGCTCCTCGCTGTCCAGCCGGTCCGGCAGGACGAAGGGGGTCGGCTCGCTGTCCTCGGTGAGCGGCACGAAGGCGAAGATCGCCCCCGCCGCCTCGGCGACCTCGAGGGAGACCGTCGCCCGACGGCCTTCGAGCGCGCACCCGGGCATGCCCGGCACCGACACGACGGTGCCCTCGCCGTCGACCTGGACGCCGTGGTACCGGCAGGCGACCCGGTCGCCGAGGTGCTGACCGGCCGACAGCGGCGCGCTGCGGTGGGGGCAGCGGTCCTCCAGCATGCGCACCCGTCCGGTCGCGTCCCTGAAGAGCAGCCAGTCGACCCCGAGGCGGGTCACCTTCTGCATCGACCCGACCTGGAGCATGTGGGAGGGCAGGATCGGGTACCACCGGTCCCGCAGCCCGAATGCGGCGAGCTCCCCGGCATCCAGCGTGCGGCGCGTCCCCACCGCGTGGCGGGGCCTGCCCTTCGGGGCGGTCGTCTTGGTCTGTGCGGTCGTCGTCATGTCAGTCACCCATCCTGCGCATCTCGGATCGGAAGCTCTCCTCGGTCCACTCGGACCCGTCCGGGGCGTGGATCCCGAGGTCGTTGAGACCGGAGACCAGACCGGGCAGGTCGTGGACCCCGCTACGGAAGACCTCCATGATCGAACCGGAGAGCTTGGTTTCGTACGGCGTGAAGGGGTCAGGGTGCGTCTGGTGCACCTCGAGGTACTGCGACATGTGATCCTCCTCAGAAATCGTCGCTCGACACGATGAGATCGGTGCGGGTCTCGGCCAGCCCCTCGGCGATCTCCATGAAGGCGGAGGACCACTCGAGGACGGACTCGGGCCGGTTGGCCAAGGTCGGTGCGGCGGCGCCGTCGATGACGACGAAGACCCCGTTGTCCACGCCACCCGCGATGGACTGCGGCTCGTCGATGGGCGTCGTCTCGGTCGGTGCCGACGCGATGACGAGCGTCGGTACCCCGACCCGGTCCATCGTCGCGGCGTGCCGCGGGTCATCGAGGTCCACCCGGGGGTCGATGAGGACGAGTGAGACGACGTGCTCGGCATGCTCGGCAGCGAGCACGAGCGCGCCCTGCACGTCCTCGCCCACGGCGATGACGTGGGCACTCCGCGTGAGCTGCTCGGCCACATCGGCGGCCCAGGCGTCCCGGTCCCCGGCGCGGACACGGATGGCCGCCACTCCCTCGGGTGGGGTCCCGGGGTCGGCGCCCGCCAGCGCCGCTGGACTGCTCAGCTGTTGCATCATGGCCGCTCCTCGGGCTCGGGGATGTGGACGGGAGGGGTGAACGCCCCGGGAACCGGGTCGAGGGCGGTCACGTCGACCTCGATCAGCGTCGGACCGCCGGTCGCCAGCGCCTCACGCAACGCGGGGCCGAAGCTGTCCGGCCCGCCGGTCCGCCAGTACGGCATGTCCATCGACTGCGCGAGCGCCGCGAAGTCGGGGGTCCAGAGGTCGACGCCCTCCCGGCCCAGGCCATTGGCCTGCTGCATGTTGCGCAGGACCCCGTATCCGGAGTCGTTGAAGACGATGACGCAGCAGTGCCCGCCGACCCCGCGAAGGGAGGCGAGCTCCCCCAGGTGCACGGACACGCCGCCATCACCTGCGATGACGACCGTCGGTACCTCGGGACGGGCCACTGCGGCCCCCACGCCCATGGCCAGGCCCTGTCCGATCCCGCCACCGAGGGGGAAGACATTGGTCTCGCGTGAGTACAGCTCGAGCAGGCGGTTGCCCCACTGGCTCGAGGGGATCGTCACGTCCCGGGCGACGACGGACTCGCGGGGCAGCTGGTCGCGCAGCTCCCGGCAGATCTCGGCATACCCACCGATGTAGGTGGTGAGCTGATCACGGACCTCCCGGCGCACCTCCCGGGCACGGTCGGCCCACCCCTGCTCGGTGCGTGCATCCGGCAGTCGCTCCAGGAGCGCGTCGAGGACGGTCGCGGCGTCGCCCCGGATCCCGACCGTGGCCGGGTGCACCCTGCCGATGGCGGCGGGATCGACGTCGACCTGCACGTGCTGCTGCGGCAGGCGAAGGGAGTAGGTCCGGGTCTCGTTGGAGCGGAAGTGGGTGCCGATGCTCAGCAGGACGTCCGCCTCGTCCAGCAGGGCCGCGCCCTGCGGCGTCGACGCGAAGTTCCCGACGACGAGGTCGTCGTCCTCGGGGACGATCGCCCGCCCGGAGTTGCTCGTGAGGATGCCCGCACCCCATCGGTGCGCCAGCTGCCGCACCTGCGCGCCGGCTCCGGCAGCACCGCCACCGAGCCAGATGACCGGCCGGCGGGCAGCCGCGAGCAGCCGTGCGGCAGCGTCGATCTCGTCCACGGACGGGTCCACCGCTGCCGGCACGGTGAGGGCGTCGGCCTCCACTTGGGTGCCCGGGCGCGCGAGGTACTGCAGGTCGGTGGGCCACTCGACGGACACCGGCCCGTGGGGCGCGGTGAGGATCGTCGTGACCGCTTCCTCGAGTACCCGGGCCGAGTCGGTGGCCGCGGTGACGCGGGTGGCCCCCTTCGAGATCGCGGTGAGCATCTCCAGCTGGGCCGGCACCTCGTGGATGACCCCACGGTTGCTCCCGATCCACTCGGCCTCGACCTGACCCGTGACGTGCAGGACACGCGATCCGGCGGTGAGTGCCTCGAGCATCGCCCCGGCAGCATTGCCGGCGCCGGTGCCGGTGCTCGTCAGGGCCACGCCCACCCCGCCGGTCACCCGGGCGAAGGCGTCCGCGGCGTTGACGGCCGCGGCCTCGTGGCGGACCTCGACGAAGGTCAGCTCGCGTGAGACGGCCTCGACGAGCGGGAGGTTGTGGATGCTGATGACGCCGAAGGCGTGGGTGATGCCGTGGCGGCGCATCACCTCGACGAGGACATCACCGCCGGTGGCGGTCTGGGGCGCCGTGGTCCGTTCCCGGGTCTGTGTCATGGCTGTCGGGTCACTCCTCCGCCGACGTCGACGTGCGCGCCGGTGATGTACGAGGCACGGGGGCTGAGCAGGGAGACGATGGCGAAGGCGACCTCGTCGGCATTGCCGAAGCGACCGAGGGAGATGCCGCGGTCCGCCGCGATCTCGGCACTCCAGGCGTCGTAGTCCAGGTCGCCACCCTCGCTGCGGTAGGTCTCGAAGCGACGCCGCCACTGGCCGGTGTCGATGAGGCCGAGGTTGACCGAGTTGACCCGGATCCCCTCGGGCGCCAGCTCCTCCCCCAGGGTGCGGCTGAGATTGAGCAGGGCGGCGCGGGCCGCCGAGGTGATGGCGAGCCTGCCCTCGGGCTGCTTGGCGAGGATGGCATTGGTGTTGACCACGGCGCCGACCGGCGAGGCCGCCAGGTGGGGCCGTGCCGCACGGATGACGTTCCAGGCCCCGAAGACCTTGAGGTCGAGCTCCTCTCGGATCTGCTCATCGCTCGTGTCGCCGATCCGGGCCATGAGCGACCGGCCGGCGTTGCAGACGACCGCGTCCAGGGCGCCGAAGTGCTCGGCGCCCGACGCGACGGCGGACTCGACCGCCACCCGGTCGGTGACGTCGGCGGTGACCGCGTGGATCCGGTCGCGGTCCTCGAGCGCGGCCATCGCGGTGTCGAGGCGGCCGGGGTCCCGGGCCACGGCGATGACGCGGGCCCCCTCCGCGAGCAACATCCGGGTGACGGCGAGGCCGACCCCGGAGCTGGCGCCCGTGACGAGCACCGCCTTGTCGGTGAGCTGTAGATCCATCGTGTCCTTCGATCAGGTGGGCATGACGAAGCCGCCGTCGACGACGAGGGCCTGCCCCGTCATGTATCCGGCTGCCTCGGAGGCGATGAAGTGGACGACGTCGGCGACGTCGCTCGGCTCGGGATCGTGCGCGAGGGCGCGGTTGTCCCGGTACAGGGCGTAGCGGTCCGCCGGCACCCCTTCGGTGGCCTCGACCCGGGTCAAACCGGGTGCGACGGCGTTGACCCGGACCCCGTGGGGCCCGGCATCGCGGGCCATCGTGCGGGTCATGGCGAGCACCGCACCCTTGGACCCGACGTAGTGGACGAGTCGTGGTGATCCGTAGAAGGCGGCGTCCGAGGCGATGTTGACGATCGCTCCCGACCCGCGCTCGAGCATCGGGCCGACGAGGTGCTTGCTCATCATCCAGGTACCGGCGACATTGATCTGCACGAGCTCCTCGAAGCGCTCCTCGTCCAGCTCCCAGAAGGAGTCACCGCCGACACCATCGGCCTTGGCGGCGTTGTTGACGAGCACGTCGGCGCCGCCGAGCTCCTCCACGACTCGCGCGAACGAGGAGACGGAGGAGCGGTCGGCGACGTCCAGGGGCGCCGAGTGCACCCGGGTGCCGGTGGCCCGCAGTGCCTCGGCGGTCTCCTCGAGCTGCTCCGCCCGGACGTCGCCGAGGACGAGGCGGTCCTCGGCGAAGCGCTGCGCGATGGCCCGGCCGAGGCCTCGAGCGGCACCGGTGATGACGACGAGTCGCCCTTCGCTCATGCCCGGTCGCCCCAGAAGTCCAGCACGGCACGGGCGAACTCGTCCGGGCGCTCGGTGATGGCCGTGTGCCCCGCCCGGGGGATGATCGTCAGCGTGGCTCCGGGGATCCGCTCGGCCAGCAGCCGCGACTCCGCGACCCCGGTGACCACGTCGTCCTCGCCCACGAGGACGAGCGTGGGCACGCCGATCCCCGGCAGGAGGTCCTCGGTGTTGGTGCTGGCCATGAACTCCGCCGCCGCCCGGTACCCGGGGACCCGGACCCGGGCCATCTGCTGCCGCACGCGCAGCGCGACCTCCTCGTCCGTGTGGGGGGAGACGAGCCGGCCGGCCCGACGGGCGGCGAACTCCTCCGCACCGTGCGACTCCAGCTCGGGCACGCGCGCCCGCATGGCGGCGGCCTTCTCGTCACGTACCGCGGACCCGCGCGTCGAGTCGGCCAGGACGAGGGAGCGCACCCGGCTCGGTCGCCGGTGGGCGAGGCAGGTGGCGAGCACACCGCCCCACGAGGTCCCGATGAGGTCCACCGGGCCCAGCCGCAACGCGGTGAGCGAGCTCGCGAGCTGGTCGACGAGGTCGGCGCCGGCGAAGGGGTCACGGGACCTCCCGTAGCCGGGGGCGTCCCAGGCGAGTGCTCTGGCCCCCGTGGCCGCGAGCCGGTCCGCGACGTCGGTGCAGGTGGCGGCGCTGCCACCGATGCCGTGCAGGAGGACGACGGTCCGCGTGACGGGGCCGTCCGGAAGGAACTCGACGAAGGAGGTCCCGCTCGGTGTGCGCAACCGTGAGCTGGTGGTGTCACTCATGACGGTCATCAGAACCTGCCCTTCGATGCTCGCTCGGCCGGGGTCTCGACACCGGAACGCAGCTCCTCGAGGAAGTACCCCGGCCGGGCCTCCACCCGGGCACGGGCCCCCAAGTCGGGCGTGCCGGCCATCGCCGACCGGATCGCGGACGTCGGCGGCCCCGCGGTGCGCCACTGGTCGGACAGCTCGGGGGTGCGACGCCAGGTGCGGCAGAGCCAGGTGTCCTCGTTGATCTCCTGGACCTCCGAGGTGTACTCGCAGACGAGTCCGGCGGGGTCGGTGAAGTAGGAGAAGGTGTTGTTCCCCGGACCGTGACGGCCCGGGCCCCACTGGGGCTCGATCCCGTGGACCTTGAGGTTGCCGACGCCCCGCATGAAGTGATCGATGCTGGTCAGCTCGTAGGCCACGTGGTTGATGGAGGTCCACGGCGCCTGGTTGAAGGCGATGACGTGGTGCTTGGGCGTGCACCGCAGGAAGGCCATCTGGCGCTCGGACCAGTCGGAGATCCGCATGCCGAGGACCTGGGTGTAGAACTGCGTGGCGACCTCGATGTCCACGGTGTTGAGCACGACGTGCGCCAGCTGACGCGGCACGCTCGGGTAACCGTCCCGGTCCTGGTGGACGACGGCGTTCACCTCACTGGCGAGCTCGACGACCCGACCCTCGGGGTCCACGAAGCTCGTCGAGTAGCCACCGGCGGCCGCGTCGTGCCGGCCCGGCTCCTGCAGCAGGGGGATCCCGCCGGCGACGAGACGACGCGCGGCCTCGTCGACCTCGGCCGGGGTACCCACCGCGAAGGAGACCCCGCCCATGGCGTTGGCCTCGTGCGACTCCAGCTTCAGGATGTGGTGGTCCTCGCCCGTCCCCCGCAGCCAGAACTGGTCGCCGTCCTCCTCGCTGACGCCCAGGCCCCACACCTCGGTGTAGAAGTCCTTGGCCGTGACCACCTCGGGAACGCGCAACGTCACCGAGCGCAGGCCGCGAAGGGTGACGACCGGCTCATCGCAGTACTTCATCGTGGGACTCCTTCGTCGGTCTTGTCGTTCACAGGTCGAGCACGAGCTCGGGCCCACGACACCGGGAGACGCAGATGCACATCGTGTCGCCCGATTCCTTCTCGTCCTCGGAGAGCAGGAAGTCCCGGTGCTCGATCTCCCCGGAGACGACACCGGTCTCGCACGTGCCGCAGATCCCCTCGGTGCAGGAGAAGGGCACGTCGTGGCCGGCCTCGGCCAGGGCATCGAGGATCGAGGTCTCCGCGCCGACGTGGACCCGCTCGCCGCTGCTCTCCAGCACGACGTCGAAGGACTCGTCGGTGGACTCCTCGTCCGTGGTCGGCGGTTCCGGGGCGCGGAAGCGCTCGAGGCGGAGCCGGGAGGTGTCGGGCACCGAGAGTTCCACGATCTCCATCAGTGCGGCCGGGCCGCAGCAGTAGACGACCGTCTCCTCGCCCACCCCGCCGACGACGCCGGAGACGTCGGCGAAACCACCCGTCTCGTCGTCGACGTGGACCGTCACCCGGTCCGCGGGCAGGGCACTGATCTCCGACACGAATGCCATGACCTCCCTGGACCTGCCGGTGTAGAGCAGGTGCCAGTCGGCCCCCTTCGCCTGCAGCGCCCGCGTCATGGCCACGATCGGGGTGATGCCGATCCCCCCGGCGACGAGGAGGTGACGTGGCGACTCCTCGTCGAGCTGGAAGAGGTTGCGCGGACCGTCGACGAGGATCTCGTCACCGATCTGCAGCTCCTCGTGGATGAGCCGGCTGCCGCCCCGGGAGTCCGGGGCACGCTGGACGGCCACACTCCAGCGGGAGGTGTCGTCGGGGTCCGAGCACAGCGAGTACTCGCGCACCAGCCCACCCGGCAGGTGCAGCGAGAGATGGGCACCCGGATCCCACCGGGGCAGCGACTCCCCCTCGGGGTGGACAAGGGTCACGCTCGTGACGCCGCGTGCCTCCCACGTCTTCTGGTGGACACGGAGCACCTGGCTCGATTCCGAACCGATCTTCATGCTGGCTGCTCTCCTCGTACCGGCCCTGGCGGCCGACGGTCATCGTCTCAGCGGGTCACGCCGTACATCTCGGAGGTCTCCGGGTAGGTCGGCAGCTGCGGCTTCCGGGTGCCGATGATCACGCAGAACAGGGCGTCCTCGTCGGTGTTGTTGGCCAGGCTGCGCGGCACCCCGGCCGGCACGACGATGATGTCGCGGTACCCGAGGGTGCGCGTCGCCGTCTTGTTCCCGTCGGCCACGTCGTGGACGCTCACGTCGATCTGCCCCTCGAGGACGAAGAAGGCCTCCTCCACGTCGCCGTGGGTGTGCTCGGGGCCCACCGCGCCCGCAGGCAGGCGCATGTTGGAGAAGGTGAACCCGCGCGCCGGGATGATCCGGTTGTCACCGTCGAAGTTGCCGGTGGCGCCGGAGCCGACGTAGCGGATCTGCGCCCGACGGAACTGCTCGCCCTTGGCGTCGGCCTGGAAGGCCAGCGCGTCCCAGTCCTCGAGGCGGGTCTCCCGGGTGGCGAGGCAGGAGTCGATGAGCTGCTCGAGGTCGTCGCCGGGCTGCAGCTGGTCTTCGGTCTGCTGGGTCTGCTGGGTCATCTGCTACTCCTTATTGATCGGGCCGTCAGGCCTGGGTGGTGTTGACGGGCTGCTGGCAGACCGCACGCGCCTGCTCCGCAGCCCAGGGAAGTGGCTCTTCGCCGAGGTCGACGTAGATCGACTTCTGGCGCATGTACGAACGGATGCCCTCGCGCCCCTTCTCGACTCCGAGACCACTGTCGCGGACACCGGCGAAGGGGGTGGAGATGCTGAACTGCTTGTACGTGTTGACGTAGACCGTCCCCGCGACGAGTGCTCGGGCGATCCGGTGGATCCGTCGGTAGTCGCTGGTCCAGACCCCGCTGGCGAGCCCGTACTCGCTGTCATTGGCCTGGGCGATGAGGTCCTCCTCGTCGGTGAAGGGCAGGACGACCGCCACCGGGCCGAAGACCTCTTCCCGGCAGATCGGCGCCGAGTTGTCGACGCCACCGAGGAGGGTGGGCAGGTAGTAGGCCCCGTCCGCGAGCGCCGGGTCCTGCGGGACCTCGCCGCCGACGAGCACCCGGGCGCCATCGGCCACGGCCGCATCGACCATGGCCGCGACCTGGTCGCGGTGGCTGGAGGTGATCAGCGGCGCCACCTGGGTACGCGGGTCGGTACCCGGCCCCACCCGGAGACGACGGGTCGCCTCGACGAGGCGGGCGACGACATCCTCGAAGATCGAGCGCTGGATGAAGATCCGTGATCCGGCGATGCAGCTCTGCCCGCTCGAGGAGAAGATCCCGAAGAGGATGCCGGCCACCGCCCGGGTCAGGTCGGCGTCCTCGAAGACGATCGTCGGGGACTTGCCACCGAGCTCGAGAGTCGTCGGCATCAGCTTGTCGGCCGCGACGTGGGCGAGGTGACGCCCGGTCGAGGTGCCACCGGTGAAGGTCAGCTTGCCGACGTCGGGGTGGGCGACGAGCGCCTCGCCGACGGTGCGACCCGGGCCGGGCAGCACTGACAGCAGGCCCGCCGGCAGGCCGGCCTCCTCGGCGATCCGGGCGAGCAGGAGGGTGACCCACGGCGCCCACACCGGGGGCTTGGCCACCACGGCATTGCCCGCCGCAAGAGCGGGAGCGATCTTCTGGGCGTCGCTCGCGATCGGCGAGTTCCACGGGGTGATCGAGGCGACGACCCCGACCGGCTCCCAGGTCGCGACGGTCACGTACGGCCCCCGCCGCGGGGTCACCTGGTCCTCCAGCGTCTCCAGGGCGGAGGCCGTGTAGTAGAAGGTACCGGCGGCGCTGCGGGCCAGGGCGCTCGTCTCCCCACGGGTCTTACCCGTGTCCAGCGTCTGCAGGGCCGAGACCTCGTCCGTCCGGCGCTCGATGGCCTCGCCGATGCGACGCAGCACGGCAGCGCGCTCGTGCGGTGCCATGGCCCGCCAGCCGCTCTCGACGGCCGCCCGCTCGCCGGCGGCCACGGCCTCGTCGACGTCGTCGACGGTGGCCCCGTGGATGCGGGCGAAGACCCGACCATTGGCGGGGTCGACGGACTCGATGACGTCTCCGGCTCCGGTGCGCCAGTCGCCCGCGACGAAGACCTCGTCGCGCAGGAGATGGGCCAGGGTGGCCTCTCCCGTCAGTGGTGCGATCTCAGTCGACATTGAACCGAGCCCTACCTTCCGTCGTTGGCATAAGTCTGAGTGCAAAGATATTTTCTGTCAAGGCTTCTTCACCGGGGGACCCGTGAGGGCTCAGGCGATCAGGGGTGCGCGCTCGGTCAGTGACGCGATCGTCTGCAGCACGGACCATGCGGTGACCGCGCTCGTGCGGGGGTTCTGCTCGCTCGGGCGGTTGCGGATGACGAAGCTGTAGTCGCCGATGTCCCCGCTCGCGGTGATCTCGTGCGTCGTGCGGGTGGCACCCGGGTCGCCGACGAGGTCGACGCTCACGTGCTCGGTCGACCCGATCGCGGTCGCCACGCCGGCGACGACGTTCAGCGAGTCGGGGAAGAGGCGAGCGGCCTCCCCCGGCCGCCCGGAGAAGACGCACACGGGCGCCGTGGCCTCGGTGATGCGACGGACCTCGTCGACCGACATCCAGTCCCGCACGAGCGCGGGGGCCGTCTTGGTCGTGCGCACGTGGACCGACTCGAGACCACCGGACCTGGCCGCGGAGGCGAGCAGGTCGAGACCACCGACCGCGCCGTGGGTCGCGAGCAGTCGACCGGGACCGAGGGTGCCCAGACGTCGTCCGAGGCGCTCGTCGAGCAGCGCACCGACCGAGGCGATGACGAGGTCGGCCCCCCGGGAGAGCACCGGGTCGACGAGCTCGTGCACGACCGGCTGGCCGGCGCACTCGACGACGAGGTCCGCCTCCTCCAGCGCCTGCTCGAGGGTGAGCAGCGGGCCTGGCGGCTCCACCGGCTCCCGGCGAACGACGACGCCCACGAGGTCGGCACCGGGCACGCGGCCGCGGGAGAGCTCCCGCGCCACCCGGGCGCCGATCACCCCGTGGCCGACGACGGCGACACGGCGGTTCACGACACGTCCTCGACCGCCTGCAGGGCACGGTGACGCAGCAGCCGCGTCACGTGACCGCGGATCTCGACGAAGCGCGGGTCGGTCTTCGTCGTGATCTGGTCGCGGGGGTGGGGCAGGTCGACGTCGATCGTCTCGGCGACGACGCTCGGCGGCGTCGACAGCACGATGATGTGGTCTGCCAGGTAGACGCTCTCGTCGATGTCGTGGGTCACCACGAGGACCGTGATGCCCAGCTCGCGCTGGATCCGCAGCAGCAGGTCCTCCAGGTCCGCCCGGGTCTGCGCGTCCACGGAGGCATAGGGCTCGTCCATGACGAGCAGCTTCGGCTGCGAGGCGAGGGCGCGGGCGATCGCCACGCGCTGCTGCATTCCGCCCGACATCTGCCACGGGTACAGGTGGGTGCGGTCCTTCAGCCCGACCGCCTCGAGTGCCTCGGCCACCCGACGCTCCCGCTCGGCCTTGGGCACCTTGGAGAGCGGGAAGGCGACGTTCTTGTCGACCCGCATCCACGGGTACAGGGAACGGGAGTAGTCCTGGAAGACCATGGCCAGCCCCTCGGGCACGCCGGTGACCGGCCTCCCCTCGAAGCTCACGCTCCCTTCGGTGGGCTCGTCGAGACCGCTGATGATGCGCAGCAGGGTCGACTTGCCGCAGCCGGACGGGCCGACGATGACGGAGACCTTGTGGGCGGGGATGCCGGCCGTGATGGAGCGGACCGCGAGGTTGCTCCCGTAGGCCTTGGACACATGGTCCAGCTGCAGCTCCGGGGCGCCGCTGGACTCGGGTGCGGTGGTCGTGTCAGTCATTTTGTGCTGTCGCTCCTCGGTGCCAGGACAGGACCCGGCGCTCGATCTGCAGGAAGATGAAGTTCATGACCACGCCGAGCACGGCGAGCACGATGAGCACGGCGAAGAAGCCGGGGTAGTCGAAGTCGCGTTGGGTCGAGACGAGCATGTATCCCAGCCCGTTGTCGGACTTCTGCAGCTCGGAGATGATCATGATGATCAGGGACATGGACATCGCCGTACGGATGCCGGCGAAGATCTTCGGCGAGGCTCCCGGCAGCACGATGTGCGTCAGCACCAACCGGGCGGGGATCCGGTACACGGCGGCCGCCTGCGAGCGGATCTCCCCCACCGACATCACGCCGTCGATGGTGTTGAACAGGATCGGCCAGACCACGCTGAAGGCGATGAGGAAGATCTTCGGCGAGTCCCCGACGCCGAAGAGCAGGAAGAAGACACCGAGCAGGGCGGGACTGGGCAGTGACCGGCCGACGTGGACGAGCGGCTGCAGGAGGGCGTGCAGCAGCGGGAAGATCCCGAGCAGCACCCCGGTGACGACACCGATGACGATCGCCAGGCCGAGGCCGGCCAGCGCGCGGCCCACGCTCGGGACGAAGTGGGTGAAGGTCGCGTCCCCGAGGAAGCCGTGCGTCGGATCGCTCGAGAGGAACATCGAGCCGGCGGCCCGCAGGGACTCGAGGGGACTGGGGACGAAGTAGCCGTTGGTGGTCGACAGGGACAGCCCCCACCAGGCCGCGATGATCAGTGCCGGGACGAGGAGGCGCAGCCCGATCCGCGTCGGCAGGGTCAGCCCGATCCGGCGCCGGGGCGGCGCTGCGGCCCGATGCCCGACCTGGGGACGAAGCTCTTGGGTGGTCACTGGGCCAGTCCCTTCTTCCAGTCGAAGACGACGACGTCGACGGCGGACATCGCGAGCGAGACGAGCACGCCCAGCACGCCGGCCACGAGCGTCGCGGCATA
Source organism: Janibacter corallicola NBRC 107790 (assembly GCF_001570965.1). GTDB lineage: Bacteria > Actinomycetota > Actinomycetes > Actinomycetales > Dermatophilaceae > Janibacter > Janibacter corallicola. The sequence continues at coordinate 39,163 of NZ_BCSR01000009.1, read as the reverse complement.
GACGAGGTCGAGATTGGTGGCGTTGGCGCTCCCGACGAGGATGTATCCGCCGATCCCGCTGCCACCACCGACGAGGAGCTCCGCCGACACGGCGACGATCAGACCGATCGAGGCCGCCACCCGCACCCCGGTGAAGGCGAAGGGCAGGGCGCTCGGCACGATGACCCGCCGCACGACCTGCACCCGGGTGAGCCCGAAGGACTCGGCGGTCTGGATGGCGGTCGTGTCGGCACCCTGCACCGCGTACATGGTGTTGAGCAGGATGGGCCAGACACAGGCCAGCGCGACGGTGATCGACAGCGGCAGCATCCCGTTGCCCAGCAGGAGCACGAGGATGGGGCCGAGGGCGATCGACGGGAGCACCCGGAAGGCCTCGACCGGCAGGGTGAAGGTGATCTTCGCAGCCGTGGACGCGCCCATGGCGGCACCGACGAGGACCCCGACGACCGTCGCCATCAGCAGCGCGATCATCCACTCGGCCATGGTGAAGCCCACGGCCTCCCAGAAGGTCCCGTCGGAGAAGAGCTCTCCGAGGCTGCCGACGATGCGGCTCGGGACGGGCAGGCCGGGCTTCGTGACGACGGTGCGCATGAGCAGCTCGACCACCGCGGCCACCCCGACGACGCCGAGAACGCCGAGGACTGCCTGGCGGCGCCCGTCCATGGGTTCGTGGATGAGTTTCATCCGGACCTCCGTTTCGAGGACTCGCTCACTTCTTGGCGGCCCAGAGCGTCGAGTCGACGTCCAGGTCGTCCTTGACGAGGTTCTGGTCCTTGAGGATGTCGACGGCCTTGGTGTAGGCCTCCTTGTCCATGGCGCCGTAGTACGTCGGCAGCGGCATGTTCTTCGCAACGGACTCGTCCAGCTCGGCGATGGTCGGCAGCCAGTCGCGTGCCTCGTCCTCGTGCTTCTCGAGGTCGCCGCCGGCCTTGTACATCGCTCGCGCGAAGGCCGCCGCCGTGTCGGGGTTGTCGTCGAGGAACTTCTGACCGGCCACGTACGTCGACCCCGCCAGTCCCTTGTTGGGCCCGTCGGTGAGGTCGGCGACCTGGCGCAGGCCGGCGTCACGGGCACCCGACATGAAGGGCTCGGGCATGTAGCCGGCGTCGATCGACTTCGCCTTGACCCCGCTGATCATCTCGGAGAAGGGGACCTCGACCCACTTCGGCTTCACATCGAGGCCCTTGCTCTCGACGAGGTTGTTGAAGGTGATGTCCCCCATGTTCTTCGTCGTGTTGATACCGAGCGACTTGCCGTCGAGGTCCTTGATGTCCTTGATCGGCGAGGACTTGGGCACGAAGACGCCCAGGCCGTTGTCCGCCAGCGCGCTCGTCAGCACGACCGAGCGGATCGGGAGTCCCGAGTCGACCGCCATGGCCGTGCCGAAGGGGGTCGAGTTGGTGAAGTCCAACTCACCGGAGACGGCCTTCTGGATGCCGGCAGGGCCACCCTGGACCGGCTTGATGGTCACGTTCAGGCCCTCGTCCTCGAAGAAGCCCTTCTCCTTGGCCCAGTAGAGGGCGGCGTAGTCCGCGAGCGGCAGCGAGCCGACCGTCACATCCGTCTTCTCCAGGGTGCCGTCGGTCTCGGCGGTCGCGTCGCTCTCGCCACCGCAACCTGCCAACGCCAGGGCCACACTCACTGCTCCGGCGGCTGCCACCATGCGAGTCGTCTTCATCGGGGGTCCCTTCGGTCACATCTTTGTGCTCAACTATTTGCTTATAAGTTATCGTGGAGCATCGAGGCCCGACGGTCAAGAGGCACGGCCCATCGCCGACAGCAGTGCGGTGGACGGCCCGGACCAGCCGCCCGGGAGGGCGGTCAGGGGCTTCGCCGGGGCCAGCACCCGAGAGTCAAGAGATGCGACGACGACGTCTGTCCGAAGGAGAAGCCTCATGCGAATCGCGATCATCGGTGGCGGCATCGGAGGGCTGACACTTGCCCTCGCGCTGCGCAGGGAGGGACTGGACGCCACCGTCCACGAGAAGACGCCGACCTTCGGACGGGTCGGGGCCGACATCAACCTCACCCCCAACGCCGTGCGCGCCCTCGACCCGCTGGGGGTCGGGGAGGCACTCCGCGCCGAGGCCGCTCGGCCCCGCTTTCGCATCAGCCGCGACGGCTACACCGGCGAGGTGACCTCGCGCCTGCCGATGTCGGATGCCGCCGAGGAGGCCTACGGCGCACCGCAGCTGACCATCCACCGCGCCGATCTGATGACTGCGCTCGAGGGCGCGGTCGGGGAAGACACCGTCCGACTGGGGCATGCCCTCGAGGGCTGCGAGGCGACCGACTCCGGTGTCACCCTGCGTTTCGCCGACGGCAGCAGCGAGGAGGCGGACGTCGTCGTCGGCGCGGACGGGATCCACTCGGCCGTCCGGCGCAGCATCCTCGGTGCGGAGCACCCCGAGTTCACCGGGACCGTCGCCTACCGCGGGGTCGTCCCCACGGAGCGGGTCGCCGACCTTCCGGACATCGACTGCTTCACCAAGTTCTGGGGGAAGGACCGCTACACCCAGATCGTCACCTTCCCGCTCACCCGGGGCGAGGAGACCTTCGTCTTCGCCACCGAGGGCCGGGAGGCGTGGTCCGAGGAGTCCTGGACGACACCGGGCCGCATCGAGGACGTGCGGGCGGCCTATGGGGACTTCCACGAGGACGCCCGCGCCCTCCTCGAGGCCTGCGACGACGTCCTCATCTCGGCGCTGTACGTCCGGGACCCGCTCACCACCTGGGGCGAAGGGGGCATGACCCTCCTCGGTGACGCAGCCCACCCGATGATGCCCTTCATGGCCCAGGGGGCGGGGCAGGCCATCGAGGACGCCGTCGTGCTCGCGCGGAACCTGGCCGCACACGGTTCGCCCGACGGGTTGCGCCGGTACGAGGACCTCCGGCGGGAGCGCACTGCGCAGATCCAGGTCGGCTCCCGCGGCAACGAGTGGCTCAAGGAGGGCGGGAACGCCGACTGGGTCTACGCCTACGACGCCTGGACCGTCGCGGTCTGACCCACGCGTCGGTCAGTACCGCTTGGACCGGAACGGCAGCACCAACAACGGTTCCACGAGCTTCATCACCACGATGAAGACCAGCGCCCAGGCCAGCATGTCCTGGGGCCGCAGGTAGCGGAATCCCTCGTAGATGCGCGCCCCGACACCGTCGGGCATCGTCAGTGCCTCCATGAGCACGATGAGCTTCCAGGAGAAGGCGAACCCCGTCTTGACGGCTGCCGCCAGGGCTGGCTTGAGCTGCTCGAGGACGACGTGTCGCGCATAGTCCACCCCGGTGAACCGGTATGTCCTGGCCATCTCGTCCAGGCCCGCATCCCTCGAGAGGACGGACCCCTGTACGGCGTTGGTCACCAGCGGGATGATCGCGATCGTCATGGCAACGACTCCCGAGGACTCGGCCGCGCCGAGGACGAGTGTCGCCATGATCAGGTACACGAGGTCGGGGATGGCCAGGCCGATGACGAGCACCGGACGAACGAGCGCCCGAACCTGCCAGGAGAAGCCGGCGAGCACACCGAGCGCGACCCCGATGAGGATCGACCCCGCAGTCACGAGCGCCACCCTGCGCAGGGTGACCGCGGCCTCGGCCACGGTGCCCGAGCTCGTGAGAACGTCTCCGGTGCTCCTCGCCACCTCCGCGAGGGACGGGACCCATGGCTGGGTGAAGTGACTCAACGTCTCCCACGCGACCAGCGCGAGCAGCACGGCCACGGCCCATGCGCTCCCCGTCCGCAGGGCCCCTCGACCAATGCCGCGGCCGGCTCCAGCCGGCAACGCCGTCATGCCGTGCCCCCTGCCGGCGCCGGGACGGCAGTGTCCTCCCACTGCTCGAGCACCTCGTCGACGATCGTCTTCTCCAGATCGACGATCGTCTCGTCGTCGTAGGCCCGTGGCCTGGGGATGTCCACGACGATCTCCTTGATGACGTGCGCGGGACCGCGGCTGAGCATCACCACCCGGTCGGACAGGTAGAGCGCCTCCCGGATGGAGTGGGTCACGAAGACCGTGGCCGGGTCCTGGCGCTGCCTGGATGCGTCGAGCTCCCGACGGATCGACCGCGCGGTCACCTCGTCCAGCCCGCTGAAGGGCTCGTCCATGAGGACGATGTCCGGGCTCACGGCCATCGCCCGGGCGATCGACACGCGCTGCCGCTGACCACCCGAGAGGCGGAGCGGGAAGGAGCCCTCGTGGTCGGCGACCCGCAGGAGGGAGAGGTAACGGGACCGTCGCTGCGCCCACTCCTCCTGGGGCACGGCGGCATTCTTCATCGCGATGTCGAGGTTCTGGGCGACGGTGCGCCAGGGCAGCAACCGGTGGTCCTGGAAGACGTAGCCGACCTTCAGCGCACCTCCCATCGAGCCGGTGGAGTCGACTCCGCGCACGGAGACACGGCCACGCAGCGGTTCGTTCAGACCCGACAACAGGTGGAGCAAGGTGGACTTGCCGCAGCCACTCGGGCCGATGATCGACACGAACTCACCGGGCTGCACCGACAGGTCGACCTTCTCCACGGCGACCTTCTCGGAGTACCCGATCGAGACGTCGTCGACGGTGACGAGTGCTTCTTCCCTGGTGATGGAGCCTGCGTCCTGCACAGTCATGACTTGTCCTTCCAACGGAGCACCCGCGCTTCGAGCGGGCGAATGATCAGATACTCGGTGGCCAGCAGCAGGAGCATGAAGACCAGCAGCCAGTGCATGACCGGGACCAGCTGGAACCGGTCGAAGGCCTGGGAGAACTGCCAACCCATCCCGCTGTTGATGATGAAGAGCTCCGCGAGGACGACGACCTTCCACGCGTGGGCGTACTCGTTGCGCAGAGCGGTGAACGCGTAGGGGGTGACCTGCGGCAGCAGCACGTGCCGCACCAGGTCCACCCCGCGGATCCGGTAGACCGTGCTCATCTCCGAGAGCGAGGCACTCGTGGCCAGCAGTCCCTCGTGCAGCAGCACGGTGATGAAGGGCAGTGTCGTCACGACCACGACGAAGATCACGCCGGCATCGGACTTGCGGAAGATGAAGAGTGCGATCAGGGCAAGGATCGTGCTGGGCACTGCGGTGGCCACGGCCACGTATGCCGAGAGCACCCGGCCCCAGAACCGGCTGCGGACCATGATCATGGCGACCGCGCCGGCCAGGACGAAGGCGAGGGCCAAGGATCCGACGACGCGGATCGTCGTCACCCACACCTCCCGCCAGACGAGGGTGCTGGAGAGGAACTCGGGGAAGGTGCGCAGCACCTCCCCGATCCCGGGAAGGAACCTGGTTGCGTCGCCGAGGAGCCACCACGCGAGCAGGAGGGAGAAGAAGCCCGTGGCGGACAGCAGGGCCTGGATGCGTCGGCGTCTCCGGCGCGGATCGGACCGGTTCGACCGAGCAGCTGTCGAGGGGAGCGAGAGGGTCGTCATGGGCCCACCACCTGCTCCAGCGTCGCCGTCGGCTCGTTCTTCGGGACGGCCTCGAGCATGCCCTGGTCGACCATCCGGTCGAGGTAGGCGTTCTGCTTCTTGACGTCAGACGTGTCCCAGCTGGCCGTGTAGCACTCCAGCCGGTCGCAGTAGTCGGCCAGGGTGCGCAGCTCCTCCTTGGAGTCGCGATCGAGGAAGCTCGCGTAGGGCTCTTCGAGGAACATCGTGTAGTCGGAGTCGGCGACCAGCGCCTCGGCCTCCTTCCACGCCTTGAGGACGTCGCGCGACAGATCCGGGTTGTCGGCGAGCCAGTCCCGGCGTGCTGTCAGCATCGCGAGTGCCGGCGACCACCCCGTCGCCTTCTCCCAGTAGGGAGTGACTTGGAAGACGTACTCACCGCCGGTGAGCTTGATGGCATTGGCGCTGTACGGCTCGTAGTCGAAGATCGCGTCGACCTCGCCGCTGGCCAGGAGTTGCGGCAGGGAAGCCGGAGCGGACTGCACGAGCTCGAAGTCGGAGACATCGATGTCGTGGGCCCGCTTCAGTGACACGCTCAGCGCCTGGGTCGTCCCCGAGTCCATGCCGAAGTGGCCGACCCGCTTCCCCACGAGGTCTTCGGGCCCGGTGATGCCACTACCCGGCGCTGCCACGATCGACGCCGTGTTGGCCAGTGCGGGGTAGAAGGAGACGACGTCATGGCCCTGGTTGTTCGCGATCGAGGAGGACACGGCATCCTGGTCGACCGCGATGTCGCTCTCTCCCATGAGGAACGAGGTCGTCGAGACGTCCGGGTCGATCTCCACGAAGTCGGCCTCGAACCCGTACTTCTCGTCCAACCCCTCCTCCTGCATGACGATCACCGGAAGTGGGGCGGGGTCGGGGAGGCCGGAGAAGCGCACGATCGGCTCTCCGTCCTCCCCCACGGCCGGTGCGTTGCTGGAGCAGGCCGACGCCCCCAACAAGGCGACGGCGGCCCCGACGGCGACGAAGGATGATCTCCTTCTGCGAATGATGCTCATCACGACTCCTTTGTCGATCCGACTTCTCTACGCCGTCAGCAGCGACGCATCGTCCTCGAGGGGGGTGCCGGAGTAGATCCAGTCGAAGGACACGTTCGACTCCTTGTGGTTCTCCCGGAACCGCCGGTCGCGGTCCCGTTGGTCGGGCCCGTCGGGGAGGTGGAAGAGCTGCCGATTGCCCACGGCGCCCTGCTGGACCACCGCTGCCCTCTCGGCGCGACGGTCGCTGTAGTGCAGCAGGGCCTCGTCGATGAACTGCTCGCCTCGTACCGCCTTCGCGAGCTCCTCCGCGACGACGGCCCCGTCCTCGATCGCCTGGGACGCCCCCTGGGAGAAGTAGGGAAGCATCGAGTGGCAGGCGTCGCCGAGAAGGGCCACGTGCCCGCTGCTCCACCGGCTGAAGGGGTCCTGGTAGTTCAGCGCCCATGCCATGACCTGCTCCTCGGAGCAGGCGAGCAACCGAGTCAGTCGGGGGTCCCACCCGTCGTACTGACGTCGCATCTCCTCGGCCGGGACCAGCGCCCGGTCCTCGGCGCGCACGTGCTCGGTGACCGGCACGACGGCGACGACGTTGACGAAGCTCATGTCCCGCACCGGGTACATGACGACGTGACGCTGGTGGCCGAGCCAGAAGTTCGCGGCCGGCCAGTCGAAGATCCATCGCGTGGCGGGGTCCTGGAGGACCGGCTCGGCCGGGATGAGGGTCCGGTAGGCCATGTCCCCGCTCTGCACGATCGCCGAGGGCGCATCGACTGCGCCACGCACGGCCGAGTTGATGCCGTCGGCTCCGATGACGACGTCCGCGGGGAAGACCCGACCGTCCTCCGTGCGGACCGTGGGACGGGCCGTTCCGGCGTCATCGACTCCCACGACCCGAGTGGCGATCTCCACGGTGACCGGCTCACCCGGGCCGTCTGCCCGGGTGGCTCCCTCCAGGAGGATCTGGTGGAGGTCGGCCCGGTGGAGGTGGAGATAGGGAGCTCCGAACTTGTGCCGAGCCTGTGTCCCCAGCGTGGTCTTCGTCAGGATCTCGCCCGTGCTCCAGCGGCGACGGACGGACTCCTCGACGACCAGCGCCGCCGCGTCCAGTCCCTCGCCCATGCCGAGCCGATAGAGGATGCGGGAGGCGTTGGGCCCGATCTGCAGCCCGGCACCGATCTCGCCGAGTCGTGGGGCCTGCTCGAGGACGGTGACCCGGCAGCCGTGCAACCTCAGGGCAGCGGCCGTGGCCAGTCCTCCGATTCCGCCACCGGCGACGACCACGTCGATGTTCGTCTGTTCGCTCATGTTCATCCCTCTCGGGCCGCCAGGGCCCCGTCGGCGACAACCGTGCGGCCGTCGAGCGCCACGGTGCAGTCACGCATGGCGATGTCCAGGTGGGCGTGGGAGTCACGACCGAGGAACGGCTGCGGTCCGGTCGACCAGAGGAAGTTTCCGGCGAATGCCCTGGCCTCCATGCCCATGATCTCGTGCTTGCCGTACATCGCCGTCGCGAACCAGTCCGCGCTCTTCATCAGGCCCCACCCCATGTGGGAGGTGTACCTGGCCCACGTGTCGTCGCAGTCGGCCATGAAGGTCTCCAACGTGCGAGCGTCGGCGCCCCCGCGGATCGACTCGATGTGCCCCTCGTCGACCTCGAGCACGACTTCCTCGCGGACGTACTCCTTGAAGGGCAGCAGGATGTCGCCGGGAGCCAGGACGATGCGCCCGGTCGGCGCCTCGGGCCAGAAGAGGCACATCTTGGAGGGCCAGTGGTCCCATCGTCCCGGATCGTCGGCAAAACCGGTCTGGTAGCCGGGGTGACAGTCGGTCAGGTCCGCACGCAGGTCGGTGCCGTGCCTGGAGGTGACGGTCATCTCCGTGGCGGAGCGCACCGCGTCGACCGCGGCGAGCACGTCGTCCTTGTCCTCCGCCCGGGGCATGTTGCGGGTCAGGACGTCCGGTGCGTCGCAGACGAAGAGGATCCGTGTGCCTGCTTGGAGGATCTCCTGCTGGACGGGGGCGTGGATGAAGCCCTCTCGCGTGAGGTCGAGGACGAGGTCCGCCTTCGCGAGCAGCTCCTGGGCCACCGTGTCCTCCAGGACCGACACCAGACCGGGTCCGGAGCCGGTGTGCGTGGCCGGCGTCGGAGCGGGGATCCCCGACGGCACCGTCACGGACATGACGTGGGCCCCGAGGGAGATGGCGGCGCCGAATGCCGCCTCGACGTAGTCGCTTCTGCTCCCCGGCTCGGCCAGGAGGATGACGTGCTCCCCCTTCGTGACCCGGGAGAGCTGGAGCTGCTGCCGAAAGGCGGCGAGCATATCCATCGATTGCAGGTTCGTCATGGAGCTGTCCTCTCGTGTGAGTGGTTTTCATCGGTCTCGTCGGTGACGAGGGAGCGAAGGGCGACGACGAACCCGGGCAGGTTGTCCCAGGGCACCATGTGGCCGGCGTCGGCGACCCCGATCACCGGGACGCCCGGGTTCCTCCGCTCCAGCTCCGCGACGTCGTCGGGTGTCACCACGGGGCTGTTCCCACCGCGGATCAGTCCGAGGCAGCCGCGTACCCGCGCCCAGGTGGGAAGGAACTCCTCCTCCTCGAAGCCGCGGTGGGTCTCGAGCACCGCGGTCTCGTCGCACTCGTGCAGGAGCTCGGCGCGCAGCCGGAGCTCTCGCTCCGGCCACGCGGGGAAGTACTGGCGGACCTTCTCGGCGGTGGTCCCCTCCCTGGCCTCGGAGAGCTGACGCGCGAAGGATCGCGCGCTCATCGGATAGGGGCGACCCGGGCCGGAGAGCGGTGGGTCGACGAGGACGACGGGGGCGCCGGTCCACGACTCCGATGCCGTCCAGTCAGCGACGATCCGAGCGCCCAGGGAGTGACCGACGACGATCGGGTCGTCGAGCTCGAGCGACGCGATGATCCCGGCGAGGTCCTTCCGGTAGTGGTTCATGGTGTAGGCGCCGGCCGGTGGGCGGTCCGTGCGACCGCGGCCCCTCAGGTCGGGCACGTGCACGGTGAACTGGGGGAGCGCCTCCGCCAGGAACTCGGCCGTTTCCGCCGGGCTCGTGATCCCCGGCACGAACACGAGCTCTCGCTCACCTCCGGCAAATGTGAGCACTCGGTGGCGCAGCCCGTTGGCTGCCACCACGCGGCTCTTCGCCCGGTCCAGGATCTGCTCCCTGACGCCGGTCATGCCCGCACCGTCTCCACGCGGCGCAGGGCACTGCCACCCACGGTCTCCTGCAGCGCCAGTCCCAGGGCCTGGATGATCTCCCGGGTGGTCGCGGTCGCCGCGCTGACGACGGGCAGGCCCGTCTCCGCCTCGACCCGCTCCACGGCTGGAAGCGAGGGCATCTGCACGCATGCCGACAGGACGATCCCTTCCGCGCCGGTCAGGTCGAGCCCGCGTACGTGGTCGAGGAGGGACTCGGCGTCGAGACGTCCCACGTCGCAGTTGTCCTCCACGGCGAGGGTGACCCAGTCGACCGTGTCCACGCCGTATCCCTCGAGGTAGTCGATGACGGTCCTGGTCAGGCTCGGGACGTAGGGGGCGACGAGCGCCACCTTCGACGTGCCCAGGGAACGCAGGGTCCGCACGAGCGCACCGGCGCTGCTGACCACCCGTGCCTCGGAACCGTTCGCCCGGACGATCTCGCTGAGGTGGTCCTCGATCCTCTCGTGGGCCCCCGGTCCCTGCGTCATGACAGCGACCAGGCAGGCGTACCCGATGACGTCGACGGCGGCATCGGCCAGCTCTGCGGCACAACGGTCACCGTCCGCGACCATGGCCGACAGCGACTCGGCGTCGACGGTGTGCAGCCGCGCCCGGCTGGAGTGGAACGTGTGCGGCTCCGCGACCGCCTCCATGAGACGAGGCACCTCGGTCTCCATGGTCGTGTTCGAGCTGGGCACGATCATCCCGATGCGGTGGGGCGACTCCCGGGCGAAGCTGGGCCGCCCGACATGGTCCGGGGTCATGAGGACTGTCCTTCCGTGAGGCTGCCGAGATAGGCGATGAGGTCGTCGACGGGTTCCACGTCCGCGTACTTCTCCTGCAGGTCGAAGAGACTCGCGTCGTGTGGCGCCTGCGCCCGGTCGGCCACGCACTCGGTGGGCACGAGGGTGGGGAACCCGGCGGACACCGAGTCCACCGCGGTCGCACGCACGCACCCGCTCGTCGTCGCGCCGCACACGATGAGCGTGTCCGCGCCGTGGGACACGAGCAGCGAGAGCAGCGCGGTCCCGAAGAAGGCGGACGCGTGCTCCTTCACGATGACCGGGTCATGGGGCTCACGAAGGCACCGCGGGTCGATCTGCACCGACGGCGAACCCACCGTGAGGCCGGCCATCCCGCGGGCCTTCCGCAGCCACGTGACCTCGGGAGTCCCCGGGTCGTAGGCGATCGTCGTGAACACCACGGGGCACCCGGCCGTGCGTGCGGCCTCGATGAGGCGGTTGGTGTGCTCGATCGCCGTCGTCATGTCCGACCCCGTCGGCGACGCAGGGTCGGTGAACCCCCGGGCGAAGTCGACCACGACGACAGCGGGTCGCTCCCCCTTCGCAAAGCCTCCACCGAACCCCGCTCGGGCGTAGGTCGCATCATCACCGGGCTCAAGGTCCGGTGACCCTACCTTTAACTCCATGAGAGCCTCCTTGCTCTGACTGGGTGGGGGATCGTCTAGTTGATGGCGTCGGTGACGTCGTCGAGGTGGTCCCGCATGGCATTGGCGGCCAGGCGCTCGTCACGCGCGACGATGGCGTCGAAGATCCTGCGGTGACCGGCCACGACACGGTCCGTGGGCTCGTAGCTGGAGCGGTCGAGGTGACTGCGGAAGTCCTTCATCAGCGAGTACAGCGCCGAGTGCACACCGATGACCGTGGGATTGCCCGTCACGCGCCCGGTCATGAGGTGGAAGCGCGCGTCGACGCTCTCCACGTCGGGACGGTGCTCCCGGACCGCCTCCTCGAAGTCGACGAGCGCCGCGCGGAGGAGCTCCGCCCCCTCGTCCGTGAGGTTCTTGGCCGCCAGGGCGGCGACCCCCGGCTCGACGGTGCGACGAAACTCCATGACGGAGTCCGAGGCCGTGCTGGAGAGCTCGATGACGGCACGGAAGGGCATGGCGATGGTCTCCGGACTCGGCGCCGCGACGAACGTCCCCTCGCCGTGCCGGCTGTCGACGAGGCCGAGGAGGTGGAGCTCCCGCAGCGCCTCCCGGATCGAGTTGCGACCGACGCCGAACTGCAGGGCCATCTCCCGCTCGGGAGGCAGCTTGTCCCCCGGCTGGAGGTTGCCTGCCCGCAGCTGCGCCTGGAACTGCCCGACCACCTGACGGTAGGCGCGCTCAGACTTCACCGCAGTGAACGACGGCGTGGTGCCGTTGGTCTGCATGCTCGCCTCCCTTGCTCCAGTGGTCCTACCTCTGAAAAGTAGCAGAGGTAGGACCTTTGCTGTCAAGAGCCTTCGGCTACCCCAGCTGCTTCTTCTGCACCTTCCCCATCGCATTGCGCGGCAGGGACTCCACGAAACGCACCTCACGCGGGCGCTTGTGCCACGACAGCTCCTCGGCGACGTGCGCGACGAGCCGCTCGGCCACCGCGTCGCCACCCGGGCCGTCGGGCACGACCCAGGCCACGACCCGTTGCCCCAGGTCGGGGTCCGACTCCCCGACGACGGCCACCTCGGCGACCTCGGGGCGGGCCAGCAGCGAGGTCTCGACCTCGCCGGCGCCGAGGCGGTAGCCGCCGGACTTGATGAGGTCGACCGACTCCCGCCCGACGATCCGGTGGAAGCCCTGCGCATCACGCGCCGCGAGGTCGCCGGTGACGAACCACCCGTCCGAGGTGAACGAGTCCGCGCTCGTCCGCGGTCGCCCGAGGTACCCGGAGAAGAGCATCGGGCCGCGCACCTCGAGGCGCCCCATCGACTCCCCGTCGGCCGGTACCGCGCCTCCGGACTCGTCGCGGATGCGGGTCTGCGCGCCATCGACCGGCAGCCCCACCCACCCCGGGCGGCGCTCGCCGTCAGCCCGGGCGCTCAGCGTGATCATGGTCTCGGTCATCCCGTAGCGCTCGATCGGCGCCAGTCCGGTCAGCTCACGGACGGCGTCGAAGACCGGTGCCGGCAGCGGCGCGCTGCCGGACACGAGGAGCCGGGCGCGGCGCAGCTCCCGCGCGGACTCGACGTCCCGGGCCACGCGCGACCAGACCGTCGGCACCCCGAAGTACATGCTCCCCGGCGTCGCCGCGTACCGTTCCGGCTTCGGGGAGCCGGTGTGCCGCAACCGTGCTCCGTTCCGCAGCGGACCCAGCACCCCGAGGACCAGCCCGTGGGTGTGGAAGAGCGGCAGGCCGTGCACCAGCGTGTCCTCGGGGCTCCACTGCCACGCCTCGGCGAGCCCGTCCAGACCGGCGGCGATCGCCCCCTGGGAGAGCTCGACCCCCTTCGGCGCGCCGGTGGTGCCGGAGGTGTAGAGGATCAGGCCGGTCGCGTCCGCCCGAGGCGGCGCCACGGTCCCGCCACCGGCCCCATCGAGCTGCACGGGCAGGACCGGCAGCCCCACCCAGTCCGGGCGCTGCCCCACCCACGCGGTGGCGCCGGAGTCACGCAGCACGTGGCGCACCTCCCCCGGCCCGGCGTCCGGCGGCACCGGCACCGCCGGCACCCCGGCGAGCAGGCAGCCGAGCACGGCGACCACGGTCTCGGGGCGAGGTACGGCGTGGACGGCGACCGGCCCCTCGTCGGGGAGGATGGTCGCGAAGGCGAACGCCGCCCTTCGCACCGCGTCGGTGGCGAGGGTCTCGTCGCCGAGCACCACCGCGTCCTCGAGGTCCGGGCCGTCCAGCAGTCCGGTCAGCAGGGGGTGGTCCGCCACGTCAGGACTCGTCCTCCCCGTCCACCGCGAACCACCGGTCCTCCTCCGGCACGACTCCGTCGGGATAGCTCAGCGCGAGGTCGGCGAGGGTCGGCCGCTCGGGCTCACGCACGTGCTCCGGCAGCAGGTCCTGGATCGCATCGAGGATGCGCTCCATGTCCCGCGGCACCGACCGGTACTTCAGGTCCACCGGCTCGCCGAAGGTCACCGTGACCCGAGGCGGGGAGAGCAGGTTGGTCATCCGCGGGAGCCGCTCCGAGCGCGGCCACACGTGCTCGGTCCCGCTGATGCCGAAGGGGATGACCGGCACCTTGCTCACGTGGGCCAGCCGGGCGGCACCGTTGAACCCCTCCATGCCCGGCTCGAAGAACTTGATGCCCCGCGGGATGGTGCCCTCCGGCATCATCGCGACGAGCTCGCCGCCGGAGAGCGACCGCCTCGCGGAGGCGAAGGCGTCCGGACCGTCCGGGTCCGCGCCCCACCGGTCGACGCTGATCCCGCCGCCGGCACGGAAGAGCTGCCCCATCCCGGGGACGTCGAAGAGCTCCTTCTTCCCGAGGAAGCGCGCGGTCCGGCTCGTGCGCCCCATCGCCACCGCCATCGCGGCGACGTCGAAGTACGAGCGGTGGTTTCCGACGAGGATGGCCGGCCCGTCGGTGGGGACGTTCTCGGCGCCCTCGACGGTGAAGCGGGCGTACGGGAAGACCTCCGGCCGCGCGAGCAGCGTGACCACCCGCTGCAGCTCCATCCCGAGCACCGGGATCTTGAAGACCCCCGGCGAGGCGTCGAAGTGCAGCACCGGCCACCGGGCCGCCATCGCGAGCGCCGTGAGGCGCGGGTCCGGATTGACGGCACCGGGGTTCCCGACGGCCTTCAGCAGCGGGGCGTCGTAGACCGAGTCGGAGTAGGCGAAGGACTCCCACAGGTCGATCCCCTCCTGCTCCGCCCACTCCCGCACGGCCGCGATCTTGCCCATCGACCACACGAAGTGCCCGTCGGTCCGCCCGGTGAAGGTGCCCTCCTCCCCGACCTCGTACCGGGTGGCGACGACGTCGTCCATTCCCAGCCGCTCCGCGAGCGGGCGGACGAGGTGCTCGGGGGTGGTGGTCGCGAGGACGACGGGGCGCCCGGCGGCCTGGTGCTCCTCGATGAGGACCTTGGCGAAGGGCCCGACCATCGGCTCGAGCACGTCCGCGGCCAGCTCGGCGGCCTCGTCGAAGGCATCGGCGGGCCTGCCCTTGGCGAGCAGCACGGCCTGGCGGGCGAGCGCGATCGACCCGATCGACTCGCCGAGCAGGTTGAAGTACCCGAAGACGAGGGCCTCGCCCGGCATCCGCGCCGAGAGCAGGCCGGTCTCCCGCATCGCTGCGGAGAGTGCCGGCCCGCTGGCCCTAGGCACCAGTGTCCGGTCCAGGTCGAAGAATGCCGCGCCCGTCATGCTCGGAGGTTACCCAGCCCGACCCCTTGGGGCGAGGGTCCGAGGGGAATAGCGTGGATCACATGAGCAACCACAAGCAGGTCCTGACCAGCGACGAGGTCCACGCCCAGGCTCCCCGCGACTGGCGCGAGGTGAGCGGCATGCTTCGCACCCGGGTGAAGGTCGCCGACTTCGAGGCGGCGCTGGCGGTCGTCACCGAGATCGCCGCGGCGGCCGACGAGGCGAACCACCACCCGGACATCGACCTGCGCTACAACTGGGTCGGGCTCGGGCTGGTCAGCCACGACGTCGGGGGCCTGACCTCGCGCGACATCGAGCTCGCCGGGGAGATCAGCCGGATCGCCTACGACGCCGGGGCGACGATGGCGCCGGAGGTGCCGACCGCCATGACCGTCGGGATCGACACCGCGGACGCCGCGCGGATCCGCCCCTTCTGGGCGGCCCTGACCGGCCACGAGGCGAAGGGGGAGGACCTCCCCAGCCCCGACGGCCAGCTGCCGGAGATCTGGTTCCAGGAGAGCGAGCACCGCGAGGGGCGGGGCCGCGTGCACCTCGACGTCTACGTCCCGCACGACGTCGCGGAGGCGCGCGTGCAGGACGTGATCGACGCCGGCGGCACGCTGGTGACCGACGCCTTCGCGCCCGCCTGGTGGGTGCTCGCCGACGCGGACGGGAACGAGGCCTGCGTGTGCACCTGGCAGTCCTCGGTGGACGAGGAGTGAGCCGCCGGGTCGCCCTCCGGCACCGCACGACGTACCGCTTCGCCCGCCCGGTGACCATCTACCCGCACACGATCCGGCTGCGCCCGGCGCCGCACACCCCCGCCACGATCTCCGGGTACTCGCTGACCGTCGACCCGGGCGAGCACCACATCACGTGGCACCAGGACCCCTTCGGGGGCTGGGCGGCCCGACTCTTCTTCCCCGGGCCGAGCGACCACCTGGAGCTCACGGTCGACCTCGTCACGGACCTGACGCCGGTCAACCCCTTCGACTTCGTCGTCGAGGACTGGGCGAGCACCGTCCCCTTCACCTGGCCGGAACCACTCCGGGGCGACCTCGGGCCATACCTGACGCCGGTCGATGACGGGCCGGACGCGGACCTGGTCACCGACTGGCTCGAGCGCCGGCGACCGCGGCCCGGGACTCCGATCATCGACTTCCTCGTCGAACTCAACCGTGCCGTGCGGGCCGACGTCGACCACCGGACGCGGATGGAGCCGGGGGTGCAACCCCCTTCGCAGACCCTCGCCGAGGGCATCGGCTCCTGCCGGGACAGCGCCTGGCTGCTCGTCTCGCTGTTGCGGCGGCTGGGCCTCGCCGCCCGTTTCGCCTCCGGGTACCTCGTGCAGCTGGCGGAGGAGGGGCGCGAGGACGTCACCGACCTGCACGCCTGGGCCGAGACCTACCTGCCCGGAGCCGGCTGGGTCGGACTGGACGCGACCTCCGGGCTGCTCTGCGGGGAGGGACACATCCCGCTGTCCTGCGCCCCGAGACCCGAGGCCGCGGCCCCGGTCAGCGGCGCGACCGACCCGGTCGAGGTGGACTTCTCCTTCGAGAGCACCCTCACCCGTGTCCCGGAGGGCACCGATGCGTGAGATCCCCAGGCACTGGCAGCCCGCGAGCGAGCAGGTGGAGCACGAAGGGAGGCGCTTCCCGCTGCGCGTCTGGGGGTGGTCCCTCGACTCCCCCGCCGACGCGGCGACCCGCGCCCGGTACCGGCTGTCCGCGGCCGTCGAGCAGCTGACCCGCGGCGGATCGGGGTTCGACTACTACCCGCGCTCCCCCCTTCGCGAGGAGGTGCTGCACGAGGTCCGTGACGACTCCGGTGGGCTGGTCGCAGCCGTGACCCGGAACCGGATGGGAGCACAGGTCCTCAACACCGACACCCTGCTGATCGCCGACGTCGACCTGCCGCGCCCGCGACGTCGTGGCCTCTTCCGGCGAAGGGAGGAGGACCCGGGCACCGCCGCCCGCCAGCGGATCGATGCTTGGGCGGCGGCACACCCGGACCGGGGAGTGCGGACCTACCGCACCGCGGCCGGCCTGCGCGTCCTCGTCACCGGCGCCCCGGCCGGGACCCCGGACCTGGAGGCCCTCGTCGCCCTCGGCTCGGACGACCTGTACGTGCGGCTCTGCGGGCAGCACGAGACCTACCGGGCACGACTGACGCCGAAGCCCCACCGCGTGGGGATGCCCCGCATCCCCGTCGCCTGGCCCTGGGACGCCGAGCAGGAGCAGTCGGCCCGGTCATGGCTGGAGCACTACGCGACGTCGGGACGGGACACGGCGGTCTGCGAGCTGCTCACCGCCGCCGGACCACCGCCGACGGGCCGTCAGGCAGAACTGGTCGAGCTGCACGACCGGGCCACTGCCGCCACCTCCGGACGGGCGCTGGCCTGAGCCCTGCTCAGATCCAGCGCCGCACCACCGCGGAGTAGTCGCCGTACCGCGAACCGAAGCGCGTCGCGAGCGCGTCCTCCTCCTTGGGGATCTGGATCCCGTCCATCAGGACCAGCCACGCCGCCGCGGGGATCGCCGCCATCACGCTGCGCCGGTGCGCGGCGTAGCCGAGGAGGGCGAGCCCGTCACCGAGGTAGATGGGGTTGCGGCTGTACCGGTAGATCCCGCGGGTCACGAGCACGGACGCGCCGTCGGGCCTGCTCGGATCGAGCGTCGTTCCCCTGGAACGGAACTGGACCACCCCCGCCACCATCGCGCCGACTCCGGCGGCGCCGATGACCCCGCCGAGGAGGCTCGTGGGCCGGGACGGTGTGGACCTGCTGGAGAGGACACGTTGCGCGACGAGCGCCGCCGCGGTCATCAGCGGGGGCAGCGGGAGCGTCGAGGTCAGGTCCATCGACCAAGCGTAGTGAGGATCCCAGCCCCTGAATAGGGCACCTGACCGATCCGCGGCCCTACCTCAGCGACGGAGTGTGGGACTCACCAGCACGAGAGGAGTTCCCGATGAACCCGATGATCACACCCGACATCGTCTCCGCCGAGGTCGCCTACCGCTACGAGCGTGACCACGTCGGCCCTCCGAAGCCGGAGCGGATCCGTCGTCCGAGCCTCCTGCAGCGCTTGTCGCTGCGATGATGGAGGGCATGCCGCTGGCCCCGCGCTCCCGCCCGCTCGTGGGACGAGACTCCGAGCTGGCGGCGGCCGCCGAGGACGCCGGCCGTCTCGTCGTGGCCGGTCACTGCGTCGGTGCGGGCGGCACCGCCCTGGCGTGGCTCCCCTTCGTCGAGGTGGTCGGTGAGATCGCCCGGTCCACGGAGGCGCTGGAGGAGACGATCCGCCGGCACGCGCCCTCGCCGCGGTACAACCCGGCGGCACGCCCGATGGTCTCGACACGGATCCCGGGCGCATCGCGGAGGCCGTGCACGCACTGCTGACCCGGGGCTTCCCGACGCCCGTGACCCTCGTGGTGACCTACCGCAGGGACGACCTGCACCGCACCCACCCGCTCCAGGAGGTGCTGGCCGTCTGGACGCGCCTCCCACTCGTGACCCGGATCGACCTCGAACCCCTCGGGTCGGCGCACATGCCTCGCCTCGTCACCGAACTCGACCAGGCGCCCACGGGCGCACGCGAGGTCACCGAGATCGTCGAGAAGGCGGACGGCAACCCCTTCTTCGCCGAGGAACTCGTCGCCGGTGGTGACAGCTCGCTCGTCGGGCACGACCTGGCCCGGCTGCTCCGACTACGGCTGGACCGCCTCGGCGAGGCGGCACGCGCCCTCGTGCGCGCGGCATCTCTCGCCGGCCGGTCCGTGGACCCGGACGTGCTCGCCACGGTGACCGGGCTGTCGCCGGACGCCCTCGACGAGGCCCTCCAGGAGGCGATCGACCACCAGATCCTGCAGCCGACCGGTCACGGCGGGTTCTGCTTCCGTCACCCTCTCATCGGGGAGACCGTCGCCCAGGAGCTGCTGCCCGACGCCCGCCGCCACCGGTGATCTCGAGACCGCCGTACGGGCGGCGAAGGCGGCCGGTGATGGCCGGGCCGCGGTCTGGCACGCGGTGCTCGACGTGCCGGGGGGACCCCCTGGGGATGTCGAATCGGGCGGTGGCCCTGCTGCCCGGCTGGGACGAGCCGGCGGACTTCGCGGTGCTCATGCGCCACCTCGACGTCCTCGTCAACCTCGAGCTCGAGGACGAGGGCACCGCACTCATCGACCGGATCGTCGCCCGGGCGGAGGAGCTCGACCTGCCCGAGGTCGTCGCGGCGAGCCGGCTGCACGAGGCCCGGCGGCTCTCGCGCGCCGACCCGGGACAACAGCCGGACGGAGCTGCTGGCGACCGCCACCGACCCCGAGGCTCCCGGCTCCCTCCGGCTGCCTGCGCTGCTGCGGCTGGGAACCCTCGAGCGCAATCGCGGGGACGTGCGGGCAGCCCACGGGTACTACGCCATGGGTGTCGAGGTGGCCGACCGGCGCCGGCGGCCGTGGGGACCGTACGGGATGGAGTGCCGTGTCCAGGCGGGGCGGGCCGCGTACGAGATCGGGCTGTGGGAGGAGGCGGAACGGTTGCTCGACTCCCCCGTTGACCTGCCGCACCCGCCGCGGGGTTTCTTGGAGGGCGCCCTCGTCGTGGCCACGCTCGGCGGGAAGATCGACCTGCTCGGCCGGGCAGGGATGGTCGAGGAGCTGACGGATCTGGTGGACCGCGGTATCGAGATCATCGAGCGCAGATGGGGCTCCGAGGCGCAGGCCGTCATCCGACTCGCGGCACTCTTCACCGGCCAGGTGGCCGACCTGGTCGCGGACGGGCGTGACACGGCCCTCGCGCGGTCCCGCTGCGACGAGTACGCGCGGATCGTGGCCGCGCTGGGGGCGCGCGACGACGTGCGGATCGGGCCCGAGTCCCGCGCCTGGCTCGACCGGCACGAGGCGGAGGGGCTGCGGCTGGCCGCAACCGTGGGCGAGGGCCCCGACCCGGAAGCGCTCGTCGACGCCTGGCGTCGGGCGGCGACCGGCTTCGCCGCGCTCCCCAACCGACCTGAGGAGGCTCGCTCCCTGGCGCGACTGGCGGAGGCGCTCACTCTCGTCGGCCGGCGCGGGGAGGCGGCGGAGATCGCCGGCCGGGCCCGTGCGGTCGCCACCGAGCTGGGCGCGAGCCCGGTGCTCGCGCTGCTGGACGTCCTGGGCCGTGCCGACAGGGGCACGGGCACAGCGGACCCGGAGGCTGGTGCGCTCACCCCGCGGGAGCTGGAGGTCCTCGAGCACGTGGCACTCGGGCGGACGAACGGCCAGATCGCGAGCCTGCTCTTCATCTCGCGCAAGACGGTGAGCGTGCACGTCTCGAACATCCTCGCCAAGCTCGCTGCCGCGACCCGAGGTGAGGCGAGCGCGATCGCGCGGAAGCAGGGGTTGCTCGCCTCCGACTCGTGACCCCCGTCGCCCAGAACACCCTTGACAATGCACTCGAACAGGTGTTCGATAGAAGGAGTTCACCAACGACGGTGGAAGGGGGAGGCCATGAGCGTGACGACCGCGGGCGACAGCGCGATCCACGACCTGCCCACTACCCTGACGGCGACCCGGGAGTGGCTCTCCGGCCTCACCGATCTGGAGGGTCTGTCCCGGGCCGAGGCGCTGGCCGTCGTCACTGCGGCCGAGGAGATCAAGGGCGCGGTCGCGGCGGTGCAGGCGCGGGCGAGCGTCGAGTTCGTCGAGGACGTCGCGGCCGAGGCACACGCGGACCGGGTGGAGGGCCGACTGACCGAGCGACAGGTCCGACGCCGGATGAGCGCCGCCCACAGCGAGGTCGCCCTGGCGCGGCGCTGCTCCCCGTCGCAGGCGGACCGGCACGTGGCCGCGGCGCGGGCATGGCACTCGGTGCTCCCGGAGACGATGAGGGCACTGACCGCGGGCCGGATCAACGAGACCAAGGCCGGGATCATCGCCCGCGAGACAACCTGTCTGGCCCCGCCCGAGAGGCGACTGGCCGATGCCCGACTGGCCCCCGCAGCCACCCGTCTGGGCGAGAAGGGGCTCGCCGGGGCCGCCCAACGTGCGTGCATCGACCTCGATCCGGAGAGCGTCGCCCGCAGGCGCGAGAAGGCGGTCGCCTCGAAGCGGGTCAGCACCCGCCCCGCCCCGGACGGGATGGCGTGGCTGTCGATCTTGGGCGAGCTGCCCGACGTCGTCGGCGCCTTCGCCTCGCTCAAGGCCGCCGAGGCGGGCCGGTGGGTGGCGACGGGTGACCCGGAGACGGACGCGGCCCGGGCCGCGGACACGCGCTCCCGCGGCCAGTGGATGGCCGACACCGCGCTGGCACGGCTCTCCGGCCGGGACGAGGGTGAGGCCCAGCCGGTCGAGGTCAACCTCGTGATGGACCACGCAACCCTTGTCCCCGACGACGGCGACCACGACTCCTCGCACGCGAGTGACGGCGCGGTCGAGGTGCCCGGCTGGGGGGCCGTACCCGCGAGCGCGGCACGCACCCGCCTCGACCGGTTGGTCCGGCAGCTGGAGGGCAGCGCGGACGGCGAGCGGCGCCGGGCCGGTGTGGCGGTACGACGACTCTTCACCGCCCCCGACGGGGACCAGCTCGTGGCGATGGACTCGAGGCGACGGTTCTTCTCCGGCAGCCTGCGCACCCTCATCGAGCTACGGGACGGCACCTGCCGGGTCCCCTGGTGCGACGCGCCGATCCGGGACGTCGACCACGCCCGGCCGGCGAGCACCGGCGGCTCGACGAGCTCGGCCAACGGCTGGGGCCTGTGCCAGCGGCACAACCTGGACAAGGAGGCCCCGGGCTGGGCTGCGGACGTCACCGGGACCGGCCTCGACCCCGGCGCGGGACCCCACGAGGTCAGGCTGCGGACGCCCCACGGCCCGGAGCACGCCTGCCCGGCGCCACCACCCCTCGGGGTCGGTCGCCGACATCAGCGCCGAGGACAGCGGCCGGACGTCGTCCACTCCCTCCTCGAGATCCACCTCGAGTCACTCACGCTCCCCGACGCCGCGTGACGCGGAGCCACAGGTCGGGACCGTCACAACTCCACCGTCCCGGTGTCGCCGGGGCGGGCCGGGCGGTCCGTGGCCACGCCCTTGACCAGCTCGACCACCATCTCTCCCTTCCGGGGGACTCCCAGTAGGCGGCGGTCTCGGCGGAGACCTCGAGCAGGGTGGTGTTCGGATCGTCCTTCCCGCCGGCCACGAAGGCGCTGGTGGCCGGGGACCACAGGCTCTCCAGCAGGTCACGGTCGTCCTCGCGGCGAGCCACGCCGCTGAGCGACACCCAACCGGAGTCGGATGCGTAGGAGACGTTCACCTGGGGGCGTGCCTCGATGGCGTCCCTCTTGTCGGAGTCGCCCTCGGTGATGAAATGGACCTCTGCCGGGTCCTCGACGTCTTGGGGGCCCATCGGCACCGAGACCACGAGTTCCCTCTGGTCGGTCATGGTCGCTCCCTTCGAGCCGCGGCGGTGCGACGTCGTCCACGCCGTCACGGTGTCGCCCTACCCCGCCGCCGGCCGCTCACACCGGGTGTGTACGAGGACGGCGTCGACGTCCGGCGGGACGTCGGGCCGGCCGTGGAGTGAGCGGGCCGTACCCGGGTAGTCCTCTGCCGAGACCCCACGGGTCCGGACCAGAGCACCGGAAGGAGCGCCACGATGCAGACCGCCGACACCGACACGACTCCGAACGCCCGGGGCGAACCGGCAGAGCTCCTGGCCGCCGGTTTCGCCACGTGCTTCCACTCGGCACTGCGGACGGCCGCATGCCGGGCCGGGGTGGACGTCACCGACAGCACGGTCGACGCCCGGGTGCACGCCGCGCCCGATGCAGACGGCGGCTGCACCGTCACGATCGACCTCGATGTCGCCCTCCCGCACACCGACGACGTCACCGCCCGGGAGCTGACCGAACGGGCCCACGAGTTGTGCCCCCCGCTCGCGGGCCACGGGCCGCTGACCGCGCGAGGGGCACGGTGACGACCACCCAGATCCTGGCCGTGCACGGGACACTGCCGCCGCACCGATACTCCCAGGACGAGATCACCGACGCCTTCGCCGAGTTCATCCTGGAGGGTGACCTCGACGAGCGGGTGCTGCGCCGACTGCACGCCCATGCCGGGGTGGAGCACCGGAACCTGACCCTGCCCATCGAGCAGTACGCCGACCTGCAGGGGTTCGGGCAGGCCAACGACCTCTTCATCGAGCACGCGGTCGACCTCGGCACGCGGACGCTCGAGGAGGCACTGGCCCACGCCGGCCTGGCGGTCGCGGACGTCGACCTGCTCGTGTGCGCGTCGACGACGGGCCTGACGGTCCCGCCGCTGGAGGGGCGGATCGCCTCCCGGCTCGGGTTGCGTCCGGACGTGCGGCGGGTCCCGCTCGTCGGGCTCGGCTGCGTGGCCGGAGCCGCGGGCATCTCCCTGCTCGATGACCACCTCGTCGGCCACCCCGGGGAGGTTGCGGCCCTCGTCACCGTCGAGCTGTGCTCGCTGACCGTCCAGCGCGAGGACACCTCCATGGCCAACCTCGTCGCGAGCGGTCTCTTCGGGGACGGCGCGGCCGCGGTGATCGCCCGGGGCGGCGGCGACGCGGACGGCCACGTCGAGGTCCTGGACACCCGCAGCCGTCTCTACCCGGACTCCGAGCGCACGATGGCCTTCGACGTCAGCGACCGGGGACTGCAGGTCGTGCTCGACGCGCAGGTCCCGGACATCGTCGACCGCCACCTCGGAGAGGACGTCGACTCCTTCCTCGCCGAGCACGACCTGACCCGGGAGGACATCGGGTGGTGGGTCTGCCACCCGGGCGGGCCGAAGGTCGTCGATGCCGTGGGTGACGCCCTCGGGCTGGCCGAGGACGACGTCGCCGTGACCCGCGAGTCGCTGGCCCGGGTCGGCAACCTCTCGTCGGCGTCCGTGCTGCACGTGCTCGCCGACACCCTGCGCGCGCGTCCACCGAGGCCGGGCAGCCGCGGCCTGCTCATGGCGCTCGGGCCGGGCTTCTGCTCCGAGCTCGTCCTGCTGCGCGCGTGAGCGCGACTCAGCTGGGCCGCTCCTGCGGCGCCTGCGCGGCCGTCAGGCCCGGGTCGCTGTCGATGTGACCGGCGAGGACCTCGTCGATCCGGGTCATGACGTCCGGCTCGAGGCGGACCCCGGACGCCTTGACGTTCTCCTGCACCTGCTCCGGACGGGAGGCACCGATGATGGCGGCGGAGACGTTCTCGTTCTGCAGCACCCACGCAACGGCCAGCTGGGCCATGGTCAGGCCGTGGTCCTGCGCAATCGGCTGCAGCCCCTGGACCGCCTCGAGGAGTCCCTCGTCGCCGACGCGGCCGGAGATCGACTGGCCGACGTGCTGGTGGGCGGCGCGGCTCCCTTCGGGCAGCTGCTCACCGGGCCGGTACTTGCCGGTGAGCACGCCCTGGGCGATCGGGCTCCACACGATCTGGGAGAGGCCGATCGCCCGGGAGACGGGCACGACCTCCTCCTCGATGACCCGGTGCAGCATCGAGTACTGGGGCTGGTTGGAGATCAGCCGGAAGCCGAGCTCGTCGGCGAGCGCCCGCCCCCGACGCAGCTGGTCCGCCGTCCACTCGCTGACGCCGATGTAGATCGCCTTGCCGGAGCGCACGACGTCGGCGAAGGCCTGCATCGTCTCCTCCAGCGGGGTCTCGGTGTCGAACCGGTGCGCCTGGTAGACGTCCACGTGGTCGGTCTGCAGCCGGCGCAGCGAGGCGTCGATCGACTCGCGGATGTGCTTCGCGGACAGGCCGGAGTCGTTGTGGCCGCGCGGCCCGGTCGGCCAGTAGACCTTGGTGAGGATCTCGAGGGACTCGCGCCGCTCGCCCTTGAGCGCCTCCCCGAGGACGGACTCCGCCCGGGTGTTGGCATACGCATCCGCGGTGTCGAAGGTCGAGATCCCGGCATCCAGCGCCGCCTGTACGCACGCGGTGGCGGCATCCGCCTCGACCTGGGAGCCGTGGGTGAGCCAGTTCCCGTAGGCGATCTCGCTGATCTTCAGGCCACTGTTTCCGAGGTAGCGGTACTCCATGCCTGCCACGCTACGCCGCCGTGGCAAGGGTCACGGCGTGACGTTGAGCCGACCCAGCACCTGCCGGGCCACCTCGGCGTTCCCCTCGACCGCGACGTCCGCCTCCTGCGGGTCGATCCGCCCCCCGGCGAGCAGCAGCCAGGTGGCGTCATCCATGGAGAGGGTGACGTCACCCCCTTCGCCCTCGTCGAAGGGAGCCGCCCTCCCGTCCCCGCCCACGCGCGCGGTGAGCACGCGGCCCTGTGCCCCGGTGATCCGCGTGACGACGGAGGTGCCCTCGGGCTGACCGCGCAGGGCCGCGGGGAAGGCGCGGGCCATGACCCCCGCGACGTGGACGGCACCGACCGAGTCCGTCGTCATCACCCGCCCGGTCGCGCGGCGGATGTCCTGCTCGTGGACCCACAGGTCGATCGGCCGGTTGCTCAGCCAGACGCGCAGCTCCCAGCCCAGGTCACCGGCGAAGCCGGGCGAGAGCGCCTTCGGGTCGCTCGTGTCGAGGTCGGCGAGCACCTCGCGACGCCGGGCACAGGCGGTCTCGAACTCCTCCAGCAGCTGTGCCGGCGTCCGACCGATCCGGGCCGCCACCCCCGCCTCGGTGATGCTCGTGGGCATCGCCTGGTTGCGCTTCGGCTCCACGACCACCCGACCGCCGGCCGGCTGGTCCATCCCCGCGGCCTCGGACTCCAGGTGGGCCAGGTGGGCCAGGACCTCACGCACGGTCCACCCCGGCAGCGCGGTCGGCGCCTCGAATTCGGCCGGCCCGAGCTCGCGCAGCACCCCCAGCAGGTCCTCGGCGGTGGTGTCCCACAGGGTCAACGGGTCAGGAGCGCTCATGGGGTCAGCCTAGGTTCGCCCCCGGACTAGAGTCACCGGCGTGACCGACGAATCCACCCGCGCCCTCCTCCTCGGCTGCGGCGACCTGGGCACCCGCATCGGCCTGCGCCTGGCCGACCGCGGTCTCGAGGTGACCGGCGTGCGCCGCGACACCGCGGCGATCCCGCCGCCGATCCGCGGGCTCTCCGCGGACCTCGTCTCCGGGGACCTGCCGGAGCTGGCCACCGACCTGCTGGCCGTGGTGCTCACCGCCGATGCCCGAGACGTTGGGGGCTACCGCCGCACCTACGTCGAAGGCATGGCGCGGGGCCTCACAGCCGTGCTGCGCAGCGGCATGCCGCAGCGCGCGGTGCTCGTCTCGTCCACGAGCGTCATCGGCCCGGCGGACGGTGTCGTCGACGAGAGCACCCCGGCACGACCGGCGACGGCCACGGCCACGGTGCTGCTCGAGGCGGAGCGGCTCTTCCTCGATGCGATCCCGCACGGCACGGTGCTGCGGCCGAGCGGCCTGTACGGCAAGCCCGGCGGACGGCTCGTGGCCCAGGTGCGCCGTGGCGAGAACCCCGACCCGGGGCGCATCGCCAACCGGATCCACCGCGACGACGCCGCAGCCGCCGTGGTCCACCTGCTCACGAGGGAGGGGCCCCCCGAGCGGCTCTACCTGGCCAACGACGAGGAGTCCTGCCCGGTCGGTGAGGTCAGGGCCTTCATCGCCGACCAGCTGGGGCTGCCGCAGCCGAGGCCGACCGGTGAGGCGGCCCCGCACGGCAAGCGGATCGACGGCTCCCGGCTGCTGGCGAGCGGGCTCGCCCTGACCCACCGCACCTACCGTGAGGGTCTCGCGGCGATGCTCGCGGGCGATGCCTAGGCTGACCTCATGAATCTGCAGGAGATGCTCGACCAGGCCGCGAGCGGCACCATCCACATCGAGGAGGGCTGGGGCCAGGGTCGGGCGACCTACGGGGGCCTGGTCGCGGGCCTGATGCACTCCGCGCTGCGCTCGCAGCTCCCGGAGTCCGGGCCGCCGCTGCGCAGCCTGACGGTCAACTTCGTCGCGCCGGTCACGCCGGGCGAGGCCGCGGCCGACGTGCAGCTGCTGCGCTCCGGCCGCAGCGCCACCCAGGGGATGGTCCAGCTGCGGCAGGACGACACCGTGGTCGCCGCTGCGCTGGCCGCCTTCGGGGCACCGCGGGAGTCCAGCCTGACGGTGCCGCCCTCGGTGGTCATGCCGACGCTGCCCGAGCCGAAGTCGATCGATCCCTTCCCGTACCTCCCGGGACAGACGCCGGACTTCTTCCAGCACGTCGAGATGCGCCTGGCCGACGGCAGGTTCCCCTACAGCGGTGCGAGCACGTCACACATGCAGGGGTGGATGCGCTTCCGGGAGGCGCCGCCGGTCTTCGACGAGCGGCACTTCGTCAGCCTCGCGGACTCGTGGCCGCCGGCGGTGATCCAGATGCTGGCCCAGCCGGCGCCGGGCAGCAGCATGACGTGGACCCTCGAGCTGCTCGGTGACGTCACTGCCGAGCCGGACGCCCACTTCGCCTACGCCGTCCACACCGACCAGGCGGCCGACGGCTACGCGCACACCGATGCCCGGATCTGGCACCCGGACGGCTCGCTCGTGGCGATCAGCCGGCAGACGGTCTCGGTCTTCGGCTGATCCGGCCTCGGGCCGCTTCCTCCGACGCCTGCCGCGGCCGGGCCGTGCTCAGCGGCGGCCGCTGCCGCCCGTGCTGCTCGAGGAGAAGGCGACGACGCTGCCACCGCGCGAGGCGCCGGCGCGCTTGGCGCCCTGGCCGCCGCGACGCTGGCCACCATTGCCGCCGCGGTTGCGGTTGCCGCCGCCGTTGCGGTTACGGCCGGCGCCACCGCGCTCACCACGGCCGGAGGCCTTCCCGCCGCGCTGACCGCCGCCGTTGCCACGACCGCCGCTCTGGCCGGCCCCCTTCGCACCACCGGTGCTCTGCTGCGGGACCTTGGGCACGAAACCGCCGGGGAAGTTGCGCTCGCCGGGCGCGAGCTCGCCGAGGAGCGTGTGGCCGACCGAGACCTTGGTCGTCGTCGGCTTGATCCCGGCCTTGCGGGTGAGGTCACGCACGTCGCGGACCTGCTCGTCGGTCATCAGGGTGATCACCGTGCCCTCCGCCCCGGCGCGCGCGGTGCGTCCGGAGCGGTGCAGGTAGGCCTTGTGCTCCACGGGCGGGTCGGCGTGGATGACGAGCGAGACGTCGTCGACGTGGATGCCGCGGGCGGCGATGTCGGTGGCCACGAGCGTCTCGGCGGCGCCGGAGTGGAAGGCGTCCATCGAACGGGTGCGCGCGTTCTGGCTGAGGTTGCCGTGCAGCTCGACCGCGGGGACGCCCTTGGCGTTGAGCTGGCGGGCGAACTTCTTGGCGCGGTGCTTGGTCCGGGTGAAGACCACGGTGCGACCGGGGGCGGCGACGAGGTCGGTGAGGACCGCGAGGTGCTCGCCCTGGGCGACGTGCAGCACGTGGTGGGACATGGTCGCGACGGGGCTCTGGGCGGAGTCCGCCTCGTGGGTGACCGGCTGGTGCAGGTAGCGCTTGACGATCTGGTTGATCGCACCGTCCAGGGTCGCGGAGAAGAGCATCCGCTGGCCGCTGTCCGGGGTCTTGCCGAGGAGCCGCTTCACGGCGGGCAGGAATCCGAGATCGGCCATGTGGTCCGCCTCGTCCAGGACGGTGATCTCGATCGAGTCGAGGCTCACGTGGCCCTGGCCCATGAGGTCCTCGAGGCGGCCGGGGCAGGCGACGACCACGTCGACGCCCTGCGCGATGGCCTTCACCTGGGGGTTCTGGCCGACGCCGCCGAAGACGGTGCGGCTGCGCAGCCCGAGAGCCCGGGCGAAGGGGGCCATGGCCTCATCGATCTGGGTCACCAGCTCGCGGGTCGGCGCGAGGATGAGCGCACGGGGACGCTTGGCGGCGCGGTGCCCCCCGCTCGCGGCGAGGCGGGTGAGCGCCGGCAGGACGAACGCGAGGGTCTTGCCCGACCCGGTCCGGCCGCGGCCGAGGACGTCACGGCCGGCGAGGGAGTCCGGCAGCGTCGCAGCCTGGATCGGGGTGGGGGTGGTGATGCCCTGCTCGGCCAGGATCGAGGTCAGGGCGGTGGGCACGCCGAGGTCGGCGAAGGTCGTGGTGGTCACGAAAGGGTGCTCCAGACGGAGTCGTGATGCTTCGGTTCTGCCCGGCGCGGGCACGGGCCTGCCGGGGCAGGGTGCGCTCGCGGCGCGATGGCATCGTTGCAAGAAGAGGAGCAGCTCGCTGCAGAACTGGGCGGCTGCTGCACCCCATCCTACCGCCTAGGGTCGGGGCGGAAGCGAAGGAGGAGCACCGATGACCCTGCAGGACATGCTCGACGAGGCAGCGAAGGGAGAGACCGTCACCATCGCCGACGGCTGGTCCCAGGGGCGGGCGACCTACGGCGGTCTCGTCGCGGCCCTCCAGCTCGCAGCGATGCGCAACCGGGTCGACGGCGCCCTCCCGCCGCTGCGCACCCTCACGACGAACTTCCTCGCCGCGGTCGCGCCCGGGGAGGTGAGCGTCACGTCCTCGACCCTGCGGCAGGGGTCGAACATCACCCAGTGCGAGGCGCGAGTCGTCCAGGAGGGCCGGGTCGCCGCGGTCTCCGTCGCCGTCTTCGGCAGCGCCCGGCGCTCGGGCCTGCGCGTCCACCCGGAGACGAGGATGCCGCGGCTGCCCGACCCCTTCGATCTGGAGCCGCTCACGCCCAAGTCCACGGGTGGGCCGGAGTTCCTGCAGCACATGGAGCTGCGCCTCGTCGAGGGCGACCAGCCCTTCAGCGGCTCGCCCCGGTCCTCCTTCACCGGCTGGATGCGCCTGCGGGAACCGGGCTGCACCTTCGGGGAGGAGCACCTCGTCGCCCTCGCGGACGCCTGGCCCACTCCCGCGCTGCAGCGTCTGCACGAGCCGGCTGCCGCAAGCACGGTGTCATGGACCCTGGAGATCGTCGGCGATCTGCGGCATGTCGCGCCCACGGCACAGTGGGCCTACGCGGCCAGAGCCGACACCGCCGCGGACGGTTACGCCCACGGCGAGGCACGCATCTGGCGGCCGCACGGAGGGCTCACCGCGATCAGCCGGCAGACCGACGCCGTCCTCGGCTGACCCGGCCGCCCCGGGAGGCTCGGCTCAGATGACGCCCTGGGCGACCATCGCGTCGGCGACCTTGATGTAGCCGGCGAGGTTGGCGCCAGCCATGTAGTCACCCTCGCAGTCGTACTCGGCGGCGGTGTCCACGCAGTTGCGGTGGATGTCGCGCATGATCTCCTCGAGCGCGGCCTCCGTCTCCTCGAAGCCCCACGAGTCACGGCTGGCGTTCTGCTGCATCTCCAGGGCGGAGGTGGCCACGCCACCGGCGTTCGAGGCCTTGCCCGGCGCGTAGAGGACCCCCGCGTCCTTGAAGGCCTCGATCGCGCCCGGCTCGCAGGGCATGTTCGCGCCCTCGGCGACGAGCTTCACGCCGTTGCGGATCAGGGTGTGCGCGTCCTCCGCGGACAGCTCGTTCTGCGTGGCGCACGGCAGCGCCACGTCGCAGGGAACCTGCCAGATACTGCCCTCGGAGACGTGGGAGGCGCTGCTGCGGGCCTCGACGTAGTCGGTGAGCCGGCCGCGGCGGACCTCCTTGACCTCCCGGAGGAGCTCCAGGTCGATCCCCTTCTCGTCCACGACGTGGCCACCGGAGTCGGAAATCGCCACGACCGTGCCACCGAGCTGGTGGACCTTCTCCACGGCGTAGATCGCGACATTGCCCGACCCGGAGACGACGACCCGGCGCCCCTCGAGGGACTCGCCGCGCTCCTTGAGCATCTCCTGGGCGAAGTAGACGGTGCCGTACCCGGTCGCCTCGGTCCGCACCTGCGAGCCGCCCCAGGACAGCCCCTTGCCGGTGAGCACCCCCGACTCGTACCGGTTGGTGATCCGCTTGTACTGCCCGAAGAGGTACCCCAGCTCTCGCCCCCCGACACCGATGTCACCGGCCGGCACGTCGGTGTACTCGCCGATGTGCCGGTACAGCTCGGTCATGAAGGACTGGCAGAAGCGCATGATCTCGGTGTCGGACTTGCCCTTCGGGTCGAAGTCCGAGCCGCCCTTGCCGCCGCCGATCGGCATGCCGGTCAGGGAGTTCTTGAAGATCTGCTCGAAGCCGAGGAACTTGATGATCGAGAGGTTCACGCTGGGGTGGAAGCGCAGCCCGCCCTTGTACGGGCCGAGCGCGGAGTTGAACTCCACCCGGAAGCCCCGCTGGATCTGCACGTCACCGTCGTCGGTGACCCACGGGACGCGGAAGATGATCTGCCGCTCCGGCTCGCAGACCCGCTTCAGGATCGACCACTGCGCGTACTCCGGCACCCGGCCCGCGATCGGCGCCAGGGACTGCATCACCTCGTAGACGGCCTGGTGGAACTCCGTCTCGCCGGGGTTGATCGCCACCATGTCGTCGAAATGCTGCTGGAAGTTGGGATGCAGTCCATTCGTGCTCACTAGCGCCTCCGTGCCTGGGGTCGGGAATCTGGCGAGCAGGCTAGCGGCAATCGCGTCCGGGTTCCGTTGCCGTTCTCACAGTGAGAAGCCGCCCGATGGCGTTGACAGGCCCTCGTGGCAGGCTGAGGGCCATGAGTACCTCGGTCAGCCGCCAGTCCTCCCCCGACCGCTTCGAGATCTCCGTGGACGGCAACGTGGCGGGTTTCACGCAATTCACCGACCGCGACGAGCGCCGGATCTTCCCCCACACCGAGATCGGGGAGGACTTCGGCGGGCAGGGTCTGGCCGGCATCGTCGTCGAGGAGGCGATGCGCGCCACCCGTGAGGAGGGCCGCACCATCGTCCCGGTCTGCCCCTACGTCAAGAAGTGGCTCGGCAAGCACCCCGAGTACGACGAGGTCGTCGCGAAGCCGACGCCCGAGGACATGCAGGCGCTGTGACCCTGCGGGTCGCCAGCTTCAACGTCAACGGCATCCGGGCGGCGCAGCGACGGGGCTTCGAGCCCTGGCTCGCCGAGCGCGCCCCCGACGTCGTCGGCCTGCAGGAGGTCCGGTGCGCCCCTGAGAAGCTGCCCGAGGGCGTCTTCGGCGACCTCCACGTGGCCTACGACCCGGGTCGGCTGGCGGGGCGCAACGGCGTCGCCCTCCTCACCCGGCAGCGGCCCGAGGCGGTGCGCACCTGGGGCGGCGAGGCGCTGCTGCGCGCTCCCGGCGAGGACCACCTGCACCTGGACCCCACCCCGCCGGGCACGATGGCGAGGGGGCTGGCCCCCTTCGTCCCCGAGGGTCGGTACATCGAGGTCGACCTGCCCGGCGACGGGGACCGGCCACCGCTGACCGTGGCGAACCTGTACCTGCCCAAGGGCGGCCTGCCCGCCCACCTGCAGAAGCCGGGCGGGCGCGAGGAGCCCGACGGCGGAGCGAAGTACGAGCGCAAGATGGGCTTCCTCGCCTCCTTCGCGCGCCACCTGGACCGTGCCCGCAAGGCGGCGAAGGGGGCCGGCCGGGACTTCCTGCTGCTCGGTGACCTCAACGTCGCCCACACCGAGCTGGACCTGACGAATGCGACGAGCAACCGGCGCTCGGAGGGCTTCCTGCCCGAGGAGCGGGAGTGGTTCGGCTCGATCCTCTCCCCCAGGACCCTCGTCGACGTCGTGCGTGCCCACCACGACTGGTGGAGCGCATTATTCCAAGTGCACGAATAGCCAGTCAGGGCATCTGCTCGCCCGGTTCGGCCTGTAGCGCCGCAGAGGGACCCGTAGAGACGTCTGCCAGCAGCCGACCGTTCTCCACCCGCCATGCCCGGCACGTCGCCGTAGAAGAATCCGCCTCCGGGATGTGTATGTCTGACGATGAGGCGTTGTGCGTGCATCTGGGAGGCGTTAAGCGTGCGCGTGGTCTATCATGGAGTCATGACAACGATCGCCCACACGCCGCTGGCCGAGGAGATCGCTCGGGTCTCTCGCCTGGGGCACCTCACGGCAGCCAACCTGGCCGATGCGACGGGTGGTGATCCAAGCAGTGCACGGCGCTGGCGGAATGGAACTCGCACGCCGATCGGCGAGCATGCCACCCGAGCCCTCGAGCTGACCGCTGTAGTCGAGCGCCTGGCTCAGGTGATGGATCCCAGCTATATCCCGGTCTGGCTGATCAAACCCATTGCTCGTCTCGATGACCGACGCCCGGTCGACGCCATCCACGACGGGGATTACCGCAGCGTCTCCAAGCTGGTCGCGTCACTAGAGGAAATGCCTGTCGCGTAAGTGCCCGCCCTCGACGTCGACGAAGACTCCATACATGACGTCTTCGTCCGCCACATCCCCATGGCGCCAACCCGCTGTATTGGCCGCCCGACCCGCCGGACGGCCGCTGGCAACACGGCGGCACCATCGCGGCCTGGTACCTCGCGGATGAGCCGGCCACGGCGTGGGCCGAATGGTACCGAGCGCTAGCCGGTACGGGCCTTCCGCCTGGCCACACGCTGCCCCGGGACCTATGGCGTTGGCGCGTGGACCTTGAGGATGTCGCACTGCTCGACGACGAGAAGCGTCTGCACCGAGTCGGTCTGCCTCCACCGCGGCCCACCGCCCACCAGTGGCCAGCGTTCCAAGCCATCGGTGATCAGCTCCACCGCGACGGCTACCAAGGCATCTTGGTCGCTTCCGCGGCTCGCCCGAGCCACCGCAACCTTGTCGTCTTCCGCTCCACGCGCCAGATCGCAGGCTGCATACCCCAGCCCCCGCCGTCACCGATCACCGATGCCCCGCCCGTGCCACGCGGAATGCGGACCTGACTCTGAAAGAGGATCGCTGCAACGGCGCCCCATGACCCCGAGGTCAGCTGAGACGTGGGAGTTGCAGGAGCATGGTCAGCCCGCTGCTTGCGTCGTCGACCTGTCCGAATCCCACGCCTATAGAGGCGCCGTGCGTAGATGTCCCGTTCCACAATCAGACTCAACGACGTCAGCCCTTGCTGACGGCCGGCGGCGATCAGCGCGTCGAGCAGGTGAGACCAACTCCGCGTCCCCGCCATGCCTGTAGCACGCCCATGGATAGTCCCGGTGTCGACGCCGTTCTTGGGCAACCACCACAGCCAAGCGGCCATGGACTGCTGCTCATTTACAGAGTACTGACCCAAGGCCAACCCTGCCGCGGACAACCCACGACATAGTGGCGAACTCGTGCTGACTCAGGATCTCCGCGACACCTGTGTGTCTGGCCGGTGACGCCCTCGACGGCTGCCGCCGACGGGCCCAGCCAAGAGACCTGCCACCGGGGCCGCACCGACGACCCGCTCTACCGCTCCCGTCGGCCCCGCGCGCCGGCACCGGCCTGCTGACCGAGGCCCAAGCCGAACGTCCGGACGATTTGCTCGCCGTCGAGAAGCACCTCCTGGTCGAGATCACCTGGCAGGTGTATCGCGAGTGATCGCCGCCTACCACCAGCGAGTCCAGCGGTGGGAAGCGATGAGCAGCCTCATCGCCAACTGCTGAAGCCATTGACATGACGGTCACTCCAAACACGACCATGCATCGAAGTCTACGCCTGTGTCGATCCCTTGACACCGATGTCATCATCCGACAGGATGTGGCCCACACCACAAGGCCCTAGAGCGAGATCCAGAGAGAAGAAGCGCCGATGACGAGAACCCCGTTCCCGACGGACGCCGACAGCCCGGTGTCCGCAGCCCGCGCCGATGACCTGCCCTCCCTCTTCCATGCGGAGCTAACCCGTTACCGCTCGCTCATCGAGCGGCTGGCAAGGGCTGCCTCCACGCCGGCTTCGCCAAGCACCACGATTGCGAACATCTACGAGGCCCGGGAGCAGGCGCAAATGGCGGTCCACGTCGCTCATCGCCTGATCAACGGGCGGTTCGAGGGCTCGGGCCAGGTCGGCCGTCGCTGGCTTGATGCTATGGATGTCGTGATCGCCGAGGTCCACGCCGCGAAGTGGGAACTGGGCCGGGCAGATGGCAGTCTGACCGACTTCGCCGCACCTGCAACTGAACCGGACTTGCCCGGACTGCTTGCACGGTTCCGGGCGCTGACGCTACAGGCTATCGAGGTCGCCCGCGCGTCCGTGTCGCTGGAGCAGCCTGCCCAGGAGCCCTCGCCGGCAATCCGTCGACAGGACGCCGAGGTGGCGACCACGACGGACGGCATACCCTTGGTGCCAACAATTTGCCCCGTGGTGGTTCTGGCTGGGAGCAACCGCGAGATGGGCCGGCAGTACGCTCGGCAGGTAATCGACATCTATGGCACCTGGATCTTCGAGCGGCTCACCGAACGGACGGTCGACCCCGACACCGAGGGGATCCTGTCTGAATGGGAACAGCAGCTTTCAAAGCACGCCCCTGAGATCCTTGACTTCGCCGAGGGATGGGCCGAAGGCGCTATGGGGCGTGGCGTGCCGATGACCCGGGAACAGGCCATAGCAGTATGGACCGGGTACCGCCCACCCGCCGATCGGCATGTGATGTTCGGCGAGGATCTCGACTCCACAGGCAGGATCGGCGTCAATACATACAGTGGGGCCCACGTCTCCCCAGCGGGTGAGATCGCGGACATGTGCAGCGGGTTCTGTGCCTGGGCTGAAGCAACCACGGACGGAGAACTCGTTGCTGGTTCCACGACAGACCACGACTGCACTTACCAAGCGACGATCGTGGCCTTTCCCGACGTCGGCAATAGCTTCATCTACACGCCATTCTCTGCCAATGGGTCGATACCGGGGCTCGGTCGCTTCTACATGGCAGGACACCCGGGGTTCAACAACAAGGGCGTTGCCTACGTGCATCACGGCGGTCAGGGCATAGACGGCGCTAGCTGCGGAGGTGGCCCTCCCGAGGAGTGGGGCTACGGCATCCGTCGCGGGGCGTCGACTTTCCACGCACTACAGTTCGCCTCCTCAGCCGCCGAGGCCCGTGACATGATGCTCGCCTTCCCTGTCGGGGACCCGGGGCCGATCTTGGGAACAGCCGGGGGGCTCTGGGCAGACGCACATTACGGCGTCGCGATAGAAGAGCGTGCTGGCAGTCCAGCTAAGCCAAACCCGATACTGCGGGATACTACGAGCGACTCGGCAGGTAACAAGCATTCTGTGCTGTATGCAAACAACAACCCACTTAGCCAAGACTCCGGAGTCTGGCGGGGGCCCCGTGAGGGCCGCTACAGCTACACGACCGAAGCCGGCTGGTTCATTACTCGTAGCAGTGATGCAGGGACGTCTGACCCGGCGCTGATCGCGGCACGTATGTCGAGCAAGAACAGCGCAGCGCGAAATCGCTACTTCCATCGGGTCCTCCGACACGAGGTGGGCGGCTTCGACGTCGAAGCCCTCACACGTATGTATCGAACCAGCGGGGACATCCCCGAAGGACCATACGAAGAGTCTGTGGAGAGCTGGAGCGCGGGAACCGAGTGGGATGCGTCCGCCGCTCACCGGGGAAATGCCTTCACCGCCGTAATCGCCCCGTCGTCGACACGGCCCGGGGAGTATCGCGCTTGCATCGGGCCAGCTGACCGATTCCTCCAAGTTCGAGAGCCGAGCCACGGCTACTATTACTATGACGAAACTAACGAGTTCTGGTCTCTTCACCTCACCTCTGACCCTACGTCACTATTGGCCGACGCTACTGCTGAAGCAAGTCGGCGTGTCCATGAAGCACAGGTCGCGCATCGCGATGCGCCTGCCTCGCATGCCGACCGTTACAAGGGCGAGGAATGGCTGATTGAGGCCGAAGAGTGCCTAGATAGCGCGAGCAGGGCGATCACCCGCGGCACGAGTGGACGACAATCTCACGACGATCTTGCGCAGCTGGCCCGTGACGTTCGAGCTGCGTGCCGTTCGCAGGTGCGGGCCGCTCAGGTCATCCGACTGTGGGCGACCAATGGTCGCCCCAAAGCAACGGACCCGACCCAATAGATACAACTTCCAAGACTCGCATCACCCGTAGTCGATTCGTGCCACGGGTAGGCGCCGGAGTCACCATTCTGCCAGGTCTCGTTCAATCTGTTCCGCATCAGCTGCCTAAAGACAGGAATACTAATGGACACCAACACGACACAGGTAGTGCGAGGGAAGAGGGCTCTCGTAGCAGGGTCTATCGGTGTTTTTGTAGAATGGTTCGACTTCATCGTCTACGCCTATTCTGCGCCCATTCTGGCTTCCCTGTTCTTCCCGGATGCGAACCGTACAGTCGCGCTTCTGTCAACCTTCGCACTCTTCGGCGTCGCGTTCGTTGTGAGACCTCTTGGCGGAGTATTCTTCGGCAATCTAGGGGACAAGATTGGGCGGCGTAACACGCTGTCTATCGTCGTGCTGACGATGGGTGCTGGAACGCTGTCAATCGGGTTGCTACCGACGTATGCTGCTGTCGGCCTATTTGCCCCATCGCTTCTCTTGATATGTCGTTTGGTTCAGGGCTTCTCGGCAGGTGGAGAGAACGCTGGAGCCTTCGCTTTGATCGGGGAATACGCTCCTTCTGATCGCCGCGGCCTTTGGCTGAGCAGTACTGTCGCGTTCAATATATTGCCCGCGATCGCAGCATCTCTCACGGTGCTAGCGATTTCGTCGAACATGTCCGAGTCCGCCTATGCCTCGTGGGGTTGGAGAATTCCGTTCCTGTTGGGTGGAGTTCTAGCCGTGATCGGCCTCTACCTACGCCGCAGGATCGATGAATCGCCCGCCTTCAGCGCCATTCAACAGGAGGACCGGGTCGAGGCTAAGCCTGCACAGCGCTCCTTGAAGGAGAATCGAACGGGCATGGCCTTCGTGTTTGGTCTCTCGGCTCTCAACGGCCTCGCGTTCTACGTCATCGCGGCCTTCATGACGACGCATCTGACAGAGTCGGTTGGACTCGGACAGTCAGAGGCGCTGCTTGCGAACTTCATCGTGCTTCTTACCGTGACGGCCCTCGTCCCTGTAACTGGCATGCTGAGTGATCGTCTGGGGCGACGCGTCCCCATGCTGGCTGGGTGTGCGGTCCTGTCGGTCCTTGGGGTCCCTGGATTCGTCCTATTGAGCACCGGTGGCTTGGCCAACGCCATTGCAGGTCAAATGCTCCTTGGCCTGGGGCTCGCGCTCTTTGCGCCCGCATATACGGCCACACAGGTCGAACTGTTCCCAACGGGTACGAGGTACAGCGGCATCTCTATTAGCTACAACGCTGCTTACGTGGTATTCGCTGGCACCGCTCCGTTCGTTGGAACATTCTTGGTCTCTCAAACGGGAATGAGTATCGCACCCGGCATATATTTGTCTGTGGTGGCCGCAGCAGTGTTCTGTGTGGTCCTGGCGCTCCCGGAAACCGTAGGACGATCGCTCGTTTCGAAGGAGGAGAGCGACGCTTGCGAGGAAACCAGTGCCCTTGAGCTGGATTGATTGTGTTCATTGGAAGATGGGGCGCTATGTGAGCTTACGCGGAAGCGTAGAGGCATCGACAATAGGGATCGAGAGGAAGAAGTACGACCGGAAGTTCCGTAGGAAACGGTCCGGATCGTCGAAGAGTCCGGGAAGCCGGTCGCCCAGGTCGCCCCGCGAGATGGGCGTCAACGAGGGCACGCTTGGGCAACTGGGGCGCCCGCGACCGTGAGGCCCGTGAGGCACGTAGGTAGAAGGCGTGCTTGCGCACCACGTGGTTGTTCTTCGACTCCACGGTCGCCTGATCGTTCTTCTGGCACGGGCGCGAGCGGGTCTGCTCGATGTCGCGCTCCTGCAGCCAGGCGGCGACCTCGTGGTTGATGAACTCCCCGCCACAGTCCGAATCGAAGATCACCAGCTCGAACGGGAACCTCTCCGCCAGCGCGCCGATGCCCTCGGTGATCCACTTCGCGGCGTTGTTGCGGATCGAGTAGTTCTCGGTCCACCCGGTGACCATGTCGGTCATCGTCAGGGTGCGCACGAACTCCCCCGATCAGGGTCGGTCCGCAGTGGGCGACAGTGTCGGCCTCGACCACTCCCGGGGCGTCGGGGTTTCGTCGTCGAGACACCCCTGCAGCTGCATCCGCTGGCGGGCCGGGGCCAGGTACCGGTCGACCGTCGCGGCGCTCATCGCCTCCAGCTGCTCACGGGCGGGCGCGGTGGCAAACGGTTGGTCCAAGTCGCCGGCCTCGGCCATGGCCGGCAACCACGTCTCGAGCATGACCACCAAGTACTTCCCGCACGGCATGCCCATCAGCGCCCACACATGCTCCAGCAGGGCCCGCGCGTCGTCGCTGAACCGGCGCGGCTTAACCGTCCGCGCGTCGATCTGCTCCCTCGGGTGCGGCAGGGCAGGCCCGGTCAGCATCCGCCGCGCGCTCGACCTGCCCATCCCCTTCGCGGCCATCACCCGCTCCAAGATCGCGCCCTTCTCGGCCTTCGAGGCCTTCCGGTACTCGGCGCGCAGCTTGTTCGTCACCTGCCGTCTCGCGGCCATATCGATCTTCTCGCCCTTCACACAGGCAAGCCTGCCCAACGGGCTACGCGCTCAAAGTACGTGAGGCACCACCACCGGCCACGCGCTCAAACAACGTGAGGCACGTCGTCTACTGGCGGTACGACACCCCCGAGGAACTAT
>NZ_BCSR01000008.1 GCF_001570965.1 Janibacter corallicola NBRC 107790 | reverse complement strand
CGGGGCCCCGACCACGGCAAGTGGTCGGGGCCCCGCCGTCGCGCCGGGTGTTGTATAGACTTTCCGCACGCGCACGAGGATGGAGGCTGGATGCAGCTGCGCAAGCAAGTCGTGCCCATCGTGGCGATCGTCGTCTCACTGCTGCTCCTGGCGGCACTGTTCCTGGTCAGGTCGGTCGGGACCGGCGCGGAGCCGACGGCGAAGTCACCGGCCGCCGCACCGGGACAGCAGGACCCCGACGAGGTCCTGGACGAGCACACCTTCCGGCGGGTGTCGAACCCGGCGGGGACCGAGGTCGTGGACAAGGAGTCCGGTGACGTCGTCGCCCGGCTCACCGACAAGGCCCGCACCGCGGTCTTCTACGGCCCGAAGCACACCTTCGCCGAGCCGGACACGACCGACGCCACGGTCACGACGAATGCCTGGGTCCGCGTCGCCCCCCACCAGTGGAAGCAGGGCGGTGAGAAGGAGAAGTGGTTCCCGAAGTGGCTGGCCGAGTACAAGGGCAGCAAGAAGCCGGGAGCCCTCGAGATCGGCACCCAGTACTTCCAGGGGGCTCCGGACAAGAAGGACGAGGACGGGGTCCGCTACGCCGGTGACGCCGACTTCGGGCCGATGAAGGATGACGGCAGCGGGCTGCGCGACGTCGGCGGCGACTACAACGACTACATGGGGATCACCGTCTCCCACCCGGACAAGCAGGACGACCCGCCGGAGAAGGAGGATGCCAACGCCCTGGACTGCTCCGGCTTCCTGCGGATCGTGCTCGGCTACCGGATGGGCTACCCGATGTTCGGCAAGAACGACACCAAGGGCGATGGCCTGCAGCGACAGGTGCAGGGCATGGTCGACCACGCGCCCGGCGTGCTGCTCGTCAAGGACACGGGGAAGCGGCCGGACCTGGCCAAGGCGACGAAGAACATGCTGCCCGGCGACATCGTCTTCTTCGAGACCGACGGTGAGCCCGGCCTGGACCACTCCGGCTTCTACATGGGCAAGGACAGCCGGGGCAAGCACCGCTTCATGTCCAGCCGCGAC
Source organism: Janibacter corallicola NBRC 107790 (assembly GCF_001570965.1). Lineage (GTDB taxonomy): Bacteria > Actinomycetota > Actinomycetes > Actinomycetales > Dermatophilaceae > Janibacter > Janibacter corallicola. The sequence continues at coordinate 96,025 of NZ_BCSR01000008.1, read as the reverse complement.
ACCATCAACGGACCGACCATGGGTGACGTCGCCGGCCCGTCGATCCTCGACGGCAACGGACTGTTCGCGAACAACTTCCGCGCGGTGCGCCGCCTCTGACACCACCGGACCCACCGCGAAGGGCGACGCTCCCCATCGGGGGAGCGTCGCCCTTCGTCGTGTCGACGCGGTCGGTCAGGCGGCGTCGCGGTGGCTGGTGGCGGGCCGTGCGTCGGGGACCCAGCGCATCTCCGTGTGGGTTCGCCCGTCCGCGCCCGTGACCGGGACCCAGATGCACCGCATCCGGGGGGAGTGGGTCTCGCGGGCAGTCCTCATCGTGGTGACCGTCATGGGGACACCTCCTGTTCATCCGCTGTTCACCTTCCACTCTATCAGTCAGGTGAACAGCAGGTGAACAACAGTGGTACGAGGAGTGTTGGACACCGTCTCGTAGGCTCGTGCCATGACGACGAAGGTGGCAGTGATCGGCGCCAAGGGGCGCATGGGTTCGACCGCGTGCGAGGCGGTCGAGGGAGCGCAGGACCTCGAGCTGGTCGGGCGTTTCGACGACGGGGACGACCTCGGTGACCTCGGTGGCGCGGACGTGGCCATCGACTTCACCGTCCTCGCGGCGAGCGAGGCGAACATCCGCCACTGCGTGCAGCAGGGCGTGCACGTCGTGGTCGGCACCTCCGGCTGGAGCGACGAGCGGGCCGAGCAGCTGCGCGGTGAGGTCGAGGCCAGCCCCGGTGTGGGGGTGCTCATCGCGCCCAACTTCGCGATCGGCGCGGTGCTGATGATGCAGTTCGCCAAGCAGGCGGCCCGCTTCTACGAGTCGGTCGAGGTCATCGAGCTGCACCACCCGAACAAGGTCGATGCCCCGAGCGGGACGGCCACGCGCACCGCGGAGCTGATCTCCACCTCCCGCTCCGAGGCCGGTCTGGGCGAGGTTCCGGACGCGACGACCAAGGATCCGGACGGCGCCCGTGGCGCGCAGGTCGGGGGCGTCCCGGTGCACGCCGTGCGGCTGCGCGGACTCGTCGCCCACCAGGAGGTGCTCCTCGGCAACGAGGGGGAGATGCTCACGATCCGGCACGACTCCTTCGACAGGGTCTCCTTCATGCCGGGGGTCCTCACCGGCGTGCGCGAGGTCGCCAAGCACCCCGGGGTCACGGTCGGTCTGGAGCACGTGCTGGGGCTCTGACGGTCGGCGGGCGGAGCCACGTCCGTCGAGGTCATGCCCGGGCGGAGTCGCCCGTCGTGAGCACCGCGACGACCCGGACCTCACGTGCGGTCCCGCCGTCGGGGGAGATCACCCGGTCGCGGTAGGCGCCGTCCGGCTGCATCCCGGCGGCGGTGAGGAAGGCGCGCAGGTCCTCGTGCTCGACGAGGCACCACGCGGTCACGCTCTCCGCGCCGGCCTCGCGGAGCGTGTCGACCGCAGCGTTGAGCAGCCGCGAGCCGTGCCCCTGCCTGCGCGACCGTGGGTCGACCCCGAGGGCGGTCACCTCGCCGGTGACCTGGCCGGTGTCGGGGTCTTGGCTCGGCCCGATCGCGGCGAAGCCGACGACGTCCTCACCCGCGCAGGCCACGAGCAGGCGGTGGACCCCTTCCGGCGGTGCTTCGAGCGACTCCCGCCAGGACGCGGCGAAGGCCTCCGGGGCGAAGGCGGCATGCACCTGCGGCGGGACCACCCCGTCGTAGGCCTGCTGCCACACGTGAGCCTGGACCCGGCCCACGATCTCGGCGTCCGCGGTGGTTGCGGTCCGGACGCTGGCATCGGCGCCGGCCATGTCAGCGCCCCTCGAAGACGGGGGAGCGGCGCTCGCGGAAGGCCTGTCGGCCCTCGGCGAGGTCGCGGCTGGCCCAGGCGCGGGCGAAGGCCTCGTCGTAGGCGGGGTCGGCGGCCGTGCCGACGTCCAGGCCGAGCTTCGAACCCGCCTGGGTCAGCGGTGCCAGGGTTGCTGCCCGGCGGGCCAGCTCCACCGCCGCGTCGAGGTCCCCGCGGACCTGGGTGAAGCCGTAGCGGTGGGCGTCGTCGGCGTCGAGCACAGCGGCGGTGAGGGCCATGTGGCGGGCGGCCCCTTCGCCCCAGTGGCGGATCAGCCGGTCGATGGTCCACCGGTCGACCATGAGCCCCAGCTTGGCCACCGGGACCGCGAAGCGTGCCCCCTCGGCGACGACCCGGACGTCGCAGGCGAGCGCGAGCTGCATGCCGAGGCCCATGCACGACCCGGAGATCGCCGCGACGGTCGTCACGGGCACCGCGGCCAGGTGGCGGAGCACCTCGGCCAGACGCCGGGTGAAGGAGACGTCCTCGAGCTCGGTGAGGTCGGCCCCGGCGCAGAAGTGGCCCTCGGCGCCGGTGAGGACGATGGCCCGGGCGCCCTCCGCGACGGCGCCGGTGACGGCCTCGTGCAGCTCCTCGAGGGCCCCCTCGTCGAGGGCGTTGCGTCGGCGGGTGCGGTCGATCGTGAGGATTGTCACCGCGTCGTGAAACTGGCTGTGGATGGGCACGACGGCCAGCATACGGATGCCGTCGGGCCCGGCCCATGGCCCCTGAGAGGCGCGTGCCCGGGCGATCCGGGGTGGCTGCCGGCCCCCTTCGCCCGCCCTCGTCGATAGGGTGTGTCATTTCGGACTCTGAGACGAGCGCCTGTAGTCTGGATCGGTCCGTCTCGAGGAGGGTCCATGAACGTTCGACGACAGGTTGGTCCTGCCGTCGCCATCATCGTCTGCCTGGTCGCCCTGGTCGTGCTCGGGCTGTCCCAGAACAGCCTGCGAGCTGACGGTGCCGGCGAGAGCGAATCCACCGCGCAGGCGAAGAAAGTCAACGACGTCTCGCTCGAGGGCCTCACCTACGAGCGCGTCAAGAATCCCGCCGGGACGGTGGTGCGCGACGACTCCGGCAAGCTCATCGCCCACCTCACCGACACGGCCCGCACCGCGGTGCTCACCGGACCGAAGCGCACCCTCGAGGAGCCGCGCAACACCGACGCGCGCGTGGTGACCAACAAGTACGTCCGCGTCCTGCCCAAGCCCTTCAAGAAGGGCGCCCAGGAGGAGGATTGGTTCCAGGAGTGGTTCGCCGAGGCGGTCAACGACCGCTCGCCGGACGCTCTCGAGATCGGTACGCAGTACTTCCAGGGTGCCGAGTCCAAGTACGACGAGAACGGGCTGCGCTACGCCGGTGACGCCGACTTCGGGCCGCTGAAGGACGACGGCAGCGGACTGCGCGACGTCGGCGGCGACTTCAACGACTACCTCGAGATCACGGTCTCCCACCCGGACAAGGAGCACGACCCGCCGGAGCAGCGGGACGCCAACTCCCTCGACTGCTCGGGCTTCCTGCGCATCGTCTACGGGTACCGACTCGGCTACCCGATGTTCGGCAAGAACGAGACCAAGGGTGACGGCCTCCAGCGCACCGTCAACGGCATGTACAAGTACGCGCCCGGTGTGACGCTCGTCAAGGACAAGGGCAGCCCGCCCCCGATCTCGGTGACCAAGAAGTTCCTGCCCGGTGATGTCCTCTTCTTCGACACCCACCCGGCCGAGGACGGGCTGGAGCACTCGGCGATCTACCTGGGCGTCGACAGCCAGGGAAAGCACCGCTTCATGTCCAGTCGTGACGCCGTCAACGGCCCGACCATGGGTGATGTCATGGGCCCGTCGATCATCGACGGCCATGGCCTTTTCGCCAACAACTGGCGGGCTGCCCACCGCCTCTGACCCACGCCCGCAGCCCGGCACGCCGCACCCGTGGGTGCCGGGCCGAGGGGTGCCCACGGTGTAGATTCCTCATGACCACGACAGCAATATCGACGACTACGGGCCGACGCTTGGGGGAGCGCCGGCGCACGAGATGTGGGGAGTGCCCTTCGTGACCAGCGCCAATCTCGGGTCCCGGATACCCGAACAGCGCGCCCCCTCCGTCGCGACACCGGCAGCTCGTCGTGCCGTCGCCGCCCTGGCGGCACGGATCCTCGGGGCGCCGGTCGGCTTCGTCAGCTTCGGTGACGTCGTCGACTTCCGCGGACAGCTGGTGGCCGGCTGGGAGCCGGACCGGCCTGACCGCGTCGCCCGCGCCATCTCGCAGTTGCTGGGCAGTACCTCCGCGTCCGTGCGCCACGACGACCTGTCCGGGTCCGAGGCCGCGCAGGACGGCGTGTGCGCGCTCGTGACCGCGCCGATCCGCTCCGCCTCCGGTGCCCTCGTCGGGCACGTCGGCGCCCTCGACGTCGAGCTGCACCCGTGGTCCAGCGCGGACGTGGACTCGTTGGAGGACTTCGCCGCCATGGTCGGCGCCACCCCGGATCTGGAGTCCGCCGCCGGCAGCGAGGGCCTGCGCCAGCACGTGCGCTCCCTCGTCCAGGAGGTTCGCGCCCTCGACGGCGCCCTCGTCCCCCTCATCCAGCGCGCCGAGGAGAGCGGTGACGCAGCGCTGGCCGGGCACGCCTCGACCGTGCGTTCCCGTCTCCTGACGATGCGCGGGCATCAGGACGGCGTGCGCGCCAGGGCCGGGATCGTCGGGCCGATCGCCGGCACCGTCGACCTCGCCGCGCTCGTGGCCGGCGTCCTCGACGACGTCGCCCGCCGGATCGCGGGTGAGCGGGTGCGCCTGACCGGTCAGGACCAGCAGCTCCCGGTCATCACCGGCGAGGTCGCCACCCGGGACGTGCTCTCGCAGTTCCTCGAGCACGTCTGTCGGCAGTTCGGCGTCGAGTCGGTCGCGGTCGAGCTGCGCCGGCTCGATGACGCCGAGGACGAGCGATCCGAGGCCGAGCTGGAGATCCGGGTCGCCGGCTTCGTCCGGGCGGGGGACCTCGCCCGTGTCAGTGCCGGGTTGGGCCGCTCCCAGGGGGCGCCCGTCGGCGGCACGCACATCGAGATCCGCGGGGACCGGATCCTCCTTCGTGGGGCCGACCACGAGGCCGAATCCTCTCCGGACCGGACCATCGTCCGGGCCCGCTGGCCGCTCGGGGTCGACTGATGGCGGATCCGGTGTGGTTCGATCTGGCCGTGCGGGGGATCGTGGGCGTGCTCGTCCTGTCCATCCTCCTCATCTGCCACGGCATCTGGGTGGAGGCCACCACACGCAGCGACGAAAGGAGTGACCGGCGCGATGACAGCCACACCGGCCTGGACTGACACGACGGTGCGCCTGCTCGCCTGCGCCGCGGCACTCGTCGGCTGCGGGGTCCTGGCAGGTGCCGACTCACCGGACATCGCGCTCGCGTGCGCCGCGATCGCCATCGCCTGCTGCCTCTCAGCGGTCCGCTTCGATGCGTTCATCGGCCTCGCTGTCGGCCTCGTCGGCGCGGCCGCCCTCGTGGCGGTCCGCATGGTCATCGGCGAGTGGAGCTCGGCGACGATCCTGCTCGTCGTCTCCGAGTCGATCGCGCTCGTGGCCCTCGGTTGGCTCGCGGGCAGTCTCGGCGGACGACTGCGTCGGCTGGCGCGGAGCTGGGACTCGGAGTCAGGCCGTTCGACCGCCGCCGTCTACAACTCGCTCGGGCTGCTGGCCTTCGACCAGGCTCGGGGTCGGCTCGACGAGGAGGTCGCCCGCAGCCGGCGCTCGCAGACGCCTCTGGCGATGCTGCTCGTGCGCGTCGAGATCGACGACGAGGAGGTCTCCTCGCAGTCCCGGGTGGCCGTCCACCGGGCCATCGCCCGACTCGTGGAGGCCGGCGTCGGGGAGTACGACGTCCCCTTCGCCATGAGCGAGAGCGAGATCGGGGCCATCCTCGTCGGCGCCACCGACGATCAGGCGTGGCGCACCATCGTCCCCCTCGTCGAGCGGGTCACCGGCGTCACCTTCGCCGACCGCCAGACCGGGCAGCGGCGCCGCGTGGTCGACGTCGCCCGGATCGCGACCGGCCTGGCGCTCGCCCACGAGACCTCCACGTCGGAGTCGCTCATGGCCCAGGCGCGCATGGCGCTCGACGGAAGCGTGAGCGCGGACCAGTGACGCCCTCGCTCGTCGGCTTCCTGCTCCTCCTCGCCGCGTGCCTGGCCACCTTCGGCTACTGGCACGCGGTCACGCGTGAGCACAACGAGCGCCTCAACGGCCTCGACCTGCGCGTGCACGTCAACGGCATCCGGGGCAAGTCCACCGTGACCCGCCTCGTCGCCGGAGTCCTGCGCGAAGGGGGCTACGTCACCGTCGCGAAGACCACCGGCAGCGCCGCGCGGATCATCGCCCCGGACGGGGTGGAGACCCCGATCAAGCGCCGGGGCGCCCCGACGATCAACGAGCAGATCGACATCGTGGCCGACCACGTCACCACGGCGACCGAGGCCCTCGTCATGGAGTGCATGGCGGTGCGGCCGATCAACCAGACCTACTCCCAGGACTTCCTCGTGCGCTCCGACGTCACGGTCATCACCAACGTGCGCGAGGACCACCAGGAGGAGATGGGGGAGACCCTCGAGGAGATCGCGGACTCGCTCTCCCGGACCATCCCCGAGGACGGCGTCCTCATCACCGCCGAGGACCGGGAGCATCTGCGCGAGCGGCTGCGGGCCAACGCCCACGCCCGCGGCAGCCGTCTGGTCTATGCCGACCCGGCGAGCGTCACGGACGCGGACATGCGCGGCTTCGACTACATCCAGTACAAGGAGAACGTCGCGATCGGCCTCGAGATGGCCCGCCTCGCCGGGATCCACCGGGACGCGGCCATCGCGGGGATGTGGAAGGCCGTTCCCGACGTCGGCGCCGTACGGCTGCAGTGGTACGAGATCCTCGGCAAACGGGTCCTGTGGGTCCCGCTCTTCGCGGCGAACGACAAGGAGAGCGTCGTCCGGACCATCGAGCAGCTGGACCGCACGGCCTTCCCCGAGGGCGCGACCGTCATCGGGATCCTCAACAACCGGCAAGACCGTGGGCGGCGGGCCGAGCTCTTCGCCGAGCTGACCGCGCACGAGCTCGAGCCGCACCTGGACGAGGTCATCACCATGGGCTCCTACGAGGAGGCCGTCACCCGGGCCATCCTCGACGGGGGCTTCCCTGCCGAGCGGTTGCACGCTCTGGGCGAGACCGTCCAGCCCGATCTCCCCGAGATCCTCGAGCGCATCGCCGGCCTCATCGAGGGCGACGAAGGGGTGCTCATCGGGATGGTCAACATCCACACCGAGCAGGCCGAACTGCTCATCGGCCACTTCCAGGACCTCACCGGCGCCGAGTACCGGGACCACGTCGCCCAGTCCCGCGACCGGGAGCGCGCCCCGCGGGGCGTGGCCCGACTGCACCGGGCGGCGACCCGGACCGCCGCCGCGCCGTCCGAGGGGGAGGGCGAGCGGTGACCCAGCTGGACTACGGGATCTCCGCGGAGATCGTGCGCATCGCCGTCGTCGTCGGCGTCGTCATCAGCGTGCTCTTCTACGAGCGTTTCCACTTGACCACCGGCGGGGCCATCGTCCCGGGGTATCTCGCCATCGGCCTGATCAATCCGCTGTCGGTGGTCGTGACGCTGCTCGCGGGCTCGCTGACGTACGTCATCGTCCACGGCATGGTCCTCAAACGCCGGATCATCTACGGGCGACGACTCTTCGAGCTCGAGGTGCTCATCGGCCTCGGCTTCATCCTCGTCACGACGGTCGTGGCGGGGGTCCTCGGCGACATCGACCCGACGTGGGCGGGCATCGCCGGGATCGGCTTCCTCGTCCCCGGGATCATCGCCCACGACATGGGCCGGCAGGGCGTGCAGCGCACCCTCCTGGCGACCGGCGTGACCACCGCCCTCCTCGGAGCGGCGATCTTCCTGCTCGAGGCGATCTTCAGCCTGTTGCCCGGCTCGACGGGCAAGGTCGTCGAGCTCTCCTCCCAGATCGGCTTCCCCGCCGAGCTGCTGCTGCTCGCGGTGGCCGTCAGCGTCATCGCCGGAACCCTGCTCTTCCAGCACCGCGGCATCCGCTCCGGAGGGTTCATCACCGGTGCCTACCTCGGGCTCGTCAGCTCCCGGCTCGCCGACGTGGCCTTCGTCGCCGGGGTCGCGGTGATCACCTGGTTCCTCGTCACGAAGATCCTCATGCCCCGGCTCATGCTCTTCGGGCGTCGGAAGCTCTCCGCGATGCTCATGGTCGGCGCACTGGTCGCGTGGGGGCTGGAGCTGATCCTGCGGTGGGCCACCGACATGGCCTACTCCCCGTGGCTGGGTCTGACCGTCGCGCCCCTGCTGGTCCCCGCTCTCGTCGCCAACGACGCCGAGCGGCAGGGGTGGGCCAACACCCTGTGGGGCGTGGCCATGACCACCAGTGCCGTCTTTGCCGTCACCAACCTCGTGGCTGCCGGGGCCACGGCGGGAGGTCTGCTGTGAACAACCGGTCCATCGCCCCCTTCCTCCTGCGCAACGCCGTGGTCCTCGTCGCGGCCGTCCTCGTCCTGGCCCTCGGCCTGGCGGTGATGGTCACGACCAAGCAGCGCCGGGCCGAGAACGCGGAGTCCGACCCCACCGTCGTGCGCGGAGTCGTCACGAACGCCGAGGGGAAGCCGGTCCCCGGTGCCACGGTCTCCCTGGGCTCGGAGAGCACGCGGAGCAACGCCAACGGCACCTTCGACATGGAGGTGGCCGGTCCCGGGCTCGCCACCGCGGAGAAGGACGGCTACCTGCCCCGCACGCTCATGCTCGAGCCCGGGCACTCGCGCACCGTCGAGCTCAGCTCGCAGCGGGAGGACACCCTCTCGCTGCGTTTCGGCGGCGACGTCATGGCCGGTCGCCGGTACTACGAGAAGACCCCGGACCATGGCCCGCTGCTCACCAAGTCCTCGGGCGCCGAGGACCACGCCGCGCTGCTCGCAGGGGTCAAGCCCCTCCTGGAGGACGCCGACCTGAGCACGGTCAACCTCGAGACCCCGCTGGTGGAGAAGCCCTACTTCGACCCCAGGAAACGCCGTCCGGCCCGCTTCCGTCAGGACAAGACCATCGCCCTGGCCACCGACGTCTCCTTTGCCGAGGCGATGCGCCGCAGCGGCATCGACGTGGTCTCCCTCGGCAACAACCATGTGATGGATGCCTTCGAGAAGGGCCTCAAGAGCACGCAGGACGCCCTCGACGAGGCAGGGATCATCCACTTCGGTGCCGGCAAGAACCAGCAGGAGGCGCTGCAGCCGGCCTATGTGGAGCGAAGGGGGCAGACGGTCGCCTACATCGGGTGCACGACCGTCGACGGCCGACAGCACAAGATTCCGTACGTCGCCACCGCCACCAAGCCCGGCGCCGCCTTCTGCAACCCGAAGCAGCTGAGGAAGGTCATCGAGAAGGCGGACGAGCGGGCCGACACCGTCGTCTTCATGCCGCACGGTGACGTCGAGTACCGGCGCCAGCAGGTCTCGACCATCCGCAGCCTGGCCGACCTCGCCCGGGAGTCCGGCGCCGACATCGTCGCCGCCTCGCACCCGCACGTCATCGGCGGGATGAGCACCGAGGACGACTACCTCTTCCTCGAGACGACCGGGAATCTCCTCTTCGACCAGACGCTGTGGCAGACCTACCCCAGCTACATCGCGCGGGCCGACGTCCGGGACGGGGAGCTGGTCACCGCGACCGCCGACCCGGTCGTGCTCGAGGACTACCGTCCGCACGCGGCCGCCGGGCTGTATGCCGATGCGGTCTCACGGATCGCGACGGGCACCGCCTCCGGGGCGGCCCGCCTGAGCGGCCCCGGCTCGACCGTGAGGTACCTGCAGGACGACGACGAGGGCCGCGAGAAGACCCAACGCCTGGAGGCCGGGAAGGCCCGGCACCTGGCCCCGGGCTGGTGGGCGGACCCGAACTCGGCGAGCGGGCTTCGCTTCGGCAAGGACCTGCTCTTCGGTACGGGCAGCTTCGAGCCGCTGGCCCCCTCGGACTGGACGAGCCGGGTGGACGTCCCGTCCGGGACCGGCAACACCGCCAAGGGCATGAGCACGAGCCGGCTGTGGATGCTCGGCAAGTACGCGGAGCTGACCCACGAGGGGGCCTGCCGGGCCTCGTGGCCGGAGTCGACGACCGGCCTGCAGGTGTCCCGGTCCCCGCTGAGCACGAAGGACGTCATCGCAGCCAACTCCAACCGGATCCCGGTGGGGGACCAGGTCAGCCTGCTGGCCGACGTCCGACGGGCCGAGCCCGGCAGCAGTCTCGAGGTCCACTGGTACGCCAGTACCCGGGGCGGCAGCATGGACGTCTCGACCATCGACCTGCCGAACGGCTCCTGGTCGCCCTCGGACTGCGAGTCGGTGCGGCTGGACGTGGAGCGGCCCGTGGGGGCCAGCTATGCCCAGGTCTTCCTGCGCCAGAAGCCCCCGGGCGGTGGCCAGCGGGTGCTGCGCACGGCCGTGGACAACGTCCGGCTCATCGAGTGGGCCTCACACCCCTTCTCGGGGCGGGCCTACGACACCGTCGAGGCGAACTCGGACGCGGAGATCACCCTCCACAAGGACGACCCCGCCGCCGGGTCGAAGCCCTTCCTGCGCTGAGGCCCGTCAGGCTGCGGCCAGTGCCAGGCCGGCGAGCGCGACCAGCCAGCTGACGAAGCTCCCGACGAGGAAGTACTCGGTGACCTTGTCGATGTGCGACTCCTCCTCGCGGGAGTAGGCGGACAGCTCCGGCCACCGGATGAGCCCCTTGGCGGCGATGACCAGGCCCGCGGCGGTCACCTGACCCGCGAGCCCGAGACCGAGGATGAAGAGACGCTCCAGCGGCCCGAGGAGCCGCCCGCCCTTCAGCTCCTCCGAGGGTCGGTCGAGGTTCGGCGCCGCGGCCATCGCGCCCGTGGCCAGGAGCACGAGGCGCACGACGACGTTGCCGGTGGCCAGCTGGACGAGGGCGAGCCCGGTGAGGAGCAGGGCGCGCTCCGCGTCCGCGGACCACGGCAGCTCGGCCCACCCGAGCCAGGTGCCGAGCGGCCCGCCGGCGGTGGGGGCCCACCCGGAGAGCAGCAGCTGGAGGGCGAGCGAGGCCCCGAGGACGAGCAGCGCGGGTACGTGACCACGGGGGGAGGAGAAGGAGGCCTCGGAGACCAGGACCCAGGCCGCCGTGCCGACTGCGGCCAGGGCCACGAGCCCGGCCCCGGCAGGGGTGAAGAGCCCGGCGAGCGCCGAGACCGCGACGAGTGCCGTCAGCCCGGCGACCACCGCCCGCAGGGCGGTGCGGCGCGGTGGAACGCGGGCCCGGGTGAGCATGCTCCGGGAGAGGTCGGCGGCGCCCACCGCGACGAGCAGCGCGGCGAGGACGCTCATGCCAGGGCCCTCAGGTCGCGGGCGATCGTGGTGATCTGGTCGAGGGCGTGGTGACGCACCCGCCGCGAGACAGCCGTCGGGCTGATGCCCTCGTCCTCGGCCAGGGAGCGCTGGGTGCGGCCCTCGAGCAGCCCGAGCAGGAGACGCAGCGAGCGCTCGTCGAGGGCGCCGAGCAGCAGGTCGCGGTGGCGCAGGGCCGAATCCAGCGCGGCGCCGGAGGGGGCCTCCTCCCGCCACCGGGTACGCACGACCGGGGCGTCCGGGCCGGTGCCCTCCTCGGCCTTCGCGGTCGTGATCGCCTCACGTGCCAGCCACCATCCGGGGCCGTCCTGCACCGACCCGTCCGCGGAGAGCGCGCTCACCTCGCCGTGCCCGAGGCCGTAGCGGGTCTCGACCTCGGGTAGCAGGGACAGCCGGACCAGCAGCGCGGCGTGGATCGCCTCCCCCCGGCCCTGCCAGGCCCCCTGGAACTCGTCGCCGACCGTGACCCGCAGCGGCTGGACGGGTCCGGTTGCCTCGTTGGCCCGTTCCAGCGCGGCGACGAGCCCCGTGTGCAGGCCCTTGCGGTCAGGCGCCGTGCGGGAGGCGACGACGTCGCCGATGAGGGTGGCCACGGTGGCGCTCATGTGAACAACATACCTTCATTCGGCCAGATATGAACCTCAGCGGTTCATGTCAGGTGATGGTGACCCGGTGCGTTCATAGGTGACGAAGGAGAAGTCCTCCCGGTCCCGGCGCCCGACCTCGCGCCAGACCTGCGGGTCCACGCGTGGGAAGTGGACCTCGGCCTCGGGGGAGGCCTTGATCTCGGTCAGCTCCAGACGGGCCGCGAGGTCGATCGTCTGCCGGTAGATCTCGCCGCCACCGGCGACGAAGACCTCGCCGTCCCCGGCGGCGGCGAGGGCCTCCGCGAGGGAGTGGACGACCAGGGCCCCCTTCGCGGACCACTCCCTGTCGGAGGTCAGCACGATCGTCGTGCGCCCCGGCAGTGCCCGGCCGATGGAGTCCCACGTCCGGCGGCCCATGACGAGCACGCCGCCCATCGTCAGTGACTTGAAGTGGGCCAGGTCCTCGGGGAGGTGCCAGGGCATGCCACCGTCGACCCCGATGGCGCGGTTCGCGCCGAGGGCGGCGACGAGGACGAGGCGCTGGGTGTGCCCGCGCTCGACGAAGGGGGGCAGCTCCCCCTTCGCGAAGCCCTCGAGGACCACCCGCTCGTGGGGGACCACCTGGTCGGGGAGGTCGCCCAGGGGCCACCAGCGCAGGTCGGCGGCCTTGTCCGGCTCCCGGATGCTCGGCTCGCCCCGCCAACCGGTGACGTGGAAGAAGAAGTCCGCCCGCTGCTCGCGGGGGCCCGCCACGGTGCTGCGCTGCAGGGTCGTGAGGGGGCGGGCCTCGGTGACCGCGACGCCGAGCTCCTCGCTCACCTCACGGGCCAGTGACGTGCTCGGGGACTGGGCGTCCTCGATGTGGCCCGCGGCGCCGCAGCCCCACCAGCCGTCCATGAAGCCGGTGTCGCGGCGCAGCTGCAGGAGCACCTCGGGGCCGTCGGGAGCCTCGCGGGTCATCACCGCGTACACGGCGCCCAGGAGGGGGATGCGGCCGCGCAGGTCGTCGGGGAGCGGTCGGGGCAGCTCGCTCATACGGCGATCGGCGCCTTGATGCTGGGCGCCGCCTCGTAGCCGAGCAGCGTGAAGTCCTCCAGCTCGTAGGCATCGATCGACTCCCGGGGCCGGATCTCCATCCGTGGCAGCGGGCCCGGCTCCCGGGTCAGCTGCAGGTCGGCCTGCTCGAGGTGGTTCAGGTAGAGGTGGGCGTCCCCGAGGGTGTGCACGAACTCGCCGGGCTCCATGTCCACCTGCTGGGCCACGAGCATCGTCAGCAGCGCGTAGGAGGCGATGTTGAAGGGCACGCCGAGGAAGACGTCGCCGCTGCGCTGGTACAGCTGGCAGGAGAGGCGGGGACGTCCCCCGTCGCCGGCAGGGGTGACGTAGAACTGGAACATCGTGTGGCACGGCGGTAGGGCCATGTCGCCGACCTCGGCGACGTTCCAGGCGGAGACGATGTGGCGGCGGCTGTCGGGGTTGCTCCGCAGCGAGTCGATCACCCCGGTGATCTGGTCGATCGTGCCGCCGTCCGGGTCGGGCCAGGAGCGCCACTGGTGGCCGTACACCGGGCCGAGGTCGCCGTTCTCGTCGGCCCACTCGTTCCAGATGGAGATGCCCCGCTCCTGCAACCAGCGCACGTTGGTCTCGCCACGCAGGAACCACAGCAGCTCGCCGGTGATCGAGCGCAGGTGCAGCTTCTTCGTCGTGAGCACCGGGAAGCCCTCGGAGAGCTCGAAACGCATCTGGTGACCGAAGATGCTCAGGGTGCCGGTGCCGGTGCGGTCGCCCTTCCGGACGCCGTCGTCCCGCACGTGCCGGAGGAGGTCGAGGTACTGGCGCATGGCGCCACGATAGACGCCGGGTCCGACGGCTACGCTGACCACATGACGACTTCCCCCTTCGGCAAGGTGATCACTGCGATGGTGACGCCGATGACCCCCGACGGCGCGGTGGACAGGGCGGGTGTCGACGCCGTCGTCGAGCACCTCGTCGCGACCGGTCACGACGGCGTCGTGGTCAACGGCACCACCGGCGAGTCGCCGACGCTCTCCGCCGCGGAGAGCATCGACGTCGTGCGCCGGGTCAAGGAGACGGCGGGTGGCCGGCTCAAGGTCACCGCGGGTGTCGGGTCGAACAACCACGCGCACGCCAAGGAGATGGCCGACCGGGCGACCGACGCCGGCGCCGATGGCCTGCTCGTGGTCTCGCCCTACTACAACAAGCCGCCGCAGGCCGGCCTGCTCGCCCACACCCGGGCGCTGGCGGACGCCGCGCGGCTGCCGATCATGCTCTACGACATCCCGGGGCGTACGGCGACCCCCTTCGCCGTGGAGACCCTGCTGGCGCTCGCGGAGCACCCCCGCATCGTCGCGGTCAAGGACGCCAAGGGTGACCTGTGGGCCTCCTCCCAGGTGATGGCCGCGACCGACCTGCTCTGGTACAGCGGGGCCGACGAGGCGAACCTGGCGCACCTGGCCCAGGGAGCCCACGGCATCGTCTCCGTCGTCGGCCACGTGACCGGGCGGGAGAACGCCGAGCTCGTGGCGGCCGTCGAGGCCGGCGACCTGCCGCGTGCCCGCGAGATCCACCACCGCCTCATCCCCGTCACCAACGCGATCATGGGGACGTCGCAGGGTGCGATCATGGCCAAGGCCGCCCTCGTCGAGCTCGGCATCATCAAGTACCCGACCGTGCGCCTGCCGTACACCGAGGGGCCGGGCGAGCACCTCGAGATCCTGCGCAAGGGCATGGCCGCGTCCGGCATCGGAGGTCGCGCATGAGCCACCCGCACCCCGAGCTCCCGCTGCCCCCGCCGCTGGCGAAGGGGGGCGTGCGCGTCACCCCGCTCGGCGGCCTCGGCGAGGTCGGCCGGAACATGACGGTCATCGAGCACGACGGGCAGCTGCTCATCGTCGACTGCGGCGTGCTCTTCCCGGAGGACCACCAGCCCGGTGTCGACCTGATCCTGCCGGACTTCGAGACCATCCTCGAGCGGATCGACGACATCCAGGCGATCGTGCTCACCCACGGTCACGAGGACCACATCGGCGCGGTGCCCTACCTGCTGCGCCACAAGCGCGACATCCCGCTCGTCGGGTCGATGCTGACCCTCGCCCTCGTGGAGGCCAAGCTCAAGGAGCACCGGATCAAGCCCTTCACCCTCGGGGTGACGGAGGGCGGCCGTGAGCGGCTCGGCGTCTTCGACTGCGAGTTCATCGCCGTCAACCACTCGATCCCGGACGCGCTCGCCGTCTTCGTGCGCACTCCCGGCGGGACGTTGCTGCACACCGGTGATTTCAAGATGGACCAGCTGCCGCTGGACAAGCGGCTGACGGACCTGCGCGCCTTCGCCCGGGCGGGGGAGGAGGGCGTGGACCTCTTCCTCACCGACTCCACGAATTCCGAGGTCCCGGGGTTCACCACTCCCGAGCGCGAGCTGTCCGCGGCCATCGACGACGTCTTCCGCAAGGCCAGCCGGCGGATCATCGTCGCCTGCTTCTCCTCCCACGTCCACCGCGTCCAGCAGGTCCTCGATGCCGCGGAGCGCGATGGGCGCAAGGTCGCCATGGTCGGCCGTTCGATGGTGCGCAACATGGGCATCGCCTCCGACCTGGGGTACCTGCACGTGCCCGACGGTGTGCTCGTCGACGTCAAGAAGCTGGACAAGCTGCCCGACGACGAGGTCGTCCTCGTGTGCACCGGCAGCCAGGGCGAGCCGATGGCCGCACTGTCGCGGATGGCCAACCGGGACCACCGCATCGACGTCGGCGAGGGCGACACCGTGCTGCTCGCCTCGAGCCTGATCCCCGGCAACGAGAACGCCGTCTACCGCGTCATCAACGGCCTGATGCGACTCGGCGCCGACGTCGTGCACAAGGGCAACGCCAAGGTCCACGTCTCCGGCCATGCCAGCGCCGGGGAACTCCTGTACTGCTACAACATCGTCCGGCCCCGCAACGTCATGCCGGTCCACGGGGAGTGGCGTCATCTCGTCGCCAACGGCGAGCTGGCCATCGCCACCGGTGTCGACCCCGACCGGGTCGTGCTCGCCGAGGACGGCGTCGTCGTCGACCTCATCGACGGCCGGGCGCGGATCGCCGGCGCGGTGCCGTGCGGGTACGTCTACGTCGACGGCTCGAGCGTCGGCGAGGCCGACGAGGACCTGCTCAAGGACCGCCGGATCCTGCGGGACGAGGGCTTCATCTCCGTCATGGTCGTCGTCGACTCCTCGACCGGGAAGATCATCGCCGGGCCGCAGATCACCGCACGCGGCTTCGCCGAGGACGACGAGATCTTCTCCCAGGTCGAGCCGAAGATCGTCACCGCCCTCGAGGAGGCGGCCCGCAAGGGGACCACGGACACCCACCAGCTCCAGCAGGTCGTGCGGCGCGCGGTCGGCGGCTGGGTCGGTGGCAAGATCCGTCGTCGCCCGATGATCATCCCGGTGGTCGTCGAGGCCTGAGGAGGCCCCTTCGTCCTAGGCCAGGGAGATCGCCAGCAGCGCGCCCCCGACCAGCCACGGGCCGAAGGCGAGGTGGGTCGAACCGGTCGCCCGGCGGGTCACCAACAGCCCGAGGGCCGCCAGGCCACCGAGGACGAAGCCGAGCCAGATCCCGACGACCAGCTGACCCCAGCCCAACCAGGCCAGGGCCGGGGCGAGGGAGAGCATGAGCTTGGCATCGCCCATGCCGATCGAACGGCCGTGCAGGAGCAGGGCCACGAGCACGAAGCCCCCGCCGACGAACACCGTCGCCACGAGCGCGCGTCGCAGGGCCACCGCGTCCCCGGTGGCCCAGCTCGCGAGCGCGAGCAGCACCAGCTCGACGGGGACGAGGGGCACGGTCAGCGCGTTGGGCAGCCGGCGGACGTCGGCGTCGACGGCGGCGAGGGCAGCAGCGGCCGGGACGAGGAGGAGGTAGGGCGGCACGACCGGCCAGGGCCGGTCCTCGAGGGCGAGCGCGACGAGGACCCCGACGACGGGGATGGCCGGCACCACCCAGACGTGGCGAGGGAGCGGGCCGGTCTCCTCCGGGCGGCGGTACCGGCCGGTGCGCAGCCACCAGGAGAGGGCGAGCGCGACGCCGAGCAGGAGGGCCGCGAGGAAGATCAGCTGCACCCGAGGGAGGCTATCGGGGGTGGGCGCCCCGCGCTCGCGACCGCGGCCCGTCCTGGGGATCACCCGCTGGTGGTCTGGTCCGGGCTGTCCCAGCAGGCGCTGATGCGCGTGTGACGCGTGTGTCAGGAGGTGCTTTCACCTACTCTGAGCATCATGGCCACGCGTGCGTCAACCACCTCCCGCAGCCGAAAGGGAGCCTCCACGAGGCCCAAGGGCAGCCGTCCCGCGGGCCGCAGCTCCCGTGCGAAGGGGAGCACCTCCACCCGGAAGAAGCAGCAGCCCTCGAGCGGTGGGCTGCCGATGCCGTTGGTCGCCATCGGCCGCACGTGGATGGGCGTCGCCCACGCGACCGGCGAGGGCGTGCGCCGGATGGGCCACGGGGCCAGCCAGATCGAGCCCGAGCACCGTCGCGACGGGCTGGGCTTCCTCGCCCTGGCGCTCGCGCTCGTCGTCGCCGTGCGGGAGTGGTGGGGCCTGGAGGGCGTCGTCGGGGACATCGTGCACGCGATCTTCGCCGGGACCTTCGGCCGCGTGGCCTATGCCCTGCCGGTCGTCCTGCTCCTGCTGGGCATCCGGCTGCTGCGCTCGCCCGGTGACGAGGCGGAGTCGGCGCGCATCGGCTTCGGGACCGTGATGCTGCTCTTCGCCGCGAGCGGCCTGACGCACCTGGCCAAGGGCATCCCGCAGCCCCCCGACGGCGCGGTGGGCATGCGTGACGGTGGCGGCATCGTCGGCTTCCTCGCCTCGGACCCGCTCGCGACCGCGGTGACCGAGTGGCCGGCCATGATCCTGCTCGTGCTCCTCGGCCTCTTCAGCCTGCTGCTCGTCACCGGGACCCCGCTGCACGAGGTGCCACAGCGCCTGGCCTACATCCGTGCGGCCTTCACCGGCGTGCCGCCCGCCGACCTCTCCGGCGCCCGGGGCTCCGACGCGCCGAAGGCCGCCGTCGGCCGCGCCCGCCGGCGCAAGCGTCCCGAGGAGTCGGATCTCTCGGGCCAGCGCGACGGGGACACCGCGTACGACCAGGCCGCCGTGATCGAGCCGGCCGATGACCCCAAGGGCCGCAAGAAGAAGAAGTCTGCTCCCGCGAGCGAGGCGACCACCGAGACCCCACAGACCGAGGGCCCACGACCGGGGGAGAAGCGCCCGACGAAGAACGCGCCCGTCGCGCCGGTCCAGGCCGGCACGACGGAGCTGCCCGCGCCGCCGACCGCGCAGCTGCCCCAGCGCGTCGAACAGCTGGCGCTGGCCGGGGACGTCACCTACACCCTGCCCGAGAGCGGGCTGCTCACGCCGGGTGCCCCGCACAAGGAGCGCTCGGCCGCCAACGACCGCGTCGTCGAGGCGCTGACGAGCACCCTCGACGAGTTCGGGATCGACGCCCAGGTCACCGGCTTCCACCGCGGGCCGACCGTGACCCGCTACGTCGTCGAGCTCGGTCCGGGCGTCAAGGTCGAGCGGGTCACCGCGCTGTCCAAGAACATCGCCTATGCCGTCGCCTCGGCGGACGTGCGCATCCTCAGCCCCATCCCCGGGAAGTCGGCCATCGGCATCGAGATCCCGAACACCGACAAGGAGATGGTCTGCCTCGGTGACGTGCTGCGCAGCGACGTCGCCCGCAACAACCAGCACCCGATGGTCATGGGAGTCGGCAAGGACGTCGAGGGCGGCTTCGTCATCGCCAACCTCGCGAAGATGCCGCACATCCTCGTCGCCGGTGCGACCGGCTCCGGCAAGTCCTCGTTCGTGAACTCGATGATCACCTCGATCATGATGCGCGCCACCCCGGACGAGGTGCGCATGGTGCTCATCGACCCCAAGCGCGTGGAGCTGACCGCCTACGAGGGCATCCCGCACCTGATCACCCCGATCATCACCAATGCCAAGAAGGCGGCCGAGGCGCTGCAGTGGGTCGTGCGCGAGATGGACATGCGCTACGACGACCTGGCGACGTACGGCTACAAGCACCTGGACGACTTCAACAAGGCGGTCCGGTCCGGCAAGGTCGAGCCGATCCCGGGCAGCGAGCGGGTGCTGCAGCCCTACCCGTACCTCCTCGTGATCGTCGACGAGCTCGCCGACCTGATGATGGTCGCCCCGCGCGACGTCGAGGACTCCATCGTGCGGATCACCCAGCTGGCGCGCGCCGCGGGCATCCACCTGGTCCTGGCGACCCAGCGTCCGTCGGTGGACGTCGTCACCGGTCTGATCAAGGCGAATGTCCCCTCGCGGATGGCCTTCGCCACCTCCTCGCTGGCGGACTCCCGGGTCGTGCTGGACCAGCCCGGCGCCGAGAAGCTGCTCGGCCAGGGTGACGCGCTCTTCCTGCCGATGGGCAAGAGCAAGCCGATGCGCGTGCAGGGGGCCTGGGTCACCGAGAGCGAGATCCATGACGTCGTCGGCCACGTGACCGGCCAGCTGACGCCGCACTACCGCGAGGACGTCATCCCCGACACCCCGAAGAAGCAGATCGACGAGGACATCGGCGACGACCTCGACGTGCTGCTGCAGGCGACCGAGCTGGTCGTCAACACCCAGTTCGGGTCGACCTCGATGCTGCAGCGCAAGCTGCGCGTCGGCTTCGCGAAGGCGGGCCGGCTGATGGACCTGCTCGAGTCCCGGGGCATCGTCGGACCCTCCGAGGGCTCCAAGGCACGCGACGTCCTCGTCACCCCGGACGAGCTCCCCACGACCCTGGCGCTGCTGAAGGGCGAGGACCCGCCGGCGCCGGGACCGGGGGAGGAACCCGAGGCCTACTCGCCGGACACGCCCGAGGAGGTCGAGACCATCGACGGTGCCGAGGTGCAGGACCGGCCGGGGGCCGGGGACCGGTACGCCCGGGACCCGATCGGGACCGAGCCGCCGGCGGAGGAGTGGACCGAGGAGGACGACGAGGACGCCTGGTCACTCACCGACCGGCGCTGAGTCCTCCTCGACGAGCGCGGCGTCGACGAGCTCGGCCCGCACGTCCGCGACGAAGTCCCGCACGGCGACACCGCCGTGGACCGGACCGCCGGCCAGCATCCCGTCACCCCCGAGGAGGACGGCACCGGGCGTACCGATCCCGAAGATCCGGGCCGTCGTGGCGCTCGGGTCCTGCAGCAGGTGCCCCTTGAGGTCGGGGTGGTCCTCGAGGACGTCCGCGACCGGGCGCCAGGTCGCGGCGCTGACGCGCACCGGGCCCAGCCGGCGGTCCCACTCGGGGATGCTCGCGATGGCTTCCGCGCAGGAGCCGCAGGTCGTGGAGACGAAGACGAGCAGGTGCGCGCCCTCACGGATCAGGTCCCGCAGCGGCAGCGTGGTGCCGGAGGCGTCCACGAGCGAGGCGTACGGGATGGGTGTCGGCACGTACTCCTCCGCCCCCTGGTCCCGGGACACCGGGGAGCGGGGGACGGGGCCTCCCTTCGCCGGCGCGACGGTGAGCCAGACCAGCACGGCGGTGACGGCGGTGAGCGCCAGCCAGGCCCACACGGCGCCGGAGGCCTGCAGCAGTCGGACGACGATGGCCTCCTTCTCCGTGGCCGACCACATCGTCAGTCCCGCGAGCCCCAGCAGCAGCACATTGCGTGCCACCGTGCGCCGGGAGACCTCGCCGGTACCGAGCCGGCCGAAGCAGCCGCAGGTGACCGGGTGGTCGAAGCGCAGCGCCCGCAGGATCACGACCAGGTAGGCGACGAAGAGCAGCAGGGTGAGCGTCGCGACGCCGAGCGAAGGGGGTGCCGGCGCGGCCAGAAGCGCGCCGGCGAGGACCAGCTCGACCCACGGGAGCATCCGCGGGGCGGGGGAGTCGGTGAGCCACGCGGG
The DNA here is from genome assembly GCF_001570965.1 of Janibacter corallicola NBRC 107790. Taxonomy (GTDB): domain Bacteria; phylum Actinomycetota; class Actinomycetes; order Actinomycetales; family Dermatophilaceae; genus Janibacter; species Janibacter corallicola. The sequence goes on along the minus strand of NZ_BCSR01000008.1, from coordinate 75,300 downwards.
CATCCCCAGCTCCCGGAAGGCGCTGATCACGTCGTTGCGTCGGCGCAGCTTGGCCACGCCGCTGACGGCCAGGAGCACGGCGAGCAGCAGCGGGGGCAGCAGCAGTGGACCAGCGAGCACGCGGCGATTCTAAGGTGCCGAAGGGGCGGTGCTCCGCAGCCCGGTCGGGCTGGTCGTACAGTTGGGCGCGTGAGCAAGGCGTGGTACGAGCTCGACACACGGCCGACCGGGCTGAGCTACTGGACCGCCGTGGTGCGCAAGCAGCCATCGGCGATCCTGATGTTCACCCAGCTGCTGGCCATCGCACTGCTGCCCTGGGTCGAGGACGAGCCCTGGGGACGGGTCTTCATCACGAGCATGTCCTTCGCCGCCGTGACCTTCGGCATCTGGGCGGTGCGCTCCACCCCGGCCCTGACCTGGCTGGCCCTGTGCATCGGCATGCCGGCCTTCCTCCTCGAGGTCTGGTCGGTCGTCGACGCGGACAACACCGCGGTGACCTTCGTCGCGCACTTGCTGCTCGCGATCTTCTACCTGTACATCGCCTACGGGCTCATCTCCTACGTCTTCGCCGACGCCTGGGTGACCAAGGACGAGTTCTTCGCGGTGGCGGCGGCGCTGACGGTGCTGCTCTTCGCCTTCGCCTACCTCTACGTCGCGATCCAGACGCTCGCGCCGGGGTCCTTCGTCAACGGCTCGGGCCACCCGCACCGCTCCTTCCTCGAGCTGGTCTACCTCTCCTCGGCCAACCTGGCGGGCGTCGGGCTCTCCGACGTCGTGCCCGTGCGGCCCCATGCGCGGGCCGCGGTGATCCTGGAACAGCTCACCGGTGTCCTCTACGTCGCGATGGTCATCTCCCGGCTCGTCGCCCTCACCGTCACGCGTGCGAGGAACTGAGCCGGTGGCCGCTTAGAGTAGGGGCATGTCCGTGGCCCGAAGCGTCGCCCTGGTCACCTTGGGGTGCACCCGCAACGAAGTCGACTCCGAGGAGCTGGCCGGCCGGTTGGCCGCCGAGGGCTGGAATCTCGTCGACGACGCCGCGGCCGCCGACGTCGCGGTGGTCAACACCTGCGGCTTCATCGAGGCCGCGAAGAAGGACTCGATCGACGCGATCCTCGAGGCGAACGACCTGCGCGAGCACGGCCGCACCCAGAAGGTCGTCGCCGTCGGGTGCCTCGCCGAGCGCTACGGCAAGGTGCTGGCGGAGGAGCTGCCCGAGGCGGACGCGGTCCTGGGCTTCGACTCCTACACCGAGATGTCCAGCCACCTGCGTGCCGTCCTCGACGGCGCCCCGCCCGAGGCGCACACGCCCGGCGACCGGCGCACGCTGCTGCCCATCGCCCCCGTCGAACGGGCCGAGCACGCCGACGAGGTGGCCCTGCCCGGGCACGGCGCCAGCGACCTGCCCCGCGTGCGCCTGGACGCGCGTCCGTGGGCGCCGCTGAAGATCGCCTCCGGCTGCGACCGGCGCTGCTCCTTCTGCGCCATCCCCACCTTCCGGGGCCTCTTCGTCTCGCGGCGCCCGCACGACGTGCTCGCCGAGGCCCGGTGGCTCGCCACCCAGGGCGTGCGGGAGCTCTTCCTCGTCAGCGAGAACACGACCTCCTACGGCAAGGACCTGGGGGACCACGACCTGCTCCAGGGGCTGCTGCCGGAGCTCACCGCGATCGAGGGCATCGAGCGGGTGCGGGTCTCCTACCTCCAGCCGGCCGAGATCCGTCCCGGCCTGCTCGAGGCGATCGCGACGACACCGGGCGTCGTGCCCTGGTACGACATCTCCTTCCAGCACGCCTCGCAGGGGCTGCTGCGGCGGATGCGTCGCTTCGGGTCCACGGAGTCCTTCCTGCAGATCATCGACTCGGTGCGTGCCCGACAGCCGGAGGCCGGCATCCGCTCCAACGTCATCGTCGGCTTCCCCGGCGAGACGGAGGAGGACGTGGCCGAGCTGGAGCGCTTCCTCACCGCGGCCCGCCTCGACGTCGTCGGGGTCTTCGGCTACTCGGACGAGGACGGCACCGAGGGCGTGAGCCTGGACGGCAAGGTCGACCCGGACGTGATCGCGCGACGGGTGGATCGCATCACCCGGCTCGTCGAGGAGCTGACCGCCCAGCGCGCCGAGGAGCGGGTCGGGCAGACCGTGGTCGTGCTCGTCGAGGAGGTCGACGCCGAGAGCGGCGAGGTCTCCGGCCGCTCGGCCCACCAGGGCCCCGACATCGACGGGCTCACCCTGCTCACCGGCGTGACCGAGGGGCTGGGCGCCGGGGAGCTCGTCACGGCACGCGTCGTGGGTACGGAGGGCATCGACCTGGTCGCGGAGGTGTCGCGGTGAGCACCGAACCCCGACCGCCGGCAGCCGCGGCCGAGCTGCCCGAGCCGAGCCCCTGGAACGTGCCCAACGCCCTGACGGTGCTGCGGATCCTGCTCGTGCCGGTCTTCGTCTGGCTCGTGCTGCGCCACGGCGGGGACGAGACGGCCTCCCGCTGGTGGGCCTTCCTCGTCTTCGCGATCGCGATCATCACCGACCGGATCGACGGCGACCTGGCCCGCGCCAAGGGCCTGGTGACGACCTTCGGCAAGGTGGCCGACCCGATCGCCGACAAGGCGCTCACCGGGGCGGGCTTCATCACCCTCTCGATGATCGGGCAGATCCCCTGGTGGATCACCGTGGTCATCCTCGCCCGCGAGATCGGCATCACCGCGATGCGCTTCTGGGTGATCCGGCACGGGGTCATGCCCGCCAGCCGCGGCGGGAAGATCAAGACCTTCCTGCAGGCGCTCGCCATCGGGCTCTTCGTCATGCCGCTGGCCAGCCTGCCCGTGGAGTTGCTCTGGCGCGGCATCGCCTGGGCGATCCTCATCGGTGCGCTGCTCGTGACGATCGCGACCGCAGTGGACTACGTGATGAAGGCGCTCACCCTGCGCAGCACGAGCGAGCGCGCGCGGACCAAGCAGGACCGCCGCGAGGGCCGTGGCTGACGCGGCCGAGCTGCTCGAGCGGCTCACCGGGAGCAGCCGGACCCTCGGGACGGCCGAGTCCCTCACGGGCGGCATGCTCGCCGCCGCCCTCGTCGAGGTGCCGGGGGCCTCCCGGGTCTTCCGGGGCTCGGTCGTGGCCTATGTCCCCGATCTGAAGAGCCGGCTGCTCGGCGTCGACCCCGAGCTCATCGCCGAGGTGGGCACGGTGGACGCCGAGGTGGCCCGGCAGATGGCGAAGGGGGCGCAGCGCGCCCTGGGCGTCGACGTCGCCCTCGCGACGACCGGCGTCGCCGGACCGGGGCCTGCCGAGGGACACCCCGCCGGGACCATGTGGGTGGCCTGCGCCACCGCATCGGGAGTAGCGGCGCGCTGTGCGGTGTTGACCGGGGGACGAGGCGCCGTCCGCTCCGGCGCCGTCACCGCCGCGCTGGAGCTGGCGCTCGAGGTCACCTGACCGTTGTCGCAGCCTCGCGGTACGGTGGGGTCAGCTGATGGTCAAGGAGGTGGAGGCGTTGGTGCTGCTGCGTGAGGAGCTCGGCGACGTGCTGCGTGGTGCCCGGCGCGCACAGGGACGCACCCTGCGCGACATCTCCGGTACGGCCTCGGTCTCCCTCGGGTACCTCAGCGAGATCGAGCGGGGGGAGAAGGAGGCGAGCTCCGAGCTGCTCTCCGCCGTCTGCGAGGCGCTCGAGGTGCCGATGTCGGCCGTTCTCTCCCGGGTCGCCGAGCGGGTCGAGCTCGCCGAGCAGGCCAGCGCCCCGGTGGCCCTCCCGGTCGGCGGGCGCCGCACCGACGTGGTCTCCGCGGCCTGAGCCGCGCCCCACTCACCGCTTCGGCGTCGGACGCAGCCGCAGCCCCTGCGGCGTCGTCGTGAAGCCGGCGGTGGTCAGCGCCGTCGTCAGCGGATCACTGGCACCGAGCACGGGGGCGCCGTCGGCCCGCTGCACGGTGAGTTGCCCGAGCCCGCCGCCACGGACCGCTTCGGCGAGGGCGGACGCCGCCTCGCCCAGCAGCCGCTCGTCCTCGCTCCAGGAGAGCAGGGTGTGCCCGCCCCGTTCGAGGTAGAGGACCAGCTCACCGTCGACGGCCACGACGACTGCGCCGGCCTTGCGGCCCGGCAGGTGCCCGCTGCCCGCCCGTTCCGGCCAGCGCAGCGCCGCACCCCAGGGGTTCGCCGGATCGGTCGCGGCGAGGACGATCGGGCCGGCCCCCTCCGTCACCGCCCGGACCCGGTCGACGGCGCCCGGGACCGCGAACTGCGAGGCGCCGAGCCCTTCGACGAAGTACCCGCGCCGTACCTGCCCGGACTCCTCGGCCAGGCCGAGCACGCGGTGCATCGCGGCGAAGCCCCCTTCGACCTCCTCGGCGACGACGCTGCCGCGGGTGACGACGCCGTAGCGGTCGAGCAGACCCTCGGCGGCCGCGTGGATGCGTACCGTCGGGTCGGTCTCGGCGGCCGGCAGCAGGGACCAGCGGCCGGCGGCATGGGGCGGGCCCGACCGGTTCACCGTCGGTGGACGTCCGAGCCGGGGACGTCCGCCGTAACGGCCGCGCGCGGTGGCTCGTCTCGCCGGGCGGTGCGTCGTCCTCCCGCCGGTGAGGCGTCCGCGCACCGGCGCCAGGGTGTCGCCGGTCGCCATGCCGCGGTCCACGAGCGACCACAGCGCCTCGAGCAGCTGCTCGTCGGTGGGTGCATCGCTCCCTTCGTCCCGGGTGGCGGCCACCCGGTCGGCCAGGTCACGGAAGAAGTAGGCGCCGCCCTGGGCCAGGACGTCGCGTACGGCGCGCTCCCACGGATCGAGGTCGGCCGTGTCCGGCACCGGGAGGGTCGTCTCCGCCCCGTCGCTGAGGTGGAGGCTGATCCACGCGTCATCGCCGGCCACCCGTCCGTGACCGGCCCAGCGGACCTCGCCGGAGGCCATCACGTCGTCGAGGAGGGGAGCGGAGGGTTCGGCGAGGCGTGCGGGGAGCACGAGGGTCTCGAGCGCGCTCGCGGGCAGCGGCACCCCGCTCAGCTGCTCGACGACCCGCAGCACGCCGTCCCTGCCGCGCATGTCGCTGCCGACGCCCTGCCAGTCCGGCAGGAAGCGCGCGTACCGGCCCGGCTCGACCGGCTCGACCTCGTGACGCAGCGCCGCGAGCGAGCGCCGGCGCAGCATCCGCAGCACGCCGGCGTCGCAGAACTCCCCGCCGCGCCCGTCGCACTCGGCGGGCAGCAGGTCGCCCTCGGCGAGGACGCCGGACTGCACGAGCCGGCGCAGGGCATCGACGGCGACCGCCCGGCCGATGCCGTAGCGGCCGGCCAGGTCCGCCGCGGCGAAGGGGACGTGGGTGCGGGCGTAGCGGAGGACGAGGTCCCCGAGAGGGTCCTCCACCGGCTCGAGGACGCTTGGGGGCAGCCCGGGCGGGAGGTTCACCCCGAGGGCGTCGCGCAGCCGGGCGGCGTCCTCCACGACCGCCCAGCGCTGCGTGCCGGCGATGCGCACGGGGATCACCTGGCGGGCCGTCTCGAGGCCCCGCAGCGCGGCCTCGACCGCAGCGGTGTCGAGGGCCTCGACGCCGCGCGCGGCCAGCTCGTCGACGTCGAGCGGTCCGAGGACGCGGAGCAGGTCGGTGAGGTCCTCGGCGTCGCGGGCGGCACGGTTCGTCGTGAGGTGCTGCAGCTCGGCGGCGGCGGCGCGCACCGCGCCCACGTCGAGCAGCTCGGCGAGGCTCAGCTGCTCACCCCGGCCGAGCAGGTCGGCGAGCAGGCTCGGGTCGAGGGTCAGTGCAGCGGCGCGGCGCTCGGCGAGCGGTGAGTCGCCCTCGTAGAGGAACTGCGCGACGTAACCGAACATCAACGACGCAGCGAAGGGGGAGGGCCGCGGGCTCTCGACGTCGACGAGGGTGATCCGCCGTGAGGCGACCTGCTGCATCAGCTCGGTGAGCCCGGGGACGTCGAAGACGTCCTGCAGGCACTCGCGCACCGTCTCCAGGACGATCGGGAAGTCAGCGTGCCCGCTCGCGACCTGCAGCAGCGCGGCGGCCCGCTGCCGCTGCTGCCACAGCGGCTGGCGTCGGTCCGGCCGGCGTCGGGGGAGCAGCAGCGCCCGCGCGGCGCACTCCCGGAAGCGGGCCGCGAAGAGCGCAGAGCCGCCGACCTCCTCCGTGACCACCTGCTCGACCTCGCCCGGGTCGAGGGTGACGAGGTCGAGGATCTCCCCGGGCCCGGAGCCGGCCTCGTCCAGCTCGAGGTCGGGCAGGCGCAGCAGGATCCCGTCGTCGCCGTGCATGGCCTGCACGTCGATGCCGAAGCGCTCCCGCATCCGCGCCGAGATCGCCAGTGCCCAGGGGGCGTGCACCTGACCGCCGAAGGGGGAGTGCACCGCCACCCGCCAGTCGCCGATCTCGTCGCGGAAGCGCTCCAGGACGATCGTGCGGTCATCGGGCAGGTGGCCGGTGGCCTGCCGCTGGTCGGCGAGGTAGGAGAGCAGGTTGTCCGCGGCCCACCGGTCCAGGCCGGCCTGCGCGAGGCGGGCGCCCGCCCCCTTCGCGTCGAGGGCGGAGAGCTCGCGCACGAAGCCACCCACGGCCCGCCCCAGCTCGGCCGGCCGCCCGATCTGGTCGCCGTGCCAGAAGGGCAGCTTGCCCGGCTGCCCCGGCGCGGGGGTGACGAGGACGCGGTCGTGGGTGATGTCCTCGATGCGCCAGCTGCTCGTGCCGAGGGTGAAGACGTCGCCGACCCGGCTCTCGTAGACCATCTCCTCGTCGAGCTCGCCGACCCGCCGGCCGGGGCCCTCGCCGGCAGCGAGGAAGACCCCGTAGAGACCGCGGTCGGGGATGGTGCCGCCGCTGGTGACGGCCAGCCGCTGGGCACCGCGCCGACCGGAGACCACGTCGAGGCCACGGTCCCACGTGATGCGCGGGCGCAGCTCGGCGAAGTCCTCGGAGGGGTAGCGGCCGGCGAGCATGTCCAGGACGGCGTGCAGCAGGCTGCCCGGGAGCGAGGCGAAGGGGGCCGCCCGCCGGGCCAGGGCCTCCAGGTCGGCGACCGACCAGTCCTCGAGGGCGCACATCGCGACGACCTGCTGGGCGAGGACGTCGAGCGGGTTCGTCGGTACGTGGAGGGCCTCGATGGCCCCGGAGCGCATGCGTTCGACGACGACGGCGGACTGGACGAGGTCGCCGCGGAACTTCGGCAGGACGACGCCGGAGCTGACCGCACCGACCTGGTGCCCGGAGCGGCCGACGCGTTGCAGGCCGGAGGCGACCGAGGGCGGGGACTCGATCTGGACGACGAGGTCGATCGCGCCCATGTCGATGCCGAGCTCGAGGCTGGAGGTCGCGACGACGCAGGGCAGTCGCCCGGACTTCAGATCGTCCTCGATCACCTCGCGGGCCTCCTTGCTCACCGATCCGTGGTGGGCTCGCGCGATGGCTGCGGGGGCGGCGGCGTCGGTGCCCGCCTGGGCCATGATCTCCGCGGGAGGGCGGGTCGGCGTCTCCCCCCGGGCGTCCGTGTCCGGTGGGGCGGTGCGCTCTTGCCAGAGCTCGTTGAGGCGCCCGGTGAGGCGCTCGGCCACCCGGCGGGAGTTGACGAAGACGAGCGTGGTGCGGTGCCGGGAGATCAGGTCGAGCACGCGCTCCTCGACGTGCGGCCAGATCGAGGCCCGCGGTTCCTCCTCACCGGCGTCGAGCTCGGTGAGGTCGGCGACGGGCACGGCGACCTCGAGGTGCCACTCCTTCGGGGACGGGGGCTGGACGACCTCGACCGGTCGTCCGCCGGCGAGGAAGCGGGCGACCTCCTCGACCGGGCGGACGGTGGCGGAGAGGCCGACGCGCTGGGCGGGGCGGGGGAGGAGGTGATCGAGCCGCTCGAGGGAGAGGGCCAGGTGCGCCCCGCGCTTGGTGCCGGCGAGGGCGTGGACCTCGTCGACGATGACCGTCTCGACACCGCGCAGCGCCTCGCGGGCGCCGGAGGTGAGCATGAGGAAGAGCGACTCGGGGGTCGTGATGAGCACGTCGCTCGGGGCCTTGGCGAAGGCCCGCCGCTCCCGGGCCGGTGTGTCGCCCGAGCGCACCGACACGCTGACTTCGGGGGCGGTCAGGCCGAGCCGGTTCGCGGCGTGGCCGATGCCGACGAGCGGGGAGCGCAGGTTGCGCTCGACGTCGACGGCCAGGGCCTTCAGCGGGGAGACGTAGAGCACCCGGCAGCGGGCGAGCGGGTCCTCCGGCCTGGGTCGGGAGGCGAGCCGGTCCAGCGCGTGGAGGAAGGCAGAGAGCGTCTTGCCCGACCCGGTCGGGGCGACGACGAGCGCGTGGCTGCCGGAGCCGATCGCCCGCCACGCGCCGTCCTGGGCCGGAGTCGGCGCGGCGAAGCTCCCCTCGAACCACGCGCGGGTGGCGGGGGAGAAGTGCTCGAGGACGTCGGTCATGACAGGGCCAGCCTGCCACCGAGCACCGTCAGCGCGTCGGCACGGGCTCCCGGGTGAGCAGCGCGCCGGCCCGGATGAGGGCGATGGTGCCCCCGACGACGAGCACGAGGACGAGCGCGGCGTCCAGCGGGCGGGTGACGACGAAGCTCGGGATGATCCGGTCGGGCACCGCCACGGCTCCGATGAAGGCACCGCACAGCCCGAGCCAGCTGCCACGCATGTTGCCCTTGTGCGCGGCGAGGTTGCCCCGTCGGGCGTGGACCACGCCGAGGGTGACGGTCACGAGGGTGACGGTCGAGAGGATGTGCAGCAGCGAGAACTCGCCGTCCCGGATGTCGCGGATCCAGTACGAGGTGATCGCCACCCAGAGCATGAGGCCGGACCAGACCCGGCCGAGGAGGACGTGCCGGGGGTCTCCCTTCGTCGGCCGGAAGAGCTGGTACCCGCCGAGCGGCAGCGCGACGAGCGCCGCGAGGAGGTGGGAAAGGAGCAGCGGTGTCATGGGTGACCCCCGACCATCGCGGTGAGCCGGCGGACCTGCTCGGCGATGAGATCCGGGTCCTGGCCGGTGTCGCGGACCACCGTGTCGAAGTCGGATCCGAGGCGTTCGCTCGCCCGCGCGAGGAGGTCCTCGCCGGCGTCGGTCAGGGTGAGACTGCGCCGGTTGCCGCCCCCGGGCGTGCGGGAGGCCTCGAGCAGCCCGGCCTCGGAGAGCGCGGCCGAGGTCCGGCTGGCGGTGGCCTCGGTCTGGCCGAGGGCCGAGGCGAGGTCCCGCTGGGTCAGCCCGTCCGCGGCGTCGATGATCACGAGTGCCAGGTAACGCTGGTAGGAGATGCCGAAGGGCGCCAGCCTCGCCTCGGCGGACCGGTCCAGGGCTCGGACGAGGACGTGGAGGTCGTAGGCCAGGCTGCTCATGGAATTATACTTGCACCCGTAAGTTACGGGCGCAAGTATCAATCGGTCAGCGGTGGGCGTCCGGCTCCAGCCGCAGCGTCATCAGGGTCGTCGCGAGCATGTCGTAGTGGCCGACGAGCAGCAGCAGCTCGATCGCCTCGCGCTCGCTCGTCACCGCCCGCAGCCGGGTCCACTGGGTGTCGTCGAGGTCCTTGGTGCGCAGCAGGATCTTCGCCGTGGAGCGCAGCACGGTCTCGCGCTCGCTGAGGGTGGGCACCGCGGTGTCGGCGAGCAGTGCCTCGATCTCCTCGTGGGTCAGCCCGGCGCGCCGGCCGAGCAGCCGGTGGTGCTCGCGCTCGTAGGCGCAGTCACGGACCGTGGCGACGGTGAGGATGACCAGCTCGGCCTCGCGGCGGGCCAGCGACCCGAAGGGCATCAGCCGCCCGGCGAAGTGCAGCCAGCCGGTGAAGAGGCCCTTCGTCCGCCCCAGGGTGGTGAAGATCGCCGGCGGTTCGGTCCCGGTGACCCGTCCGGCGGCCCGTGCGAAGCCCCAGCGAAGGGGGCCGAGCTCGCGCACGGTCCCGGGGGCGATGCGGGCGCTCACGAGTGCGCGCCGGAGTGGGTCCCGGCGGGCTGGTCCGTGGTGAAGGCCACCTGCTCCGTGCGCGCGATCTCGAGGGACTCCTCGAGGTCCGGCAGCGGCTTGAGCTCGACGACCCGCTGGGCCAGGTGGCGAAGGGGGATGACCGGCGGCACCCAGCCCGGGGCCGCGATGCGGCGCGAGCGCCGGGCGATGCCGCGCTCGAGGGCCCGCAGGCCCGACTCCAGGGGCGCGACCCCGGCGATCGTCCCGCCTCCGGTGAGCTTCTTGCCGGCCCGGGTGTCGAAGCCCCGCGAGGTCATGTCGGTCGCCAGCTCCGAGTAGTAGGCGACGCCCACCTTGGCCCCGCTCGGGCGGACCTCCTGACGGAGGGTGTTGCCGATCGCCTCGACGGCGGCCTTGCTCGCGTTGTAGGCGCCGAGCAGCGGCAGGTGTACGGCGGCGGCGAGGGAGGCCGTCGCGAGCGCGTAACCCCCCGGGTGGCTGATGTGCGGCCCGGCGGCGCGCAGCGTGTAGAAGACACCGAGGGTGTTCACCCGCAGGTGTGCCTCCATGACGCCCGGCTGCCCGCCGACGATCGGCAGCTGGCGGGCGATGCCGGCATTGGCGACGACGACGTCGAGGCCGCCGAGCTCGCCGACGAGCTCCTCGACGGCGCGGTCGACCTGGTCGGGGTCGCTGACGTCGCACTCACGCCAGGGCGCGTGGTTGCGCTCGGCCACCTCGCGGAGCAGGTCCGGCTCGAGACCGGCCAGCGCCACTCGGGCACCGTGCGCGGTGAGCAGGTCGGCCAACCCGGCGCCGATGCCGCGCGCGGCGCCGGTGATCAGCACCCGCCGTCCGCGCAGCTCCGGGGTGTACTTCGGTCGGGGAGTGAGAGTCATTACCCGACGGTAACCCGTGGCGGCCGAGGACACCACCGCTGTCCTCACGACTCGTCGCGCAGTTCGTGCACGAGCAGCGCGAGCGCCGCCGTGTACGTGGAGAGTACGACCCCGGACGAGGTCGCCTGTGCCCCACGGCTCCTCGCGAAGCGGCCACCGACGATGATCGCCGCGTCGGAGAGCAGGAAGAGCCCTCCGCCCAGGGCGAGGCGTCGGCCGCCGGGGCGGCCCCCTTCGCCCATCGCGAGGGCGGACATCGCCCCCAGGAGCAGGCCGTAGCCGGTGAGGACCGGGTCCGGCAGGCCCCCTTCGTCGTCGACGAGGGCGAGCGCCGCGAGGGTGCCGGCCGCGACGCCGGAGGGCAGCCGCCGCGGCCGGGCGCCGTCGTGCACCAGCAGCCCGACCAGACCGAGCTGCTGGACCGCGAAGGCGCTCGCCCCGCGCTGCATCTCGCGCCGCTCGGCGTGCGCCGGCCCGTGGGAGGAGCGGTACATGAACCAGTCACCGACCGTCGACCCGGCGAGGGCCGCGAGCAGGGCCCCGGTGCGCTTCGGGCAGCGCTCGTCGCGGGTGGCCAGGACGCCTGCGGCGAGCGTCGGCGCGAGGGCGAGCTTGCTCACCAGGTGGGTGCGGTCGTGACCGGTCATGTCGGCGATCGTCGTCGTCACCGCGAGCGGGAGGTAGGCGAGCAGGTCACGACGGGCACGGACGAGGGTCTGGAGGTTCATGCGGACTCCGGCTGTTGCTGGGTGATGCAGTGGATCCCGCCACCGCGGTCGTAGAGGGGGCGGGCGTCGACGGCGACGACCTCGCGGCCGGGATAGACCTCCCGCAGGATCGCCAGGGCGCGCTCGTCGTTGGGGTCCTCGAAGGTGCACGCGACGACACCGCCGTTGGTGACGAGGTGGTTGACGTAGGACCAGTCGACCGGCCCCTCCGCGTCGGTCAGCGTGGTGGGCGCCGGCAGCCGCACGACGTCGAGGGGGCGACCGGCGCTGTCGCGGGCCTCCCGCAGCACCGCCTCGAGCTCGCGGCTGACCTCGTGGTCGGGGTGCGAGGGGTCCTCCTGCCAGTGCAGCAGCACCCGGCCGGGTTCGGTGAAGGTCGCGCAGATGTCGACGTGCCCACGGGTGCCGAACTCGTCGTAGTCCCGTGTCAGGCCCCGCGGCAGCCAGATGAAGGTGTCCACCCCGAGGGTGCGGGCGAGCTCGGCCTCGACGTCGGCCCTCGTCAGGTCGGGGTTGCGCCCCGGGTCCAGCTGGACGGTCTCGGTGAGCAGCACGGTGCCCTCGCCGTCGACGTGGATGGCACCCCCTTCGCACACGACCGGGGAGGGGATCGTCTTCGCGCCGGCGGCGTCGGCCACGAGGGCGCCCACCCGTGCGTCGTTCTCCCAAGAGGCCCACTCCTGGGCGCCCCAGCCGTTGAAGACCCAGTCCACGCCGCCGAGGCGGCCCTGCGGGGAGAGGACGAAGGTGGGCCCGATGTCGCGCATCCACGCGTCGTCCAGGTCGGCGATGACCAGGTCGATCGGGTGGGCGGTGTCGTTGCCGAGGTACTCCCGGCAGCGGTGGATGTCGTGACCGGTGACCACCGTCGTGACCGGCTCGAAGCGGGCCACGGCGCGGGCCACGTCGGCCCAGGTGCGGCGGGCGACGTCGGCCTCGGCCTCGTCCTCCCCGAGCGCGTACCCGGCGCTCGGCCAGGCCATCCACGTGCGTTCGTGGGGTGTCCACTCGGCGGGCATCCGCCATGCGGTGGTCTCGGGCACGAGGTGCTCTCCTTCGTCGTCGCGGTGGATCGCAGTATGCCGTGTGGCACCTACACTGTGCGACGTGCGGCTGAGTCGGTTCTGGACCCTCATGGAGGACGAGTTCGGGGAGTCCTACGCCCACGTGCTCGCCGGCGGCCACGTCCTCCAGGAGCTCGGGGACCGGACCGTGACCCGCGCCCTCGAGGACGGCCTCGGGCCCCGGGAGGTCTGGGAGGCGCTGTGCCGGGACATGGGGGTGCCGCGGGAGCGCTGGCTCGGCATCGACCGGCCCCCGATGGAGGTCCCCAGGGAGATCGCGAACGAGCCACCGGAGTGAACTAGCCTCGGGCACCGTGACGGAGATCCTGCTGAGCGCCACGGGCCTGACGAAGACCTTCGGCGACTTCACCGCCGTGGACGGCATCGACGTGCAGGTGACGAAGGGGGAGTCCTTCGGCTTCCTCGGCCCCAACGGGGCGGGCAAGTCCTCGACGATGAAGATGGTCGCGGCCACCTCCCCACCGAGCGGGGGCGAGCTGCGGATCTTCGGGCTGGACCCGGTCACCGACGGCGCGGCCGTCCGGGCGCGCCTCGGCAGCGTCCCGCAGCAGGACAACCTCGACGAGGAGATCACCGTCGAGGAGAACCTGCACGTCTACGGTCGCTACTTCGGCCTGCCGCGCAAGGTGATCCGGGAGCGCACCGAGGAGCTGCTGGACTTCGCGCAGCTGACCGGGCGACGCAAGGACATGGTCGAGCCGCTCTCCGGCGGTATGAAGCGGCGGCTGACGATCGCCCGCTCGCTCATCAACAACCCCGAGGTGCTCCTCCTCGACGAGCCGACGACCGGGCTGGACCCGCAGGCACGGCACGTGCTGTGGGACCGGCTCTTCCGGCTCAAGCGCCGCGGCGTGACGCTCATCGTCACGACCCACTACATGGAGGAGGCGGAGCAGCTGTGCGACCGCCTCGTGGTCATGGACCACGGCCGCATCGTCGCCGAGGGCTCCCCCCGCGAGCTGATCCGCGAGCACGCCACCCGCGAGGTGCTCGAGCTGCGCCTGCAGCTGGAGGAGCCGGCCGACCACACCACCGCGGCCCACCTGGTCGAGGGCATCGGCAGCCACGTGGAGGCGCTGCCGGACCGGCTGCTCCTCTACACCGACCAGGGCGACGACGCGCTGGACGCCGTGCTCGCCCGCGACCTGCACCCGATCAGCTCGATCGTGCGCCGTTCCACGCTCGAGGACGTCTTCCTCCACCTCACCGGTCGGACGCTGGTGGACTGATGAGTGCCGACGCGCGCCACGTCCACGGGCCGCGGGCCCCCCTTCGTCCGCTGGAGCGGGTCGGGGCGGTCGCGGGCTACTTCCTCATCGTCTACCGGCGCACGTGGCAGGGATCCCTCTTCAGCCGCTTCGCCTCGCCGCTGCTCTTCCTCCTCGCGATGGGCCTGGGGCTGGGCTCCCTCGTCAACGCCTCCTCCGGCGGGGTGGACGGGGTGCCGTACCTGGAGTTCGTCGCGCCCGGCATGGTTGCGGTGCAGGCGATGATGGTCGCGGTCAGCGAGTCGACGTACCCGGTCTACGGTCTCTTCACCTGGAACCGGATGTACCACTCGATGCTCGCGACCCCGCTGACCGTCACCGACCTGCTGCTCGGCCACCTGACCGTCGTGGCCGCCCAGGGCGGCATCGCCACGATCGCCTTCGTCCTCGTCGCCGCGCTCTTCGGGGGCTTCTCCTCCTGGTGGGTCCTGCTGGCGGTGCCGGTCGGGGTGCTCGTGACCCTCGCCTTCGCCGTGCCGATCTTCGGCTTCTCCGCCCGTGCGAAGGGGGACGGGGCCTTCAACGTCGTCTACCGCCTGGTCATCACCCCGCTCATGCTCTTCTCCGGGGTCTTCTTCCCGATCGACCGGCTCCCGGGGTGGTTCGAGCCGGTCGCCTGGGTGACGCCGCTGTGGCACGGCGTGGAGCTGGTCCGCGGGAGCGCCCACGCGAGCCTGGCCCCCTTCGACCTCGTGCACCTGGCCGTGCTGCTGCTCTTCATCGGCCTCGGGTGGGTCTACGCCCACCGTGGCATGACCCGGAAGCTCGTCCCGTGAGCGCGCGCACCGGACCGCTGACCCCCGGGATGGCGATGTGGAGCTCGGTCGTCGAGCGCAACGCCGTCGGCTTCCGGAGGCAGTGGGCGGCCTTCGTCACCGGCTTCGCCGAGCCGGTGTTCTACCTCTTCTCGCTCGGCATCGGGGTGGGCTCGCTCGTGCCGTTCGTGACGACCGACGGCGGCTCGCGGGTCAGCTACGCCGCCTTCGTCGCCCCGGCGATGCTCGCCGCGTCCGCGATGAACGGCGCGGTCATGGACTCCACCTTCAACGTCTTCTTCAAGCTGCGCTACGCCAAGATCTACGACGCGATGCTCGCCACACCGCTCGGCCCGCGGGACATCGCCATCGGGGAGGTGGTCTGGTCCCTCATCAGGGGCGGGGTCTACGCGCTCGTCTTCTACCTCGTGGCGGTCGTGGTCGGTGTCGTCGAGTCGTGGTGGTCGCTCCTCGCCGTGCCTGCGGCGATCTTCATCGGGATGGCCTTCTCCGCCGTCGGGATGTACCTGACGACCTTCATGCGCACGTGGGTCGACTTCGACTGGATCATGCTCGTCATCCAGCCGCTCTTCCTGCTCTCGGCGACCTTCTTCCCGCTCGGCACGTACCCCGGATGGGCCCAGCCGATCGTCATGGCCACGCCGCTCTACCACGGTGTCGCCCTCGAACGCGGGCTCATGCTCGGTGAGGTCGACTGGGGACTGCTGCTGCACGTGGGCTACCTCGTGGCGCTCGGCGTCCTCGGCATCTGGGCCGCGTCGCGGCGGATCGAGACGCTGCTGCGGTCGTGACTCTCGACCGGTCCGGCTGGTCCGGTCGGTTCCGTCGTCGGCGGGCTGGGGGGTGGCCTTGGACTCCGGCCGCGGGGCGGCCTGCGTCCTGAGTCGGCCACCCCCCAGCCCGCTCGACGACTCCACCTGCGCGCGTACCCGTGGGAGGCTGGGGTCGTGGGGCAGCGGATGTTCGTCTCGGTGGTGCCGCCCGAGGACGTGGTGGCGGACCTGGCGGAGTTCTTGGCACCGCGGGAGGGGATGCCGTGGATCGACCCGGCGCAGTGGCACCTGACGCTGGCCTTCATGGCCTCGGTGCCGGAGGCACGCCAGGACGAGCTCATCGACCGGTTGGGGGAGGCGGCGGCGCGGGTCGCTCCCTTCGACGTGGTGCTGGGCGGTGCGGGGTGCTTCCCGGACCCGACCCGGGCGACGGTGCTCTGGATCGGGGTGGACGCGGCCGCGGGGGAGTCGCTGACCCGCCTGGCGACCGGCGCACGGGCCGCGGCGAATGTCTCGGGCGCCACTCCGGACGGCAAGGACTTCGTGGCCCACCTGACCCTCGCCCGGCTGAGGCGGGCGATCGAGGCGACCAGGTGGCTGCGGGTGCTCGACACGTGGCGTTCGCGGCCGTGGCGGGTGGCGGAGACGACGCTGGTCGCCTCCCACCTGCACGAGGGGGCGAAGGGCAGACCCCGTCACGACGTCGTGGCCCGGCTGCCCCTGGCGAGATGATCCCGGCGTGTCGGCGCGGCGCTCCCCGCATCGAACAGGTGTACGGGTACGCTTGTCCACAGGTGTCCTCCCGACGGCACCGGTGTCCACAGCTCCACGGCGGCTGCGGACCGTTGTCGGGGGCGGCCCCTAGCGTCTGACCAGAGAAGCGCAACGAGTCCGACTGCGCGGTGCTGGTCGCCGGTGGACGCGCCCGACACGAGTACAAGGAAGGTGTGGCATGGCTGACGTGGCAAACATCGACAGCAAGCTCCACGAGCAGAAGCTGAAGTCCCTCGAGACCGTCATGGGGCAGGTGGAGAAGCAGTACGGCAAGGGCGCGGTGATGCGCCTCGGCGACGACGTGCGCCCGCCGATCGCGACCATCCCGACGGGGTCGATCTCCCTCGACGTCGCCCTCGGCATCGGTGGCCTGCCGCGCGGCCGGGTCGTCGAGGTCTACGGCCCGGAGTCCTCCGGTAAGACGACCGTGGCCCTGCACGCCGTCGCCAATGCGCAGAAGAACGGCGGCATCGCGGCCTTCATCGACGCCGAGCACGCCCTGGACCCGGAGTACGCGAAGAAGCTCGGGGTCGACACCGACGCCCTCCTCGTCAGCCAGCCGGACACCGGTGAGCAGGCGCTGGAGATCGCCGACATGCTGGTGCGCTCGGGTGCCCTCGACATCATCGTCATCGACTCGGTCGCCGCGCTCGTGCCACGGGCGGAGATCGAGGGCGAGATGGGGGACAGCCACGTCGGTCTGCAGGCGCGGCTGATGAGCCAGGCGCTGCGCAAGATCACCGGTGCGCTCAACTCCTCGGGCACCACCGCGATCTTCATCAACCAGCTGCGCGAGAAGATCGGCGTCATGTTCGGCTCACCGGAGACGACCACGGGTGGCAAGGCGCTGAAGTTCTACGCCTCGGTCCGCCTGGACGTGCGCCGCATCGAGACCCTCAAGAACGGCAACGAGCCGGTCGGCAACCGCACCCGGGTCAAGGTCGTGAAGAACAAGGTCTCCCCGCCCTTCAAGCAGGCCGAGTTCGACATCCTCTACGGGCAGGGCATCTCCCGGGAGGGTGGCCTGATCGACATGGGTGTCGAGCACGGCTTCGTGCGCAAGGCCGGCGCCTGGTACACCTACGAGGGCGACCAGCTGGGTCAGGGCAAGGAGAATGCCCGCACGTTCATCAAGGACAACCCCGAGCTCGGCGACGAGATCGAGGCCAAGATCAAGGAGAAGCTGGGCATCGGCACGCAGCCGGAGGAGACCGAGGCCGAGGAGACCCCGGCCGAGGTCCCGGTCGACTTCTGAGGATGGACTCGGGCCACCGGACCGCCGCGGCGCAGCACCCCGACCTGGAGGCAGGCACGGATGCGGATGCTGACCCCGATGCCGTGGCGCGTGCGATCGTCCTCCGACAGCTGACCGGCTCTCCCAAGAGTCGCAAGCAGCTGGAGGACGCGCTGCGGCGCAAGGACTGCCCCGGTGACTCGGCCGAACGGGTGCTCGATCGGTTCGAGGAGCTCGGCCTCGTCGACGACACCGCCTACGCGCGGACCTTCGTCCGGTCGAAGCAGACCGGTCGGGGTCTGGCCAGGCGGGCGCTGGCGCACGAGTTGCGAGCGAAGGGAGTCGATGACGAGGTCATCGAGGACGTCCTCACGGAGGTCGATCCCGAGCAGGAGCGAGCGCGGGCGCACGAACTCGTGGCGAAGAAGCTGCGCAGCATGCACGGCCTCGACCGGGCGAAGCAGACCCGCCGGCTGTCCGGGATGCTCGCTCGCAAGGGGTATGACGCCGAGGTCTCCCGCCTCGTTGTCAACGAGGCCCTCGAGGCGGCTGCGGAACACGTCCGCGACTGAGGGCGATCGGTGCCGGGGCCGGCGTCCTTCGCTCCCCCGGAGGGGCCCCCGGTGGTTAGTGTGGCCACGTGACGGACAAGGCACTCGACTCACTCTTCGGGACGCAGTACGACCCCGGCGCGGCCTGGGACGAGATGCTGGACGAAGGGGGTGCCCCCCGGCCGCCGTACAAGCCGATCCACCACACCCTTCGCTCCATGGAGGTCGGGGCGCTCACCGAGCGCGCGGACGCCCTGGCCCGGATGTTCTTCGAGCAGGGCGTGACCTTCGACCACGCGGGGGAGGAGCGGCCCTTCCCGCTGGACGCCGTGCCCCGGGTCATCGACGCGGAGGCGTGGGAGACCGTCGAGCGCGGCGTGGCCCAGCGCGTCAAGGTCCTCGAGGCCTTCCTCGACGACATCTACAGCCGACCCAGCGGGCTGCCGCGGGCGGTCGAGGACGGCATCGTCCCCTGGAAGCTCATCGCGACCTCCGCCCACTTCCACCGGGCGGTGTGCGGCCTGCGCCCACCGGGCGGCGTGCGCGCCCACGTCAGCGGCATCGACCTCATCCGCGACGAGCAGGGCACCTTCCGGGTGCTCGAGGACAACGTGCGCGTCCCCTCGGGCGTCTCCTACGTCATCTCCAACCGCCGGGCGATGACCAACGTCTTCCCGGAGGCCTTCGCGACGATGCGCATCCGGCCGGTGCACGACTACCCGCGGATGCTGCTGCGGGCGCTGCGCGCCAGCGCTCCCGAGGGACAGCCTGACCCGACGGTCGTCGTGCTCACCCCGGGGGTCTACAACAGTGCCTACTTCGAGCACTCGCTGCTGGCACGGATGATGGGCGTCGAGCTCGTCGAGGGCAGCGATCTCGTCGTGCGCGGCGGCGAGGTGCGGATGCGCACCACGCACGGCGAGGAGCGCGTGGACGTCATCTACCGGCGCATCGACGACGAGTTCCTCGACCCGGTCCACTTCCGCAGGGACTCGATGCTCGGCGTGACCGGCCTCGTCTCCGCGGTGCGTGCCGGGCGGGTCACCCTGGCCAATGCCATCGGCAACGGCGTCGCCGACGACAAGCTCGTCTACTCCTACATCCCGGACCTGACCCGGTACTACCTCGACGAGGGCCCGGTGCTGCCGAACGTGGACACCTACCGGCTCAACGAGCCGGCGGCGCTGCAGGAGGTGCTCGGGCGGCTCGACGAGATGGTGGTCAAGCCGGTCGACGGATCCGGCGGCAAGGGCCTCGTCATCGGTCCGGAGGCCACGGGGGAGGAGCTGGACTCCCTTCGCGCGAAGTTGCTGCACGACCCCCGCGGCTGGATCGCACAGCCCGTCGTGCAGCTGTCCACGGTGCCCACCCTCATCGACGGGGGGCTGCGGCCCCGGCACGTGGACCTGCGGCCCTTCGCGGTCAACGACGGCGAGGAGGTCACGGTGCTGCCCGGCGGGCTGACCCGCGTGGCGCTGCCCGAGGGCCAGCTCGTCGTCAACTCCAGCCAGGGCGGCGGCTCCAAGGACACCTGGGTGCTCGCGGGCCGGAACCACCGGCTCCCGCACGACCGGGACGAGCGTGAGGTCATCTGGGTGGGGACCAACCGGGCCGAGCAGGCCCAGGCGCAGTCCACCCGCACCGACAAGGACACGACCGAGAAGGACATCGCCGAGGAGGAGCGCTGATGCTCAGCAGGATCGCCGACTGCCTCTTCTGGATCGGCCGGTACGTCGAGCGGGCCGACGGCACCGCCCGGATCGTCGACGCCCTCCGCCTGCAGCTGCTCGAGGACCCCGGCGCGGTGGAGCAGGCCGCCTGCACCATGGTGCTGCGCGGGATCATGGGCTATGGCGACGTCGGCGACGTGGACTACGTCGACACCAGCCGGATGCTCGTCTTCGACGCCCGCAACCCCAACGCGATCTCCGGGTCGTGGCACGCAGCGAGGGAGAACGCCCGCCGGGCACGGGAGACGATCTCGACCGAGACGTGGGAGACGATCAACACCACGTTCCACCGGTGGAACTCCTTCACTCCCGGCCGGGCCACCCAGTACCACCTGGGTTGGGTGCGCGAGCGGGCGGCGCTGCTCGACGGGATCGCGGACTCGACGATGAGCCATGACGACGCGTGGGACTTCCTCGTGCTCGGCCGGTCGCTGGAGCGGGCGGACATGACGGCACGACTGGTCGCGACCGGCGCCACCCCGGCCGGTCCCACGTGGACCTCGGTGCTGGCCAGCTGCGGTGCGCAGCAGGCGATGCTGCGCACCATGCGCGGGATCATCACCGACCGCACGGCGGCGGCCTTCCTCGCCCTGGACCGGCAGTTCCCCCGGTCGGTGCTCGCCGCGCTGAAAGAGGCCGAGGAGCGCCTCGTGGTGCTCGCGCCGGACAAGGACCGGGTCGGCTTCTCCGACGAGGCCAGGCGGATCCTCGGGCACGTGCGCACCCAGCTGGAGTTCAGCTCGCCCGATGCGGTGCTCCGCGACCTGCCCGAGCGCATGCAGGAGGTGCAGGAGGCGGTCATGGCGACCTCGGACGCGATCGCCGAGCGCTACTTCCGCTCCGGGCCGCTGCAGGAGTGGACGGGAGAATTCGTATGAGCACGCGACGCCACCGGATCGTGCACCGGACGACGATGCACTACGACCGGGAGGTCACCGCCTCGCACAACGAGCTGCGGATGATCCCCGTCGACGAGCCGGGCCAGACCACCCTCGAGGCCAGGGTCCGGGTCAAGCCGCTCACGTGGAGCAACGGCTACGTCGACCACTGGGGGACCCACGTCATGTCCCTCGAGTCGCGGACCCCGCACCGGGAGCTCGAGATCGAGGCGACGAGCACGGTCGAGCGCTCGGACACCCCGGAGGGGGAGCCGGCGGGCTGGGATGCGGTGCGCGCCGAGCGGGTCCAGGACCGGCTCAGCGAGTTCCTCGCGCAGACCGCCCGCACCGCCCCGCACGAGGAGGTCATGGCCCTCGCTGAGGAGGTCGCCACCGCCGCGACCCCGCGCGAGGCGGCCCGCTCCTTCGGAGACCGGATCCAGGGCACCCTCGCCTACGAACGGGGGATCACCGGCTGGCAGCCCACCGCGCAGGCGGTGTGGGAGGCACGGCGAGGGGTCTGCCAGGACTTCGCGCACCTGACCCTCGGCGGCCTGCGGCACATCGACATCCCCGCTCGCTACGTCGCCGGGTACCGCACCGCCGAGGACACCGGCGAGTCCGGGCTGGCCCGCGGCGCGAGCATCGCCGGCCGCAACCACGCCTGGCTGGAGTTCTGGGACGGGGAGTGGCTACCCCTGGACCCCACCGACGTCGGCAGCGTCGGCCTGGACCTCGTCGTCATCGGGCGCGGCCGGGACTACGACGACGTCTCACCCTTCCGCGGGATGTACGTCGGGCCGGAGCGCAGCGAGCTGAGCATCGACATCACGTACACCCGGGTGGGGTGAGCGGGAAACCCCTTCGCCGGACGTAAACTGGCGGGGTCATGACTGCAACGCCCAAGACCTACGACGTACGCACCCATGGGTGCCAGATGAACGTGCACGACTCCGAGCGGCTGGCCGGTCTGCTCGAGACCGCCGGGTACGTCGACATCGCCAGCCTGCCGAACGAGGACCGCGGGGAGGTGGCCGACGTCGTCGTCTTCAACACCTGCGCGGTGCGGGAGAACGCCGACAACAAGCTCTACGGCAACCTCGGGCAGCTGCGCCCCCTCAAGGACCGTCACCCGGACCTGCAGATCGCCGTCGGCGGCTGCATGGCGCAGAAGGACCGGGACACCATCGTCCAGCGGGCACCCTGGGTGGACGTCGTCTTCGGCACCCACAACATCGGCTCGCTGCCCGCGCTGCTGGACCGGGCGCGGCACAACGAGGAGGCCCAGGTCGAGATCCTCGAGGCGCTCGAGACCTTCCCCTCGACGCTGCCCACGCGGCGGGACTCGGCCTACTCCGGGTGGACCTCGATCTCGGTCGGCTGCAACAACACGTGCACCTTCTGCATCGTGCCCGCGCTGCGCGGCAAGGAGAAGGACCGGCGCCCGGGGGAGATCCTCGCCGAGGTCGAGGCGCTCGTCGCCCAAGGCGTGGTGGAGGTGACCCTGCTCGGGCAGAACGTCAACTCCTACGGCGTCGAGTTCGGTGACCGCTACGCCTTCGGCAAGCTGCTGCGCGCCTGCGGCGAGATCGAGGGGCTGGAGCGGGTGCGCTTCACCAGCCCGCACCCGGCGGCCTTCACCGACGACGTCATCGACGCGATGGCCGAGACCCCCAACGTCATGCCCAGCCTGCACATGCCGCTGCAGTCGGGCTCGGACGCGGTGCTGAAGGCGATGCGGCGCAGCTACCGTTCGCGCAAGTTCCTCGGGATCCTCGAGCGGGTGCGCGAGCGCATCCCCGACGCCGCGATCACGACCGACATCATCGTCGGCTTCCCGGGGGAGACCGAGGAGGACTTCGAGGAGACCCTCCGCGTCGTGCGGGAGTCCCGCTTCTCCTCGGCCTTCACCTTCCAGTACTCGATCCGCCCCGGGACCCCGGCGGCGACGATGGCCGACCAGGTGCCCAAGGAGGTCGTCCAGGATCGGTACGAGCGCCTCATCGCGCTGCAGGAGGAGATCTCGTGGGAGGGCAACCGTGCCCAGGAGGGGCGTGACCTCGAGGTGCTCGTCGCGACGGGGGAGGGCCGCAAGGACACCGAGACCGCCCGGATGAGCGGTCGGGCCCGGGACAACCGGCTCGTGCACTTCGCGGTCCCGGAGGGGGCCGAGCGGCCCCGGCCGGGGGACGTGGTCACCGTGGGCGTCACCTACGGCGCCCCCCACCACCTCGTCGCCGACGCCGCCCTCGCGGGGGGCACCTACGCCGTGCGCCGGACGAAGGGCGGCGACGCCTGGGAGGCGCTGCAGCACGGGGAGGGCGGCGGCGTGGCCAAGCCCGCCGTCAGCCTCGGCATGCCGCGCATCGGAGTACCCGACCCCGCCCCGGTGACAGCGCCCTCCTGCGGCGCCTGAGCCGGAGCACGCGCGAAGGGGGCGGATCACCGCATCGGTGATCCGCCCCCTTCGCATGTCTGCATCACGCGCTACGACGGTGCAGACGAGACTTCAGGCGAGGTTCAGTTCTCGCCCTCGTCGCCGCCGCCGATCTTGCCGTCGACCGCGTCCTTGGCCTTGTCGACCTTGTCGCCACCGACGCCCTTGCCCTCGGCGAACTCGCCGGCCTTGTCCAGGCCCTGGTCGCTGATCTGCTCGCCCTTCTCGCTGTTGAGCGCGTCCTTGGCCTTGCCGGTCAGGTCATCGAGACCCATGGTGGGCTCCCTTCTGTTGGCTTCCCCCGGTGGGGCGATGCATCCAGCGAAACATGCTGGGGCGGCCTCATCAACCGGGAGCGCGTCACCAATGTAGTTGACGAATAAACTAGTTTTCGTCTACCGTGGTGGATGTACCCGGGAGGACCACCCGGGACCGCCCCCTCGACAGGAGAGTCACATGACCGAGACGAACACGACCACGAGCACCTTCCAGGACCTCGCTGCCGGCACCTACTCGCTGGACCCGAGCCACACCGAGGTCGGCTTCGTCGCCCGCCACGCGATGGTCACCAAGGTCCGCGGCTACCTCCGGGACCTCGAGGGCACCATCGAGGTCGCCGAGAACTTCACCGACTCGAAGGTCAGCGCGACGATGCGGACCGCTTCCGTGGACACCGGCTCCGCCGACCGCGACGGCCACCTGAAGTCCGCCGACTTCTTCGATGTCGAGCAGTTCCCCGAGATCACCTTCGTCGCCAAGGGGGTCCAGGACGTCGACGGCGGCAACTTCGACCTCGTCGGCGACCTGACCATCAAGGGCGTCACCAAGGAGGTCACCCTGCAGGCCACCTACGACGGCACCGCACAGGACCCCTTCGGCAACGTCCGCGCCGGCTTCACCGCCGTGACCACGGTCGACCGCGAGGACTGGGGCCTGACCTGGAACGCCGGCCTCGAGACCGGCGGCGTCCTCGTCTCGAAGAAGATCACCCTCAACATGGAGATCTCGGCCATCAAGGCCTGAGCCACCTCCACCCCGAGCGCGGGCCGGGACCCGGGCAACCGGCCGCGCCGGGTATGAGAAGATGCCGCCCATGACCATCCACCCGATCACCATCTGGGGGGAGCCGGTCCTGCACACGCGGGCGAAGCCGGTCCCCGAGTTCGACCAGGACCTGCGCACGCTGATCGAGGACATGTACGAGACCCAGGAGGCCGCACGGGGCGTCGGGCTGGCCGCCCCGCAGATCGGTGTGGGGCTGCGGATCTTCACCTGGCACATGGCCAACGAGGACGGCGTGCCTGAGCTGGGGCACGTCATCAACCCCTTCGTCAAGGCCTCCAAGCCCTCCGACGGCGAGCCGGACCGGGAGCACGAGTCCGAGGGCTGCCTCTCCTTCCCGGGCTACTCCTTCCCGCTGCGCCGCGGCCAGCACGCCACGGTCACGGGGTACGACTGGGACGGCAACGAGCTGAACTTCGAGGCCACCGGGGAGTTCGCGCGCTGCATGCAGCACGAGTACGACCACCTCAACGGCTTCCTCTACGTCGACCGGCTCGGCCAGCGCTGGAAGAAGAAGGCCAAGAAGGTGATCAAGGAGGAGGGCTGGGACGGGCCCGGCCACACCTGGCTGCCCGGCACCGACACCGACCCCTTCGGCCACGACGACGAGGACGCCGAGGAGCCCGCGTCGTCGTGACCCCGCGCCCGCCGCAGGTCATCGCGGTCGTCGGCGCGACCGCCACCGGCAAGTCCGAGCTGGCCCTCGCCCTCGCCGAAGCGCTCGGCGGCGAGGTCGTCGGGGCCGATGCCATGCAGCTCTACCGCGGCATGGACATCGGCACCAACAAGCTGCCACCGCAGGAGCGAAGGGGGATCCCCCACCACCTCCTCGACGTCCTCGAGGTCACTGAGGAGGCGGCCCTTGCGGACTACCAGGAGCGAGCCGAGACGGTCATCGCCGACCTCATCGACCGCGGCCGCGTGCCGGTGCTCGTCGGCGGGTCCGGTCTCTACGTCCGCGCGGCGCTGGACCACCTCGACATCCCGCCCACGGACCCGGACGTGCGTGCCCGGCTCGAGGCGGAGTCGCAGGAGGAGGGGGGCCCGGACCGGCTGCGCGCCCGGCTGCGCGAGCTCGACCCCGAGGCCGCGGCTGCCATCGAGCCGAACAACCTGCGCCGGATCATCCGTGCCATCGAGGTCGTGGAGCTGACCGGCCGGCCCTTCGCGGCGACGGCGCCCACGAAGCGCTACCGGCGCCCTTCGCTCGTCATCGGTCTGCGGGAGGACCGGGATGTGCTGGTCGCGCGCATCGACGCCCGGGCCCGGCGGATGTGGGACTCCGGCCTGCTCGAGGAGGTGGCCCGGCTGGACCGGGCGGGACTGCGCGAGGGCCGGACCGCCTCGCGGGCCATCGGATACGCCCAGGCGCTCGCGCAGCTCGACGGCGAGATCGGGCGTGAGGAGGCCATCGAGCGGACCGCACGGGCCACGCGCCGCTACGCCCGCCGGCAGGAGTCCTGGTGGCGGCCGGACCACCGGGTCCACTGGCTGGAGGCAGGTCGGGAGGACCTGACGGAGGCGGCGTTGGCGCTCGCGCGCCGTTCGGCAGAATGGGGCGCATGAGCCTGACCTTCACCAAGGGGCACGGCACCGAGAACGACTTCGTCCTCGTGCCCGACCTCGACGCGCGGCTGGACCTGACCGCGAGCCAGGTGGCGCTGCTCGCCGACCGGCACGCGGGCATCGGCGGTGACGGCGTGATCCGCATCGTGCCGACGAGTGCCTCCGAGGAGGAGTCCGTGCGCGCGCAGGCCGGCGAGGCCGAGTGGTTCATGGACTACCGCAATGCCGACGGGTCCTTGGCGCAGATGTGCGGCAACGGGACCCGCGTCATCGCGACGTGGCTGCGGCGCGAGGGACTCGTCGGGGAGGAGTTCGCCCTCGCGACGCGGGCCGGCGTGCGCCGGGTCCGCTTCGAGGGCGAGCAGGTGATCACGCACATGGGCACCTGGTCCTTCCGTGACGAGGCGAAGGCCGAGGCCGAAGGCTTCGACGCCCTCGTGCACGTCGAGGAGGAGGAGAAGGTCCCCGAACCCTTCTCCGCGCTCTCCCTCGACCTGGGCAACCCGCACACCGTCGTCGCGCTCCCGCCGAACGTCTCGCTCGCAGGGCTGGACCTCACCCGGGCCCCCGCGGTCAAGCCGACGCCCCCCGAGGGCAGCAATGTCGAGTTCGTCCGCGTCGTCGGGCCGGGCCACGTGCGGATGCGCGTCCACGAGCGCGGCGTGGGGGAGACCCGCTCCTGCGGTACCGGCGTCTGCGCGGCCGCGATCGGCGTGGCCTTCTGGTCGGGGGCGGCCGACAGGACCGGGGCCGCCCGCGTCGACGTCCCCGGCGGCAGCCTGCAGGTGCGACTGCTGGTCGGCCGCGAGGTCGAGCTCGGTGGTCCCGCCGTCCTCGTCGCCGACGGGACCACCGAGCTCCTCTGAAGGAGCCGGCTCAGGAGGCCTTGGCGCCGTCCCGCAGCCCGAGGGCGATGTCGACGATGAGGTCCTCCTGGCCGCCGACGAGCTTGCGACGGCCGACCTCCATGAGGATGTCGCGCACGTCGACGCCGTAGTTCTTCGAGGCATCCTCGGCGTGCCGCAGGAAGCTGGAGTAGACCCCCGCGTACCCGAGGGTGAGGGTCTCCCGGTCCACCCGGATCGGGCGGTCCTGCAGCGGGCGGACGATGTCGTCGGCCGCGTCCTGGAGCTTGAAGAGGTCGCAGCCGTGCTCCCAGCCCTGCAGGTCGGCGACGGCGACGAAGGGCTCGATCGGGGCATTGCCCGCCCCGGCGCCCTGACCGGCGAGCGAGGCGTCCACGCGGGTGACGCCCTCCTCGACGGCGATGACCGAGTTGGCCACCGACAACGAGAGGTTCTCGTGGGCGTGGATGCCCAGCTGGGTCCCGGAGTCGAGCACGTCCTTGTACGCGCGCAGCCGGTCGCGCAGGTCGTTCATCGTCAGCCGGCCGCCGGAGTCGGTGACGTAGACGCAGTGCGCCCCGTAGCCCTCCATGAGCTTGGCCTGCTCGGCCAGCTCCTTCGGCTCTGCCATGTGGCTGAGCATGAGGAAGCCGGAGACGTCCATCCCGAGCTCGCGGGCGGCCTCGATGTGCTGCTTGGCCACGTCGGCCTCGGTGCAGTGCGTGGCGACGCGCACCGAGCGGACTCCGCGGGAGTAGGCCTCCTTGAGCTCCTCGATGGTGCCGACACCGGGGAGGATCAGGGTGGTCAGGACGGCACTGGAGATGTTCTGCGCCGCCGCCTCGATCCACTCCCAGTCGGTGTTGCTGCCGGGGCCGTAGGTCAGGCTCGCGCCGGCGAGGCCGTCACCGTGGGCCACCTCGATGGCGTCGACGCCGGCGGCGTCGAGCGCACCGACGATACGACCGACGTCCTCGGGGGACATCCGGTGGCGCACGGCGTGCATGCCGTCGCGCAGCGTGACGTCCTGGATGTAGAGCTTCGTGGGCGTGGTGGTCGTGGTGCTCATCGGGCTGCCTCCGTCGTGGCCGCGGCCAGCTCCGGGGCGCCGGCGGTCATCTGCTCGGCGGTCCGCAGTGCCGCGGAGGTCATGATGTCGAGGTTGCCGGCGTAGGCCGGCAGGTAGTGGGCGGCTCCCTCGACCTCGAGGAAGACCGTGATCTTGGTGGTGGGCGCCACGTCCGCGTCCACGAGGGTCCGCACCTCGTCGGCGGTCACGGGGGTGAACTGGACGTCCTGGACGAGCCGGTAGCCGGGCACGTAGCTGCGGACCTGCTCTGCCATGTCCTCGACGGACCGGCGGACGGCGTCCTGGTCGACGTCGCCGGTCAGGCACAGCACGGTGTCGCGCATGATGAGCGGCGGCTCGGCGGGGTTGAGGATGATGATGGCCTTGCCGCGGGTGGCACCGCCGACCTTCTCGATGGCGGCGGAGGTGGTCTCGGTGAACTCGTCGATGTTGGCCCGGGTGCCGGGGCCGGCGGACTTGCTCGCGATGGAGGCGACGATCTCGCCGTAGTGCACGGGGGAGACCCGATTGACTGCGGCGACCATCGGGATCGTGGCCTGGCCACCGCAGGTGACCATGTTGACGTTGTCAGCGCCCTCGGCGATGTGCTGGTCACCGTTGACGGGCGGCACGACGTAGGGGCCGAGGGCGGCAGGGGTGAGGTCGACGAGTCGTTTGCCGCTGCCCTCCAGGGCGCGCGCGTTTGCCTCGTGGGCCTTGGCCGCGGTGGCGTCGAAGACGATCTCGATCTCCTCGAAGACGTCCATGGCCTTCAGGCCCTCGACGCCCTCGTGGGTGGTGGCGACGCCCATGGCCGCGGCGCGGCGCAGGCCGTCGGACTCCGGGTCGATCCCGACCATCGCGGCCATCTCCAGCACCTCGGAGGTGCGGATGACCTTGATCATCAGATCGGTGCCGATGTTGCCGGAGCCGATGATGGCTACCTTCTTCTTCATCCTTCGTCCTTGCCTCGGGTGGGGCGGTGAGCTGTTCCCAGCATCCTGTGGGAGGGGACGGGTGCGCCACGTCAGCGTTCCGCTGTACGGCACGAAGGGGGTCGAAGCCCACCGCAGCGGTCAGGATGGGTCCGTGACCGAGCGCGACCCCCGTTCCTCCGTGGCCAAGGCCGTCGCCGTGCTCGGTGCCTTCGGCAAGGACGCCGGGACCGGTCTCGGCGTCAGCGAGCTGGCCCGCCGGGCCGACCTGAGCAAGTCGACGACCTTCCGCCTGCTCGCGGCCCTCGAAGAGACCGGCGCCGTCGAGCGCGCCGGAACCTCCTACCGGCTGGGGCCGCTCATCCACGGCATGACCGACATCGCCGGGGATGCCGGCACCGAGCGCGTCCGTGAGCTGCTCACGCCGTGGCTCATCGAGCTCTACACCGCGACGAAGCACACCGTGCACATGGCGATGATCGACGGCCCCCAGGTCGTCTACCTCAACAAGCTGCACGGCCCGCAGGCGGCGCCGGCACCCTCGCGCATCGGAGGCCGCGCACCCGCCTTCTGCACCGGGGTGGGCAAGGCGCTGCTGGCCCACGACCACGAGCTGGCCGAACGGGTCCTCGCCGGTCCGCTGCCCCGCTGGACCCCGAGGACGATCACCGACCCGGAGCGGCTGCGGGCGGAGCTGGAGGAGATCCGGCGCACCGGGGTGGCCCACGACCGGGAGGAGATCCAGCCCGGGCTGACCTGCATGGCGGCGGCGGTCACCGGGCCCGGGGGACGGGCGGTCGCGGCGCTGTCGGTGTCGGGGCCGACCCGGGTCTTCGAGCCCACCACTCACGAGCACGCGCTGCGGCGACTGGCCCACGCGGCGAGCACCCGGCTGCGGGCCGGGCGCCGTTGAGGCTCAGGGGCGCTCGACGCGCAGGATGCGGAAGCCCTTGCGCGAGGCCACCCGCACGACGGGCAGGTCCAGCTCGGCGGTGATCCATGCGGCGAGGGTGTCGGCGCCGAGGTTCTTGCCGACGACGAGGTGGGCATCGGCCCCCTTCGCCAGCCGGGGGAGCCAGGTGCGCATGATGTCGTGGACGACCGCCTTGCCCACCCGGATCGGCGGGTTGGACCAGATCGCGGCGAAGGGGGTCTCCTCCGGCACCTCCTCCGGCCGGACGGCGCGCACGTTGTCCAGTCCCAGGGCGGCGGCGTTGCGCCGGGTGAGGTCCAGCGCCCGCTCGGTGACGTCGACCGCCCACACGGTCGCTGCGGGGGAGCGCATCGCGAGGGTGAGCGCGATCGGCCCCCAGCCGCATCCGAGGTCCAGCAGGTCCCCCTCGGCCGGCGGCTCCGGCACGACGTCGAGCAGGATCGACGTCGCCTTGTCCGCGCCGCCGGGGGAGAAGACGCCCCCTGCGGTCGTCACCGTCACGTCGCGTCCGGCGAGTGTCGTGCGCAGCTCGCGCCGTTCGGCCTCGCTCGCAGCGGGGTTGTCGGTGAAGTAGTGCTCGGTCGGGTCGGTCACGGGGGAACTCTAGAGGGCCACATCAGGTCCACGGCAGATCTTGACATTATCGAACATATGTTCGATAATGGTGGGAGTCAAGGAGGACGCGATGATCGAGCAGAGCGCGGCAGGAGCACCCGAGGTCCAGGGTGCCGCCGTGCTGCCGGACGTGCTCGACGACGTCCTCGCGGCCTTGGGGGCGGCATCCGTGGATGGGCTCTCGGAGGCGGACCTGATGCAGGTGATCACCACGCTGGAGGCCACGAAGGGGGCGGCGGCCGCGGTGCAGGCGCGCGCCACGGCGCGGTTCGTCGAGGACCGGGACGAGCTCACGCAGGAGGCTGCCGCGCGGGAGGAGATCTCCCGGCGCGAGGCCTCGTGCCGGCGCAGCGCGACTCGTGCCGAGGTGGCGCTGTCCCGCCGGTGCTCGCCGTGGCAGGCCGACCGTCATGTGGGTGCGGCCAAGGCTCTCGTGCACGACCTGCCGTTGACGATGGCCGCGTTGACCGCTGGCGAGATCAGCGAGGCGCGGTCTTTGATCGTCGTGCGGGAGACGGCCTGCCTGTCGCCGGCAGACCGTCTCGAGGCCGACCGCCGGCTCGCGCCGGACCTGAGCACGCTGGGTGACCGTGCGCTGACGGCGGCAGCGCAGCGGGTGGCCATCGACCTCGATCAGGAGGCGATCGTCGAGCGCCGCCGACGGGCCGCCGCGTCGCGTCATGTCGGGGTGCGCCCGGCGCCGGACGGGATGGCGCGGCTCAGCATCTTGGGGCCGCTGGCCGATGTCGTCGGTGCCTACGCGGCCCTGACCGCAGCGGAGGAGGCCCGCTACGTCGCCACCGGTGACCCGGAGGTCGACGCGGCCCGGGCCGCGGACGAGCGGGGCCGGGGCCAGTGGCTGGCCGACACCGCGCTGGAGCGTCTGTCCGGTCGTGACACGGGGCAGGTGCAGCCGGTCGAGGTCGGGCTGGTGATGAGCGAGGACGCGATCATCCCCGCAGCCTTCGGCGGCCCAGACGGACGGGACGGCGGCTGCGCGGTCGAGATCCCCGGCTGGGGCGCCGTGCCCGCCGACATGGCCCGCGAGCACCTGCTGCGCCTGTGCGACACCGACACCCGGACCTGGCTGCGCCGACTGTGGACCGCCCCGGGTGGGCGCGACCTGGTGGCGATGGACTCACAACGGCGACTCTTCAGCGGGGTGCTGCGCCAGCTGATCGGCCTGCGGGACGCGACCTGTCGGGTGCCGTGGTGCGACGCACCCGCACGGCAGGTCGACCACGTCACCCCCGCCGCCCGCGGCGGCGCCACCTCGGCGGCCAACGCCATGGGTAGCTGCCAGCGACACAACCTCGTCAAGGAGGAACCCGGCTGGCAAGCCGAGGTCATTGCGACCGGACTCGATCCCGGCGGCGGACCCCACACCGTGCGGCTGACGACACCCACCGGGTCCGAATTCACCTCCGTGGCCGCGCCACTGCTCGGACACGGCCGCACGTCGACGTGCCGGTCGTGGTCGCCACTGGAGATCTACTACGAGGGGCTCCTGGCTGCGTGACCTGGGGCTTCCTCAGTCCACGTCCTCGTCGACCCAGTCCAGGGACTTGCTGATCGCCTTGGTCCAGTTGCGGTGCAGCCGGTCGACCTCGTCGGAGTCCAGCTGTGGGCTCCAGCGGGTGTCCTCGCCCCAGTTGTCGACGATCTCGTCGGTGGACTCCCAGTAGCCCACGGCCAGGCCAGCGGCGTAGGCGGCCCCGAGGACGGTCGTCTCGACGACCTTCGGGCGCACGACGTCGACCCCGAGGAGGTCGGCCTGGAACTGCATGAGCGTCTCGTTGGCGACCATGCCGCCGTCGACCTTGAGCTCGGTGAGCCGGCCGCCGGCCCGCTCGGCGTCGGCCTGCATCGCCTCGAGAACGTCCCGGGTCTGGTACGCGGTCGACTCCAGCACCGCGCGCGCCAGGTGCCCCTTGTTCGCGAAGCGGGTCAGCCCGAGGATCGCGCCGCGGGCGTCCGGGCGCCAGTGCGGGGCGAAGAGACCGGAGAAGGCGGGCACGAAGTAGACCCCGCCGTTGTCCTCGACCGTGGCCGCGAGGTCCTCGATCTCCGGGGCCGAGCGGATGAGGCCGAGGTTGTCCCGGACCCACTGCACGAGCGAGCCGGTGACCGCGATGGAGCCCTCGAGCGCGTATACGGCGTCCTGCTCGCCGAGCTTGTAGCAGACCGTGGTGAGCAGACCGTTGTCGCTCGTGACGATCTCGGTGCCGGTGTTGAGCAGCATGAAGTTGCCGGTTCCGTAGGTGTTCTTCACGCTGCCGGGCGTCAGGCACGCCTGGCCGAAGGTCGCCGCGTGCTGGTCCCCGAGGATCCCGGCGACGGGCGTCCCGCTGAGGACGCCGGGCTGGCACCGACCGTAGACCTCGGAGGAGGAACGGATCTGCGGGAGCAGCTGCCTCGGCACGCCGATGGCCTCGCAGACCGAGTCGTCCCAGTCCAGGGTGCGCAGGTCCATGAGCATGGTGCGCGAGGCATTCGTGACGTCGGTTACGTGCACGCCGTCGTTCTCACCGCCGCCGGTGAGATTCCACAGCAGCCAGGTGTCCATCGTCCCGGCCAGGAGCTCGCCGGCCTCGGCGCGCTCGCGGGCCCCTTCGACGTGGTCGAGGATCCAGGCGATCTTCGGCCCGGCGAAGTAGGTCGCGAGCGGTAGCCCGCAGACGTCCTTGAAGCGCTCGACGCCGCCGTCCTCGGCCAGCTCGTCGACGAACGCCTGGGTGCGGGTGTCCTGCCAGACGACGGCGTGGTGGATCGGCTGGCCGGTCGCCTTCTCCCACACGACCGTGGTCTCGCGCTGGTTCGTGATGCCGACGGCCTCGATGTGCCGGCTGTTCAGGTTCGCCCTGCTCAGGGCGCCGCCGATGACGCGGCGGGCGTTCTCCCAGATCTCCAGGGCGTCGTGCTCCACCCAGCCGGCTCGCGGGAAGATCTGCTCGTGCTCGATCTGGTCGCTGGCGACCGGCTTGCCGGCGCGGTCGAAGACGACGGCGCGGGTGCTCGTCGTTCCCTGGTCTATGGCCAGCACATAGGTCCTCGAGGCGCTCATGCCCGACATCGTCTCAGGTTCCCCGGGTGGTGGAGCCGTTTCGGCGGCTACCGTTGTGGGTGAGGGGGATTCGCCCCCTTCGCCAGGAGCAGCGATTGCAGGAGGTCACATGCCCACCCCCACCCCACTGGACTCGGCGGAGCGCGTGAGGGCGTGGCGGCGGCTGGCCGAGGAGGATCTGGACGTGCTCGTCGTCGGGGGCGGGGTCACCGGGGCCGGCACGGCGCTGGACGCGGCCACGCGGGGCCTCAAGGTCGCCCTCGTCGAGCAGCGGGACTTCGCCTGCGGGACCTCCTCGCGCTCCAGCAAGCTCTTCCACGGCGGGGTGCGCTACCTCGAGCAGCTCGACTTCGGCCTCGTCCGGGAGGCCCTCCAGGAGCGGGAGCTGATGCTCACCCGGATCGCGCCGCACCTGGTCAAGCCGGTTCCCTTCCTCTACCCGCTCAAGCACGCCGTCTGGGAGCGGCCCTATGTCACCGCCGGGCTGACGCTCTACGACACGATGGGCGGCGGGCGCTCCGTCCCGCGGACCAAGCAGCTGTCCAAGCGGGGGGTGCGCGGCATCGCCCCCGGACTGCGCCCCGACGCCCACCACGGCGGTCTGCTCTACCACGACGCGCAGACCGACGATGCCCGCCACACCCTCACCGTGGTCCGCACCGCGGCCGCCTACGGCGCGACCGTGCTCAGTTCCGCGAAGGTGACCGGCCTGAAGCACGCGGGGGAGCGGGTCGTCGGCGCCACCGTCATGGACGTCGAGACCGGGGAGGAGGTGGCTGTCAACGCCTCCGTCGTCATCAACTGCACCGGGGTGTGGACCGATGACATCCAGCGGATGGCCGGCGGGCGGGGCCGTTTCCACGTCCGCGCGAGCAAGGGCGTGCACCTCGTCGTCGCACGGGACCGGATCAACTCCGAGACCGGTCTCATCCTGCGCACCGAGACCTCCGTCCTCTTCTGCATCCCGTGGGGCACCCACTGGATCATCGGGACCACCGACACCGACTGGAACCTCTCCCGCGCCCACCCCTCGGCGACCGCCGCGGACATCGACTACCTGCTCGAGCAGATCAACGGCGTCCTGCTCACCCCGCTCACGCGGGCGGACATCCAGGGCGTGTACGCGGGTCTGCGCCCGCTGCTGGCGGGAGAGTCGGAGGAGACCTCGCAGCTGAGCCGCGAGCACGCGGTCGCCCGCCCCCAACCGGGTCTGGTCTCGATCGCGGGCGGGAAGTACACGACCTACCGGATCATGGCCGCCGACGGCGTGGACGCGGCCCGGGAGGACCTCGCCCCGGGTGTGCCGGACAGCGTCACCGAGCACATCCCGCTGCTCGGCGCCGAGGGCTACCAGGCGTTGGTGAACCAGATCGACTCCCTGAGCCGCCGTCACGACCTGCCGGTCTGGCGGATCACCCACCTGCTGGACCGCTACGGATCCCTCGCGGTGGACCTCTTCGCGATGATCGACGAGGACCAGGAGCTGGCCCGGCCCCTGACCGGGGCCGAGGAGTACCTCACCGTCGAGGTCGTGCACGCGGCCCGCTCCGAGGCCACGCTGCACCTGAACGACCTGTTGACCCGGCGCACCCGGATCTCGATCGACACCACCGACCGGGGCGTCTCGAGCGCGGAGCCCGCGGCGCGCATCCTCGGCCGGGAGCTCGGCTGGGACGAGGCGACGGTGCGCACCGAGGTCGAGCACTACCTCGAGCGGGTCGAGGCCGAGCGGGAGAGCCAGCAGATGAGCGAGGACGAGCGGGCCGACGCCGAGCGCACCCAGGTCACCGACATCCGGACCCTGGCGAAGGGCTGAGCCCGGGTCAGGCCCGGTCGTCGACGTCCGAGCCGGCCCCCGCCGGTGCGTACCGCGCGTCGGTCGGCAACGTCGTGGTCTCCCGGCCCCGCCCGCGGACCAGGGCGACGTAGCCGATCGTCAGCACGACGAGCGTCCCGGCGCCGACGACGAAGGCGTGCCGCCCGTCCTCCGTCATCGCCAGCAGCAGGATGACGCCGATCATGAAGGCGATGGCGATGACGTTCGGGACCGGGAAGAAGGGCATCCCGTAGGACGTGGCGGGCGCGCCGGAGCGGGCGACCTGCACCCGCATCCGCCAGTGGGCCAGCAGGATCATCAGCCACGTGAAGACGGTCGCGAAGGTCGCGATCGCGGCGACGTAGAAGAAGAGCCGGTCCTCGATGAGCAGGAAGAGGGCGACCCCGACCAGGCCGGTGCCGAACATGATCGTCACCGGGATGACCGGGATGTTGCTGCGGCGCGAGAGGTGCAGGAAGGACCGGGGGGCGTGCCCCTGCTCCGCCAGCCCGTACATCGTGCGCGAGCAGGCGTAGAAGATCGCGTTCATCGCCGAGAGCGCGGCGGTGAGGACGACGAAGTTCATCAGGTGCTTGGCTGCCGGCACCTGCAGGGCGGCGAAGACCTCGACGAAGGGGGAGGACTCGCCCGTCACGCGGTCCCACGGGATGATCGCCATGATCACCGCGAGCGCGCCGACGTAGAAGAGCAGGATGCGGAAGGGCACCGTGTTGACCGCGCGCGGCATGGACCGCTCCGGGTCGTCGGCCTCCCCGGCGGTCATGCCGAGCGTCTCGATGCCGCCGAAGGAGAAGACGACGACGCTGAAGCTCATGATGATCCCCCACAGACCGAAGGGGGCGAAGCCGTCGTGCTGCCACAGGTGGGCGACGTCGGGGGTGGTTCCGCCGACCTCACGGCCCCAGAGGATGAGGACGATGCCGCCGACGACGAGGGCGAGGATCGCGAGGATCTTGATGAGGGAGAACCAGAACTCCATCTCGCCGAAGACCTTCACGGCCATGAGGTTCAGGGTCCCGATGACGGCGATTGCCGCCAGCATCCACGCCCAGCCGGGTACACCGGGAAACCACAGCCCCATGTAGGTCGCCACTGCCGTCATGTCCGCGATCGCGACGACGGCCAGCTCCAGCCAGAAGACCCAGCCGGTGATGTACCCGGCCCAGGGGCCGAGGAAGGAGCCCGTGTACTGGGCGAAGGACCCGGCGACGGGGTGGCGCACCGCCATCTCGCCGAGGGCCCGCATGACGATGAAGACCATCGCGCCGGCGACCGCGTACGCGAGCAGCACCGCCGGACCGGCGACCTGGATGGTCTCCGCGGACCCGTAGAACAGGCCGGTGCCGATCGCCGTGCCGAAGGCGATGAACTGCACGTGACGGGGATTCAGGCCGCGGGAGAGGTGGTCCTGGTCCGTCGTTGCAGTGGTGGAGTCGGTCTCGGGACTCATGGGGGCGTCGGCCTCCGGACGAAGGGGGAGAAGGGAGTGCCCGTCGTGGGCGGCAGAAACTCTACGTGTCGAGGACGGGGGATCGCCCGAGCGTCCCGGGCGGGTCGGGAGTATTCGCTGGCCGTGGGGCGTTCCATGGTGAGATCCTGAAGGAGACATGACGGAACCACTGCGAGACGACGATGATCACCTGCTCTCCCGGCGCGCCCAGGCGCTCGCGGCCGAGCCGGGTCCCATCGAGGGCCGAGACCACTTCGACGGTGACCAGCTGGACCGGGAGGAGCGCTCCGCGCTCCGCCGGGTCTCCGGCCTGTCCACCGAGCTCGAGGACATCACCGAGGTCGAGTACCGCCAGCTGCGGCTGGAGAAGGTCGTCCTCGCCGCGGTGTGGAGCCACGGGACCGCCGAGGAGGCGGAGAACTCCCTTCGCGAGCTCGCCGCCCTGGCGGAGACCGCCGGCTCGGAGGTCCTCGCCGGCGTGCTGCAACGCCGGCCGAACCCCGACCCCGGCACCTACCTCGGCTCCGGCAAGGCGCTCGAGCTGCGCGACATCGTCCTCGCGGAGGGGGCCGACACGGTCGTCTGCGACAGCGAGCTCGCGCCGAGCCAGCGGCGTGCCCTCGAGGACGTCGTCAAGGTCAAGGTGATCGACCGCACGGCGCTGATCCTCGACATCTTCGCCCAGCACGCCAAGAGCCGCGAGGGCAAGGCCCAGGTCGAGCTGGCCCAGCTGCAGTACCTGCTGCCGCGACTGCGCGGCTGGGGTGAGTCGATGTCCCGGCAGGCCGGTGGTCAGGCCGCCGGCGGCCAGGGGATGGGCTCCCGTGGTCCCGGTGAGACGAAGATCGAGCTGGACCGGCGCCGGATCAACTCCCGCATCGCCAAGCTCAAGCGGGAGCTGTCCGGGATGAAGACCCACCGCGACACCCGTCGCTCGGCCCGCGCCAACCGGGGCGTGCCCGCGGTGGCGATCGCCGGGTACACCAATGCCGGCAAGTCGACCCTGCTGAACCGACTCACCCACGCCGGCGTGCTCGTGGACAACCAGCTCTTCGCGACGTTGGACACCACGGTGCGGCGGACCGAGACCCCGGACGGGAGGGAGTACACGCTGACCGACACCGTCGGCTTCGTCCGGGCGCTGCCCCACCAGCTCGTCGAGGCCTTCCGCTCCACGCTGGAGGAGGTCGCCGACGCCGACCTGCTGCTGCACGTCGTCGACGCCTCGCACCCCGACCCGGAGAGCCAGATCAGCGCCGTGCGGGCGGTGCTCGCGGACGTGGACGCCACCGACGTCAAGGAGGTCGTCGTCCTCAACAAGGCCGACCTCGCCGACCCGGAGGTCATCGCCCGCGTGCTCCGCGAGGAGAAGTACTCCATCGCGGTCTCCGCACGTACCGGTGAGGGCGTCGATGAGCTGCTGGAGCTCATCGCCCGGGAGCTCCCCCGCCCGCAGATCGACGTCGAGGTGCTGCTGCCCTACGACCGCGGTGACCTCGTCAGCCGGCTGCACGAGGAGGGCGAGATCCTCCGCGAGGAGCACGTCGCCGAGGGCACGCGGCTGCGCGCCCGGGTCATGCCCAACCTCGCCGCGGAGCTGGAGCCCTTCGAGGGGACGCTGGCGCGCTGACCGGGCCTCCTCAGAGGGTCGCGAGGCGCCCGGCGATGGCGAGCATCGTCAGGCCGATGAGCCCGTCGAGGACCTGCCAGGTGCGGGGGTGGCCGAGCGGCCCGGCGAGCCAGCGGGCCCCCAGCCCGAGACCGGTGAACCAGACGAGGCTGCCCGTCGCCGCGCCCGCGGCGAAGGCCCACCGCTGCTCCTCGAAGCCGCCCGCGATCGACCCGAGCATGACCACGGTGTCCAGGTAGACGTGCGGGTTGAGGAAGGTGATCGCCAGCGTCGTGAGCACCACGGAGCCGCGGGAGGCCGGCGCCGCCGCAGTGAGCGCCCCGGGGGAGAGGGCCCGCCGCAGTGAGAGCAGGCCGTAGACCACGAGGTAGGCCACGCCCACCCACGTGACGACCGTCAGCGCCCGGGGGTGGGACTGCACGAGGACGCCCACGCCGGCGGTGCCCAGCGAGATGAGCAGCGCGTCCGCGGTGATGCACACGAGCAGGACCGGAACGAGGTGCTCCCGCCGGATGCCCTGCCGCAGCACGAAGGCGTTCTGCGCGCCGATGGCGACGATGAGGGCGAGTCCGGTGAGCATGCCGGCGAGGGCGGTGGTGAGCACGGGCCGAGAGTAGGTCGCCCCCGATGGGCAAGAGAAGCGAAAG
Source organism: Janibacter corallicola NBRC 107790 (assembly GCF_001570965.1). Lineage (GTDB taxonomy): Bacteria > Actinomycetota > Actinomycetes > Actinomycetales > Dermatophilaceae > Janibacter > Janibacter corallicola. The sequence continues at coordinate 36,646 of NZ_BCSR01000008.1, read as the reverse complement.
TTCCTTTCGGATCCTTAGAGTTGCTTCATGAACCTCGAGCACCTGCGAGCGCTGCTCGCCGTCATCGACCACGGCACCTTCGAGGCCGCCGGCACCGCGCTGCAGGTGACCCCCTCGGCGATCAGCCAGCGGATCAAGGCCCTCGAGTCGGCCACCGGCCGGGTCCTCGTGCAGCGGAGCGCGCCGTGCCGCCCGACGAGTGCGGGGGAGGTGCTGCTGCGCACCGCCCGGCAGATGGTCCTCCTCGAGGAGGACGCCCGCGCGGCCCTGGGCGAAGGGGGTGCCCCCGGCCTGGAGCTGCCGGTCGCCGTCAACGCCGACTCGCTGGCCACCTGGTTCGAGCCGGTGCTCGCCGCCGCGGCGACGTGGCCGGACACCCTCCTGCGGCTCGCGGTGGAGGACGAGGAGCACAGCAGCGAGCACCTGCGTCGCGGTCACGTCCTCGCCGCGGTCAGCGCCGATCCCACCGCCGTCTCCGGCTGCCGCACCGAGGTCCTCGGTGCCATGCGCTACCTGCCGGTGGCGGCCCCCTTCGTTGCGGAGCGCCACCGGTCAGGACGTGGGGTGGACTGGCAGCGGATGCCGGTGCTGCGCTTCAACGCCAAGGACGACCTGCAGCACTCGGTGCTGCGCGGGCTCGGCGTGACCGACCCACCGCCGTGCAGCCACGTGCCCTCCTCGGAGGGCTTCCTCGCCGCGGTCCGCGCGGGTCTGGGGTGGGCGATGGTCCCGGAGGCCCAGCTGGGCGACGACCTCGAGACCGGCCGGCTGGTGCTGCTGCGCCGCCGCGCCCACGTCGACGTCACTCTCCACTGGCAGGTGTGGTCCCTGCAGACCTCGCGGGTGGGCCGGCTCGGTGACGCGGTCCGGGAGGCGGCACGAGCGCTGCGCCCCGCTCGAGCGGGTGGGAGGAGAGCTGTGGCGGCTGTCGGTGGCTCCCACTAGGCGATGGAGTTCTACCAGGCCGTGCTCGGGGGAACCCTCGAGATCGCGACCTTCGGCGACATGGACCCCGACGCCGGGCCCATCGCCGACCTCGTCATGCACTCCAGCCTGGAGACCGAGGCCGGCTACGTGATCTTCGCCAGCGACACCCCGCCAGGCATGCCGGCGCCGCAGCACGGCGGCGGGATGACGGTGAGCATCAGCGGCGACGAGGTCGACCGCCTGCGCGGCTACTGGGAGGGGCTGGCCGAGGGCGGCCGCATCGACGTGCCCCTCGAGCAGCAGATGTGGGGCGACGAGTTCGGCATGCTCACCGACAAGTTCGGCACCCCCTGGATGGTCGACATCCACCCGGCCGCGAGCTGACCGGGCCGATCAGGGGCGAAGGGAGGCGAGCACCCGGGCGGAGTCGGTCACCACGATCTGCGGGGCGTAGAGGCCCATCACGTGCAGCGCGGCGTCGTGGCTGCCCTGGTCCGAGCCCGCGCAGGCGTCCGCGGCGACGACGACGTGGGCGCCGGCATCGGCGGCCGGCAGCGCGGTCGAGATCACGCAGCAGTCCGTGGCCACACCGGCGAGGACGAGCGTCGGCGTCTCGCCGGTGACCTCCCGCAGCCGGTCCCACTTGCCGAAGGTGCTCGCCTCGACCGGCGGCCGTGAGCTGAGCTCCCGGACTCCCTCGACGAGCTCGTGGACCGGGTCGGTGGCCGGACGATCGGCGAAGGGCCAGCGCCGGAAGTAGTCCTCCCAGGAGCCGACGTGCTCGCCGGGCAGCCACCGGGTGAGCAGGGTGCGCTTGCGCCCGAAGGCACCCGCGAGCTCCCGGACCGGGCCGAGCGAGTCCGCGAACATCGGCGATCCCCAGTCCGAGGCGGGGTCGGCGAAGATCCGCTGCGGGTCGATGACGACCAACCAGGGGGCGACCGCGGCGTCGATCGGCAGGGGCTCAGCCATCGGCGCGCTCCTGCCGGCGCACGACCGGGCGGCGGGCCACCCACGTGATGACGAAGGCGAGCACGAGGGAGACGATGACGCCGAGGTTGGCGTAGGACCAGTCACCGACCCAGTAGTTGCCGGCCGGGTCCTGCACGAGCTCGGTGCCGAGGAAGGCCTTGAGCAGGTAGCCCTGCCAGTTGTTCCAGGTGGAGTCGGGCATCGCGTTGGTCACGAGCCCCCAGCCGATGACCGAGACGAGGAGCATCGTCGCGATCGAGATCCAGTCGACCGAGCCGTAGCGGCCGCGCGCGTCGAAGAGCGCCGCCTCGTCGTAGTCCGCGCGCCGCAGCGCCAGGTCGGAGAGGAAGATCCCCGCCCAGGCGGCGAGCGGCACCCCGAGGGTGATGAGGAAGGACTGGAAGGGCCCGAGGAAGTCCTCGGCGAAGAAGACCACCCAGATCGTCCCGAGGGTGAGCAGCACCCCGTCCAGGCCGGCGGCCGCCGGCCGCGGGATGCGCACGCCCAGGCTGAGGAGCGTCAGCCCAGAGGAGTAGATGCCGAGCACCGCCCCGGAGACGAGCGCGAGCACCGCGGTCACCCCGAAGACGACGAGGTACCAGGTCGGCAGGATCGTCGCGAGGGTGCCGATCGGGTCGGCGGCGATGCCGGTGCGCAGTGCCTCGTCGGAGCCGGCGAGACCGATGCCGTAGGCCACGAGCAGGCAGGGGGCGAGGGCCCCGCCGAGGGTGTTCCACGAGACGATCGCGCCCGAGGAGGCGTCGCGGCGCTGGTAGCGCGACCAGTCGGCAGCGATGTTGATCCAGCCGAGCCCGAAGCCGGTCATCACCATGATCAGCGCGCCGAGCACCTGCTGCGGCGAGCCGCCCTCCAGCTGCCCCAGCGCGTCCCACTGCACGTGCTGCAGGGTGAGCGCGACGTAGACGATCGTGGCGAGCCCCGTCAGCCAGGTCAGTACCGACTGGAGTCGCATGATCAGGTGGTAGCCGGCGACCGAGGCGGTGACGATGAGGGCTGCGACGACGAGCATCGCCACGACCTTCGTGCCGGTGCCCCCGCCCCAGCCCAGCTCGCGCATGACCGTTGCCGTCGCGAGCGTGGCCATGATCGCCAGGAAGGTCTCCCAGCCGATCGAGACGATCCAGGAGACGACGCCGGGCAGCTTCTGGCCGTGCACCCCGAAGGAGGCCCGGGAGATGATCATCGTCGGCGCCGATCCGCGCTTGCCGGCCACCGCGACGAGGCCGCACAGCAGGAAGGAGATGACGATGCCGAGCACCGAGACGAGGATCGCCTGGCCGAGGGAGACGCCGAAGTCGAGCACGAAGCTGCCGTAGGAGATGCCGAAGACCGAGACGTTGGCGGCGAACCACGGCCAGAAGAGGTCCCGTGGCCGTGCGGTGCGGTCGGACTCCTCGATGATCTCGATCCCGGTCGTCTCGACTCCGGCACGCCGGACGGTCTCGAGTGTGTCGCGGGAGGACGAAGGGGCGCTCATTCCGGCAGAATCCCACATGTGAACACCCTCGTGGACCGCTGGCGGGACGTGGTGGTGCCGTTGTGCCCGGTCGAGCTCGCACCCGGGGCGGTGGCGCTCGGGGAGGACCTGCTGCAGCGGTGGCTGGAGCCGCACCGCTCCTACCACGACGTCGTGCACCTTGCGGAGGTGCTCGCCGCCCTCGACGAGCTGGGCGAAGGGGGTGCCCTCCCGGAGGGCTCCGGCGCCGTCGCCGACCTCGTGGCGTGGTTCCACGACGCGGTCTACGACGTGCACGCGCCCCCCGGTGAGACCGAGGAGGCCTCGGCCCGGCTGGCCGAGGAGACCCTCCCGGGCATCGGCCTGCCGCCGGACGTGGTCGCGGCCGTCGCCCGGGTGGTCCGGGAGTCGGCCACCCACGAGCCCTCCGGTACCGGTCCGGATCCGATGGGCGATGCCTTCCACGACGCCGACCTGTGGATCCTCTCCGCAGGCACCGAGCGCTTCGACGCCTACTGCCACCAGGTCCGGCTGGAGTACCGGCAGGTCCCGGCGGAGGACTTCGCGCGGGGCAGGAGCGAGGTGCTGGCCCCCTTCGCCCGCCGGGAGCGGCTCTACCGCACCGACCACGCCCACGAGCACTGGACCGCCCGCGCCCGGGCCAACCTCGCCCGGGAGCTGGATCGGCTCAGCGTCGCTCCGCCTGCCTGACCCGCAGGCCGCTGGCGATGAGCGCGCGGATCAGCTCCCGCCCGCTGACCTCCCGGGCGCCGGCGGCGACCGCCTCCTCGTAGCGCTCCTCGGGCAGGTCGTAGTGGTCCTCGTCGAAGAGCCTGCGCGGCAGCGAGATCCGTTCGGCGAAGTCGTGCAGCTCCTCGAGGGAGGCGTCGGAGACCACGTGGCTCCAGTGCCGGCCCCATCCGGGCCACGTCGGCGGGTCGATGAGGATCATGGCGTCAGAGCGAGCGCAGCGCGGTGGCCAGCACGACGGCGGCCCCCACCCGGTCGGAGGCGTCGAGGTCGACGAGCGCCTCGATGACCCAGTCGTGGTCGCCGGCGGGGTCGGCGAGGGTCTGGCGGACCTCCCACAGCCGGACCTCCGGCCCGTCCTCGGGCCCACCCGGCGCGGGTCCGCGGGCCTCCTCGATGTGCAGGTGGTGCGGCCCGCGGGCGTCGGCGTCGGTGGCGATCTCGTCGTGGACCTCCCAGTAGTCGCCGAGCGCGACGTCCCAGTCCTCGGCCCCCATGACCGGGGAGCGCCCGTCGTCGGCGAGCTCGGCCGCCGCGACCTCGAGCGCGGCGAGCCGGTCCACGTCGTCCCGGGCGGCGAGCTCGACCCGCTGCCACAGGGCGCCGCGGACCATCGCGCGGAAGGGGCCGGCCTTCGCGGTCAGCGGGCGTGGGGGAGCGGTGGCCTCGTGGTTGCTGATCCGTTCGGCGGTGTGTCCGTCGGGGTCGGCGAGGGCCTCCCACTCGTCCAGCAGCGAGGAGTCGGTCTGGCGCACGGTCTCGCCGAGCCACTCGGTGAGTGCCTCGACCTCCTCGCTCGCGTAGGCCTCGGGCACCGTGTGGGTGAGCGTCCGGTAGGCGTCGGAGAGGTAGCGCAGCACGAGGCCCTCCCGCGGGGCGAGCTGGTAGAGCCGCACGAAGTCCGCGAAGGACATCCCCTGCTCCCACATCATCCGCACGATCGACTTGGGGGTCAGGGCCTCCTCCGGCAGCCACGGGTGGGTCTGCCGATAGGTCTCGAAGGCCGCCTCCAGCTCCTCCGCGAGCGGCTGCGGCCAGGTGATCTCGTCGATGATGCGCATCCGCTCGTCGTACTCGACGCCGTCGGCCTTCAGCTGCGCGATGGCCTCGCCGCGGGCGGCGTGCTGCTGCGCCAGCAGGATGGCGAAGGGGGCCTCCAGCACCGCCTCCACCGTGGAGACCAGGTCCAGCGCGTAGCCGGGGTCCTCCCGGTCGAGCAGGTCCAGCGCCGCCAGCGCGAAGGGGGCCAGCGGCTGGTTGAGCGCGAAGTCCCGCGGCAGGTCGACCGTCAGCGCGACCGTGCGCCCGGTCTCGTCCGGCTCCGGGAGCCGTTGCAGCACACCGGAGTCCAGCAGACTGCGGCCCAGCCGGATGGCGCGGCGGGCGAGCCGGGCACGGCTGCGGGCGTCCTCGTGGTTCTCACGGGTCAGCCGCGAGAGGGTGCGGACCGCGTCGCCGGGGCGGGCGACGGCACCCAGGATCATCGCGTTGTCGACCTTCATCCGCGAGCGCAGCTTCTCCGGCTCGGCGGTGGTCAGCTTGGTGAAGGTGTCCTCGGTCCAGACGATGAACCCGTCCGGCGGCTTCTTGCGCTGCAGCTTCTTGCGCTTCTTCGGGTCGTCACCGGCCTTGACCTCGGCCCGGTGGTTCTCGATGACGTGCTCGGGCGCCTGGACGAGGACGTACCCCTCGGTGTCGTAGCCGGCGCGGCCGGCACGACCGGCGACCTGGAGGAACTCGCGCACCCGCAGCACCCGGTGGCGGTGGCCGTCGAACTTCGTCAGCGAGGTGAAGAGCACCGTGCGGATCGGCACGTTGATGCCGACGCCGAGGGTGTCGGTGCCGCAGATGACCTTGAGCATCCCCGCCTGGGCGAGCTGCTCGACGAGACGCCGGTAGCGCGGCAGCATCCCCGCGTGGTGCACCCCGATGCCGCGCCGGAGGAGGGCGCTGAGGGTCTTGCCGAAGCCGGCGGAGAAGCGGAAGCCCGCCAGCCGGTCGGCCAAGGCTGCCTTCTCTCCCTTCGTCAGCAGCCTGGTGGTCTGCAGGCTGCGGGCGTGCTCGGCCGCCTTCGCCTGGGTCTGGTGCACGACGTAGACCGGGGCGCGCCCCCACTCGAGGGTCTCCTCGATCGTCTCCTGCAGCGGGGTCATTACCCACCGGAAGGTGAGCGGCACGGGGCGCTCGGCGTCCGCGACGCGCACGACGTCCCGGTCGCTGCGCGCGGCGAGGTCCTCCTCGATGTCGCGGGTGTCGCCGAGGGTGGCGGACATGAGCAGCATCTGGGCCTGCGGCAGCTCCAGCAGCGGCACCTGCCAGGCCCAGCCGCGCTCGGGCTCGGAGTAGTAGTGGAACTCGTCCATGACGACGAGACCGACGTCGGCGGCACTGCCCTCGCGCAGCGCGAGGTTGGCCAGCACCTCCGCGGTGCACACGATGATCGGGGCGTCCGCGTTGACGGAGGCGTCGCCGGTGAGCATCCCGACGTTCTCGGCGCCGAAGATCGCGCACAGGTCGAAGAACTTCTCGCTGACGAGCGCCTTGATGGGGGCGGTGTAGAAGGCGACCTCGTCCTTGGCCAGGGCGTGGGCGATGGCACCGGTGGCCACGAGGGACTTGCCGGACCCGGTCGGGGTGGCGAGCACGACGTGGTCGTCGCCGAGGAGGGCGAGCAGCGCCTCCTCCTGGTGCGGGTAGAGCTCGGTGCCGCGCCCGCTCGCCCACTGCGCGAAGTGCTCGTAGAGGTCCTCCGGGCTCATCCCCTCGGGGATCGTGAGGGCGGTGGGCGGCGCGGCGGGGGAGGAGGTCATGGTGTCCACATCGTGGCAGCACGGGCACCTCCGGTGCACCATTGGGGCATGGACCACCAGCCCGTCACCGCCGAGGGCGAAGGGGGACCCGTCCCCCGCGAGCTCTCCGCGGACGACCTGACGATGATCCCGGCGACCCCGGAGGAGGTCGCGCTCGTCGCCGAGCTGCTCGACCTGCCGGCCTCCCACGAGCGCCCCGCCGAGGTGGTGCAGGACTGGATCGCGCACTGGGAGGAGCGCGGTTGGGGCACCTGGGTCGTGCGGCAGGGGGACAGCCTGGCGGTGGGCTTCGTCGGCCTGCAGGACCGCGGGGACTTCGTGCGGCTGACCACGCGCTCGGTCGTGGGGACCTCGACCGAGCGGATGGCCCGGGCGCTGCGTCTCGCCATGGGACACGCCCTGGCGTGGCTGCCCGACCTGCCGGTGCGGATGCGGGTGGCGCCCGAGGACTCCGCCACCCGGGAGCTGCTCACCTCCGCGGGTCTCGTGCACGCGCCCGACCAGGACCACGACGTCGACGGGGAGACCTGGCAGGTCCTCGAGCTGCCGTACATCCGCGTCGTCGACCGGGTCCCGCCCCGGGCGGCCGAGGCGGTCCTCGACATGTGGGTGCGGGTCAACGACAGCGGCGGGGCGGTCGGCTTCCGCCCCGGGACGAGCCGGGGTCGGGTCTCGGCGGTCCTCGACGACTACGCCGACCGGATGGTCGCCGGTCGGGTCGTCGGGGTCTCGCTGAACTCCCCGGAGGGCGAGCTGCTCGGCCTCGGGTTCCTCGTGCCGGGCACGGGTGACCTGCAGGGCCACACCGCGTCCATCGAACGCGTCATGACCGACCCCGACCGCCGCGGCCTCGGGTACGGGAGGCTGCTCATGGCCGGCCTGCACCGGGCGGCCCGGGAGCGCGGCATCGAGCGGACCGTCCTGGACCAGCGGGACGGCACGGGCGTCGGTGATTTCTACGCCCGCTTCGGCTACGAGGAGGTCGGCCGCGTCCCGGGGGCGCTGCGCGTGGCCGAGGGCGATGACCGGGACCGGGTGATCATGAGCAGGGCGCTGTGAGCGGGCTGGTCCCCTTCGGCCCCGGGAGCGCCTGGCTCGCCGTACGCGGCAAGCCGCAGGCGGAGGTCGTCGAGGCGCTGGGGTTGACCGGTGGGCGGGTGGCCGAGGTCGCGGAGGCGGTCCGCGCCACCGGCACCGGCGCCACGGCCGTGCTGCCGCCGCTGCCCGGGGTCGACGGCCGGTGGACCCTCGTCGTCGGGGGCGATGCCGCCGGCCTCTCGCGCCGGCGGGTCGAGATGCTCTCGGCGATGATGAGCACGCAGGTGCAGGCCTTCGCCAGCTCGCAGGAGGACCACCACTGGCTCATCGCCGAGCGCGGGGGCCTGCGCAGTGACCAGCCGCCGACGGGCGGGCAGACCTCGGAGGCGGACGTTCTGGCCACCGCTGCCGCGTGGAGCATCGACCCGAGCACGCTGTCCGGGCCCGCGCCGGGTTCGGCGGTCCTCATCGAGGCGCTGCACCCGGAGGCCCCGACGCCGGAGAACGAGCCGGGGCTCGTCCAGGTCAGCACCCGTCCCCGCTGGCTGAGGCGGATCCTCGGCCGCTGACCCGTGGATGAGGAATTCCTCATCCACGGCTCACGATCGGCTCACCACCGCTGCCTAGTCTGGGACGAAACCCCTGCCCGAAGAGAAAGGGCCACGATGTCGACCACCCCCGTCGCCACGCCGGACGGTGAGCTCCCGTGAGGCGCCTCAGCCGTGGCGGGCTGCTGCTCGTCGTGCTGATCGCGGTGCCCCTCCTCGTGGGTCTGGGCTTCCGCGCCCTGGCCGCGCCCTCCGACCCCGAGCCGGTCCAGCAGCCCGGGGTCACGCTCACCCCGGGGAGCAGCACCTCGACGATCGGCCCTTCCGGCGACCCCGGCTCCGGGAGCTCGTCCACGCAGGAGCCGACCGAGTCGTCCACGCAGGAGCCGACCGAGTCCGGCCCGACCCCCAGCTCCACCGAGTCGCCCACGACGGAGCCGTCCTCCAGCACGTCCACTCGTCCCACGAAGCGCCCCACGAGCACACCCGACCCGCAGTGGAGCAGCCGAACCGTCTCCCCGCCGCCGGACTACGACGACGACGATGACGATGACGACGACGACCGGGACGACGATGACGACGACTGAGCCCTCCGGGGCCGGTCACGGGAAGCGTCCCCGCCTGGCCCGCGAGACGATCGTCGGGTGGATGGTGCTCGTGCTCTTCGTGAGCCTGGCCAGCGTCGTGGTCATCGTCCACGAGTCCCTGCACCTCGAGGTCGCCGAACGGGCCAATGACGCCGTCTCCCAGGAGATCAGGGAGTTCCAGACCTTCACCGAGGAAGGCATCGACCCGGAGACCGGGGAGCCCTTCACCTCCAGCGAGCGCCTCCTCGACGTCTTCCTCGATCGGCAGCGTCTCTCCCGCGGCGAGGTCATCGTCGGGTACGTCGGCACCTCCGGTCGGGTCTTCTACTCACCGGGCCCGGGCACGCCGGAGGTGGACGACGGGGGCTACGACGTGGCCTCGGACAGCGCCTTCCTGCGTGCCGCGGCCAAGGACACGAGCGGAACCCGGGACACCCCCGCCGGCGAGATGCGGTGGGCCCGCTCCGTCGTCGAGGTCGACGGCGGCGAGAGCGCCCTGCTCATCGCCGCGCAGTTCACCGACGAGGAGACCGCGCGGGTCGACCAGACCGTGCAGACCCTGGCGCTGATCTCGCTGGCGGCGCTGGTCTTCGGGGGCGTGGTCTCCTGGCTGGTCGCCGGGCGGATCCTGCGTCCGGTTCGGCAGGTCCAGGAGACGGCCGCGGAGATCACCGAGCAGGACCTCACCCGGCGCATCGACGTCGGGGACGACGACGTCTCGGGCCTGGCGACCACCTTCAACCGGATGCTCGACCGGCTCGAGGAGGCCTTCCGCGCGGAGCAGCGCTTCGTCGACGACGCCGGCCACGAGCTGCGGACCCCGATCACGGTGATCCGGGGGCACCTGGAGCTGATGGACGACGACCCCGAGTCGCGGGCCGTGACGATGCGGATCGTGAGCCAGGAGCTGGACCGGATGAGCCGGATCGTCACCGACCTGCTCGCGCTCGCCAAGGCCGACCGGCCCGACTTCGTGCGGATGAGCGAGGACGTCGACCTCGCGGCCCTCACCGTCGGTCTCGACGCGCGCATCAGCGCCCTCGGCGACCGGCGCTGGGGCATCCGTGAGATCGCCGAGGGCACGACGCGGCTGGACCCGCAGCGCATCACCCAGGCGGTGCTCCAGCTGGCGCAGAACGCCGTGCAGCACACGCAGGACGGTGGCGCGATCACCCTGGGATCGGCCCTCGTGACGGACCCCCGGATCGGGCCCGCGCTCGCGATCAGCATCGAGGACGACGGTCCCGGCGTCCCCGTCGCCGACCGGGACCAGATCTTCGAGCGCTTCGCCCACGGCGAGAACCCGGACGGCACCCGCCACCGGGGCGCCGGCCTGGGGCTGGCGATCGTGCGGGCCATCGCGGAGGCGCACGGCGGTCGGGTCGACGTGGGCGGCGAAGCGGGGCAGGGTGCTGTCTTCACCCTCCTGGTCCCCCACGTCACCGACCAGGGGGAGCAGGAGGGCGAGGAGACCATGCCGATCCCGGAGGTGTCATGAGCAGCATCCTCATCGCGGAGGACCATGAGGCGATCTCGAGCTTCATCGACAAGGGCCTGCGCGCCGGCGGCTACCGCACCACCGTCACCACCCACGGTCGGGAGGCCTGGGCGCTGGCTTCCACCGGTGGCTTCGACCTGCTCGTCCTGGACGTCGGCCTGCCCGGGCTGGACGGCTTCGAGGTGCTGCGCCGGCTGCGCGGCGACGGCGTGGACATCCCGGTCATCATCCTCACCGCCCGGGACGGCGTGGAGGACACCGTGAGCGGCCTCGAGGGCGGGGCCAACGACTACATGACCAAGCCCTTCCAGTTCGCCGAGCTGCTGGCCCGGGTGCGGCTGCGCCTGCGCGAAGGGGGCGCCGCCCCCGCGTCCGAGGAGACGCTGGGCGTCGGCGACCTCACCCTGGACGTGCGCCGCCGCACCGCGACGGTGGCCGGCAGGGAGGTCGAGCTCACCGCCCGCGAGTTCTCCCTGCTCGAGGCATTCGTCGAGCACGCGGACCAGGTGCTCAGCCGCGAGCAGCTGCTCGGGATGGTCTGGGACATGGACTTCGACCCCGGCTCGAACGTCGTCGACGTCTTCGTGCGCTCGCTGCGCTCGAAGATCGGGTCCGAGCGCATCCTCACCGTCCGCGGCGTGGGCTACCGGCTGAGGGCCGGCTGAGCCGGCATCAGGGGAGCAGTCCCTCCTCGCGGGCCCGCGCGACCGCCGCGGTGCGGCTGTCCACGTCCAGCTTGGTGAAGGCGTGGACGAGGTGGGTCTTCACGGTCGCCTCGGAGATGAAGAGCTCCCCCGCGATCTCCCGGTTCGCCAGGCCCCGGGCGACCGCGCCGAGGATCTCGACCTCCCTCGCGGAGAGCTCCACCCGTCGCCGGCCCATCCGCGCGACCACTCGTCGGGCGAGGACGGTCTCGCCGGCGGCCGCCCGGGTCACCGCCGCGACGACCTCCTCGGGCGCGGTGTCCTTGAGCAGGTAGCCGGCCGCGCCGGCCTCGACCGCACGGACGATGTCGCGGTCGGTGTCGTACGTGGTCAGCACCAATACCGCAGGTGCCCCCGGGCCGGAGCGAAGGGAGGAGGTCACCCCGACCCCGTCCATCCCGTCCCCGAGGCGCAGGTCGGTGAGGACGACCTCGGGGCGCTCCCGGGCGATGACCTCCAGCGCCTCCTCGCCCGTGCTGGCCTCACCCACGACGTCGAGCCGGTCGTCCTGCCGGAGCAGGGCCACGATGCCCAGCCGGGTCACCGGGTGGTCCTCGACGACCACGACGCGCACGCTCATGACTCCTCCTCGCTGGTGCGGGGCACCGGGACCCACGCGGAGACGGCGGTGCCCCCACCCGGTGAGGACTCCACGGACAGGCCGCCACCGATCTCGCGCAGTCGGGCGCGGGTGGCGCGCAGGCCGTAACCCCCTTCGCCCGCATCGTCCGGCGAGTGGCTGGCCCAGGCCTCGGTGTCGAAACCCTGCCCGTCGTCGACGACGTCGACCCGGAGCACCTCGCCGGAGCGCTCGACCCCGACGAGCACCGTGTCGGCCCGCGCGTGGGTGCGCACGTTGGCCAGGGCGCCCTGCACGCAGCGCAGCAGGGCCACCTCGACCGTCGTCGGGAGCTGCGGTACCTCGCGCCCGACCCGCAGCCGGGCCGAGACCGATGACTCCTCGGTGAAGCGGTCGGTGACGCGGCGCAGGGCGCCGGTCAGGCTCCCTTCGTCCAGGTCGGCGGGGGCCAGCGCACCGACCACCCGACGGGACTCCTCGAGCCCGTCGACCGCGCCGGACTCGAGGTGCCGGAGGATCTCCCGCGCCCGCTCCGGGTCCTCCTCGGCGAGCGCGGCACGGGCCAGCAGCAGGATCGACGAGAAGCCCTGGGCGATGCCGTCGTGGATGTCCCGGGAGAGGCGGGTGCGCTCACTGGTGGCTCCCTCCGCACGCTGCACCCGGGCCAGCTCGTCGGTCAGGGCCGCGGTCTCCTCCTGGGCGGCGTAGAGGGAGGCGATGAGGCGCTGGCGCTCGATGCCGTCGCGCACCAGCGCCATCTGCGCGCGGGAGATGCCCAGGGCGACGACCATCCCGATGAGCGGTCCGATGATCGCGGCGAAGGAGGTGGCTCCCGTCTGGCGCACCGGTTCGGCGACGACCACGCCCAGCACGACCAGCGAAATGGCCACGCCGGGGACGAGCCTCAGCAGGTGCCCGGCGAGCAACCAGAGCGGGAAGGCCAGCCAGACGTTCTCCGGCGAGACGAGCACCAACCCGCCCCACACGAGGGCGAGGACGATGAACCACGTCGCGCCGCTCAGGCCACGCCGGGCCAGCGGGATCCCCACGAGGTACCAGCCGACGAAGACGGCCAGCCCCGCCAGCTCGGCGGCCGGGTGCGCGCCGGCCTCGACCGCCCGCGTGAGGCAGACCACCGCGAGCACGGCGAGCAGGGCGTGCTGACCCAGCCGCAACCACCGGGTGGTCCCGCCGCCCACCGCGTCCTCGCCCGGGACGCCGACCGGTCCGGCCAGCCGCGGGTGACCGGCGGCTGGACCTGGGGCCGAGGGTGTCCTGCTCACCCGCGCGACGCTACCCGGCCGGGCCACCAGAACCGGTCGCCGATGAGGGCGGTCGCCGCGGGCACGACGACGGTGCGCACCAGCAGGGTGTCCAGCAGGACGCCGAGGCCGACGATCAGCCCGAGCTGGCCGAGGACGACCAGGGGGAGCACCCCGAGCGCCGCGAAGACCGCGGCCAGCACGACGCCGGCACTGGTGATCACCGCTCCGGTGCGGGCCACCGCCCGGGCGACCCCGTCCCGGGTGCCGTGACCGGCCGCCTCGGCCCTCGCCCGGTGCATGAGGAAGATCGTGTAGTCGATCCCCAGCGCGACGAGGAAGAGGAAGGCGATCAGCGGGACCTGCACGGCCAGCGCGGGGTGCCCGAGCAGGTGCTCGTCGAGCCACGCGCCGAGCCCGAGGGCGGCCGGGGCACTGGCGGCGTTGAGGGCGAGCAGCACCAGCGGGCCGACGACCGCGCGGAGCAGGACCACGAGGACGGCGAGGCTGACCAGCAGCACCAGCGGGACGACCGTCCCCAGGTCGCTCTCGGCCGCTGCGCGGGCGTCGAGCAGCTCGGCGGAGCCGCCGCCGACCTTCGCGTCCCCACCCGCGACGCCGTGGGCGGCCGAGCGCAGGTCCTCGGCGAGGTCGAGGCTGGCCGGGGTGCCGGGGGAGGGCTGGCCGATGACGGTCACCTTGGCCAGCCCCGCGCCGTTCGTGCCGGACGGGACGACGCCGGTGACGCCCTCGACACCCTCCAGGGCCTCGACGGTCTCCTCGGTGTGGGTGGCGTCGGTGGTCACGGCGAAGGGAGCGGCGGCCCCCGCCGGGAAGTGCTCACCGAGGACGACGAGCCCCTGTCCGGACTCGGAGCCGCCGCGGAAGGAGTCCACCTGGCTCAGGCCGACCCGTGCACCGGTCAGGCCCGAGGCGAGGACCGCGAGGACCACGAGGCCCCCGACGAGGTGCCGGCCGGGACGGGCGACGACCCGACGGGCGACCTTGGCCCAGGCTCCCTCGTGATCCAGCGTGTCGCCGCGGCGCGGGACGAAGGGCCGGAAGACCTTCCGGCCGACGAGGGCCAGGGCGGCGGGCAGCACGAGGAGCACCGCCAGCAGGGCGAAGACCAGTCCGACCGCGGAGGCGAGGCCCAGCCCCCGGGTGCCCGGGACGGCAGCGAGCAGCAGGGTGGCCAGGGCGAGCACGACGGTGGCGTTGCTCGCGACGATGGCCGGGGCCGTGGCCCGCCACGCGGCGCCCAGCGCTGTGCGGTGCTCCTCGTGGTCGTGGAGCTCCTCGCGGTAGCGGGAGATGAGCAGCAACGCGTAGTTCGTGCCGGCGCCGAAGACGAGCACGGAGACGATCCCGGCGTCGAAGGGCAGGCCGCTCGCGTCGCCGACGGCGGTGGTGACGGTGCCGGCCATCTGGTCGGCCACGCCGACGACGGCCAGCGGCACCAGCCACAGCGCGGGGGAGCGGTAGGTCAGCAGCAGGAGCAGCGCGACGACGCCGATGGTCACGGCGAGCAGGGTGAAGTTCGCCCCCTCGAAGGAGGAGGCGATGTCGGCCCCGAAGGCCGGACCGCCGGTGACCTGCACGGTCATGCCCTCCGGGGCGTGCTCGGCGACCTTCGCCCGCAGGTCCTGGATCATCTCCACGTTCGCGTCGGAGTCCAGGTCGGTGGGGACCGGGACGTTGATGACCGCGGCCCGGCCGTCGTCGGACGTCCGGGCGGGGGAGGGGTCATCGGTGGCCGGGTCGAGGTGGGTGGCCATCTCGTCGAGGTCGGCCAGGTCCCCCTTCGTCAGCTGCGAGCCGTCGTCGTTGGTCGCCACGAGGAGGACCGGCGCGGTGTCGCTGCCGGGGAAGGACTCCAGCTGGTCGGCGACCACGGCGGACTCGGCCGTGTCCGGGAAGTCGGCGCCCCGCGGGGGCGCCTCGGTCGACCCGAACAGAGAGCTGGCGAGGCCGACGACGAGGACGGCGAGGACGAGGACGAAGGGGGCTCCGCGGCGGCTGGTGAGACGCTCGGCGAGGCCCCGGCGGGCGGCCCGGTGGGACGAGCCGGGAGGGGATGGGCGCAGGGTCGCTGTCATGCCATCCATCCCATCGCCGGAGGGGGTGTCGGCACATCGCGCAGGAGGTTGGTTCCCGGGTCAACCTTTCGATGGACGGGGACTGTGGTCGATCGAGTCCGCGATCTCCTCGAGGCGTGCGAGATAGCGACGTCCCAGGTCGGTCAGGGTGAAGTCCTTGCGCGGGCGCCCGGTCCGTTCGACCGGCACGGAATCCACCGTCATCAGGTCGCTTCCGGCGAGCCGCTTGAGCGTGCGGTAGAGACCCCGCTCGGAGATGGCCCACCCGGTGCGGTGGGCGAACTCGGCCCCGATGTCCGCGGCGGGCGCCGGTGCCCGGTCGGACACGATCCGCAGCAGGACGAGGGTGGTCATGGACTTCTTGTGGACCTCGACCCACCCGGTGACGAGCTCCTCGAGCCACTCCTCGGACTCGGAGGTCACCGGGAGGCCTCGAACCCACGGCCGAGGATCGCTCCCAGGGCGTGCACCAGCAGCCCGAGTGACCAGAAAGTCGGCATACCCAGGACCACGCCGAACCAGCCGGGATCGAGGACGAAGTCCTCGGCCGTGTCGGCTCGCACGGCGGGGTCCCCCAGGACGGCGAGCACGAAGAAGTGGAGCAGGAATCCCCCGACGACCGACGCAAAGGTGATGACGTGTGCAGCGAGCAGTCCGTAGCGGACCCGTCCCAGCGCGCCATGGTCGCGGATGAGGAAGGCGGCGTAGCCCACGGCGATGACGGCGGTGAGGCCGGCGGCGAGCCATCCGATCCGGCTGCCGGTGACGACCAGAGCGAGCTGCACCACGATGCTGGCGCCGATGATGGTCAGGGCGTAACGCTGCAGTGCGGTGTTCGCGTCCGCGAGGCGCGTCTCGGGTGCCGTGGTCATGGTGGGTCCTTCCGATGATCACTGAAGGTTGTGTACCAGTGGTTGACTACCGTAGGCGAGTCACGTCGGAGGGGCAAGCGCGGTGGTTCCGTCCGGCGCCGGACGGATTCCGTCCACAGGCCGCGCAGGACCTGCCGACGACGGCCGCAGGTCGTCATAGGGTGGGGTGGTGCCGAAGTCCGTGGAGTCCCTGCTGGCAGCCGCCGTCACCGGAGTGGGTGGCACGGAGCGTCCCGGACAGGTCGAGATGACCCGCGCCGTCGCGGACGCCATCGAGACCGAGGAGCACCTCCTCGTCCAGGCCGGCACCGGTACCGGCAAGTCCCTGGCCTATCTCGTCCCGGCCGTGGAGCACGCGCAGCGCACCGGCACCCCCGCGGTGGTCGCCACCGCGACCCTGGCCCTGCAGGCGCAGATCGTCGACTCCGACATGCCGCGCCTGGCGGATGCGCTGACCGACCGGCTGGAGCGTCGCCCGACCTACGCGATCGTCAAGGGCCGGCGCAACTACCTGTGCCGGCACAAGCTCGAGGGCGGCTTCCCCGACGAGGACGAGGGCCTCATGGACGTCGGCGAGGTCGACGCCGCGGCCGGCCGGATCGGCCAGGAGGTCCTGCGGCTGCGGGAGTGGGCCGAGGAGACCGAGTCGGGGGACCGGGACGAGCTCGTGCCCGGTGTCTCGGAGAAGGCCTGGCGCCAGGTCTCGGTCTCGGCGCAGGAGTGCCTCGGCTCGCGGTGCCCGATGGTGGCCGAGTGCTTCGTGGAGCGCTCGCGGGAGGCGGCCCAGGACGTCGACGTCGTCGTGACCAACCACTCCTTCATGGCGATCGACGCCTTCGAGGGGCGCCCGATGCTGCCCGAGCACGACGTGCTCGTCATCGACGAGGCCCACGAGCTCGTCGACCGGGTGACCTCGACGGTCACCGACGAGCTCTCGCCCGGGGGGATCCGGGCCGCCGGCAAGCGCGCCCGGCGGATGGTCGAGACCACCGATGACGTCGACGACGTCGCCGCCGACCTCGAGGCGGTCCTCGAGGGAGCCCCCGAGGGACGCCTGACCGCCGGCATCCCGGAGGCACTCGCCGCCGTCCTCGAGCGGCTCCGGGACACCACCCGCGGCCTGCTCACCGAGCTCAAGCCGCCGAAGGGGGAGCCCGTCGACGGATCACGGCAGGTGGCCCAGGTCGCCGTCGAGGAGCTCTTCGACACCGCCGCACGGATGCTCGAGGAGCGCGAGCTCGACGTCACCTGGGTCGCGAAGGCCCCCCGGCGCGGGCCGCTGCTGCGGGTCGCGCCGATGAGCGTGGCGATGCGGGTGCGCGAGCGCATCTTCGGCACGGGGGCCACCGACGATGACGACACGGTGCGGGACCGCACGGTCTTGCTGACCTCGGCGACCCTCGAGCTGGGCGGCTCCTTCGACTCCGTCGCGGGGACCCTGGGGCTGCGCGGCCCGGGTGCGCCCGAGTGGCGGGGACTGGATGTGGGGTCCCCCTTCGACTACGGCCAGCAGGCCATCGCCTACGTCGCCGAGCACCTGCCGGCCCCGGGCCGGGACGGCCTCGCCGGCGAGACCCTCGAGGAGATCGAGGCGCTCGTGCGGGCCGCCGGTGGCCGTGCGCTCGGGCTCTTCTCCTCCATGCGGGCCGCGCGGGAGGCGAGTGAGGCGATGCGCGAGCGGCTCGGCGAGGACTTCACGGTGCTCTGCCAGGGCGAGGAGACGATCGGCACGCTCGTGCGGCAGTTCGCCGGGGACCCGCGCACGATCCTCTTCGGCACGCTCACGCTGTGGCAGGGGGTCGACGTGCCCGGAAGCGCCTGCCAGCTCGTGCTCATCGACCGCATCCCCTTCCCCCGGCCGGACGACCCGCTCTCCTCCGCGCGCACCCAGGAGATCGCCCGGCGCGGCGGCAACGGCTTCATGGCGGTCTCGGCGACACACGCGGCGCTGCGCCTGGCCCAGGGCGCGGGGCGGCTCATCCGGCGCGGTGACGACCGCGGGGTGGTCGCCTTCCTCGACCACCGGATGATCAAGGCGCGCTACGCCGGCTTCCTGCAGCGCTCGCTGCCGCCCTTCTGGCCGACGACCGACCGCGACCTCGTCCTGGGTGCGCTGCGCCGGCTGGACCAGATCGCCCCCGAGCCGTTGCCGGTGGCCGAGCCGGTCAAGCGGAGCATGACCGGGGCACCCTCGGCCCCGCCGGGGCCGGCGGGCGTGCGCACGGCGGTCGTGCAGGGCGAGGGCTGGTCCGCCCAGGACGATGACGAGCTGCGCGACGGCGTCGAGCTCGGGCTGCCCGTGGAGGAGCTCGCGCAGTCCCTGGACCGGGAGGCCGCCGCGGTGACCGCCCGCGCGAAGACACTCGGGCTGGCCGTCACCACCCACGACTAGCCTGTCGCCATGCAGACAGCTCGCCTCGGTCACTCCGGTCTCGCCGTCTCCGTCGTCGGTCTCGGCTGCAACAACCTCGGTCGAGCCGGGACGGCCACCGAGACCCGGGAGGGAGTCGACGCCGTCGTCGGCGCGGCCCTCGACGCCGGCATCACCCTCTTCGACGTCGCCGACACCTACGGCGTCGAGCCCGGCCTGTCCGAGCGGTTGCTCGGGGAGGCCCTCGGCTCCCGCCGCGACGAGATCGTCCTCGCCACGAAGTTCGGCATGGACATGAAGGGTGCCAACGGGCCGGACTTCGGAGCCCGGGGGTCGCGGCGCTACATCATGGCCGCCGTCGAGGCCTCGCTGCGCCGGCTGGGCACCGACCACATCGACCTCTACCAGTTCCACACGCCGGACCCGGCGACGCCGATCGAGGAGACCCTCGACGCGCTCGACGACCTCGTGCGCGAGGGCAAGGTCCGCTACATCGGGCACTCCAACCGCGCCGGCTGGCAGATCGCCGACGCCGAGCACGTCGCCCGGGCCCGTGGTGGGGCGCGCTTCGTCTCCAGCCAGAGCCACTACAACCTGCTGGACCGCCGTGCCGAGCTCGAGGTGATCCCGGCCGCGCAGGCCTACGGCCTGGGCGTGCTGCCGTACTTCCCACTGGCCAAC
Source organism: Janibacter corallicola NBRC 107790 (assembly GCF_001570965.1). GTDB lineage: Bacteria > Actinomycetota > Actinomycetes > Actinomycetales > Dermatophilaceae > Janibacter > Janibacter corallicola. The sequence goes on along the minus strand of NZ_BCSR01000008.1, from coordinate 17,470 downwards.
GGGCTGCTCACCGGCAAGTACTCCGACGGGGTCGCCCCCGAGGGCAGCCGCCTGACCCACTCCCGCCAGCAGATGCTGCGCGACGCCGACCTCGGTCAGCTGGAGGCGTTCGGGGACTTCGCCCGCGAGCGGGGGCTGACCGAGCTGCAGGTCGCCTTCTCCTGGCTGGCGAGCCGCCCGGCCGTCTCCAGCGTCATCGCCGGGGCGACGCGGCCCGAGCAGGTGGCGCAGAACGCCGCAGCGGCCGACTGGGTGCCCACCGTCGAGGACGAGGCCGCGCTGGACGAGATCTTCCCGCCGGTGGCGAAGGTGGCGCTCTTTTGAGCGGCCCCTCGCTCGTGCTCGTCTCCGGGCCGGAGTCGATCCTCGCCGACCGGGCCGTGGAGTCGGTCATCGCCGACGCCCGCGTGACGAGCCCCGACCTGGAGGTGGTCACCCTGACCGCCGAGGGGTACGAGGAGGGCGCGGTCGGGATGCACGCCAGCCCCTCGCTCTTCGGTGAGGACCGCGTCCTCGTCGTGCGGGACCTGCACCAGGCGGGGGAGGCGCTGCAGGCCGACCTGCTCTCCTACCTCGCCGACCCGGAGGAGACGGTCACCCTCGTGGTCACCCACGCCTCGGGCAACCGCGGCAAGAAGGTCCTGGACGCGCTGAAGAAGGCTCGGGCGAAGGTCGTCCCCGCACCGGCGATCAAGAGCGACCGGGAGAAGTCGGAGTTCGTGACCAACGAGTTCCGCGTCGCCCGGCGCAAGATCACCCCCGGGGCGGTCCAGGCGCTCGTCGAGGCGGTGGGGAAGGACGTGCGCGAGCTCGCGGCCGCCTGCCAGCAGCTCGTCGACGACACGAGCGGCACGATCGACGCCGACGTCGTCGAGCGTTACCACGGCGGCCGGGTGGAGGCGACCGGTTTCAAGGTCGCCGACGCCGCCGTCGCCGGCCGCACCGGCGAGGCGCTGCGGCTGCTGCGCCACGCCGTCAACGTGGGCGTCGACCCGGTCCCGATCGTCGCGGTGCTCGCGCAGCAGCTGCGCCAGCTGGCCAAGGTCGGGGGAGCGGGACGGGGCCGCAGCGCCGACCTCGCCCGCGACCTCGGCATGGCCCCGTGGCAGATCGACAAGGCCCGTCGGGCGCTGCAGGGGTGGAGCGCCGATGCGCTCGGCCGGAGCATCGAGGCGGTGGCCGCGGCGGACTTCGAGGTCAAGGGCGGCGGCCGCGACCCGGTCTATGCCGTGGAGAAGGCCGTGCTGACGATCGCCGACGCACGCGCCGGCGGCTGAGCGGTTTGTCGGCCCCGTGGGGCCGCTGCTAGATTTGGCCATTGCGTGCGCGCCAGGTCGTGCGCGCACCGCAGCACCACCCCAGGGCGTCTCTCCCACGGTGTCCCCACGCCGGTCCCGAGCCGCCTTGCCGCCCTCTACGGCAGAAGTTCCTCAGCGACCAGAAAGACACACCTGTGGCAAACATCAAGTCCCAGATCAAGCGGGTCAAGACCAACAACGAGGCCACCGAGCGCAACCGGGCCTACAAGTCCGAGCTGCGCACCTGGATCCGCAAGGTCCGCGCGGCCGTCGCCGAGGGCGACGCCGAGACCGCGAAGAGCGCTCTGCTCACCGCGAGCAAGAAGCTCGACAAGGCCGTGAGCAAGGGCGTCATCCACCAGAACCAGGCCGCCAACAAGAAGTCGGCCCTGGCCAAGGCGGTCAACACCCTCTGAGGACCCACGCGTCCTCGTCGAAGGGGGCCGGTCACCTGCTGGTGGCCGGCCCCCTTCGCGCATACCGCCCGGGGGTCATCCCCTCCTCATGGGAGGATGACCCTGAAGCCCTGCCCCGTCGACCCAGAGGTCCAGCACTCGTGTCACCCCAGGCCAGCACGGCCCACGCGCCCAACGCGACCCCGCCGGCCCAGATCCGCAACTTCTGCATCATCGCCCACATCGACCACGGCAAGTCGACGCTGGCGGACCGCATGCTGCAGATCACCGGGGTCGTCGAGGAGCGCAAGATGCGGGCGCAGTTCCTGGACCGGATGGACATCGAGCGCGAGCGCGGCATCACGATCAAGTCCCAGGCCGTGCGGATGCCGTGGGAGGTCCTCGACGAGTCCTTCACGCTGAACATGATCGACACCCCGGGCCACGTGGACTTCACCTACGAGGTCTCCCGTTCGCTGGCCGCCTGTGAGGGCGCGATCCTGCTCGTCGACGCCGCCCAGGGGATCGAGGCCCAGACGCTGGCCAACCTCTACCTGGCCATGGAGCACGAGCTGACGATCATCCCGGTGCTGAACAAGATCGACCTGCCCGGGGCGATGCCCGAGAAGTACGCCGATGAGCTGGCCGGCCTCATCGGCTGCGAGCCCGAGGACGTGCTGCGGGTCAGCGGCAAGACCGGCGAGGGCGTCGAGGACCTGCTCGACGAGATCGTCGCGCAGTTCCCGCCGCCCGAGGGGCAGGCGGACGCCCCCTCACGGGCGATGATCTTCGACTCGGTCTACGACAACTACCGCGGTGTCGTCACCTACGTGCGGGTCGTCGACGGCCACCTGGAGTCCCGCGAGAAGATCGTGATGATGTCGACGAAGGCGACCCACGAGCTCCTCGAGATCGGGGTCATCTCACCGGACATGACCCCGAGCAAGGGGTTGGGCGTCGGCGAGGTCGGCTACCTCATCACCGGCGTGAAGGACGTGCGCCAGTCCAAGGTCGGTGACACCGTCACGAGCGCGGCGGCGCCGGCGGAGCAGGCGATCGGTGGCTACAAGGAGCCCCGGCCGATGGTCTTCTCCGGGCTCTACCCGATGGACGGCTCGGACTACCCGGTGCTGCGCGACGCCCTGGACAAGCTCAAGCTCAACGACGCGGCGCTGGTGTACGAGCCGGAGACCTCGGCGGCGCTCGGTTTCGGCTTCCGGTGCGGCTTCCTCGGCCTGCTCCACCTGGAGATCATCCGGGAGCGGCTGGAGCGGGAGTTCAACCTCGACCTCATCTCCACCCACCCCAACGTCGTCTACCAGGTGACGATGGACGACGGGACCCGGCTCGAGGTGACCAACCCCAGCGAGTTCCCCTACGGCAAGGTCGACGAGGTCCGCGAGCCGATCGTCAAGGCCACGCTGCTGACCCCGAGCGAGCACATCGGCGCGGTGATGGAGCTCTGCCAGGGCAAGCGCGGCCGGATGGACGGGATGGACTACCTCTCCGAGGACCGCGTCGAGATGCGCTACACGCTGCCGCTCGCGGAGATCGTCTTCGACTTCTTCGACCAGCTGATGTCGCGCACCCGCGGCTACGCCTCGCTGGAGTACCAGGAGGCCGGCGACCAGGTCGCCGACCTGGTCAAGGTCGACATCCTGCTGCAGGGCGACGCGGTCGACGCCTTCAGTGCCGTCGTGCACAAGGACATGGCCTACGCCTACGGCACGAAGATGGCCACCCGCCTCAAGGAGCTCATCCCGCGCCAGCAGTTCGAGGTCCCCATCCAGGCGGCCGTCGGCTCTCGGGTCATCGCCCGCGAGACCATCCGGGCGATCCGCAAGGACGTGCTTGCCAAGTGCTACGGCGGTGACATCTCCCGCAAGCGCAAGCTCCTGGAGAAGCAGAAGGAGGGCAAGAGGCGGATGAAGAACATCGGGACCGTCGAGGTCCCGCAGGAGGCCTTCATCGCCGCGCTCTCCTCCGACGGGTCGGCCGGGGACAAGGCCAAGAAGTAGACCCCGGCTCCCTGAGGTGTGAAGGCCGCCCGCGGCCGAGCCTCGAAGGAGGCGAGGAGCGAGGTACGAATGGGCGCTCCCGGCGCGGGCGCGGTGGACGCGCCCTTGGTCGCTCGTTCCTCGCTCCCTGAGTCGGGCGCGCTCACCGGTCCGCGCCGTCCGCTCGATGCCGCACCCCCTCCCGCGACTCATGTGTTACTCGCAGGTACTGCACCACGCTGCGCGCAACCAACGAGATGGATCGTCGGAAGATCAAGGTTCGGTCAGTTCTCGACATCCCGAGCGTAGTGTCGTACCCGCGAGTTACTTGGTCTTCGGGAGCGGTATGGCTTGCCCAGGCGCTACCGTCGATGCATGACGGGGACACAGCCTGAGCCTGGCGCCATCCCCACCGCGCTGCGGCCCTACGTCGAGTCGATGGTGGGGTACCGGATCGCCGGGGCGCAGCCGGGTACGCACATCGGGATGCCCTCGGGCAGCGCCACCCTCATCCTCTCCCTCGACCAGCCCCTGGACCTGATCGGTGCCGACGGGCGAAGGGGGCGCTTCGACACCCTGCTCGCCGGGCTGCACGCGAGCCCGGCCCGGATCCTGCACGACGGCTCCCAGCACGGGGTGCAGCTCGACCTGACCCCGAGGGGAGTCGCCGTGCTGCTCGGCGGGCCACCGGGTGAGGTGTCCGGCACCTCGGTCGACCTCGGGGAGCTCATCGGGCCGAGCGCGCGCCGGCTGCACGAGCGGTTGGGTGAGACGCCGGACTGGCCGGCCCGCTTCGCCCTCGTCCTGGAGTCGCTCTTCGCGCACCGCGAGCCCCGGTGGCAGCCGTGCCCGGAGGTGGACCACGCCTGGCAGGCGCTGACCCGCAGCCGTGGGCAGGCACCGATCGCGGGGCTGGCCCGTGAGGTCGGGTGGTCCACCCGCCACCTGGGGGAGCGCTTCCGGCAGGAGTTCGGCCATCCGCCGAAGACGGTTGCCCGAGTGCTGCGCTTCCAGGAGAGTCGCCGCCTCGTCGCGGCCGGGGCCCCGCCCGCGCTGGCTGCCGCTCGCGCGGGCTATGCCGACCAGAGCCACCAGAGCCGTGACTGGGTCGACTTCGCCGGGACCCCGCCCGGTCGGTGGCTGCGGGAGGACGAGATCGCATTCGTCCAAGACCGGGAGCGCTGAGCGGGGGAGGCTCGCGGGCACGTGAGAGGGAGGACGCCATGACGGACACGGACGGGACGCTGCCGCAGCGGGAGCCGACGGCGTGGGACCAGCTGGCCCCGGTGATCGACCTCGTGACGCCGTTGGCGGTACGGGCCGCCGCGACACTGCGGGTCGCCGATGCCCTGGCCGACGGACCGATGCCGCTCGAGGAGGCAGCGCGGCGGTGCGGCGCGGAGCCGGGGGCGCTCGTGCGGTTGCTGCGCCACCTGGCGTGCAAGGGGCTCTTCACCGAGTCCGAGCCCGGCACCTTCGGGCTGACCGGCACCGGTGACCTGCTGCGCTCGGACCACCCCTCGCAGATGCGCGTCCAGCTCGACCTCGACGGGTTCGGCGGCCGGATGGACCTCGTCTTCACCGGGCTCGTGCACACCCTGCGGACGGGGGAGCCGGCCTGGGAGAGCGTCTTCGGCGCCCCCTTCTGGCGTCACCTGGCGGAGGACGAGGTCATGGGGGAGTCCTTCGACGCGGTCATGGCAGCCGGGCCGGAGTACTTCGAGGACGTGATGAGCGCCTTCGACTGGGAGCGGGCCGGGCACGTCGTCGACGTCGGCGGGGGCACGGGAGAGCTGCTCGCCGCCGTGCTCAGCGCGCACGAGCAGCTGTGGGGGACACTGCTGGACCTGCCCGCGACGGCGGAACGAGGTCGGGCCCGGCTCGCCGAGTCCGGCCTGCTGGACCGCTGCGAGATCGCGTCGCAGAGCTTCTTCGATCCGTTGCCGACAGGCGGCGACACCTACGTCCTGGCCTCGGTCATCCACGACTGGCCGGACGAGGACGCCGTGCGCATCCTGCGACGCTGCGCCGAGGCCGCGGGCCGCTCCGGACGGGTCCTCATCCTCGAGGGCCACGGCAGCGACGGAGGCGACCCGGCGATGTTCGCCGAGATGGACCTGCGGATGTACACGATCGCGGGCGGGCGGGAGCGGACCCTCGAGGAGTTCCGGGTGCTCATCGGCGCCGCGGGTCTGGCGGAGGTCGCGGTCCGCGGTACCGCGCTGGACCAGATCGGTATCGAGTGCGTGCCCGTCGCGGGCTGAGGTCGGCTCGCATTCGTCCAAGACCGCGGGGCGCACACGGCGGCAGACTGCTCGGCATGGACACGACACCGCAGACACGGACCGACCACGACATCTGGCCCGGCTTGACCGCCGCCGACCCGATCGCCCTGCGCGAGTGGCTGACGGGCCTCGGCTTCACCGAGGGCGTCCTCGTGGAGGGGGATGGGATCGTCCAGCACAGCGAGATGCTCTGGCCCGAGGGCGGCCGGGTGATGATCTCCAGCGCCCGCCCCGAGGATCCGCACTTCAGCACCCCCGTCGGTGGGGCGATGCTCTATGTCGTCACCGAGGAGCCGGACGCCGTCCACGAGCGGGCGAAGGGAGCCGGCGCCGAGTTCACCAGGCCGCTGGAGGACGCGGACCACGGCTCCCGCGGCTTCAGCATCCGCGACCCCGAGGGCAACTCCTGGAGCTTCGGCACGTACGCCGGGTGAGGCCAGCCCCGGCCCGGCCGAGGGTGACGGACGCGACCCTCGGGGACGGTTCCGGCACAAGGGGGTTCGTGCCTAGGGTGACTCCATGGCCCAGCAGACCTTCGACCTCTATCGGCGCATCACCCGGCTCCCGGCGGGCAAGCGCATCTTCTCCCTCCTCTACAGCCTCAAGGCGCCGTACTTCGCGACCGTGCGCCCCAATGTCCGAGAGGTGCGGGCCAACTACGCCGAGGTCTCGATCAGCAACCGTCGGCGGGTGCACAACCACATCGGCACCGTGCACGCGATCGCGGTGTGCAACGGGCTCGAGGCAGCGATGGGGCTGCTCGCCGAGGCGACCTGCCCGGCAGACAAGCGCTGGCTTCCCCGCGGCCTGAGCGTGAGCTACCCCGCGAAGTCGAGCACCGACCTGCTGTGCATCGCCGAGACCGACCCGCAGCAGTGGGAGGCGACCCCCGGGGACGTCGACATCCGGGTGCGGGCGATCCGCACCGACGGCGAGGTCGTCGTCGAGGGAGTCATCCCCGTCTACGTCTCGATGAAGAAGAAGGCCTGAGCCCTCACCCCGCGAGGCGCGCGCGCAGCTGCTCGAGCTGCTCCTCGCCCCACCCGTGCTCACGCAGCCAGCCGGCCGCGCCCCCGTGGGCCGACTGCAGCTGCTCGAGGATCGCGACCATGGTCTCCGGCTGGGGAGTCTGCTCCTGCAGCGAGCGGCCCCGCAGGCCGGCGGCGTAGGGCTCCACGTCGGCCAGCCGGTCGACGATCCTGGCGATCCGCTCGGCGGAGGCGGCGTAGTCGGCGACGATCTCCTCCTCCGGCACCCCCGCGACGGACAGCGCGAGCGCGGTGACGGTCCCGGTGCGGTCCTTGCCTGCGGCGCAGTGGACGACTGCTCCGCCACGGCTCCTCGCGATCGCCGCGAGGGCGCCCGCGACCGAGTCCGGCCGCTGATCCAGGTAGCCCAGGTAGTGGCGGGTCCAGAAGTCGGGGGAGCCGCGGTCCTCCTCGCTCCGCAGCAGCAGGGCCTCGGAGCCGGCCCGGCCCGAGCCACCGCTGCCGTCGGAGCCGATCCGGTCCCGGTAAGCGTCGTCGGCCATGAAGCTCAGGTGGTGGTGGGCCAGCGGGGTCTGCGTGAGCGGGCCCGGGCCGGTCAGCTCCCGCTCGGTGTCGCTGCGCAGGTCGATGACGTCGGTGACACCCACTGCGTCGATGAGGTGGCGCACGTCCGCGTCGGTGAGGTCCTGCAGGTTGTCGCTGCGGATGAGGCTGCCCTCGCGGGTGCGCCGACCACCGTGGGTCGGAAGCCCCCCGAGATCACGCATGTTGACGACGCCATCGAGCTCGATCCACCGGGTCATGGACCCACCGTAGCCAGCCCGGTCAGACCGCCGATGACCGCGGGGTGGGGCCCCGATGTGAAAATGAGTCGGTGCCCACCCTTCCCGACGGCGATCCCGCGCCCCGCGACGGCACCCTGCCCGCTGCCGCCCGCGCCGCGGTCGGTCGGCGACCCCTCGGGATCTACCTGCACGTGCCCTTCTGCACGGTGCGCTGCGGTTACTGCGACTTCAACACCTACACCCCCACCGAGCTCGGCCCCCCCGGTGGGCCGAAGGGGGCCGGCCCCGCCACGTGGGCGGACGCGGCCCTGCGCGAGCTGGACCTGGCCGTCGAGGTGCTCGGGGACACGCCGCCGGTCTCGACCGTCTTCGTCGGAGGCGGTACCCCCACGCTGCTGGACCCGCAGGACCTCACCCGCGTCCTCGCCGGCATCGAGGAGCGCTGGGGCCTCACCCCCGACGCGGAGGTGAGCACCGAGGCCAACCCGGACTCGGTCGACGACCGGAGCCTGACGACCCTGGCCGAAGGGGGCTTCACCCGCGTCAGCATGGGCATGCAGTCCTCGGTGCCCTCCGTCCTGACCACTCTCGATCGCACCCACGACCCCGCCGGTGTCGCCACGGCGGTGACCGCGGCGCGCGCCGCGGGCCTGTCCGTGAGCCTCGACCTCATCTACGGCACCCCGGGCGAGACGCTGGAGGACTGGGGCACCTCCCTTCGCTCCGCGGTGGAGCTGGCCCCCGACCACGTCTCGGCCTACGCCCTGACCGTCGAGGAGGGCACGAAGCTGGCCGCACGGGTGCGCCGGGGCGAGCTCCCGATGCCGACCGGCGACGACGAGGCGGACAAGTACGAGCTCGCCGACGAGCTGCTCGCCGGCGCGGGCTACGAGTGGTACGAGATCAGCAACTGGGCGGCGGGTCAGCACGACCGCTGCCGCCACAACGAGGCCTACTGGCGTGGCGACGACTGGTGGGGGATCGGCCCCGGAGCGCACAGCCACGTCGCCGGCACCCGCTGGTGGAACGTCAAGCACCCCGCCGCGTGGGCGCAGCGCCTGACCGAGGGGTCCCCGGCGGCCGCGCGGGAGGTGCTCACGGCCGAGCAGCGCCACGACGAGGAGGTGCTGCTCGGCGTCCGGCTGCGCGAGGGGCTGCCGACGGACGTTCTCGCCCCCGGTGGCCGGCGCGCGGTCGCGGGCCTCATCGCCGACGGCCTGCTCGATGGGCGGGCCGCGGTCGGGGGCCGCCTCGTGCTCACCCGCCGCGGTCGTCTGCTCGCGGACACCGTCGTGCACCAGCTCCTGACGGACGGGGAGGGCTGAGCGCGTGGAGCAGATCCTGGCCGTCCCCGACTTCATCCGCTTCCTCGATCTCGTCGGCGTGGCCGCCAACGGCCTGCTCGGCGGGGCGGTGGCCCGCCGCAGCCGCCTGGACCCGGTCGGCTTCGTGGTCCTGGCCATCATCTCCGCGCTCGGCGGCGGGGCGATCCGCGACGTCCTGCTCGACCTGCGGCCGATCGCCCTCGTCGACCTGTCCTACCTGGGGACCGCGCTCGCGGCGGCGGCCATCGCCTTCCTCATCCCCCTGGAGGGGCGGCGCTGGCGGCAGTGCTTCCCGTGGGTCGACGCGATCGCGCTCGGCACCTGGGCGGTCGTCGGCACCGAGAAGGCGCTGCTGCACGGCCTGGGCTGGCTGCCGGCGGTGCTGCTCGGTGTGATGACAGCCTGCGGCGGTGGCGCGGTGCGGGACATGATGCTCGGCCGGGTACCGATCATCCTGCAGCAGTCGGAGCTCTACGCCACGGCGGCCTTCGTCGGGGGACTGGTGCTGGTCGTGGTCCGGGAGCTCGTCACACCCACGGCGGGCTCCCTCGCCGGCCTCGTCGTCGGCTTCGGGCTGTGCCTGATCGCGCGCAAGCGGGGCTGGGTGCTGCCCACCCACACCCGCTGGACGCGCGAGCACCCCGACTGACCGGTCTCCGGACGCTGGTGGGCACCGGCCGGGACCATCGGGGACCATGACCCTGACAGCACCCATCGACCCAGGAGCAGCGCATGAGCCCCACCCGTACCGCCGTCGTCACCGGAGCCGCCCGGGGGATCGGGAGGGCGATCGCCCTTCGCCTGGCCACCGACGGGCACCACGTGGCCGTCCTCGACCTCGACGAGTCCGCCTGCCAGGAGGTCGCCGACGAGATCACCGAAGGGGGCGGTACCGCCCTGGCAGTGGGCGTGGACGTCTCGGACCCGGAGCAGGTCGAGGCGGGCGTGGCCCGGATCGCCGACGAGCTCGGCACGCCGACGCTGCTGGTCAACAACGCCGGCATCATCCGCGACAACCTCATCTTCAAGATGGGCGTCGAGGACTGGGACGCGGTCCTGGGTGTCCATCTGCGCGGCGCTTTCCTCATGACCAAGGCGGTCCAGGCCCACATGACGGCCGAGAAGTACGGGCGCATCGTCAACCTCTCCTCGACCTCCGCACTCGGCAACCGCGGGCAGGTGAACTACTCGGCCGCGAAGGCGGGCATGCAGGGCTTCACCAAGACCCTGGCCATCGAGCTCGGGAAGTTCGGCGTCACCGCCAACGCGATCGCGCCCGGGTTCATCCAGACCGACATGACACGGGCGACGGCCGAGCGGATGGGCGTGCCCTTCGAGGACTTCCTCGCCCACGCGGCCAAGGAGGTCCCGGTCCAGCGGGCCGGCCAGCCGGAGGACATCGCCGCGACGGCCTCCTTCCTGCTCTCCGAGGAGGCGGGCTACGTCTCCGGGCAGGTTATCTACGTCGCCGGCGGCCCGAAGGACTGACGCACCTCAGGGGCCGTCGGCGGTGACGAAGTCGATCAGCTCCTCGACCCGGCCGAGCAGGGCCGGCTCGAGGTCGGTGTAGCTGCGCACGGTGCCGAGGATGCGCTGCCAGGCCCGGGCGATGTCCGCCTGCGTCTCGTGGGGCCAGCCGAGGTGGGCGCAGATCCCGCGCTTCCACTCCATCGAGCGGGGGATCTGCGGCCAGGCCTCCATGCCGAGGCGCTGCGGCCGCACCGACTGCCACACGTCGACATAGGGGTGGCCGACGATCAGGGCGTGCTCCGGGGCGACGCGGGCGGCCTGCGCCACGATCCGCGACTCCTTCGTGCCGGGGACGAGGTGGTCGACGAGCACGCCCATGCGCCGGCCGTCGCCCGGCGCGAAGTCGCGGATCACCCCGGCGAGGTCGTCGACCCCGTCGAGCATCTCCACGACGACCCCTTCGACACGCAGGTCGTGGCCCCAGACCTGCTCGACGAGCTCGGCATCGTGCTTGCCCTCGACGAAGATCCGGGACCCGCGCGCCACCCGGGCGCGGTGGTCGCGCACGGCGACCGATCCGCTCGCGGTGCGCGAGCTCGCCTGCTCGGCCGCGGCCAGGGCCGCACGGCCGGCCCCCTTCGGCGGGACCAGACGCACGGGCGCACCATCGAGGAGGAAGCCCGGACCCAGCGGGAAGGCCTTGACCTTGCCCCGGCGGTCCTCCAGGTGCACGACCCGGACACCGCCGGCCTTCTCCACAGCGACGACGGCACCGACCCAGCCGGTCTCGACGTCCTCGACGACGAGACCGGTCTCGGCCTCGAGATCGCGAGCGGTGGGGCGGGCGAGGCGCCCCGTGGAGCGCCAGCCGCCGGCGAGGACGTCGGATCCGTATCGGTCAGTCACGTCAGGACCGTAGGCCGGGGCGGGCGGGGCGAAGGGGGCGGCACGCCGGATTCCCGGGAATGAATGCTCCGGTCCTAGAATTGGCACTCAGGAGATCGGAGTGCCAGTGATTCGAGGGAGGAGGTCCCCGTGAACGACGAGCGGCGCATGGCCGTGCTCAGCGCGATCGTCGAGGACTACGTCCAGACCTCGGAGCCGGTGGGGTCCAAGGCACTGCTGGATCGGCACCAGTTGAACGTGTCCGCGGCCACCGTGCGCAACGACATGGCGGCACTCGAGGACGAGGGGCTCATCGTCGCCCCGCACACCTCCGCGGGACGCATCCCCACCGATGCCGGGTACCGGCTCTTCGTCGACCGGCTGCAGGCCATCCGGCCGATGTCCCGGGGCGAGCGGGCCGCGATCACCGACTTCCTCGAGGGCGCCGACGAGCTCGACGTCGTCCTGGACCGGACCGTGCGTCTCCTCTCCTCGCTGACCCGGCAGGTCGCGGTCGTGCAGTACCCCTCGCTGACCCGGAGCACCGTCAAGCACATCGAGCTGGTCCCGATGAACGAGACCCGGCTGATGGTCGTGGTGATCATGGGCACCGGGCGGGTCGAGCAGCGGATCGTGCCCACCACGGTCGACTACACGACGCAGGCCGGTGAGGAGGTGCTGGGGCGGGCCCGGACCCTGGTCAACGCCGTGACCCGCGAGCGTCGTCTCGCGGAGGCACGGACGGCCCTGAAGGCCCTGCACGACGGTGACGTGGAGACCGAGGACGCCCTCACGGCCGGCGTCCTCGAGGCCCTCGAGGACGCCCTCGCCGACGAGCGCGAGACGAAGGTCACGCTCGCCGGCACGGCGAACCTGGCCCGCAGCCCGCAGGACTTCCCGATGACCTTGGAGCCGGTGCTCGACGCGCTCGAGCAGCAGGTCGTCCTGCTCAAGCTGCTCAGCGTCGAGGCCCAGGGGACCGCCGCGGGCGGCCGGGTCGCGGTCCGCATCGGTTCGGAGAACCAGGTCTCCGGGCTGCAGGGGACCTCCCTGGTCACCACGGCGTACGGTTCCGAGGAGGAAGAGGTCGGCGCCATCGGTGTGCTGGGGCCGACCCGTATGGACTACCCGGCGACGATCGCGCAGGTGCGAGCCGTCGCGACCTATCTCTCGCGGATCATCAACGGCTGACGGCCGTTCGATCCGCGCCGACCACCACGACATCACGAGGACCAAGGCGTGAACGACTACTACGAGGACCTGGGCGTCAGCCACGACGCGAGCCAGGAGGACATCAAGCGGGCCTACCGCAAGCTGGCCCGCACGCTGCACCCGGACGTCAACCCGGGCCCCGAGGCGGAGGAGCGCTTCAAGGAGGTCAGCCAGGCCTACGACGTGCTCGGTGACGAGACCAAGCGTCGCCAGTACGACATGGGCGCCGACCCCTACGGCGGCTCCCAGGACGGCTTCGGCGCCGGCTTCACCTTCAGCGACATCATGGAGCAGTTCTTCGGCGCCGCCGGTGCCGGTGGGCGCGGCCGCGGTCCCCGCTCGCGGCGCTCCCGCGGCCAGGACGGGCTCGTCGGGCTGCAGGTCGACCTCGACGCGGCCGTCTTCGGCGGCCAGGAGGACCTGACGATCGACACCGCCACGGTCTGCACCCACTGCTCCGGCGACGGCAGCCAGCCGGGCACCGGCCGGCGCACCTGCGAGACCTGTGGCGGTCAGGGCGAGATCCAGCAGGTGCAACGCTCCTTCCTCGGTCAGGTGATGACCAGCCGGCCGTGCCCCACCTGCCAGGGCTTCGGCGAGATCATCATCAGCCCGTGCCACGAGTGCGCCGGCCAGGGACGGCTGCGCACCCGCCGCACGCTGAAGGTCAAGATCCCCGCCGGTGTCGACACCGGCACCCGGATCCACCTCGCGGGCGAAGGGGAGGTCGGGCCCGGTGGTGGGCCGGCCGGGGACCTCTACGTCGAGCTGCAGGTCCGCCCGCACGAGACCTTCACCCGCCGCGGGGACGACCTGCACGCGACCGTCGCCGTCCCGATGACCGCGGCCGCCCTCGGCGTCGAGATCGACTTCGAGACCCTCGACGGCACCCGGCAGATCACCCTGGAGCGGGGTACCCAGCCCGGCGACACGGTGATCCTCTCCGGCCTCGGCGTGGGCCACCTGCGCACCGACGGCCGCGGTGACCTGATCATCCACGCCGACGTGCGCACGCCCACGCACCTGGACGAGGAGCAGGAGTCGCTGCTGCGGGAGCTGGCCAGCGTGCGCGACGAGGAGCAGCCGGACGGGCAGCCCGCCGACGCCGACTCCGGCTTCGTCGGCCGGCTGCGGCACGCCTTCAGGCGCTGAGCCCACCGGTGACCGCGCCGCTCTTCCTCGTCGATCCTCCGGCGCTCGACGGGCTCACGACCGACTCGGTCGTGGACCTCACCGGGGCCGAGGCCCACCACGCGGCCACCGTCGTCCGGCTGCGGGTGGGGGAGGAGGTGCTCGTCGGCGACCGGCGCGGTGCCCGCGTGCTCACCGAGACCGCCGAGGTCTCCGGTGACACGGTGCGGTTGCGGGTGCTGGAGCGCGCCGACGAGCCGGAGCCCTCCCTTCGCCTGACCCTCGTGCAGGCCCTGGCCAAGGACGGACGCGACGAGGACGCCGTCGAGGCCGCCACCGAGCTCGGCGTCGACCGGATCATCCCGTGGCAGGCCGAGCGCTCGATCGTGCGCTGGAAGGGACCCAAGGTCGACAAGGGGCTGCGCAAGTGGTCCCACGTCATCGAGCGTGCGGCCAAGCAGTCCCGCCGTGGACGGTGGCCGGACCTGGCCCCCATGGCCACCACCCGCGACCTGCTCCGGGAGTGTGCGGGGCGCACCGTGCTCGTCCTCCACGAGGAGGCGAGCACCCCGCTCGCGACCACGGACCTGCCCGGGGACGGCGAGGTCCTCCTCGTCGTCGGCCCCGAAGGGGGGATCGCCTCCCGGGAGATCGACTGGCTGACCGAGGCGGGGGCGACCACGGTCCGGCTCGGTCGGGAGGTGCTGCGTGCCTCGACCGCGGGGCCTGCCGCCATCGCAGTGGTCAACGCGGTGCACCGGTGGCGCTGAGCCGGGAGCGCCACCCGCCGCAGGGGTCCCCGGCGGGTCATCGCCCGTAGACTGGGCACCACGATGCCACGATCTGACAAACCCGACCTGCGCGCGCTCGAGGCGATCTCCGACGAGCCCCCGCAAGGATCTGCCCACGACGACGAGCACTCCTCGCAGACGATCGTCCTGCCGGACACCATCTCGATGGTCAGCCTGCTCGGTACCGGCGACCAGCTGCTGCGGACCATGGAGCGGGCCTTCCCCAAGGTGGAGATCCTCGTGCGGGGTAATGAGTTCCGCCTGCAGGGTCCGGCCGGGGACCTGGACGTCATCGACCGGCTGCTCGATGAGCTGACCGAGATCGTCGAGGCAGGGCAGCCGCTGAACCAGGACTCCGTGCAGCGCTCCATCATCATGCTCAAGGGCAGCACGCGGGAGCGGCCGGCCGATGTCCTGACCCAGAACATCGTCTCCAGCCGGGGGCGGACCGTCCGGCCCAAGACCCTCGGTCAGAAGCACTACGTCGACGGCATCGGCGAGAACACCGTGATCTTCGGGATCGGCCCCGCCGGGACCGGCAAGACCTACCTGGCCATGGCCAAGGCGGTCGCCGCGCTGCAGGCCAAGGAGGTGGGGCGGATCATCCTCACCCGACCCGCGGTCGAGGCGGGCGAGAAGCTGGGCTTCCTCCCCGGCACCCTCGGGGACAAGATCGACCCCTACCTGCGCCCGCTCTACGACGCGCTGCACGACATGATCGACCCGGAGTCGATCCCGCGGCTGATAGCTGCCGGGACGATCGAGGTCGCCCCGCTGGCCTTCATGCGCGGCCGGACGCTGAACAACTCCTTCATCATCCTCGACGAGGCGCAGAACACCTCGCCGGAGCAGATGAAGATGTTCCTCACCCGGCTCGGCTTCGGCTCCAAGATGGTCGTCACGGGTGACATCAGCCAGGTCGACCTGCCCGGCGGGACCCAGTCCGGACTACGGGTGGTGCGCCGGATCCTCGCCGACGTCGAGGACATCCACTTCGCCTACCTGGGGGCGGAGGACGTGGTCCGCCACCGACTCGTCGGCGAGATCGTGAATGCCTACGAGCGCTACGACGCCACCCGGTCGAAGGGGGAGAAGCAGTGAGCATCGAGGTGCTCAACGAGGTCGGCTACGACCTCTCGGAGATCGAGCTGGTGGGTGTCTCCCGCTACGTGCTGGAGGAGATGCGTGTCCACCCGCAGGTCGAGCTGTGCATCCGTCTCGTCGACGAGGAGACGATGACGGTCCTGCACGAGCAGTGGATGGACCTGCCCGGGCCGACTGACGTGATGAGCTTCCCGATGGACGAGCTGCGGCCCGGGCCGGAGGGGGAGACCTCCGACGAGGGCGTGCTCGGTGACATCGTGCTGTGCCCCTCGGTCGCCGAGAAGCAGGCCGCGGCAGCCGGCCACGCGCCCGTCGAGGAGTTGCTGCTGCTCACCACCCACGGGATCCTGCACCTGCTCGGATTCGACCATGCCGAGCCCGATGAGGAGAAGGAGATGTTCGAGCTGCAGCGCCAGCTGCTGCTCACCTTCCTCGCCGGACGGGGGCGGGAGCGACGGGCGTGACCGGTCTGATCATCGGGGTCGGCGTCTCGGTCGTCGCCGCCTTCGTCCTCACCCTGGTCGACGCCGCGATCGGCTCGGCCTCGCGAGTCGCCGCCGAGGAGGCCGAGGAGGCCGGCCGGCGCGGCGGCACCGCGCTGCGGCGGATCCTCCAGGGGGGAGCGGCGCCGATCTCCGTGCTCGCCTTCATGCGGGCGGTCGCCGAGGCCACGACCGCCGTGCTCGTGACGCTGCTCGTCACCGCACGGATCGAGGCGGCGGGCACCGCCCTGGTCGTGTCGATCGCGATCATGGTGCTCATCACCTTCGTCGTCGTCGGCGTCTCGCCCCGCACCCTCGGGCGCCAGCACAGCGCCCGGGTGGCCCTCATCGCGGCACCGGTCATGGTCTGGCTGCAGCGCATCCTCGGCCCCCTGGCCCGGCTGCTCGTCGCCTTCGGCAATGCCGTCACCCCCGGCGGCGGCTACCGCGACGGTCCCTTCCGCTCCGAGGCCGAGCTGCGCGACCTCCTCGACATCGCGGGGGAGCGCTCCCTCATCGAGGAGGAGGAGCGGGACATGCTCCACTCCGTCTTCGAGCTCGGCGACACCCTCGCCCGGGAGGTCATGGTGCCGCGCACCGACATGATCACCATCGAGGGGGACAAGGTCGCCCGCAAGGGGCTCAACCTGCTCATCCGCTCCGGCTTCTCCCGCATCCCCGTCGTCGGCGAGTCGACCGATGACATCATCGGCCTGCTCTACCTCAAGGACTGCGTGCGCCGGACCCTCGCCGACGAGTCGGCGGCGGACCTGCCGGTGGAGAAGCTGGCGCGGCCGGCCCCCTTCGTGCCGGAGAGCAAGCCGCTGGACGACCTGCTGCGGGAGATGCAGGGACACCAGACCCACGCGGCGATCGTCGTCGACGAGTACGGCGGCACCGCAGGCCTGGTGACGATCGAGGACATCCTCGAGGAGATCGTGGGGGAGATCACCGACGAGTACGACCGCGAGGGTCCCGGGGTCGAGGACCTCGGCGGGGAGCACTTCCGCGTCCCGGCCAACCTGCACCTGGACGACCTCGCCGAGCTCTACGACATGGACCTCGAGGACGAGGACGTCGACACCGTCGGTGGGCTCCTCGGCAAGGTGACCGGGCGGGTCCCGATCGTCGGCACGACGTGCGAGGTGGCCGGACTGCGCCTCACTGCTGAGAAGATGTCGGGGCGACGGCACCGGATCGCGACGGTGCTCGTCGAGCGCGAGCCATCACCAGACGCGGCGGAGGACGCCGCGCCGGACCACGAGGAGATCGGGGCATGACCGAGCACAGCGAGTGGCAGGCGGGCTTCGCCTGCCTCGTC
>NZ_BCSR01000007.1 GCF_001570965.1 Janibacter corallicola NBRC 107790 | reverse complement strand
GGTAGGCGGCGACCGCATCGGCAGGGGTCGCCGCGCCGCCGGTCCACGCCTCGCGGGTGCCTTCGGGCCAGCCATCCTCCGGCACCAGCTCGTCGACGAGCGGGTGCTCCGGCGCGAGGACCATGAAGGTCGCGCCGAAGAGGGTGTCCGGGCGGGTCGTGAAGACCTCGATGTCGTGGGTGGCTCCGTCGACGCCCTGGCCGGCGAAGGTGACCGACGCGCCCTCACTGCGCCCGATCCAGTTGCGCTGCATGGCCTTGACCTTCTCGGGCCAGTCCACCCGGTCCAGGTCATCGGCCAGCCGGTCCGCGTAGGCGGTGATGCGCATCATCCACTGGCGCAGGTTCGCGGTGAAGACGGGGAAGTTGCCGCGCTCGGAGCGCCCCTCGGAGGTGACCTCCTCGTTCGCCAGGACCGTGCCCAGGCCCGGCGCCCAGTTCACCGGCGCGTGGCTGGTGTAGGCCAGCCGGTACTCGTCGAGCAGGTCCGCCTGCTCCTTCGCCGTCAGGTCCGCCCAGGTGCGGGTCTCCCCCTTCGGCAGCGCCCGGGCGCCGGAGGCGAACTCCTCCACCAGCTCCCCGATCGGCCGCGCCCGACCGGTGCCGCCGTCGGGCCGGGTGGCCTCCGGGTCGTACCAGGCTTCGCGGATCTGGGTGAAGATCCACTGCGTCCACTTGTAGTAGTCGGGGTCGATCGTCGCGAAGGAGCGCCGGTCGTCGTGACCGAGGCCGAGGCGGCGCAGCTGGCGCCGCATGACGACCATGTTGTCCTCGGTCGTCTTGCGGGGGTGCTGCCCGGTCTGCACGGCGAACTGCTCCGCCGGCAGACCGAAGGCGTCGTAGCCCAGGCAGTGGAGCACGTTGCGGCCCTGCATCCGCTGGAAGCGGGCGTAGACGTCGGTGGCGATGTAACCGAGCGGGTGGCCGACGTGCAGCCCCGCGCCGGAGGGGTAGGGGAACATGTCGAGCACGAGCAGGTGACCGTCGTAGTCGGACTCCACGCGCTCCGGCTCGGCCCACGGGCCGGCGGGGTTCGGGGCGCGGAAGGTCCCCTCGGCCTCCCACCGGTCCTGCCAGTCGATCTCGATGCGACCGGCCATCTCGGCGGTGTAGCGGTACGGCGTCTCGCTCATCTGTGCTGGTTCTCCCGGGGGTCGGTGGTCCGACCTGAAGACTACTTCCCGCACCGGCCGGTCAGGAGACGGGATCGCTCTCGCGCTGCCGCGGGCGGAAGAAGTTCGGGTCGACCTCGAGGAGCTCGGGCAACTGCTCCTCCAGGCGCCGCAGCCGGCGCCGGGGGAAGGAGCGGGGCACGTAGTCATGGGTCGGGGCGTGCTCGAGCACGCCCAGGTCCAGCAGGGCGGGGACGTCGTCCTCGATCCGCCGCCGGTAGATCTCGGCCAAGCAGCGGCGCCGGCCCTCGTCGTCGAGGTGGTCGTTGGCCAGCACGCCGCGGACGGCGGCGCGGACGAGCTCCTTCTCCCCGCGGAACTTCGTCGCCGGACCGGCGCCGAGGTGCGCCTCCCACTTGCGCACGAACTCCTGGAGGGTGACCGACTCGTGGTGCACGATGTGCAACCACTCCGCACGGAAGTCCTCCATCGTCTCCTCCGCCCCGAAGCGGCGGGCGTGGTGGATGTGCAGGCCGAGGTCGCGCGAAGGGCGGATCCCCACCTTGCCGAGGACGTGACCGTGGAACCACCGGCGGTTGCTCGCGCTGTCCACGAGGTCGAGCACCTTCAGCAGCGCCAGCTCGTCCGGCTCGAGGAGGTGCTTGACGTAGTCCGCGTACTCGGGGTGGGAGGTGCTCACCGACTCCTTGGGGACCAGCCGGACCACCTCCACCTCCGGCCCGAGGGCCAGCAGGCGCTCCTTGTCGATGTCGAGCAACTCGTCCCCGTCGATGTGGAAGAGCCACTCCGCCTCGGGCACCTCGGCCAGCAGGTGGTTGATCCGGTTGGCGTTGATGGTCTGCCGGGTGTTCAGGCTCCTGGAAGGCTCGGGGTCGGTGTCCGCGTCGACGGCCGTGACGTGCGGGTGGCGGTCCAGGTGGGAGAGCACCTCGCGGTCGCCCCCTTCGACGAAGACGAAGAGGTGGTCCGCCCCGGCTGCGAGGTTGCCCTCGACAAAGTCCCGGACGTTGGCGAGCGAGTCCTTGACGGTACTGACGGTGCAAATCATGACGCTACGCCCCCTGTGGCCAAACCTGACTCGTGTCCGTGACAGGGACCGAACCTCCGTAGCATACCGCCACGTCGGCCCGAGGCAGGAGTCCTCGCCGACCGCGGCCTAGGGTGGCACCATGCACACCCCCATTCTGCCCCCGGACGAGGCCGCCCGGGTCCGGGAGCGCTGGGAGCGACTGGGCCTGCCCGGGATCATCGACGTGCACGTGCACTTCATGCCCCAGCGGGTGATGGACAAGGTGTGGGCCTACTTCGACGCCGCGGGCCCGAAGCTCGGACGCTCGTGGCCGATCGCCTACCGGATGAGCGAGCACGAACGGCTCAGCCGGCTCCGCGAGATGGGGGTCCTGTTCTTCCCGTCCCTGAACTACCCCCACAAGCCGGAGATGGCCGAGTGGCTCAACCAGTGGTCGGCGAAGTTCGCCGACGAGACACCGGAGGTCCTCCGCTCGGCGACCTTCCACCCCGAGCCGGGGGCCGGGGCCTACGTCCGCGCCGCGATCGAGGACGGGGCCAGGATCGTCAAGGCGCACGTCCAGGTGGGCGACTACGACCCGAACGACCCGCTGCTGGACGAGGTCTGGGCACAGCTCGCGGTGGCCGGGACGCCGGTGGTCCTGCACGCGGGCCACGGTCCGGCGCCGGGTACCCACACCGGCCCGGAGGGGGTGCGCCGCCTGCTGCAGCGATTCCCCGAGCTCACCCTGGTCATCGCCCACCTGGGGATGCCGGACTACGGGGCCTTCCTCGACCTGTGCGCCGAGTACCCGAATGTCCACCTCGACACGACGATGGCCTTCACGGGCTTCACCGAGGAGTCCTGGCCCTTCCCCGAGGAGCGAAGGGAGGACCTGCGCGCCCTGGGCGAGAAGATCCTCTTCGGGAGCGACTTCCCGAACATCCCCTACTCCTACCTCGAGGCCGTGGACGCGGTCCTCGACCTCGGGCTGGGGGCCGACTGGGAGCGGGGCGTGCTGCACGACAACGCCGCCCGGCTGTTCGGCGTTCGGGCGAACCCGACTCAGCCGCTCCTGAGGTGAGTGAGGAGCATCCCGACGGGGATGCTCACGAGCAGCACGAGCAGGAGCAGCCGGTAGCCGACCGTGACCGCCCGGGAGCCGGCGCCGAGGCGCAGGTCGGTGCGCAGCGCCAGGGCGAGCCCGAGCAGCAGCACCACCGAGCCGAGGTCGACGACCGGCGGTTGCCGCACGAGGACGCCGAGGAGGACGGCCAGGCTGCCCAGGTCCCAGGCGGCCAGCTGCAGCCAGCCGTCGCGATCCGGGGCCCGGGCACCGGCGCGGCGCCGGCCCATGACGTACTGGGCGGCGCCGGTGACGAGGACGAGGTAGGCGGCCGCCCAGCTGCCCTTCTCCCACCCGAAGGGTCCGGTCACGGCCGCGACGAGGCCGCCGAGGACGATGCTCGTGGCGCCGAGCGCCAGGTGGGCCGTGGCGGGAGCGGTCGGCGACGCTGAGCTGGTCGGGGCCACCTCAGCCGTTGCTGCCGGTGCCGACGGTGAGCAGGATGACCGAGTCCTCGAGGGCCTGCAGGTCGTGACGCTTCGGGGGGATGATCAGCAGCTCGCCGGCGCCGCCCTCCCAGGTCTCCTCCCCGGCGTTCATCCTCACCCGGCCCGAGATCACCTGCAGGGTGGCCTCCCCCGGGCTCTCGTGCGCGGCGAGCCCCTGCTCGCCCACCAGTGCCATGAGCGTCTGGCGCATCACGAAGTCGCGACCCCCGTGCACGGTCACCGCGCTGCGCCCGGCGGCCCCCTCGCGTGCCTTCGCCAGCTGCTCCTCGGCGAGCGTGGTCAATGACGTCGACTCCATGACAACTCCTTCACTCGGATCGTGGTGAGGCCACCCTATGCTTTCCGGTCTTTTTTTACTAAATTGTCTGTGTTAATTGTTCACGCCCCGGAGGAGCGCGCCATGACCACCCGCACCATCCCCTTCGCCGAGCGCGCCGACGATGCCGTCCACGGCCACTGGCTGCTGGCCCGCCTGGGCAAGCGGGTGCTGCGTCCCGGCGGCCTCGAGCTGAGCCGCACGCTCCTCGCGGCGGCCCGCATCGGTGGCACGGACGTGATCGAGCTGGCGCCGGGTCTGGGTCGTACCGCCGCGGAGATCCTCGAGCTCTGGCCGCGCTCCTACCGAGGGGTCGACTCCGACCCCGTCGCCGCCCGGGCCACCGAGGAGGTCGTCGCCCCGCTCGGCACGGTGACCACCGCCGACGCCTCGCAGACCGGACTGCCGGACGCGGACGCGGATGTCGTCATCGGGGAGGCGATGCTCACGATGCAGGGCGAGGGCGCCAAGGCGGCCATCGTCACCGAGGCGGTGCGGCTGCTCCGCCCGGGTGGTCGCTACGCGATCCACGAGCTGGCACTGGCCCCGGACTCGGTCCCCGACCGGGTCAAGACGGACATCCGCAAGGAGCTCGCCCGCTCGATCAGGGTCAACGCCCGCCCGCTGACGTCCGCGGAGTGGCAGGAGCTGCTCACCGCCCACGGGCTCGTCGTCGACCGCGTGGAGACCGCGCCGATGGCCCTGCTGGACCCGAGGCGGATCGTCGCCGACGAGGGGTGGCTCGGGGCGCTGCGCTTCGGCGGCAACCTGCTGCTCCACCGCGATGCCCGCGCCCGGGTCAAGCGGATGCGCGCCACCTTCACACGGCACCGGGAGCACCTGCGCGGCATCGCGATCGTGGCCCACAAGCCGCAGGATCAGCCCTCCGCCGGGTAGCTCACCTCCACGCCGTCGACCACGGCGAAGGAGGTCATCCGGTGCGGCTTCGTCGAGCCCTCACCGATGATGTCGAGGACCTCCACCCCGTGGGCGAGCAACGCGTCGCCGACGAGCGAGCGGTGGCAGCGCCACGGGACGGCCTCGGCGCACATGATCACCGGGGTCTCTCCCTTCGCGATGTCGAGGAGCCGATCCAGGCCGCGGTGGAACTCCTCGGTGCCCATGTGGTCCGCGTAGCCCTGGAAGGAGGCATTGCGCCAGGCGGTGTTGATCGAGTCCTTGCGGCGGGAGCGCCGGCCACCCAGCTCGGCGAGGTAGGTGTAGCCGAGCCCCGCGCCCGTGAGCGAGGACTCCAGCGCGTCGTGCCAGTACTGCGGGTTGTGCCGGGACTTCGGGATCGTGCGGATGTCCACCACCCGGGTGATGTCGTGCTCGCGCAGCAGGTCGATGAAGTCATCGACCGGGCGGGTCGAGTGACCGATGGTGTGGACGGTGGGCATCCGGATCACGCTCCCCTCAGGAGGCCACCCTCGCACGCGCGGCCTCGAGCTTCCCCTGGAGCTCCTCCAGGCCACGCACGAGCTCGGCACGGTGCCGGTCGACGACCTCGGACGGGGCGTGCAGCTGCCACCCCTCGTCCCGGTCCTCCCGGGCGATCGTGATGGCCACGGCCTCCTCGGTGACGTCGGCGCGCAGCACCCGGAAGACGGTGCGCAGCTGCTCCGCCGCCAGGCCCCCACCGTGCATGCCGTAGGTGACGAGCAGGACGGGCTTGCCGTTCCACTCCGCGTAGACCGTGTCGAGGGCGTTCTTCAGCGGAGCGGGGTAGCCGCCGTTGTACTGGCTGGAGACGATGACGACCGCGTCCAGCCCCGCCACGACCTCGGCCCATGCACGGGTGGCCTCGCGCTGGTAGTCACCGTCGGCCGGCGGACGTGGCTCGTCGAGCCACGGCAGGGCGACCTCCTTGAGGTCGAGGAGCCGGACGTCCGCCTGCGAGGCATCGTCGACGAGTGCGGCGACCCGGTCGGCGATGCCTCGCCCGACCCTCCCCGAGCGGGTGGTCCCGACGATGACGCCGATGGTCGGCACGGCCTGGTCCTCGATCACGTACACACCTCGGGATTCGTCCCCGACGACGTTCCGCCGCCGAACGGCCCCTCCGGCCGCGAGCAGCACAACGGGTCGACCGGTTCGGGTATTCCGGAACAGCTCCGGCGCTCTGGACAGGCCCCCTCGACAGCGAGAAGGCCGACCCGTGAGGGGTCGGCCTTCTCGTGTCCGGTGGAGCTGAGGGGACTCGAACCCCTGACCCCCTCCATGCCATGGAGGTGCGCTACCAACTGCGCCACAGCCCCGAGTTGTGCTTCCCCCGAAGGGGACTGGGAGAGTTTAACCCGACGTCCCCGTGGTTCTCCAAATCGGGCCCTCGCCCGCCTGCTGCGGCGGCGCGGAGGCATTCCACCGCTCGATGCGCCAACCCTCACGCCCCTCCTCCAGGAGCGCCCAGTGGCAGTTGCCGAAGCCGCCGAGCACCCGCCAGGCGAGCGACTGACCGAGCCCGACGAGCTCGGCGACGAGGCTTCGGCCGGTGACGCCGTGCGTGGCGATGACGACGCACTCCCCCGGCTCCATGGCGGCCGTGAGCTCCGCCAGTGCGCGCCGGGTGCGCTCCGCGACGTCGGCCAGGGACTCCCCGTGCCCGCCCCGGCGGAAGTCCTCGCCGGTGAGCAGCCGCTCGGCGTCCTCGGGGTACTGGGCGTGCACCTGCTCGGCCGTGAGGCCCTGCCAGCCGCCGGCGTGGATCTCCCGCCAGCGCGGGTCGGTGGCGACCTCGATCCCACCGGCCGCGGCGGCGACCTCCTCGGCGGTGTCACGCGCCCGGGCGAGGTCGGAGGAGACGATCCGCGAGGGTCGCAGGTCGGCGATGGCCGCAGCGGCGGCGCGTGCCTGCTCCCGGCCCAGCTCGGAGAGGTCGTGGTCCAGCTGGCCCTGCCAGATCCCCTTCGCGTTGGAGACGGTCTGGCCGTGCCGGAGGACGACGAGGCGGCGGGGTTCCCCCTTCGCCCCGGTCACCGGTCGGCGTCGGCGGTGCCGGTCACGCCGAGGTCGAGGTGGGGGCAGTCGCGCCAGAGCCGCTCGAGGTCGTAGAAGTCGCGCTCCTCGTCGTGCTGGGCGTGCAGCACGATGTCGCCGAAGTCGATGAGCACCCAGCGCCCGGGACCGTCGCCCTCCTTGCGCAGCGGCTTGATGCCCAGCTGCTCGAGCACGGCCTCCTGGACCGCGTCGACGATCGACTGGACCTGGCGTTCGTTGTCCGCCGAGACGATGAGGAAGACGTCGGTCAGCGGCATGTGGTCGGAAAGGTCCAGGCCGGTGATGGTGCTGGCCGACTTCTCCTCCGCCGCGCGGGCGGCGACCTTGGCCAGGTCGATGGCCTCTTGGGTGGCTACCACGATGTCTTGGTTCACTCTCCGTCGTCGGTGTAGAGGGCGTACTTGTTGATGTACTGCACGACCCCGTCGGGCACGAGGTACCAGACCGGCTCGCCCGCGGCGACCCGGGCCCGGCAGTCCGAGGAGGAGATCGCCATGGCGGGGACCTCCTGCAGCGTCACCTTGTCCCGCGGCAGCCCGGTCTCGCTGAGCGTGTAGCCGGGGCGGGTGACGCCGATGAAGTGGGCGAGCTCCCACAGCTCCTCGACGTCCTTCCAGGACAGGATCTGGGCGAGGGCGTCCGCGCCGGTGATGAAGAACAGCTCGTCCTCTGGTCGCAGCCCGCGCAGGTCACGCAGGGTGTCCGCGGTGTACGTGGGCCCCTCGCGGTCCACGTCGACCCGGCTGACGGTGAACCGGGGGTTGGAGGCGGTGGCGACCACCGTCATGAGGTACCGGTGCTCGGAGGCGCTGACGCGCTTGTGCGCCTTCTGCCAGGGCTGGCCGGTGGGCACGAAGACGACCTCGTCGAGACCGAAGCGCGACTGCGCCTCGCTCGCGGCCACGAGGTGCCCGTGGTGGATGGGGTCGAAGGTCCCACCCATCACGCCGACCCGCTTGCTCAGTGGTGGTCCCCGGTCTCGTCGTGGTCCTCGCCGTGGGCGACGGTGTTGTGCTTGCCCGGAACCTTGGTGGCGGCCTGGCGGAAGGAGAAGAGGGCGCACAGCATGACCGTGAAGATCAGCAGCGCGACGATCCCGTAGACGAAGGGCGGGACCGGCAGCTCGACGTGGTGCGTGGCCTCGGCGACAAAGGTGCTCAGCATGGGCCCATCGTACCGACACCGGCACGTGGCCGGGGCACCCCTGCCGAGTTGTCCACCGGCTGCTTCCACAGGCCTGTGGGCGGGAACGAGATCAGCGCTCTCGCGCTGTGGACGAGGCTGTGGGTTGTGTCCGCTCGCCGATCCTTACCCGTTCCGGTTGCCGTGGGGCGCCGACCCGGCGTAGAACAGTGCCCACACCGCGAGCCAAGGGGATAACGACGTCGATCGCCCCGACCGGGTATCACCCCCGGGAGGGGCACGGCGACCTGTGCGGCGTCGGCGCCTCGTGGCTCGTGTGTCACCGTCATGGCGCCTCCCCGCGCCATGCCGCTGCCGTCGCCGCAGGCCCGAAGGGCGTGGCACGTCGACACAACGGATGAGGGCCCCTCCCGTGAAGGAAGGGGCCCTCATCACGTCGGCCGACGAGTCCTGTCAGCGGATCTGGCCGTCGCCCTCCACGACCCACTTCGTGCTCGTCAGCTCCGGGAGGGCCATCGGGCCGCGGGCGTGCAGCTTCTGGGTGGAGATGCCGATTTCGGCGCCGAAGCCGAACTCGCCGCCGTCGGTGAAGCGGGTCGAGGCGTTGACGAGCACCGCGGCCGCGTCCACCTCCGCGGTCCAGCGGCGGGCGGCGGCGCGGTCCTCGGTGACGATGGCCTCGGTGTGCCCGGAGCCGTGCCGGCGCACGTGCTCGATCGCCGCGTCGAGGTCCGGGACGACGGCCACCGACATCTCCATGTCGAGGTACTCGGTGTCGTGGTCCTCCGGCGTCGCCGGCTCGACGGGCACGCCCTCCGGTGCGAGGCGCACGCTCTCCTCGTCCCCGTGCAGGGTGACGCCGGCCCCGGCCAGCTCGGAGAGCAGGCCGGGCAGCAGCTCCTCGGCGGCGCCGGCGTGCACGAGCAGCGACTCGGCGGCGTTGCAGACGCTCGGCCGGTGGGTCTTGGCGTTGAGGGTGATCGCGCGGGCCTTCGCCGGGTCGGCGGCGGAGTCGAGATAGACGTGGCAGTTGCCCACGCCGGTCTCGATGACCGGAACGGTGGACTCCGTGACGACCGCCCGGATCAGCCCCGCTCCCCCGCGCGGGATGAGCAGGTCGACCTGCCCGCGGGCCCCCATGAGGGCCTTGACGGCGTCGTGGTCGCCCTCGAGCAGCTGCACCGCGTCCTCGGGCAGCCCCTGCGCGGCCAGTCCGGTGCGCAGCGCCGCGACGAGGGCCCGGTTGCTCGAGGCCGCGGCCGAGCCGCCCCGCAGGATCATCGCGTTGCCGGACTTCAGGCCCAGCCCGGCCGCGTCGACGGTGACGTTGGGGCGGGCCTCGTAGATCATCCCGACGACGCCCATGGGGACCCGGACCTGCCGGATCTGCAGGCCGTTGGCCAGGGTCGAGCCGCGCACGACCTCACCGACCGGGTCGGGCAGCCCGGCGAGGTCCCGCAGTGCCTGCGCCACGGCGGCCACGCGGGCCGCGTCCAGGGTCAGCCGGTCCAGCAGGGCGGTGGCCATGCCCCCTTCGCGACCACGCTGCAGGTCCTCCTCGTTGGCGGCCAGGACGGACGGGCTCGCCGCATCCACCGCGTCCGCGAGCGCGAGGAGGGCGGCATCCTTCTCCCCCCGGGTGAGCAGCGCCAGCCGGTGGGACGCGGCCCGGGCGCGGGAGGCGAGATCGGCGACGAGTGCGATGCTGTCGGTCATGGCCCTCAGCCTACGAGCGCGCGGGGAGCGGCGTCCCGGGCGTCCGCGGGGCGGGCCGCGGATGGAATGATGGGCCGGTGACCACGATCCTCTCCATCCAGTCCCATGTCGCGTACGGGCACGTCGGCAACTCGGCCTCGGTCTTCCCGATGCAGCGTCTCGGCGTGGAGGTCTGGCCGGTGCACACCGTCAACTTCTCCAACCACACCGGGTACGGCGCCTGGCGCGGTCCGCTCATGGATCCCGCGCAGGTCGCCGACATCGTCACCGGCATCGGTGAGCGGGGCGGCTTCGGGCAGATCGACGCGGTCCTCTCCGGCTACCAGGGCGGCGAGGGCATCGGCGCGACCATCCTCGAGGCCGTCGCGAAGGTCAAGGAGGCCCACCCGGAGGCGATCTACGCCTGCGACCCGGTCATGGGCAGCGAGGCCACCGGGTGCTTCGTGCACGAGTCGATCCCGGTGCTGCTGCGCGAGCAGGTCGCCCCGCGGGCGGACCTGATCACGCCGAACCAGTTCGAGCTGGGCTACCTCACCGGCACCGAGCCGCACAGCCTCGAGGAGACCCTGGCCTCGGTCGACCGCGCCCGCGAGATCGGTCCGAGCACCATCCTGGTGACCTCGGTGCTGCGCCCGGACCGTCCCGAGGGCACGAGCGAGATGCTCGCCTGCCACGAGGACGAGGCCTGGATCGTGCGCACCCCGCACCTGCCGCTCAAGGCGAACGGCTCCGGCGACGTCACCGCCGCGCTCTTCACGAGCCACTGGGTGCGCACCCGCTCGCTGCCCGAGTCCCTCGGGCGCACCGTCTCCTCGGTCTTCGACCTGCTGCAGACCACGCTGGACTCCGGCGAGCGGGAGCTGCAGCTGGTGCAGGCCCAGGAGGTCTACGCGAACCCGCGGATGCAGTTCGAGGTCTCGCGGGTGCGCTGAGCCGCGCCCCGCTGGGTCAGAGCAGCGCCAAGTGGTCCCGGTGGATGACCTCGCGCTCGTACTGCGGGCCGATCGCGCTCGCCAGCTCCTTCGTGGAGCGACCCATCAGGTGCGGCAGCTCGCCCGAGGTGTAGTTGACCAGGCCGCGGGCGATGACGCCCCCGTCGGGTCCGACGACGTCGACCGGGTCGCCGTCGACGAAGTGCCCACTCACCCCGGTGATCCCGGCCGGCAGCAACGAGCGTCCCCGGTCGCGCAGGGCGGTCACGGCACCGGCGTCGATCTGCACCGAGCCCTTCGGTGTCGTGGCGTGCGCCAGCCACAGTCCCCGCGAGCCGCGGGCGGGCTGCCCGGCGCAGAACCACGTGCCCACGTCATCACCGACGAGCGCGGCCGCCGCGTTGCCGGCGGAGGTGAGCATCGCGGGGATGCCGGCGGCCCCGGCGATCTGGGCGGCCTCGACCTTCGTGGTCATGCCACCGCTGCCGACGGCGGAGCCGGTCGACCCGATGGCGATCGCGGCCAGGTCGGACTCCTCCCGCACGACCGGCACCCGGCGGGCACCCGGCGAGCTCGGCGCCGCGGTGTAGAGGGCGTCGACGTCGGTGAGCAGCACGAGCGCGTCGGCCCGCACGAGGTGGGCGACGAGCGCGGCCAGCCGGTCGTTGTCGCCGAAGCGGATCTCCTGGGTGGCCACGGTGTCGTTCTCGTTGATGATCGGCACCACGCCCATCGAGAGCAGGGCCTCCAGGGTGCGCCGGGCATTGGTGTAGTGGCCGCGCCGGGTGACGTCGTCGACGGTGAGCAGCACCTGCCCGACGGTCAGCTCGTGCCCGGCGAAGGCGTGCCGGTAGGCGGCGAGGAGCACCCCCTGCCCGACGCTCGCCGCGGCCTGCTGGCGGGCGAGGTCACGGGGACGGGTGGGCATCTCGAGCGGCCCGATCCCGGCGGCGATCGCACCGGAGGAGACGAGGACGACCTCGACGCCGGACCGGCGACGCTCGGCCAGGGCATTGACGAGCGCGGTCAACCGCGCCCGGTCCAGCTCCCCGCCGATGGCGCTGGTCAGCGAGGACGAGCCGACCTTGACCACGACCCGGTGGGCGGTGGCGAGGGTGGCGGCGCCCCCTTCGCCGGTCACTGCTCGCCGGTCCAGTGGCCGGCCTCGCGCTCGGCCCGCAGGTCCTCCCGGGCGGCGGTCTGGGCGTCCTTGCGGGCGTGGAACTCCTCGCGCCGCTCCTGGGTGGTGCGGCGGGTGTTCTCCTCGAGGCGGGCGTCGGTGCCGCGGCCACCGAGCATCTCGGCGCCGCCCACCAGCGTCGGCTCCCAGTCGAAGACGACCGCGTCCTCCTCGGGACCGATGAGCACGGTGGATCCGGCGACGGCACCAGCCTTCATCAGCTCCTCCTCGACGCCGGCGCGGGCCAGCCGGTCCGAGAGGTAGCCGACGGCCTCGTTGTTCGCGAAGTCGGTCTGGCGCACCCACCGGGTGACCTTGGGGCCCAGGACGCGGAAGAACTCGCCGTCCGAGCCCCCCTCGCGCCGCACCACGAAGCCGGAGTCGTCGACCGCCTTGGGCCGCAGCACGACCGGCCGGGGGGCGCTGTC
This sequence comes from Janibacter corallicola NBRC 107790, assembly GCF_001570965.1. Lineage (GTDB taxonomy): Bacteria > Actinomycetota > Actinomycetes > Actinomycetales > Dermatophilaceae > Janibacter > Janibacter corallicola. Next base: position 100,132 of record NZ_BCSR01000007.1, on the reverse strand, counting down.
CTCCTCGACCTCGGCCCGGGCGGCGAGGACGTGGCGGGCGAGGGCGAAGCCGAGCTCCTTGAGGCCGGTGTGGGCGATCGCGGAGACGATGTGGACCTCCAGGCCCCGTTCCTCCAGGTCCCCCCGGACCATCTCGGCCAGCTCGACGGCGTCCGGCACGTCGGCCTTGTTGAGCACGACGACGCGGGTGCGCTCCGAGAGCGGCAGCCCGCCGAGGCTCTGGTGCCCGACGTAGGCGGCCAGCTCCTCCTCGATGGCGTCCAGGTCGCTCATCGGGTCGCGGTTCGGCTCGAGGGTCGCGCAGTCGATGACGTGCACGAGGACCGAGCAGCGCTCCACGTGCCGGAGGAACTCCAGGCCCAGGCCCTTGCCCTCGCTCGCGCCGGGGATGAGCCCCGGGACGTCGGCGATCGTGTAGCGGGTCTCGCCCGCGGTGACGACGCCGAGGTTGGGCACGAGCGTCGTGAAGGGGTAGTCGGCGATCTTCGGGCGGGCGGCCGAGAGCACCGAGACGAGCGAGGACTTGCCGGCGCTCGGGAAGCCGACGAGGGCGACGTCCGCGAGCGACTTCAGCTCCAGCTCGACGTCGAGGAGCTCGCCGGGCTCGCCGAGCAGCGCGAAGCCGGGCGCCTTGCGCCGCCGGCTGGCCAGGGCCTTGTTGCCGAGGCCGCCGCGGCCCCCCTTCGCCAGGACCATGGTGGTGCCGGCGCCGACGAGGTCGGCGAGCACCTGCCCGGAGCGGTCGGTGACGACCGTGCCGTCCGGGACGGGGAGGACCAGGTCCTCGCCGCGGGCGCCGTCGCGCTCGTCGCCGGCGCCCGGCGCCCCGTTGCTCGCCCGCCGGTGCGGGCTGCGGTGGTACTCGAGGAGGGTCGTCACCTGCGGGTCGACGACGAGGACGACGTCACCGCCGTGGCCGCCGTTGCCGCCGTCCGGGCCGCCGAGCGGCTTGAACTTCTCCCGGCGCACGGACGCGACGCCATGACCGCCCTTGCCGCCCTCCACGTGGAGAACGACCCGGTCCACGAAGGTCGCCACGACCTCACCTCTTCCTTACCGATCCGTATGGGACGGCGAAGGGGGCGGGCCACCGTGGGCCCGCCCCCTTCGCAACAACGCTCTGCCTCGGAGCGTCAGCCGGCGGTGCCCGCCGGCAGGACGCTCACGGTCTTGCGGCCGCGCTTGGCGCCGTACTGCACCTCGCCCTCGGCGAGGGCGAACAGCGTGTCGTCGCCGCCCCGGCCGACGTTGTCGCCCGGGTGGAAGTGCGTGCCGCGCTGGCGCACGAGGATCTGGCCGGTACCGACGATCTCGCCGCTGAAACGCTTCACGCCGAGGCGCTGGGCGTTGGAGTCGCGACCGTTCTTGCTCGAGGAGACACCCTTCTTGGAGGACATGTCAGTGGTTCCTAACTCTTCTAGCGGAAGGCCTCAGGCCTTGATGTCGGTGATCTTCAGCTCGGTCAGCGCCTGGCGGTGGCCCTGGCGCTTCCGGTAGCCGGTCTTGTTCTTGTACTTGACGATGTTCACCTTCGGGCCCTTGGCGGCCCCGACGACCTCGGCGGTGACGCTGGCGCCGGCCAGCTTGTCCGTGCCGGAGGTGACGGTGGCACCGTCGACGAGGAGGACCGGCTCGAGGGAGACGGTCTGGCCCGCCTGCTCGGCGATCTTGTTGATGAGGATGGTGTCGCCGACGGAGACCTTCTCCTGGCGGCCACCTGCGCGAACGATCGCGTACATCAGTGGGAACTCACTTTCGCTGTGCTCCGGTGCACTCTCTCGGTCTGACCGGCAGGCAATCCTCGTGACCGGGTCACGAAGCGCTCGCTCGGTGGGCGCACCGAGGACCTAGGATACCGGGCCGCCCCCTTCGGCTGCAAAAGCCCAGCGCGAAGGGGGTGGGCCGGCACCTCAGGACTGGGGCGGACCGGCCTCGGAGGTGACCCGCTTGCGCTTGCGACGGGTGGGAGCCGGCGGCTCCGGGTCGGCGACCGGCGACGTCGGCGCCTCGCCGCTCTCCCCCGCGACCTGGGTCAGCGGGGCGGTCTCGCTCGCGGCGGTCGCGGTGAGGTCCACCGGCTCCAGGGAGACCGGCGCGCCGGCGCTCGAGGCGGCCCGGCGGCCACCACGACGACGTGAAGCCGTCGGCGCCTCCGGCTCGGGGGCCGGCTCCGGCTCGGCCGCGGCCTGCTCCGGCTCGGCCGCGGCCTGCTCGGGCTCGGGCGTGGGCTCCGGCTCGGGCGTGGGCTCCGGCTCGGCAGGGGCGGCCCCGCCGGAGAGGTCCACCGGGTCCAGGGAGACCGGCGCGCCCGCGCTCGAGGCGGCCCGGCGACCACCACGACGACGCGGAGCCGTCGGCGCCTCGGGCTCCGGGGCCGGCTCCGGCTCGGGAGTCCCGCCGTCGTCCTCGCTCGGCTCACCGGCGATGGTCTTGACCGCCGCGGCGTGGGCGGCCGCAGCGATCTGCGCGGCGGTGTTGCCGTTCTTGTCCTTCTCCTCCGGCTGGGGCTCGGTCTGCTTGTTCTTGCCGCCGCCCTTGGAGCGACCCTTGCGGGACCTGCCGCCGCCGTCGCCGCCCCCGGAGTGGTCGTGGGCGACCGGCTCGGAGTGGACGATCAGGCCGCGGCCGCCGCAGTGCTCGCAGGTCTCGGAGAAGACGTCGATGAGGCCGGAGCCGACTCGCTTGCGGGTCATCTGGACCAGGCCGAGGGAGGTGACCTCGGCGACCTGGTGCTTCGTGCGGTCCCGGCCCAGGCACTCCAGGAGCCGGCGCACGACGAGGTCGCGGTTGGACTCCAGGACCATGTCGATGAAGTCGACGACGATGATCCCGCCGATGTCGCGCAGCCGCATCTGGCGCACGATCTCCTCGGCGGCCTCGAGGTTGTTCTTGGTGACCGTCTCCTCGAGGTTGCCGCCGGAGCCGGTGAACTTGCCGGTGTTGACGTCGATGACCGTCATCGCCTCGGTGCGGTCGATGATCAGCGAGCCACCGGAGGGCAACCAGACCTTCCGGTCCATCGCCTTGGCGATCGCCTCGTCGATGCGGTGCCCGGCGAAGACGTCGCCCTCCCCGGTCCACTTCTCCAGCCGGTCGGCCAGGTCGGGGGCGACGGCGTCGATGTAGTCCTTGATCTGGCTCCACGCCTGCTCGCCCGAGACGACCATCTTCGAGAAGTCCTCGTTGAAGATGTCGCGGATGACCCGCACGGTCATCTCCGGCTCGGCGTGCAGGAGGGTCGGCGCGCCGCCGGCGGAGGCCTTCTTGCCCTTCTTCGCCTCGGCCTTCTCGCTGATCTTCTCCCAGGTCTTGGTCTGGCGCCGCACGTCGGCAGTCAGCTCGGCCTCCGAGGCGCCCTCGGCCGCGGTGCGCACGATGACGCCGGAGTGGTCGGGCACGACCTGCTTGAGGATGCTCTTCAGGCGCGAGCGCTCGGTGTCCGGCAGCTTGCGGGAGATCCCGGTCATCGTGCCCTCGGGCACGTAGACGAGGTAGCGGCCCGGCAGCGAGATCTGCTGGGTCAGGCGCGCACCCTTGTGGCCGATCGGGTCCTTGGTGACCTGGACGAGCACCGAGTCCCCGGAGGAGAGGGCGCTCTCGATCTTGCGCGCCTGGCCGTTGCCGACGCCCTGGGCCTCCCAGTTGACCTCGCCGGCGTAGAGGACGGCATTGCGACCGCGGCCGATGTCGACGAAGGCGGCCTCCATGCTCGGCAGCACGTTCTGCACCCGGCCGAGGTAGACGTTGCCGACCATCGTCTGGGTGGTCTCGCGGGAGACGTAGTGCTCGACGCAGACCTCGTCCTCGAGGACGCCGATCTGGGTGCGCTCCTCCTGCTGGCGCACGACCATGACCCGCTCGACGCTCTCGCGGCGGGCGAGGAACTCGGCCTCGGTGATGATCGTGCGACGGCGCCCGGCCTCGCGGCCCTCGCGGCGGCGCTGCTTCTTCGCCTCCAGGCGGGTGCTGCCCTTGATCGCCTGCGGTTCGTTGCGGCGGGACTGGCGGACCTTCGTCACGGTCCCGGGCGGGTCCTCCTGACCGTTGTTGCCGTTCCCGCCGTTGCCGCCGCCACCGCCGCGGCGGCGTCGACGCCGCCGCCGGGAGCTGCCGCCGCCCTGCTGGCCGTCCGCTGAGTCATCGCCCGAGTCGCCCGAGTCATCCCCGGAGTCATCGGCGTTCTTGTCGCCCTTGCCGTTCTTGCCGTTCTTGTCGCCCGAGGAGTCCTTCGAGTCCTCGGAATCCTCGGAGCTCGACTCCTGATCGGAGGAGCTCCTCTCGTCCTGGCCCCCGTGCTCGTCCCCGGAGCGGTTGTTGCGGCCCCGGCCGCCGCGACGCCGGCGACGCCTGCCCCCTTCGTCCTGGTCCGAGGACTGCTCCGGGGACTCGTGCGACCCGTGGTCCTCGTCCTGCCCGTCCTCGGGCTCCCGCCGCGCGGGCGGCTCCGGCGCGCTGACGGTCTCGGGCTGCTGGAAGAGGAGTCCGAAGCTCGGGACGCTCGCCACTGGCGGGGTCGATTCAGCGCCGGAATTGTCGGAGTTCTCGTTGTCGGTGGCCATGTGGCACCTCCTGCGCCGGAGACCGGCCCCAACACCGACACCCTCCTTCGGGTGCAACCGGCCGCTGGCGCGGCGTGCGTGGGCGTCTTCGCAGCCCACGGAAGCAGAGTCCGTGTTGCCTCGCGGCGGCTCGCGCCCAGCGCGGCACCCCCACGGGGCCGACGACTGCCCAGCCAGTGGCCTGATCGACCACGCGCTCGCTCCGCTGTCCTCGCGGCGATCGCGCTGAGTACATCGTCGGGGCGCACGACAGGTGTGGTGTGCCGCACGACCACCGTCAGTATCGCACAGCCGTCATCCTTCGCGGGTGAGCAGTTCGGCGAGGTGGACCCCGCGTCGCTCTGAGAGGTCGGCGATCTGGGTCTGGCAGGAGAAGCCGTCGGCGAGGACGACGGCCTCGGGTGAGGCCTCGCGGATGGCGGGCAGGAGCTGGAGCTCGGCGACGGCGACGGAGACGTCGTGGTGGCCGAGCTCGACGCCGAAGTTGCCGGCGAGCCCGCAGCAACCGCCCAGGCGTGTCACGGTCGCGCCGGTGGCGGCCAGGAGGCGTTCGTCGGCGCTCCAGGACATGACCGCGTGGTGGTGGCAGTGGGGCTGGGCGACGACCTCCGTGCCGGTCAGGTCCGGCGGGCTCCAGCGGCCCTCGTCCTTGGCGATCGTGAGCAGCTCGGCGAGGGTGCTCACGCCGCCGGCGACGGCGCGGGCGTCGGTGGAGTCCACGAGCCGGGGCAGGTCCTCGCGCAGTGCGGCGGTGCAGCTGGGCTCGAGGCCGACGACGGGGATGCCGGCGGCGGTGACCGGGGCCAGCGCGCGGGCGGCGTCCTGCAGGGTGTCGTGGGCGGCGTCCAGCTGCCCGGTGGAGATCAGCGTCAGGCCGCAGCAGGCGCTCTCGCGCGGGACGAAGGGGGTCATCCCCGCCTGCCGCAGCAGGGTGACGGCCTGTCGGCCCACGGCCGGTGAGAAGTGGTCGGTGAAGGAGTCGACGAAGATCGCGACCGGGTGCTCGGTCGTGGCCGCCTGCGCGATCGTGGTCACCATGCCCTCCCGGCGGGCCCAGGCCCGGAAGGTCTCCCGGGCGAAGGTCGGCACGCTGCGGCGGGGGTCCACGCCCGCGGCGGGCAGGGTGAGCTTCTTCAGGCCGGGCAGCGAGGTCATCGCGTTGGCCAGCCGTGGGGCCTTCGCGGCGATCCGTGCCAGCTGCGGCAGCCGGCCGAGGGAGTAGTGGCTGCGGGGCCGCAGCCGGCCCTTGTAGGTCTGGTGCAGCGCCTCGGCCTTGTAGGTGGCCATGTCCACCCCGGTCGGGCAGTCGCTGGCGCAGCCCTTGCAGGACAGGCACAGGTCGAGGGCCTCGTGGACCTCCGGGGAGGCCCACCCCTGCGTGGCGGTGGAGCCGTTGAGCATCTCCTGCAGCGCCCGGGCCCGCCCGCGGGTGGAGTCCTTCTCCTCCCCCGTGGCCTGGTAGCTCGGGCACATCACCGTGCTCGAGGTCCCCGCCGCGCGGCACTTGCCGACCCCGGTGCACCGGTGGACCGCTTGGCTGAAGTCGCCGCCGTCCTCGGCGTAGAGGAAGGCCAGCGGGCTCTCGGCGCGGGTGATCCGCCGCGCGGCCGGGATCCGGATGTCGGCCGCGACCGGGGCCGGGTCGACCAGCACGCCGGGCCCGAGCAGGTCGTGCGGGTCGAAGGCGTGCTTGACCGCCCCGAAGAGCTCGATCGCCTCCGGCGAGTACATCCGCGGCAGCAGCGCCGAGCGGGCTCGCCCGTCACCGTGCTCCCCCGAGAGGGACCCGCCGTGGGCGGCCACGAGGTCGGCGGCTGCCTCGACGAAGGCCCGGTAGCGCTCGGTCGCGCCGGGGGTGTCCATCGAGTGGTCGATGCGGATGTGCAGGCAGCCGTCCCCGAAGTGCCCGTACGGCAGCCCCTGCAGGTCGTGCTCCTCGAGCAGCTGGTCGAAGACCCGCAGGTAGTCCCCGAGCCGCTCCGGCGGCACCGCGGCGTCCTCCCACCCCGCGTGCGCGGGCCGGTCCCGCTGCGAGCGCGCGGACAGGCCCGCACCGTCCTCACGGATCTTCCACAGGGAGCGGGCCTCACCCGGGTCGCGGACCACCCGGGCATCGAGGGCACCAATCTCCCGGCAGATCCCCTCCGCGGCCGCCTGCGCCGCGGGCCCGTCCTCGCCGGGCACCTCCACCAGCAGCCAGGCGCCCCCCTTCGGCAGGTCGGGCACCGCCCACTCCCCGCGACGTACCCGCACCACGTCCACGATCCGCGAGTCGATGCCCTCCGCGGCCACCGCACCCAGACCCTTGAGCCGGTGGGCCACGTCCCCCGCCGCGTAGATGTCGCTGAAGCCCAACACCGCCAACGCGGTCGCCGGCGGATCGGTCACCAGCCGCACCCGCGCCCGCGTCACCACCGCCAGGGTGCCCTCCGAACCGACGATCATCCGGCCCAGGTCGCGCCCGTTCTCCGGCAACGTGTGCTCCAGGGCGTACCCCGAGACCTGCCGCCCAAAGGTCCCGAACTCCGTGCGCATCGTCGCCAGGTGCGCATCCGTCAGCCCGTGCAGCTGCGCCGTGAGCTCCTCGTCCCCTGTCAGCGAAGGGGGCTCCCCGGCCACCGACGTGACCGCACCCAGGTGCCGCCCCCCGGCGGTCAGCAGCTCCATCCCCACGACGTTGTCACTCGTGCGCCCGTACCCCAGCGCCCGGTTGCCGCACGCGTTGTTGCCGATCATCCCCCCGACCGTGCACCGGGAGTGGCTGCTCGGATCCGGCCCGAACCGCAACCCCACCTCGCGGGCCCGGCCCTGCAAGGTCGCGTGGATGGTCCCGGGCTCCACGAGCGCGGTCCGCGACTCCGCGTCGACCTCCAGCACCCGGTTCAGGTGCCGCGAGGTGTCGATCACGATCCCCGGCCCGATCGCGTTCCCGGCGCACGAGGTGCCCGCGCCCCGCGCGGTGATCGGCACCCCCGACTCCCGCGAGAACGCCACCGCCGCCTCGATCTCCTCCACGTGCCGCGGGAAGACCACCACCTGCGGTTCCACCCGGTAGATCGAGGCATCCGTGGAGAACATCCCCCGCGTCAGCGAGTCCTCCCGCACATCGGAGATGCCGGACCGCCGCAGGGCACCGGCGAGGTCGGAGGTGGTCGTCGCGCTCATGGCACGATTCTCCACTCTTCCCCGCGGGCGTCTACCAGGGGACCGCGAAGACCAGGATCACGAGCACGGCGATGAGCAGCGCGCCCCCGAGGGTGTAGGCGCGGCGGGCCCCCGGGCTCCACTCGCCGACCGGGAAGAGGGCGAAGCCCACCCCGTAGACGACGGCGACGATGACGACGGCGGCAGTGGCGAAACCCATGCTCAGGCTCCCGGGTAGAGGCGATCGATGTCCGACTGGAACTTCGTGGCAACGACCTTGCGGCGCAGCTTCAGGCTCGGGGTGAGCTCCCCGTCCTCGACGGTGAGGTCGCGCCCGAGGATGTGGAACTTCTTGATCTGCTCGTGGGGGTTCAGGCCCTCGTTGAGCTCGTCGATGTAGGACTGGACCATCTCCTGGGCCTGCAGCGAGGAGACGACCTCGGTGTAGCCGGCGCCCCGCAGGCCGTTGGCCTCCGCCCACGGCCGGAGGGCCTCCTCGTCGAGGGTGACGAGGGCGGTGACGTACTGGCGACCCTCGCCGTGCACGAGCAGCTGGCCGACGTAGGGGCAGATCCCCTTGAACTTCGCCTCGATGAGCGAGGGGGCGACGTACTTGCCGTTGCTCGTCTTGAACAGGTCCTTCTTGCGGTCGGTGATCGAGAGGTTGCCGCGCTCGTCGAACTCGCCGATGTCGCCGGTGTGGAACCACCCGTCCTCGGTGAGCACCTCGGCGGTCGCCTCCGGGTTGCCGTGATAGCCCCGCATGGTGTGGGGGCCGCGCAGCAGCACCTCGCCGTCCTCGGCGATCTGCACCTCGGTCCGGGGCATCGGCTGCCCGACGGTGCCCACCCGGTGGGCATCGGGGCGGGCGACGGTGGCCGCCGCAGCGTTCTCGGTGAGGCCGTAGCCCTCGAGGATCGGCAGGCCGGCACCGTTGAACCAGTGGGCCACGTCGGTGTTCAGGGCCGCGGACCCGGAGATGAAGAAGCGCACCCGGCCACCGAAGCGCTCCCTGATCTTGGCGAAGACCAGCCGGTCGGCGACGGCGTGCTGCAGCTTCAGCAGCGCCCCGACCGGACGCTCCTCGGAGCGGGCGCGGGAGTACTGCCGGCCCACGCCGGAGGCCCACGAGAAGATCTTGGCCTTGGCTCCCCCTTCGGCAGCCATGCCGAGGGAGACGCTGCCGTACACCTTCTCGAAGATCCGGGGCGCGGCCGCCATGAACGTGGGGCGCACGACGGCGAGGTTGTCCACGATCTTCTCGACCCGGCCGTCGATCGCGGTGTGCAGACCGATGTCCAGGGAGACGATGAGCAACACCTTGGCGAAGACGTGCGCCAGCGGCAGCCAGAGATACTGGACGTCGTCCTCGTCGAGCAGTCCCATGGCGCGGATGGCCGCCCCCTGGTAGGTCCACGTGGAGTGGACGAGGCGCACCCCCTTCGGGCGGCCGGTGGTCCCGGAGGTGTAGATGATGCAGGCCAGGTCCTCCGGGCCGGTGGCGTCGATGCGCTCGTCGACGACGCCGGGCTCCTCGGCGAGCCGCGCGGCCCCGCGCTCCTCGACGTCGGCGAGGCTGATCACCCAGTCGCCGGTCTCGACGCCCTCGGGGTCGATGACCACGACGTGCTCGACGCCGGGGATGATCTCGCGGACCTCACGCAGCTTGGCCACCTGGCCGGCGTCCTCGGCGATGACGACGCGGCAGCCGGAGTCGTCGACGATGTAGCCCACGTCGTCGCTGATCGAGGTCGGGTAGATCGTCGTCGTCGCGGCGCCGGAGGCGAGCACCGCGTAGTCGGCCAGGGCCCACTCGATCCGGGTGCTGGAGGCGAGCGCGACGCGGTCCTCGTGCCGGACGCCCAGGTCGATGAGGCCGGCGGCCAGCGCCCACACCCGCTCGCCCAGCTGGGCCCAGGTCAGCTCGTCCCAGGCGATGCCCGAGGGGAAGGAGTAGGCGATCCGGGCCGGGCTCTGCGCGATGCGGCTCCGCAGCAGGTGACCGACGGTGGGCTGGCGCTCGTCGATCACGCTCTCGGCGGAGGGCTGCTCGGCCGAGACGGGGGCGGTGGACATGGACACGGCGAGCGCTCCTTCGGGGCGAGGGTGGTGACCGCATCATCCATCACGGGGGGCGCCTTGTCAGCCCTCCGGCACTCCCAGGATCTCGCGGGTGCGCCGCACGTCCTCGGCCATCGCCTCGAGGAGCTCCTCGACCGAGTCGAAGCGCAGCGTCGGGCGGACCCTCCCGACGAAGTCCACCGCGACCTGCTCGTCGTAGAGGTCCAGGTCGGTCCGGTCCAGGACGTAGCCCTCGACGACGCGGACCTGCCCCTCGAAGGTGGGGTTGGTCCCGACCGAGACCGCCGCCGGGAGCCGGCGGTCCGGGGCGTCCTCGGGCCGATCGAGGCGGGTGAGCCACCCGGCGTAGACCCCGTCCGCGGGGACCAGCCCGAGGCTGTCGTCGGCGAGGTTGGCCGTCGGGTAGCCCAGGTCGCGGCCGCGGTGGTGCCCGTGGACGACCTCCCCGACGACCCGGTGCGGCCGCCCGAGGATCTCCCCGGCCGCCGTCACGTCGCCCTCGGCGAGGTGGGCGCGCACCGCGGAGGAGGACCAGCGCTGCCCGTCGCCCTGGTCGTCGATGACGACGAGGGCGAAGTCGTGCTCCTCGGCGAGCTCCCGCAGCAGCGAGACGTCCCCGGTGTAGTCGGCGCCGAAGCCCTTGGTGTCGGCGCCGACGACGAGCACCTGTGCGTCCAGCCCCTCGACGAAGGTCCCGACGACGTAGTCCACCGCGCTCGTGCGCGCGAACTCCAGGGTGTAGGGCAGCACGAGGACGCCGTCGACGCCGGCCTCCTCGAGCAGCTCGTCGCGGAGGCGCCCGGGGGCGATGATCTCGGGGGCGTGCTCGGGGTGCATGACCGCAGCGGGGTGGGGGTCGAAGGTGACGGCCACGACCGGCAGCCCCCGATCCCGGCCCTGCCGGACCAGCTCGTCGAGGATCGCCCGGTGCCCGCGGTGCACCCCGTCGAAGTTGCCGAAGGTCGCCACGCAGGGCGTGAGCTCGCTGGGGGTGGCGTCGGGGTCTGACCAGTGCAGCACGAGATCACACTCTACGAAGTGGCCGGGGCGAAGACGACATGGGCACGGGCCGTGGGCCGCGTCTCGTCGAGCACGGCGACGAGCGTGCCGTCGGGGCCGTGGGCGGCGACCGGCTCGCTGCGGCCCGGCACCTCGCTCGGGATCCGCTGGCCGAAGCCGAGGGCCCGGGCCTGCTCGGCGTCGATCTCCCGGGTGGTGAGGGCGGCGCGGGCGGCCGTGGCGAGCGGGGTCATCGGCATCGGCTCCCGCCGCTCGTGCAACCCACCCAGCTCCGCCAGGGTCTGCGCCCCGGTCAGGTCCAGGCCCCCGACACGGGTGCGGCGCAGCGCCGTCAGGTGGCCCGCGCTGCCCAGGGCCGCCCCGAGGTCCCGGGCCAGGGCACGCACGTAGGTACCGGAGGAGACGTCCACCTCGACGTCGACGTCGAGCACCGGCGTGCCGTCCTCGGCGCACGTCTGCGTGAGGGCGAGCACGTCGAAGCGGGAGACGGTCACCGGTCGCGGGGGCAGCTCGACGTCCTCGCCGGCGCGCACCCGCGCGTAGGAGCGCTCCCCCTTGACCTTGATCGCGCTGACTGCGCTCGGGACCTGCTCGATGTCACCGCTCAGGCCGGCGGCCGCGGCCTCGACCGCGGCCCGCCCCAGCCCGGCGACGGGCCCGGTGGCGGTCACGTCGCCCTCGGCGTCGTCGGTGATCGTGCCCTGTCCGAGCCGGATGGTGGCGGTGTAGGCCTTGTCGGCGCCGACGAGGAAGGTCAGCAGCTTCGTGCCCCGGCCGACGCCGAGCACGAGCACCCCGGTGGCCATCGGGTCGAGGGTGCCGGCGTGGCCGACCTTGCGGGTGCCGTACAGCCGGCGGCAGCGCGCGACGACGTCGTGGCTGGACCAGCCGGCGGGCTTGTCCAGCACGACCAGTCCGTCGCTCACTGCCGGGACGAAGGGGACCGGCCCTCGCCCTCCGCGTCACTCCCCTTCGCGCGGTAGGGGTCGGCCTCCCCGGCCGGGCGGGCGTCGCTGCGGGACCGGGCCAGGTCCTCGTCCCGCTCGCGGGCGGAGCGGAGGAGCTCCTCGATGTGGGAGGCGTTCTCCGGCAGGGCGTCGGGGATGATCTCCAGCGTCGGGGTGAGCCGGATGCCGAGGCGCTGACCGACGAAGGCGCGCAGCTTCTTGACGTTGGCCTGGAGCACCTCGTCGCTGCGCTGGCGCTGGGCGTCCTCGCCGAAGACGGTGTAGAAGACGGACGCGTGCTGCAGGTCGCCGGTCACCCGCACGTCGGTGATCGTGACGAACCCCAGGTCCGGGTCCTTGACGACCTGGTCGAGGTTGGCCGCAATCAGTTCCTTGATGCGGTCGGCGATCTTGCGGGCGCGGGCCGGGTCGGCCATGGCACACCTCCGTGAGGGGCTGGGTGGGACTCCCCCACGGTATGCGAGACGCCCCCGGTCCGGTGGATCGAGGGCGTCGCACGACCGCGGGTCACATGGTGGAGAAGTCCGAGAAGAGGATGGAGCCCACGGACCACACGAGCGAGCCGATCATCGCGAGGAACCCGATCCCGCCCAGGACGATCCCGGCGACGAGGAAGGCCTTGGCGTCCGACCCCGGGTGGTCCCGCAGCTGGACGTAGCCGAGCACACCCGTGACGACGGCCACGAGCGCGGGGATCCAGCCGAGGAACCAGCAGCAGCAGGACGCCGGGATCGAGATGATGCCGGCGACGAGCGAGACGACCCCCAGGACCTTCGGGGTGTCGCTCTGGCCCCCGGGGGCGCCGCCGTGCTGTCCGTACGGCGGGGGCGGTGGTGCGGGTGGTGGGACGGAGCTCAAGCGGGAGGCCTTTCGGTGGTGTCGTACCGCACACACACGCACGCCCCCCGTCCGGCGGATCGGGGGGCGCGCGTGCCGTGTGGTCGGATCAGGTGGTCGAGAACTCGTACATGCTGTCGAGGTCGATGACACCGGTGGCCACCAGGATCCAGTAGATGATCCCGATGATGATCCCGATGACACCGGCGACCATGCCGATGATGGACAGCAGCCGGCCGGTGGAGTCGCCCACCTTCTCGGACTCACGCTTGCCGAAGAAGCCGAGCACGATCGCGCCGATCGAGAAGATGAACCAGGTGCAGCAGCACAGGCCGAGCACACCCACGACGGTGGAGATGATGCCCATGATCTTGCCGTTGTTGTTGCTGCCCGTCCCCTGAGGAGCCCCGCCGTACGGCGGCTGGGGCGGCGGCGCGGAGCCGTAGGGCGGCTGGGCCGGCGGCTGGCCGCCGCCGGGCGGGGGCGGAGCGGGCGGCGGGTTCTGGCCTCCGTCGCCGGGGGGCGGAGGAGGAGGTGCGCTGGTCATGGATTTCCCCTGACTGTGTGGCGAATCGTGTCGGGGAAGACCCTATGCGAAGGGGGCCGCCGGAGTCCTCCCGGTCGGCCCCCTTCGGCGCGTCGTGGTCAGGACGACCACGTCGTGCTCAGTCGCGCGGCTTCTCGCGCATCTCGTAGGTGGTGATGAGGTCACCCTCCCGGACGTCGTTGAAGCTGCCGAGGTTGATACCGCACTCGAAGCCCTCGCGGACCTCGGTGACGTCGTCCTTGAACCGACGCAGCCCGGTCAGCTCCAGCCCCTCGGTGAGCACGACTCCCTCGCGGGTGATGCGTGCCTTGGCGCCGCGCTTGATCAGGCCGCTGCGGACGATCGAACCGGCGATGTTGCCGAACTTGCTGGACCGGAAGACCTCGCGGATCTCCGCGGAACCGAGCTCGACCTCCTCGTACTCCGGCTTGAGCATGCCCTTCAGCGCGCTCTCGATCTCCTCGATGGCCTTGTAGATCACGCCGTAGTAGCGGATCTCGACGCCCTCGCGCTCGGCGATGTCCGCGTTCGGGCCCTCGGCCCGGACGTTGTAGCCGATGATGATCGCGTCCGAGGCCATCGCCAGGTTGATGTTGTTCAGCGTGATGGCACCGACGCCGCGGTCGATGATCCGCAGGTCGACCTCGTCACCGACGTCGATCTGCAGGAGGGCGTCCTCCAGGGCCTCGACCGAACCGGACACGTCACCCTTGATGATGAGGTTGAGGGTGTCGATCTTGCCCTCGGCGATGACCTTGTCCAGGTCCTCCAGGCTGATCCGCTTGCGGGCCTTGGCCAGGCTCGCCTGTCGGTCCGCCGCCTCACGCTTCTCGGCGATCTGGCGGGCGGTGCGGTCATCGGGGGCGACGACGAAGGTGTCGCCGGCCCGCGGGACCGTGGACAGGCCGAGGACCTGCACCGGGCGGGAGGGTCCGGCCTCCTGCACCTGTCCGCCGTTCTCGTCGAGCATCGCGCGGACGCGGCCGAAGGAGGACCCGGTGACGATCGCGTCACCGACGCGCAGCATGCCCGACTGGACGAGGACGGTCGCGGTCGCACCGCGACCCTTGTCCAGGTTGGCCTCGATCGCGACGCCGCGGGCGTCCCGGTCAGGGTTGGCCCGCATGTCCAGGGCAGCGTCGGCGGTGAGCAGGACGGCGTCGAGCAGCTCGTCGATGTGCTGGCCCTGCTTGGCCGAGACGTCGACGAACATCGTCTCGCCGCCGTACTCCTCCGCGACGAGGTCGTACTCGGTCAGCTGACCGCGCACCTTCGCCGGGTCGGCGCCCTCGACGTCCACCTTGTTGACCGCGACGACGATCGGCACGTCGGCGGCCTGGGCGTGGTTGAGCGCCTCGATGGTCTGCGGCATGACGCCGTCGTCGGCGGCCACGACGAGGATCGCGATGTCGGTGACCTTGGCACCACGGGCACGCATGGCGGTGAACGCCTCGTGACCCGGGGTGTCGATGAAGGTCAGGGCCCGGTCCTCGCCCTCGTGCTCGGTGCGGATCTGGTAGGCACCGATGTGCTGGGTGATGCCACCGGCCTCGTTCTCCCCGACGTCCGCGTTGCGGACCGCGTCCAGGAGGCGGGTCTTCCCGTGGTCGACGTGACCCATGACGGTCACGACCGGCGGACGCGGCTGCAGGTCCTCGTCGTCCTCGTCCTCGACCCCGATGTCGAGGTTGATGTCGAAGGACTCGAAGAGCTGGCGCTCCTCCTCCTCCGGGGAGACCATCTGGATGTCGTAGCCGAGCTCGGCGCCGAGCAGCTTGAAGGTGTCCTCGTCCAGCGACGCGGTGGCCGTGGCCATCTCGCCGAGGTTGAAGAGCACCGTCACCAGCGAGGCAGGGTTGGCATCGATCTTGTCGCCGAAGTCGCTGAGCGATGCGCCCTGGCGGATCCGCACGACCGTGGAGCCGTCGCCGCGGGGGACGACCACGCCACCGACCGAGGGTGCCTGCATCTGCTCGAACTCGCGACGCTTCGCCCGCTTGCTCTTGCGCTGCTTGCGACGCCCGCCACCGCGACCGAAGGCGCCCTGGGTGCCGCCACGACCGCCGGGACCGCCGCGGTAGCCACCGCGACCGCCCGGACGGCCACCGCCCGGCCCGCCACGGCCACCGCCGGCTCCGCCCCGGCCACCGGGCCGCTGGCCCGGACGCGGGACGGCCGAGCTCGCCGGCATCATCCCGGGCGAGGGGCGTGGCCCGCCGGATCCGGAGCGCTGCTGGCCACCACCCGGGCGGGGGCCGGGACGCTGGCCGTCACGACGCTGCCCCGGGCGGGGCATCCCCTGGCTGGAGGCGAAGGGGTTGTTGCCGGGGCGCGGACCACCCGCGCCGCCCTCGTCGCGACCGCCGCGACGGGTGCCCATCCCCTGGTTGGAGGAGTAGGGGTTGTTCCCCGGGCGGGGGCCCGGGCGAGGAGCCGGCTTCGGACCGGGCTTGGGGGCTGGTGCGCCCGGCTTCGGGGCCGCCGCGCCCGGCTTGGGTGCCTCGGCCTCGGGCTTCGGGGCCTCGGCCTTCGGCGCCTCGGGCGCGGGGGTCTCGGCGGCCGGGCCGGGCTTGGGAGCGGCCGGACCCGGCTTCGGGGCCGCCGGTCCGGGCTTGGGAGCCGAGGCACCCGGCTTGGGTGCCTCGGTCTTCGGCGACTCGTCCTTCGCCGGCGCGGCCGACTTCGGGGTCGCCTTGGCGGCCGGCTTGGCCGCCTTCTTCTTCGGGTCGGGTGCGGGCGGGTTGTCCTTGACCCGCCGCACGACCGGAGCCTCGATCGTCGAGCTCGCGGACTTCACGAACTCGCCCATCTCACCCAGGTGGGCGAGAAGGGACTTGCTGGAAACCCCGAGCTCCTTCGCGAGCTCGTGGACACGGACCTTGGCCACGTTTCTCCTTCTCTGGTCCGTTCCTCGAGAAGGCGCGGACCGTCGTCAGTTCAGCTGAATGCTCATTGCTGAGTACTCATCGGGTGCTCATCAGCGTCAAACCCGCTCTCGGCTGTGGTGCGGACGGTGGTCACTGCGTCATCGACTCGATCTGGTCACGCACGGCGTCCGAGCCCTCGACACGGCGTCGGAACGCCCGGGAGAAGGCCCGCCGCCGGACGGCCAGGTCCAGGCAGGCGGTGTCGGGATGGAGCCATGCCCCACGTCCCGGCACACGTCGCCGCGGATCCGGGTGGACGGTGGTGGTGCCACCGGCATCCGTGACCGCGACGATGCGCAGCAAAGTCGATCGGCTATCCCGCCCTCGGCACCCGATGCAGGTCCGGACGGGACCCCCAACGGGCACGTCGGACTGGAGTCCAGTCCGATCGGTGCCACCCAGTCTAACGCCTGCCGGCTCCGGCGTGCTCACCCCACCGTCCCGCCCGGCTGGCCCGGGACGGCGACGCCGCCACTGGTCTCGGGGGCGGTGTCCGGCCGGATGTCGATGCGCCACCCGGTCAGCTTGGCGGCCAGGCGGGCGTTCTGCCCCTCCTTGCCGATCGCGAGCGAGAGCTGGTAGTCCGGCACGACGACCCGCGCGGAGCGCAGCTTGGGGTCCACGACGGTGACCGACTGCACCTTCGCCGGGGAGAGCGCCGCGGCGATGAACTGCTCCGGGTCCTCGGCGTGGTCGACGATGTCGATCTTCTCGCCCTGCAGGTGGGACATCACGGCACGGACCCGGGCCCCCATGGCGCCGATGCACGCCCCCTTCGCGTTGAGGCCGGGGACCTTGGAGCGCACCGCGATCTTCGTGCGGTGCCCCGCCTCCCGGGCCAGGGCCACGATCTCCACGGTGCCGTCGGCGATCTCCGGGACCTCCATCGCGAAGAGCTTGCGCACGAGGTTGGGGTGGGTGCGGGAGAGGCCGATCTCCGGCCCGCGCGGGCCGCGACGGACCGCCACCACGTAGACGCGGATCCGTTCGCCGTGCTCGTAGACCTCCCCCGGGACCTGCTCCGCGGTCGGGAGGATGCCCTCGACCGAGCCGAAGTCGACGGTGACGTGGCGGGGGTTGGGGCTCTGGTGGATGACGCCGGCGACGATGTCGCCCTCGCGGCCGCGGAAGTCGCCGAGGACGGCTTCGTCCTCCAGGTCCCGCATCCGCTGGGTGATGACCTGCCGGGCGGTGGCCGCGGCGACCCGGCCGAAGTTCTCCGGGGTGTCCTCGAACTCGGGGCCCAGCTCGTGGCGGGTGCGCACCCGCATCAGTGGGTTGCCCAGCTCATCGAGTGCGGGCTCGCCGTCCTCGCCCTCGACGGGGACCTCCTCCTCCACCGGGTGGGACTCGCGCGCCCACACGATGACGTGGCCGTGCTTGCGGTCCAGCTCCACCCGGGCGTTCTTGTAGGCACCCTCGGTGCGGTGGTACGCGCCGAGCAGCGCCGCCTCGATCGCCTCGACGAGGACGTCGAAGGGGATCTCGCGCTCGTGTTCGAGCGCCTTGAGGGCGTGGATGTCGATGTCCATGTGTCAGGCCTCCGTGTCGTCTGTGGACGGCGTGGGTCGTCGGGTGAACTCCACCTGCACGACGCCCTTGGTGATGTCGGCGAAGGGGACGTGACGGGTGTGGGGCGGCTTCTTCTTCGTCCCCTTGACGTGCAGGTCGAGGCCGTCGGGGGTCGTGGCGAGCACCCGGCCGGTGACCTCTCCCTCCGTGGTCGTCAGGGCGACGAGACGGTCGACGGCGCGCCGGAAGTGCATCGGCTCCTGCAGTCGCCGGTCCGTGCCGGGGGTGGAAACCTCGAGGGTGTACGGCTGCTCACCCATGGTGTCGCCGGAGTCGAGGGTGTCGCTGACCACGCGGGTGGCGTCGGCGATCTCGTCGAGCGTGAGTGGCTCGACCGGGGTGTCCCCGACCGCCGAGTCGACGAGGCGCTCGACCGTGACCCGGACGACGCGGCGCCTGCCCGCGGGGGTCACGCCCACCTCGTCGATGACGAGATCCGCGCCCAGCGCAGCGGACACCTGCTCGCGGATGTCCTGCTCGAGAGCCATGCGATGCCTTCCGTGTGGAGTTGACCTGCCGTGGGCCGACACTCTAGCGAGGAAGATCGAGCGCGTCGTGCGAGGATCGTCCCCGTGCCGATCCAGCCCAGCCGCCGAACCCTGCTCCTGGGGTCGCTCGCCGGCGTGCTCTCCCTGGGCGGTTGCGGGGTCCGTCTGGAGGACGACGCGCCGGACATCCCCTTCGTCCCGGAGCGCAAGCCGCTGGCCGGCGAGGCCGCCATGCTGACGGTCCTCGGCCACCTGCGCTCCCAGGGGGGCGAGGAGTGGACCGAGCAGGCCGAGGCCCTCCGCAGCGCGCTCGCGGACGCAGGGGTCCCGAAGGCGGAGCTGCGCGACGCCTCCGACCCGGAGACCATGTCCGAGGCGGTCACCGCCTACGAGGCCGCCGTGCGGGACTGCGGCCTCGGGATGCTGCCGCTCATGGGTCGGCTCACCGCCGCCCAGATCCGGCGGACACCGCACCTCTTCGACCCGGCCCCCTCCCGGGGCTGGCGGGCGGGTGCCGTCGCCGCCGACGACCTCAAGGCGACGAGGGCGGCGACCTACGCGCTCGGCGTCATCGCGGCCCGCAGCAGCAAGAAGATCAGCCGGCGGGCGAAGGACGCCCGCAAGGAGCTGCAGGAGCTGTCCGTGCGTCAGACCACCGCCGCCGGCAAGGAGGCGGGCCAGCTGACGCTCGGTTACGACCTCGACCGGCAGGTCTCCGGCGAGCAGGCGGCCCGCCGGCTCGCCCGGCAGAGCCTGGAGCGGCTCGTCGGGGCCTACACCGCCGGGCTGTACCGGCTGGACGACGACCGGGCCGCCGCCCTGGAGACCGCGAGCTGGATGGCGACCGCCCAGGGGCTGGCCGAGGACTGGGGCTCCGAGCCCGTGGCGCTGATCGGCACCGACGGGACATGAGGGTCGAGGACGCGGCCGCGCTGGTGCCCGCGCCCTTCGCCGCACGCATCGGCGGGCTCGCCCCCGAGGGCGGCCCCTCCGGCCGGGAGTGGCTCGACTCCCTCCCCCACCTGGTCGCCGACATCGTCACGCAGTGGTCGCTCGTGCCCGACGGCCCGCCCGCCGTCGGGCGGTGCGCCCTCGTCCTGCCCGTCCGTGGCCCGGACGGGCCCGCCGCGCTCAAGCTCGGATGGCCGCACGAGGACTCCGCTCACGAGCACCTCGCGCTGCGGGCCTGGGACGGTCGCGCGGCGGTGGAGCTGCTCGCGGCCGACCCGCGCCGGTCCGTGCTGCTGCTCGAGCGGCTGACCACCGAGGACCTCTCCGAGCCGTGGGACGAGGAGGCCGTCGCCGCCGTCGCGGGGCTCTACGCGGACCTGCATCTCCCGCCGCTGCCGCAGGTGCGCTCACTCGGTCCGTGGGCCGGGGAGGTCCTCGCCCGCCCGGCGGCGCGGTCCCTGCCGCGGCGTTTCGTCGAGCAGGCGAGGTCCACCCTCCGCTCGCTGGACACCGAGGAGGCCGATGCGCGACTGCTCCACGGGGACCTGCACTACGGCAACGTCCTCTCCGACGGCACCGACTGGGTGGCGATCGACCCCAAGCCGCTCACCGGTCACCCCGCGTGGGAGGTCGCGCCGCTGCTGCACAACCGGACCCCGGAGATGGGCACCGGTGCCGCGCTGCGGTGGTCGGTGCACCGGCGGGTCGAGGTGGCCTGCGAGGTCGCGGGGCTCGACGAGGACGTCGTGCGGCCGGTCTGCGCGCTGCGGGAGATGGTCCACGCCGTCTGGGCGGTCGAGGACGGGGACGAGGCCCGGGTCTCGCTCGCGGTGGCGCTGGTCAAGGCGGTCGGTGACTGAGGTCCCGGGCGAGTGAGACGGTGGAGGCATGGTCAACCGTCTTGCCGAGAGCCTCTCGCCCTACCTGCGCCAGCACGCGGACAACCCCGTCGACTGGCACGAGTGGGGTGAGGAGGCCTTCGCCGAGGCGCGGCGCCGGGACGTGCCGGTCTTCCTCTCCGTCGGGTACGCCGCGTGCCACTGGTGCCACGTCATGGCCCACGAGAGCTTCGAGGACGCCGAGGTCGCGGCGGCGCTGGACCACGGCTGGGTGAGCATCAAGGTCGACCGCGAGGAGCGACCGGACATCGACGCGGTGTACATGCTGGCCACCCAGGCCCTCACCGGGCAGGGCGGCTGGCCGATGACCGTGCTCGTCACGCCCGACGGCGAACCTTTCTTCGCCGGGACCTACCTGCCCAGGCCCCAGCTGCTGCAGCTGCTCGACGCCGCCGGGACCGCGTGGCAGGAGGACCGGGCGAAGCTGACCGAGTCGGCCAGCCACATCGCCACGCGGCTGCGCGAGATCTCCGACCCGGGCCCCGGGTCCCCCGTCGACGAGGAGACCGTGGCGGCGTCGGTGCGGACGCTGCGAGGAAGCTTCGACGATGCCCGCGGCGGCTTCGGCGGCGCCCCGAAGTTCCCGCCGTCGATGACCCTGGAGCACCTGCTGCGCCACCACGCGCGCACCGGGGACGCCGACGCGCTCGCGATGGCCGGGCACACCCTCGAGGCGATGGCCCGCGGCGGCATCCACGACCAGCTCGCGGGCGGCTTCGCGCGCTACAGCGTCGACGCCGACTGGGTCGTGCCGCACTTCGAGAAGATGCTCTACGACAACGCGCTCCTGCTGCGGGCCTACACCCACTGGTACCGCGACACCGGGTCCCCGCTGGCCGGCCGGGTGGCAGGGAGCACCGCGGACTTCCTGCTGCGGGACCTGCGGACGAGCGGAGCGTTCGCCTCCGCCCTCGACGCCGACACCGTGGTCGACGGGGTCGGCGTCGAAGGGGCGACCTATGTCTGGACACCGGCGCAGCTGACGCAGGTCCTCGGCGAGGAGGACGGCACCCGCGCGGCGGAGCTGCTCGGGGTGACCGCAGCGGGAACCTTCGAGGGCGGCGCCTCGACGCTGCAGCTGCGCGAGGACCCGGCCGACCCGCAGTGGTGGGAGCAGGTGCGCGCCCGGCTGCTCGCCGCCCGTCAGGAGCGCCCCCAGCCGGCGCGGGACGACAAGGTCGTCACGAGCTGGAACGGCCTGGCGATCGCCGCCCTCGCCGACGCCGGCGTGACGCTGGCCCGCCCCGAGCTGATCGACGCGGCCACCGACGCGGCACGGCTCGTGCTCGAGCAGCACCTGGTCGACGGGCGGCTCCGGCGCACCTCGCTGGCCGGCCGAGTCGCCGCCGCGCCGGGCGCCCTCGACGACCACGGCAACCTCGCCGAGGGACTGCTCGCCCTCCACCGGGCCACCGGCGCCGCCGAGTGGCTCGAGCACGCCACGGGGATCCTCGCCCTGGCGATCGGGCTCTTCCACGACGCCGACGGCTGGCACGACACCCCGATCGACGGGGAGTCCCTCATCACCCGTCCGCGCGGCATCACCGACAACGCCGAGCCCGCGGGGGTCTCCGCGGTGGCGGCCGCGCTGCTGACCCACTCCGCCCTCACCGGCGACCTCGAGCACCGCCGCCTCGCCGAGGAGGCCGTCGCGGCGCAGGGCCGGATCATCGGGCAGGACCCCCGCTTCGCCGGATGGGCCCTCGCGACGGCGGAGGCGATGCTCGCCGGCCCGCTGCAGGTGGCGATCGTCGGCGAAGGGGGCGACGGCCCCCTTCGCCGGGTCGCCGAGGCGGCCTCCTCCCCCGGTCTCGTCATCGTCTCCGGCCGCCCCGATGCACCGGGCGAGCCGCTGCTGGCCGACCGGCCGCTCGTCGACGGCGCCCCGGCCGCCTACGTGTGCCGGGGCTTCGTGTGTGACCGTCCGGTCACGGATGCCGAGGCGCTGGCCGGGCAGCTGCGGGACCGGACCGTCACGACGCCGGAGTGACCACTCCGTGCTCGTAGGCGAAGACGACCGCCTGGGCACGGTCGCGCAGCGTCAGCTTCGTCAGCACCCGGGAGACGTGGGTCTTGACGGTCTGCTCGGCGAGGAAGAGCCGGCCGGCGATCTCGGCATTGGACAACCCCTGGGCGACGAGCTCGAGGACCTCCCGCTCCCTGCCGGTGAGCCGCTCGAGCAGGTGGGAGTGGCGCGGTGGCCGACCGTGCCTGGCGACCGCCTCGGAGATGAGCCGGCGGGTGATGCTCGGGGCGAGCAGCTGGTCCCCGCCCGCCACGACCCGCACCGCCCGGGCGAGCTCCTCGGCCGAGGCGTCCTTGAGGAGGAAGCCGCTGGCCCCGATGCGCAGCGCCTCGTAGACGTAGTCGTCGATGTCGAAGGTGGTGAGCATGAGCACCTTCGGCCGGGTGGGGCTCGGACCCCCGAGGATCGTCGCGGCGGCCTCCAGGCCGTTCACCTCCGGCATCCGGACGTCCATCAGCACGACCTCGGGCTCCAGCCGGGCGACCTCGGCGACCGCCTCCACACCGTCCGCCGCCTCCCCGATGACGGAGATGTCCGGCTGGGCGGCCAGGAGCGCGCCGAAGCCCGCCCGCACCATGGCCTGGTCGTCGACGATCAGCACGGTGGTGCTCATCGGTCCTCCCCTGCGCCCGGTCGACCGGTCAGCGGGAGGCGGGCGCGAACCTCGAAGCCGCCGCCGGGGATCGCCCCGGTGATGACGTGGCCGCCCACGGCCTGCGCGCGGGCGTGCATCCCCTCGATGCCGTGACCTCCCCCGGCGACCGGTGACGGGGAGGAGCCGGGAGAGTTGCGGACGCTGAGCTCGGCCTGGCCGGCGTGCTCCCGCAGCTCGACGACCACGCTCGCCCCGGGTGCGTGGCGGGCCGCATTCGCCAGCGCCTCCCCGAGCACCCGGTGCAGCACGAGGGCGGTGCCGGGCGGGCAGCCCTCGAGGTCGAGGCTCCACCGCAGCTCCATGCCGGCTGCGCGGGAGGCCTCCAGCAGCGAGGGCAGGTCCGCCAGCGAGGGCTGCGGCGCGGTCTCCGGGTCGGCGCGGTCCTCCCGCAGCAGCCCGAGGACGCCACGGACCTCGGTCAGCGCCTGCCGCGCCGCGCTCTCGATGCCGGCGAACTCCTCCTTCGCCTCCGGGGAGACGGCCTCGACCCGGTAGGGCGCGCTCTGTGCCTGCACGACGACCATCGACATGTGGTGCGCGACGACGTCGTGCAGCTCGCGGGCGATGCGGGAGCGCTCCTCGAGCACGGCGCGACGGTCCCGTTCGGTCTCGGCCTCCTCCTCGCGACTGGCCAGCTGGCGGCGGGCGGTCCGCAGCCAGCGGGCGAGGAGCGCGAAGGCGACGATGACGAGCACACCCAGGGCCCAGGGCTTGAGCGCCCACGGCATGACGAGCAGGAACCAGCCCGCGGTCACAGCGGTGGTCAGGGCCACCTGCCGGACGGGCGCCAGCAGCGCGACGACGACCACCGTCAGCAGCAGCACGAGGAAGTGCATGACCGGCCAGGGCATCGGCCAGTCCCCGACGCGGGGCACGAAGAACCAGATGAGGCTGCCCACCGTGCTCACCACCCAGGCGATGAGCGGCTCCCGACGCAGCAGCACCAGCGGCGCGACCGACATCAGCGCGAACACCGGCTGCAGGCTGCTCGGCACCCGATGGGTGAAGTGGATCGTCGGCCACGCGATGGCCAGGGCGATGCCCGCGAGGAGTGCGAGGGCGACGTCCGGGTGGCGGGCGACCCCCTTCGCCGCCCAGACCGTGCCGCGACCGAGCGCAGCGACCACCCGCCGGGCACGGGACGGGGGTGAGCTGGGCATGGCCCCAAGGTTAGGTGGCGCGGGAGGCCGGCGTCGTCGTACCGAAGGGGGATCCCGGGTCACCCCGTGGTACTGCCGGGCGGTCCCCGCACCACCGGTGAGGTACCGGGGAAGACCTCCCGCAGGCGATGTCCGCCCCGGTGGGCGATTCCTAGTTTCCGGGGCATGCAGCCGCTCCGACGCTCCGCCACCGTCCTGCTCCTCTCCCTGACGACCACGACGGCGATCGCCGTCCTCGACGCCCCCGAGGCACCCGCTCCGGACCCTGCCGCCCGGACGGCCGTCGCCGCCCTCCTCACCGGATCGGCCACCGCAGCGCAGGCGGCGGTGCCGGAGGACTTCGCGGACACGCTCGGCTACGAGCCGGTGCTCGACGGGGACTCGATCACCAACCCGAGCGGGTCCTGCTCCTCCCCCGTCACGCTGCCGAGGTCCTTCGGGACCGTGTGCCGGCAGCACGACTACGGCTACGACCTGCTCCGGTACGCCGAGGCCGTCGGGGGCAGGCTCCCGGCGGGTGCCCGGGAGGCGCTGGACGACCAGTTCGAGCAGGAGGCGCTGCGCTCCTGCGGGGGCGGGGCCGCCCGCGAGCACTGCCTCCGGTGGGCGCACGTCGCGGCCGCCTTCGTGCGGGCCAACTCGTGGCGCCAGCACGAGTCGGTGCCCGAGCCCGAGGACGCCTGGTCGGTGGCGACGGCCGGTGCGGCGCTGCTCACGCTCGGCTCGGCCGCCTCCCTCCTGGCCCGTGGCCTCGGCGCCCTCACGGCGGGTCGCCGTCGAGTCGCCGGCACCCGCGAGGCGGTGGCGGCATGACGGCTGTCAGCGCGCCCGACCACGACCTGCTGCCGAGGGTGTCCAGCTCGCTCGCGGCGGTGATCGGTCTCTACCTGTCGATCTCCCCCACCGCACTGCCCCACGGGGCCGTGCTGCAGGGGGTGGTCTCGGCGTGCTTCGTGACGATGTGCGTCCAGGCCTCCCTGGTGATCCGCCGCAACAGCCCGCCCTCCCGGGGGGCGGCCCGCGTCGTGGGCCTGGTCGGGGTGGCCCTGCTGGCCACGGCCGTCGGCCTGTGGGGTGACCAGGTCCTCGACGCTGCCCGGGCCGGGGCCGGGATGGCGCCGCTGGGATGGCGCTACTGGGCCGCGGTGCTCGGTGTCGTCGCGGCCGCCCTGCTGCTGCGGCACGCCGCCGAGCGCGCGTGGCGGGGGCCGGCCCGCTCCCGCAGGGTCTGGCGACCGGTCCTCGTGGCGGTGGTATGCATCGGGCTCGTGCTCGCCGGCGGGCCGGCGCACGGCATCGAGCCCGACGGGCGGATGTGGGTCATGCAGCACCCCTCCCCCGTCGGCGCGGTGCGGGCCTATGCCCGGATGGTGCCCGGTGAGTCGGCCGGGGCCCGGGCCGAGCGTGCCACCCGACACCTCGTGGACGAAGGGGGGCTGCAGCGTTCCCGGGTCGTCGTCGTCCTGCCCACCGGCAGCGGCTGGGTGGACCCGCAGTTCCTCTCCGGGATCGAGCACCGGTTCGGCCGCGACGTGGCGACGGTCTCGATGCAGTACGACGCCTCCCCCAGCTGGTGGTCCTGGCTCGTGCACCGGGAGCGCTCGGCCGAGTCCGCGCGGCTCCTCTTCGATGCGGTGGCGAAGAGGGTCCGGGCGCTGCCCCCGCGGGAACGCCCCGACCTGCACGTCTACGGCGAGAGCCTCGGCGCGGAGGCCGGGCAGGCGATCCTGACCGGCGCGGACCGGGCACGGGCACGGGCCGAGGTGTGCTCCGTGCTGTGGGTGGGCCCACCGGGCGGGCACCGGGTCGGGCTGCGCCGTGAGACGGTCGTCGCCAACCCAGACGACCCGGTGGTCCACGCCAGCTGGCGGGACGCCCTTCGTCCCCCACCGGACGCGACCCGGTGGCTGCCGCTGGTCGGTGGCGTGCACGACCTCGTGGACTTCGCCGGCTCCCTGCGGGTCCCGGAGGGCACCGGCCACCGGTACGGCACGGACCAGGTGGCGCGGCTGCGCACCTGCCCGGGCGGGTGACTCAGCCCAGCTCGCAGGTCGTGACAGACCCGCGGGCGATGGGCTCGTCCCAGTCGATGTCGCGCCAGGAGTGCTGGCGCAACCAGGCGAGCGCTGCCCGGATGGTGTGCTCGTGACTGATGACGAAGAGGTGCCGCGGCTGGTCGACCAGCGCCGGGGCGAACCAGTCACCGACACGCATGTAGACCTCCTGCATGGATTCCCCTCCGCCCCACCGGACCTGGCTGATGTGGGCACCCTCCGGGGGCGCCTCGGCACGCAGCGAATCTGCCGGCTGTCCCTCGAGGGCACCGAGGTGCTGCTCGCGCAGCCCCGACTCCGCACGCACGGAGGCGACCCATCCGACGGGGCGCAGGGTCACCGAGATGATCTCCGCGGTCTGCAGGGCACGGGACAGGTCGCTGCTCCACAGGTAGATGTTCGGCGCGGTCGAGGGCGAGCCGAGCAGGGACTGGACGGACCGGCCCGCCCGGACGGCCTCGGCGCGCCCGGACTCGGTGAGCACCGGCTCGCCGGTGCCCCGGTAGGCACCCTGGACCCGCCCGTCACGGTTCCACGTCGACTCCCCGTGACGGACCAGGTGGACCTGGGTCTTGATCACGAGATCACCGTAGCCATCTCTTACGTAGAGTGGGCGCTCGTGAGCGGGCTACTGGTGACGGGGACCTCCTCCGACGCAGGCAAGTCCCTCGTCGTGACGGGTCTGTGCCGTGCGTTCTCCCGCCGTGGCCTCGCGGTCGCGCCCTTCAAGGCCCAGAACATGTCGAACAACTCCATGGTCTGCCGCGACGGCTCCGAGATCGGGCGGGCGCAGTACCTCCAGGCGCAGGCCGCCCGGGTCGAGGCCACCTCGGCGATGAACCCGGTGCTGCTCAAGCCCGGCAGCGACCGTCGCTCCCACGTCGTCGTCCGCGGCCGACCCGCCGGCGAGCTCCTGGCGGGTGAGTACGCGACCGGCCGGAGGCACCTGGCCGAGGCCGCCTTCGCCGCCCACGAGGAGCTCGCGGCCGCCCACGACGTCATCGTCTGCGAGGGTGCCGGGTCCCCCGCCGAGATCAACCTGCGCGCCGGCGACTACGTCAATCTCGGCCTGGCGAGGCGCTTCTCGCTCGCCACGCTGCTCGTCGGCGACATCGACCGTGGTGGACTGCTCGCCGCGCTCTACGGCACCTGGGCGCTCGTGGACGACGCCGACCGGTCGCTGCTCGCGGGGTATCTCGTCAACAAGTTCCGCGGGGACGTCGAGGTGCTCCGACCGGGGCTGGCGGAGATCACCGCCCGCACCGGGATGCCCTCGCTCGGGGTGCTGCCGTGGCTGGACGGGGTGTGGCTGGACTCCGAGGACGCCCTCTCGGTCGGCGCTTCCCCGACCGCGGACGAGGTACCGGAGGAATGCCGGCTGACCGTCGCGGTCATCGCGCTGCCGCGCACCTCCAACGCGACCGACGTGGACGCCCTCGCCGCTGAACCCGGCGTCGACGTGCGGGTCACCCGGCGGCCGGACGTCGCGCGGGAGGCGGACCTGCTCGTGCTCCCGGGGTCGCGGGCGACCCTCTCGGACCTGGCCTGGCTGCGCAGCAGCGGCCTCGCCGACGTCGTGCTCGAGCGGGCCCGTCGCGACGCGCCGGTGCTCGGCATCTGCGGGGGCTACCAGATGCTCGTCCAGGAGATTGTCGACGAGGTCGAAAGGGACGGGGACGGCGCCACCGTCACCGGCCTGGGGCTGCTGCCCGGACGGGTGGTCTTCGATCGGGAGAAGGTGCTCGCCCGCCCGAGCGGGTCGTGGCGGGGGAACCCCGTCGAGGGCTACGAGATCCACCACGGGATCGTCTCGCCCGACGGCGGCGAGGGTTTCCCGGGCGGTCACGCCCTCGGCCCCGTCCGGGGCTCGATCTGGCACGGGACGCTCGAGTGCGACGACTTCCGCCGGGCGCTGCTGGCCGACGTGGCGGCCACGACGGGGTCGGCGTGGGCCCCGCAGGTGGGGGCCGCCCCCTTCGCCACCCGCCGGGAGGCCATGATCGACACCCTCGCGGACGCCCTCGAGACCCACGCCGACCTCGATGCCGTCCTCGAGCTGACCCGGGAGACCCGTTGAGCCAGAACGCGACCCGCCGCATCCACGTCATCGGCATCGGGGCCGGCTCCCCGGCGCACGTCACGGCCGAGGCCGCGGAGGCGCTGGCCGAGGTGGACGTCTTCCTCGTCGCGGACAAGGGGGCCGTCACGGACGAGCTGGTCGCCGTCCGGCAGGCGATCTGCGAGCGCTTCATTGCCGAGGACCACCCCTACGAGTTCGTCACGGTGCCCGACCCGCGGCGGGGCCCCGACGCGGAGCGGGACGCTGCGCAGTACTCCCAGGGGGTGCGCGACTGGCACGCCGCCCGGACCCGTGCCTACGTGGAGGTCATCGAGCAGCTGCCCGACGGAGCGGTCGTGGGCTTCCTCGTGTGGGGCGATCCGGCCTTCTACGACAGCACGATCCGCATCGTCGACGCGATCCGCGAGCACCTGGCGACGAGCGTGCGGGTGGTACCGGGGATCTCGGCCTTCCAGGCCCTCGCCGCCGCGCACGGCATCGTGCTGCACCGGATCGGCGAGCCGGTGCACGTCACGACCGGCCGCCGGCTGGTGCAGGAGTGGACCCGGACGCAGGAAGCCGGGATCGACCTCGGGACGGTCGTCGTCATGCTCGACGGGCAGCTGCACTGCCGCGAGCTGGCGGCCACGCATCCGGACACGGTGATCCACTGGGGCGCCTACGTCGGCATGCCCCAGCAGGCGCTGCGCTCCGGGCGGCTGGCGGACGTCATCGACGAGATCGTCGACCTGCGGGGCCGGCTGCGCGAGGAGCACGGCTGGGTCATGGACGTCTACGCGCTCACGCCGCGAGGGTAGGTCCGTGGACGGCTGACGCCCTACAGGCGCCGGACGACGGCATCGATGGCCGGCGAGGCGAACTGGTGGCCACCCTGCTCGTGCCGGACCACCCGGGCCCGGGGCAGCCGGGCACCGAGCTGCTGCACGTGCTCGAACGGCACGACCTCGTCGTCGAGGCAGTGGTGCAGCTCGATCCCGAGCGTCCCGGGAAGCCTCGCGTCCGCGTCGTCGGGCAGCGAGAACTCGGGGACCTCCCAGCCGTCCGGCCCCCAGTCGGGGGCGGCGAGGAGGACGAGCCGACGGATCCCGGGATCGCGCTCGGTGAGCAGCCGCAGGACGGTCGAGCCGCCGAAGGAGTGGCCGACCACCACGTCGACGTCCGCGCGCAGGTGCTCGACGACCCGTCGCGACCAGGCCTCGTGGGTGGTCGCGATCCCCTCGTCGAGGTTCGGCACCAGGACCTCGTCGTCGAGCCCCGCGCGCAGGGCCCCGACCATCGTCCGGTCCTCGACGAACCCGCCGGCTCCGTGCAGGAAGAGGACTGCCATCCGCCGAGCGTAGCGGCCGTCAGCGGGTGCGCGCAGTGGTGCGACGGACCGCGAGCCCCTGCAGGACGAGCGAGGCGGCCAGGCAGGCGCCGACCCCCTCACCGGCACGCATCCGCAGCGAGAGCAGCGGCTCGAGGCCGAGCTCGCGGAGCACGAGCGAGTGTGCGCGCTCGCGGCTGACGTGACCGGCGAGCAGGTGCCCCTGGACCCCGGGCTCGAGTCGCGCGGCGACGAGCCCGGGCAGGGAAGCGGCCAACCCGTCGAGCACGACCGGCGCACCGGCCCCGGCCGCACCGAGCGTGACCCCGGTGAGCAGGGCGATCTCCGGGCCGCCGACCGCAGCGAGGAGGCGAAGGGGGTCCGTCTCCCCCTTCGTCCGGGCCAGCGCGGCGGCGACGACGTCGCGCTTGCGCGCGACCATGTCGGCGTCCGAGCCGGCCCCGAGCCCGACCGCGTCCTGGGGTTCGAGGTCGAGCAGGGCGCAGGCCAGTGCGGCGGCGACGGTCGTGTTGCCGACCCCGACCTCGCCGAGGCAGACCAGCCCGGCGCTCCCCGAGCCTCGAAGGGCCGCCTCGTCCCCGATCTCCCGCCCGGCCTCGAGGAGGGTCCCGACATCGGCCGCGGTCATCGCGTCGCTGCTCGCCACGTCGCCCCGCTCCCCCGCCGGTCGTGCGTCCCGCGCGCCCGGGACCGGCTGTGCCACACCGGCGTCCACGCCGACGGCGGAGAGGCCGGCCCCCTTCGCCGTGGCCGCTCCCAGCGAGGTGCCGGCGACCGTCGCCGCGAGCACGTCGGCGGTCGTCGAGCCCGGGAAGGCGCTCACCCCGAGACCGGTCACCGGGTGGTCGGCCCCGGCCAGCACGAGCGTGCCGCCGGCGAGGTCCTCGCCGCCGAGGGCGAGCACCCGGTTCAGGGCGCGGTCGAGCACGCCGAGGGACTCCGGCGGTGAGAGCAGCTCGTCGGCGGAGTCGGTCGCCCCGACGAGCCGGGAGGCCTCGGGACCGCGCAGGTGCGAGACCGGCTGCTGCGGCGCGGACTCATCTGCCGGCCAGCGCTCGCGGATGACGACGTCGGACAGCGGCGCCTTCCGCGACCACGCGGCGCGCTCCAGGCCCGGCGACGGCGGCCGCTCGTCGGGCCAGCCGAGGCACATCCAGCCCAGCGTGACCACGCCCTCGGGCAGCCCGAGCAGGTCGGCCAGCTCGTCGGGGTCGAAGAGCGTCACCCAGCCCATCCCGAGGCCGTGGGCGCGGGCGGTGAGCCACATGTTCTCGATCGCGGTCGCGCAGGACCACGTGTCGGCGTCGGGGAAGGTCGCCCGCCCGAGGACCCCCGTGGCGGGAGTGCGGCGGTCGCAGGCGACGACGACGCCGACGGGTGCCTCACGCAGCCCCTCGAGCTTGAGGTCGAGCATCCGGGCCGCTCGTTCGGAGGCCAGGTGCGCCGCCTGGTCCAGCCGTGCCCGGTCGGCCATCGCCGCGGCCCTGTCCCGGGTGCCCGGGTCGGTGACGACGATGAAACGCCAGGGCTGGGAGTGCCCGACGCTCGGCGCCCGGTGGCCCGCCTCGAGCACCGCCCCGAGCAGCTCCTCGGGCACCGGGTCCGGTCGGTAGCGACGGATGTCCCGTCGCCCGGCGACGACTCGCGCGAGCGTCTCCGTGACCGCCTCGCCCATCGCCCAGCCGGCGGGGTCCTCGCGTCGCTGGGAGGCACTGCTCGTGTCCCCGATCGTGGGGACCGGACGGGCGTAGCGGCTCCCGCTGTCCTGCGGGGTCACTGGTCCTCCTCGAGGTCTCCCTCGATGTCGAGGTAGACCTGCTGCATCTGCTGGACCACCTCGGGATCGGGCTCCTCCCACAGGCCCCGGTCGGCGGCCTCGGTGAGCCGTTCGACGATGCCGCGCAACGCCCAGGGGTTCGCGCGCGTCATGAAGGCCCGGTTGTCCTCGTCGAGGACGTAGTCGCGCGCGACCCGGTCGTACATCCAGTCGTGGACGACGCCGGCGGTCGCGTCGAAGCCGAAGAGGTAGTCCACGGTCGCGGCCAGCTCGAAGGCCCCCTTGTAGCCGTGGCGCTGCATCGCGCTGATCCAGCGGGGGTTGACCACGCGGGAGCGGAAGACGCGGTTGGTCTCCTCCTGCAGGGTGCGGGTGCGCACCGCGTCCGGCGAGGTCGAGTCCCCGACGTAGGCCCGGGGCTCGGAGCCGGTGAGCGCACGCACCGTCGCGACCATGCCGCCGTGGTACTGGAAGTAGTCGTCCGAGTCGAGGATGTCGGACTCGCGGTTGTCGACGTTCTTCGCCGCGACCTGGATGCGGCGGTAGGTGCGCTCCATGTCCTCCGCGGCCGGCTTTCCGTCGAGGTCGCGGCCGTAGGCGTAACCACCCCACTGGGTGTAGACCTGCGCGAGGTCCTCGTCGCTGCGCCAGCTGCCGGACTCGACGACCTGGAGGATGCCCGCACCGTAGGAGCCGGGCTTGGACCCGAAGATCCTCGTGCGGGAGCGCCGCTCGTCACCGTGCTCCGCAAGGTCGGCGGCGGCGTGGGCGCGCACGTGGTTCTCCTCCTCCGACTCCTCGAGGTCCGCGACGAGCGCGACGGCGTCGTCGATGAGCGCGATGACGTGCGGGAAGGCATCGCGGAAGAACCCGGAGATGCGCACGGTGACGTCGACGCGGGGCCGGCCGAGCTCGACGAGCGGGATGGGCTCCAGTCCGGTGACCCGCCGCGACTGCTCGTCCCACACCGGCGTGACACCGAGCAGCGCGAGCACCTCGCCGATGTCGTCGCCGGAGGTGCGCATCGCGGAGGTGCCCCACATCGAGAGGCCGACCGAGCGCGGCAGCTCCCCGGTCTCCTCGCGGTAGCGCGCGAGCAGCGACTCGGCCATCGCCGTACCGGTCTGGTAGGCGAGGCGGGAGGGGATGGCCTTGGGGTCCACCGAGTAGAAGTTGCGTCCGGTGGGCAGCACGTTGACCAGCCCGCGAAGGGGGGACCCGCTCGGCCCCGCGGGCACGTACCCGCCGTCGAGGGCGTGCAGGACCACGTCCAGCTCGCGGTCGGTCGCCGCGAGGCGCGGCACGACCTCGGTCGCGGCGAACTCGAGCACCGCGGTGACCTCGGTGGCCGCGGCCGCGTCGAGCTCGGGCTCCAGGCTGGCGACCAGTTCCGTTGCGGCAGAAGCGGACCAGTCCCTCTCGGCGAGGCCCTCGATCAGGCGACGGGCTCTCCCTTCGACCTCGTCGGTCTCGGCGGAGGTGGCCTCCTCCCCCAGGCCGAGCGCGGCGCGCAGGCCCGGCACGGACCCGACGCTGCCGGAGAAGACCTGCGCCGCCCGCAGGATCGCGAGCACGAGGTCGACGAGCTCCGGCCCCCGGGGCGCCTGGCCCAGGACGTGCAGGCCGTCGCGGATCTGGACGTCCTTGATCTCGCAGAGCCAGCCGTCGACGTGCATGACGAGGTCGTCGAAGCCCTCGGCGTCGTCGAGGTCGACGTCATCCAGCCCGAGGTCGACGTGCATCTGGGCGGCGTGGATCAGCTGCCAGATCTCCCCCCGCAGCGCCGGCGCCTTGGCCGGGTCCATGACCTGGACGTTGCCGTACTCGTCGAGCAGCTGCTCCAGCCGGGCGATGTCGCCGTACGACTCGGCGCGGGCCATCGGCGGGATGAGGTGGTCCACGATCGTCGCGTGGGCGCGGCGCTTGGCCTGGGTGCCCTCCCCCGGGTCGTTGACGAGGAAGGGGTAGACGAGCGGCAGGTTGCCCAGTGCCGCGTCGGTGCCGCAGGAGGCGGACATGGCGAGGTTCTTGCCGGCGAGCCACTCGAGGTTGCCGTGCTTGCCGACGTGGACGATCGCGTGGGCGCCGAACTCCTCCTCGATCCACCGGTAGGTCGCCAGGTAGTGGTGCGTCGGCGGCAGGTCGGGGTCGTGGTAGATCGCGATCGGGTTCTCCCCGAAGCCGCGTGGCGGCTGGATGAGCAGCGCGACGTTGCCCCGCACGAGGGCGGCGGTGACGATCTCGCCCTGCGCGTCGTGGGTGGTGTCGACGAAGACCTCACCGGGTGCCGGGCCCCAGTGCTCGGTCATCGCCTCGCGCAGGTCGGCCGGGAGACGGTCGAACCACTCCCGGTAGCGCGCGGCGGGGATGCGCACCTGGGCGCCCTCCACCTGCTCCTGGGTGAGCCACTCCTCGTCCTGCCCGCCGGCGGCGATGAGCTCGTGGACCAGGGCGTTGCCGCAGGTCGTGTCGGGATCCTCGCCCTCGACCTGCGGCAGCGGGTCCATCCCGACGAAGCCCTCGCCGAGGTCGTAGCCAGCCTGCCGCAGGGCCCGCAGCAGCCGGACCGTCGAGACCGGGGTGTCGAGCCCGACGGCGTTGCCGAGGCGGGAGTGCTTCGTCGGGTAGGCGGAGAGGACGACCGCGATGCGCCGCTGCTCCGGCGGCGTGGAGCGCAGTCGGGCGTGGTTCACGGCGAGGCCGGCCACGCGTGCGGCCCGCTCCGGGTCGGCGACGTAGTGCGGGAGGCCGTCGTCGTCGAACTCCTTGAAGGAGAAGGCGACCGTGATCAGGCGACCGTCGAACTCGGGCACGGCGACCTGGCTCGCGACGTCGAGCGGGCTCATCCCGTCGTCGCTCGCCTGCCAGTCGGCGCGGCCCCACGTGAGGCACAGCCCCTGGAGGATCGGGATGTCGAGGGCGGCGAGGCGCTCGACGTCCCAGGCCTCGTCGTCCTCGCCGGCACCGGCGGTGGCCGGCTTCGTGCCGCCGGCGGCGAGCACGGTGGTCACGAGCGCGTCGAGGGTGCCCAGGTGCTCGATGAGGTCGTCGGGGGCGTCACGCAGCGAGGCGGCGTGGATGATCTCCCCGTGTCCGCCGGCGGCGTCGACGGCATCGGCGAGGGCGTGGGCGTAGGCGGTGTTGCCGGCGGCGTACTGCGCCCGGTAGATGAGCACGCCGACCTTCGGACGAACGCCGTCGGCGAGCGGGGCCGGGGCCTCGCGCTCGAGGACGCCCCACGTCGGCAGTGCCTGCGGGGCCTCGAAGCCGACGCCGGTCAGCAGCAGCGTGTCGGCGAGGAAGGCGTGCAGCTGGGTGAGGTTCTCCGGGCCGCCCTCGGCCAGGTAGCGGTGGGCCTCGGCAGCGGCGCCGGGCGGGACCGTGGAGAGCTCCATGAGGGCGGCGTCGGGCTCCTGGGTCCCGCCGAGGACGACGAGCGGTGCCGCGGTGGCGGTCCGCAGGTCCGCGAAGCCCTCCCACAGCCCCTGGGGCGAGCCGAGGTAGCGCACGACCACGACGTCGGCGCCGGCGACGCGCTCGGCGATCTCCTCCCGGGTGAGGCGGGCGGGGTTGCCGACGACGTAGTCCGCGTCGGCGCCGCGTGCGCTCAGCAGGTCGGTGTCGGAGGTGGACAGCAGGGTGATGGTCGGCACGTCGCGCGCTCCTCGAGCGGGGTTCCTCGCCCGCTCCTCGAAGGGGGGACCCGGGCCGTTGTGGTCCGGGCCGGCCGGCAGTGCGTGTCTGACTCGCGAAGGGGGCTTCGCTCACAGTGGCGGGACCGTCCCGGACTTGCACCGGGTTCCGTCCTGCGCGACCACGTGCAGCCTAGCGCCCACGTATGCTGCGGCCGCGTGAGCACCCCACCACAGCGCCGCAGCGGTGCCGATCGCTGCCCGGGACTGCTGGCCCCCTTCGTCTCTGCGGACGGGGCGATGGTGCGCCTGCGTCTCCCCGGGGGGCGGGTGGAGCCGCGGGTGCTGACCGAGATCTCCTCCCTCGCAGCGCGTTCCGGTAATCCAGACGTCACGCTGACCTCCCGCGGGAGCCTGCAGCTGCGTGGCCTGCCCGACCCGCTGCCCCGCGAGCTCGTCGCCGCGATCGACCGCCTGGGGCTCGTCCCCTCCGGTGAGCACGACAAGGCCCGCAACATCGTCGCCGATCCGCGGCCCGGGCTCGATCACCTCGTGCGCGAGCTCGACCGGGCCCTGCTCGCCGACCCCGGGCTCGCCGGGCTGCCGGGGCGCTTCCTGCTCGCCGTCGCCGCCCCCGGCGGGCCGGTGCTCGCGGAGCCGTGGGACGTGGCGATCGTCGCCGATCCGCTGCCCGAGGGGCAAAATTCGAGCCTCGACGGCACCGCCCGCATCCTCGTCGACGGCCGCGCCGCCACCGTCGCCCGCGAGGAGGCACCCGAGGCGGCGCTGGACGTCGCCCGGCGCTTCCTCGCCGCCCGCACCGACGAGCGGACCTGGAACGTGCGCGACCTGCCCGAGACCGGCCGGTCGGGACTGCTGCCCGGGGGCGCCCCCTTCGCGGTGGGCGCCCCCGGCCCGCCCGTCCCGGGTCCGGTCGGCGAGGACCTCGTCGCCCTCGTCCCGCTCGGTCTGCTGACGCCGACGATGGCGGCCGCCCTCGGTGCGGTCCACGTCAACGCCCCTCTCCGGATCACACCGTGGCGGTCGGTCGTCGTGGGTGGGGGTGCCGACCGGGCCGAGGAGCTGGCGGACGCCGGGCTCGTCACGACCCCCGATGCGCCGTGGACCGTGCTGACCGCGTGCGCCGGGGCGCCCTCGTGCGGACGCACCGCCACCCCCACGCGGGAACTCGCGCGGGCCGCGGCCCCCTTCGTCGACCCGGCCGGACCGCCGGTCCACGTCATCGGCTGCGACCGCTCCTGCGGCCACCCCGCCCGCTCGCACGCCACCGCGCTCAACCCGACCTCCGTCGCGGACATCGTCGCCGCGCAACGCTCCCCACTCGAAGAGGACGCATGACCGAACTGCGCCAGCCGCCCCGACGGTATGACTACGTCACCGACGGGCAGGAGATCTACCGCCGCTCCTTCGCCACGATCCGTGACGAGGCGGACCTCTCCGGCCTGCCTGCCGACCTGCGCGGTGCCGCGGTGCGGATCATCCACGCCGCCGGAGACGTCGCGATCACGAGCGAGATCGCCGGGCACCCCGACGTGGCCCGGGCGGCCCACGCCGCACTGGTCGCGGGAGCACCGATCCTCACCGACAGCAACATGCTCGCGAAGGGGGTCACCCGGCGGCGGCTGCCGGCCGACAACGAGGTGGTCTGCACGCTGCGCGAGACTTCCGTGCCGGACCTGGCCCGTGAGTGGGGCACGACCCGCGCCGCGGCCGCGGCGTCCCTGTGGACCGACCGGCTCGAGGGCGCGGTCGTCGCGATCGGCAATGCCCCGACGGCGCTCTTCCACCTGCTCGAGATGCTCCACGACGGCGCGCCACGGCCCGCGGCCATCATCGGCATGCCCGTCGGCTTCGTCGGGTCGGCGGAGTCCAAGATCGCCCTCGCCGAGCACGACCTGCCCGGGGGCCCGGTGCCGTGGGTGCTCGTCCACGGCCGCCGGGGCGGGTCCGCGATGGCCGCCGCGACGATCAACGCCCTCGCCAACCGGGACGAGCTGGCATGAGCGACAACGCGATCGGGCGCTTCTACGGTGTGGGCGTCGGACCCGGGGACCCGGAGCTCGTCACGCTCAAGGCCGCCCGGATCATCGGCGAGGCCGACGTCGTCGCCTACCACGCGGGCACCGGCAAACAGTCGATGGCGCGCTCGGTCGCCGCCGACCTCATCCCCGACGGGGTCCTCGAGGAGGAGCTGCGCTACCCCGTGACGACCGGCTTCACCGACCACCCGCGCGGGTACTACGGGGCGCTGGCCGACTTCTACGACGAGTGCTCGCAGCGGCTGGAGGCCCACCTCGCCGCTGGCCGGACCGTCGTCGTGCTCGCCGTCGGCGACCCGCTCTTCTTCGGGTCCTTCATGTACGTCCACGACCGGCTCAGCCCCCGCTACCCCACCGAGGTCGTGCCCGGCATCACCTCGCTGTCGGCGGCCACCGCGGCCGTCGCGACCGGGCTGTGCCGGCACGAGGACACGCTCACCGTGCTGCCGGGCACGCTGGCCGCCCCCGAGCTCGCCCGGCGCCTCGCCGACACCGACGCGGCGATCATCATGAAGCTCGGCCGCACCTTCGCCGGCGTGCGCGAGGCACTCCGGCAGGCCGGCATGTTGGAGCGTGCCGTGTACGTCGAACGCGCCTCCGGCACATCACAGCTCGTCTTGCCAGCGGCCGAGGTCGACGAGGGCCGCGTGCCGTACATGTCGCTCGTCGTCGTGCCCGGGCTCGGGCTGCGCGACGACGCCGCGGGGCGGGCGGCGGACTTCGCCCGGCTCACGGCGACCACCGACGAAGGGGAGGTCCCGCCCCCTTCGTCGGTCGGCACGGTCCACGTCGTCGGGCTGGGCCCGGGGCCGGAGCGCTGGCTCACGGCCGAGGCCCGCGAGGTCCTCGGCCGGGTCGGACACGTCGTCGGCTACGCGCCCTACGTCGCGCGGGTGCCGCAGCGCGAGGGCCTGACCCGCCACTCCTCCGGCAACACCGTCGAGCTGGACCGGGGGCGCCTCGCGCTCGACCTGGCGCGCGGCGGTGAGGACGTCGCACTCGTCTCGGGCGGCGACGCGGGGGTCTTCGGGATGGCGACGGCGCTCTTCGAGTCCCGGAAGGCCGCGCTCGTCGACGACCCCGGCTACGCGGAGGTACCCGTGCGGGTGCTGCCCGGGGTGACCGCCGCTCACGCCGCCAGCGCCCTCGTCGGCGCGGTGCTCGGCGGCGACCACGCCCTGGTCAACCTCTCCGACAACCTCAAGCCCTGGGAGGTCCTCGCCGACCGGCTCACCGCCCTGGTCACCCGCGACGTCGTCGTCGCGCTCTACAACCCGCGCTCCCGCTCGCGCCCCGAGACCCTCGGCCGGGCGCGTGACCTCCTCGTCGACGCGGTCGGACCTGACCGGCTCGTCGTCGTCGCCCGGCACGTCGGCCGGGCAGAGGAGTCCGTCGTCGTCACCACGCTCGGCGAGCTGGACGTGGAGTCGGTCGACATGGGCTGCCTCGTCGTCATCGGCGCCTCGAGCACCCGGGTCACCGACGACGGCTGGGTCTGGACGCCGCGGTCGGTCGGCTGAGTCCGTCCGAGCTCCCGCGGCTCAGCGCCAGAAGGGAGCCGGGTCCGCAGGTGCGTCCGCGCGGGGCGAAGGCAGCCGCGTCCCCTCTCCCCACCCCTTCGCCCACTCGGGCACGCTGCTCGGGGGTGGGTCGATACGCAGCATCTCCCACAGCCGCTCGGTGTCGACTCCCCTGCCGCGCTGCAGGAAGCGCGTGCGCACCATGGCCTGGGCGCAGACCTGGCCATCGACGACGAACCGCTGCTCGTAGAAGATGCTGATCCGGTCCCACCCGACGAGGTGGGTGTGCAGCTCATAGGCCTGCAACGGCTGGAGCGAGGTGCGGAAGGTGATCGTCTCCTGCATGACGACGGGTGCGACGCGGTGGCGCACCTGCCGCGGGACCCACCCGGAGCGGAAGGCCAGGTCGATACGTCCCAGGTCGGCCATCGTGAGGTAGACGCCGTTGTTCATGTGCCCGGCGAAGTCGATGTCGTTGGGCAGCACCCGCAGCGGGAGCACGGCCACGTCACCGGTGCCGACGCGGCCGCGGCGGCGTGCGGTCAGGGCGGTCCAGACGACGCGCGCGGAACGGTTCATGAGGCGGTCCTTCGACAGGTGACGAAACGTGCTACCGAAGGGTAACCCGACGCGTGACCGCTGTCGGCACCCGCTGGCACGCTGGGCCCATGGCGACGATCTACTGCACCGCGACGAGCCTCGACGGCTACATCGCCGACGACGGGGAGAGCCTCTCCTGGCTCTTCGCGACGCCCGGCCACGACACGGACCCGCAGGGCCGGTACGGCGACGGGGAGAGCCTGGACTTCGACCAGTTCCTCCCGACCGTCGGGGCCCTCGTGTGCGGGGCCAGCACCTACGCGTGGGTCCACCGCGAGCTGACGGCCGACGGGCAGGACTTCGTCTGGCCCTACGAGCAGCCGTCGTGGGTCGTCACCCACCGCGACCTCGACCTGCCGGACGGGGTGCGGGCCTTCGCCGGAGACGTGCGCGACCTGCACGCGGTGATGACCGAGGCGGCCGCGGGCAAGGATCTCTGGGTCGTCGGTGGCGGTGACCTCGCCGGGCAGTTCGCCGACGTCGGCCTGCTCGACAAAGTCTGGGTCCACCTCAACCCCGTGACCCTCGGCGCGGGCAAGCCGCTCCTCCCCCGCCGGCTGCGGCTGCACCGTGAGCGGATCGAGCGCGACGGTCAGTTCACCGCGATGCTCTTCGACGTGGTCGGGCCGGAGCCGCGGCGCGACGGGGACGTGGACGGCGCGGCCGAGGTCTACGCCGAGGGTGGTCCCTGAGTGGCATCGAGCGCTGCGACCCGGCGGCACGAGTAGAGGTGGGACTCGACGAAATCCTCCGCCCGGAGCGCCCAGCCGACGACGATGATCGCGGCCTGCCGCAGGTCGTGGGCCTCGACCTGCTCGGCGATGTCGGCGAGCGTGCCGCGCAGGAGGATCTCCTCGGGCTGCTCGACGCGGTAGGCGACGGCGACGGGGCAGTCGGCGCCGTAGTGCTCCGCCAGGCGCTCGGCGAGCTCGCGGGTGCGGCGGATCGCCAGGTGCAGCACGAGCGTGGCGCCGGTCGCGGCGAAATTCTCCAGCGACTCCCCCGACGGCATCGCCGTCGAGTCCCGCTGGGCGCGGGTGAGCACGACGGACTGGGCGACCTCGGGCACGGTCAGCTCGCGCCCGAGCCGTGCGGCGGTCGCCGCGTAGGCCGCCACCCCCGGTGTGACGTCCCACGGCACACCCGCCGCATCGAGCCGGCGGGCCTGCTCGGCGATCGCGGAGTAGACGCTCGGGTCGCCGGAGCACAGCCGGGCGACGTCCTCGCCGCGCTCGTGGGCAGCGACGCACTCGGCGGTGATGGCGGCCAGGTCGAGGCCCTGGGTGTCGACCAGTCGCACACCCTCGGGGCAGTGCTCGAGGACGTCGGCGTCCAGGTAGGTGCCGGCGTAGAGGCAGACCGGGCTGGCGGCGAGCAGCCGCGTGGCGCGCACGGTGAGCAGGTCGGCGGCGCCGGGGCCGGCGCCGATGAAGTGGACGGTCATGCTGCTCCCGGTTCGGTGGGTCGGATGGCGGCGAGCTGGACGACTGCGCGGGCGGGGGTCCAGGAGAGATACCTCCCGAGGGGCACGGCCCGCTCGACGGCGAGCCGGGTCAGCTCCCCCCCGGTGCTGCCGCGGGCGGCTGCGAGCGCGGCCTCCCCCTCCAGTGTCACCGCGTGCGCCACGAGGCGACCACCGGGGCGGAGGGAGGACCAGGTCGCCTCGAGCACGTCGCCGGTCAGACCACCTCCGACGAAGACCGCGTCAGGAGTGGCCAGGCGGCGCAGGTCGGTGCCGGTCGTGTCGCCCTCGAGCACCTCGACGCGGGCTGCGAGGCCGAGGGCGGCCGCGTTCTCGCGGATGCGCCACGCCCTCGTGCCGTCCCGCTCGACGCAGGTGGCGGTGGCCCGCTCGGCCGCGAGACACCACTCGAGCGCGACGGACCCGTTGCCGGCGCCGAGGTCCCACAGGTGGGCGCCGGGGGTGGGCCGCAGCCGGGCGAGGGCGGAGGCGCGCAGGTCCCGCTTGGTCAGCTGGCCGTCGTGGTCGATGAAGTCCTCGGGACGTCCCGGGGTCGGGCCGGCCGTCGTGGCGACCGCGGCCGGGTGGTCGGCGTTGACCTCGAGGCAGCACACCACGAGGTCCGGCGTCTCGTCGGTGAAGTGGTCCGCCCGGTCGGCGCGCGCTCCCTCCTCGGGACCGCCGAGGTGCCATCGTGCGGTGAGCAGCGTTGCGCCCCAGCCGCTCTCGGTGAGGATGGTCGCGAGCTCATGGGGGCCGTGACCGTCGGAGCAGAGCACGACGAGGCGGGCACCGGGCGCCAGGTGGGGACGGATCGACCGCAGGTCGCGCCC
Source organism: Janibacter corallicola NBRC 107790 (assembly GCF_001570965.1). Taxonomy (GTDB): domain Bacteria; phylum Actinomycetota; class Actinomycetes; order Actinomycetales; family Dermatophilaceae; genus Janibacter; species Janibacter corallicola. The sequence continues at coordinate 58,952 of NZ_BCSR01000007.1, read as the reverse complement.
GACCGCGGTGACGACCGTGGTCTCCTCGGCCGACCACCCCTGACGGGCGCGGGCGAGGGTGTCCGCGGCCACCGCCGGGTGGACCCGGACGGCGTCCGGGCCGAGCAGGTCGACCAGCGTCGTCGCGACCCCGGAGCGAAGGGGGTCGCCGCTCGCGAGGACGACGACGCCCTCGTCCCCGGCCTGCTCCAACAGCGCCGGGAGCCCCTCGCGCAGCGGGCTCGGCCACGGGAGGAGGCGCACGTCCTCGCCGACGTGCCCGGCCGCCATCGTCAGGTGCCGCCGGCCCCCGATGAGGGTGCGCGCCGCGCCGACGAAGCCGCGCCTCCCTTCGTCCAGGCCGGCCCAGCCGTCGTCCCCGATACCCACGACGTCGATCACGGACGCCAAGACTAGGCCCACGGGCGGTGTGGCATGCTGACCCTCGACACGGGCTGAGGAATTCCGGTGCGAATCCGGAGCGGTCCCGCCACTGTGAGCGACGAGTCGTCGCGAGCCAGGACATCGGCCGTGTCCGTCGGTGCGAACCCGCACCGATGTCACCGACGGCGAGCGCGGACACTCGCCAGGAGGCACGAGATGAGCGTCCCCACCGCCGCAACGGCGGCCACCACCACTCCTGCCCTGCCCTTCACGGCCCTCGTCGGCGCCGATGACCTGACGAGCGCGCTGCTGCTGAGCGCCATCTCCCCCGGCATCGGCGGCGTGCTCGTCCGCGGCGAGAAGGGCACCGCGAAGTCCACCGCCGTGCGCGCGCTGGCCGCGGTGCTGCCCGACCAGCGGGTGAGCCCCGGGTGCCGCTTCGGCTGCGACCCCGACCGTGCCGAGGGCTGCCCCGACGCACCCCACACCGGTTCGCCCGCGACGCGTCCGGCCCGGCTCGTCGAGCTGCCGGTCGGCGCCACGGAGGACCGGGTCGTCGGCTCGCTCGACCTGCGCAAGGCGCTCGGCGACGGCGAGACCGCCTACCAGCCGGGGCTGCTGGCGGAGGCCCACCGGGGCATCCTCTACGTCGACGAGGTCAACCTCCTGCAGGACCACCTCGTCGACGTGCTCCTCGACGCGGCGGCCATGGGCCGCAACAGCGTCGAGCGGGACGGCCTCTCGATCTCCCACCCGGCGCGGATCACCCTCGTCGGGACGATGAACCCCGAGGAGGGCGAGCTGCGTCCGCAGCTGCTCGACCGCTTCGGCCTGACCGTGCACGTGGCCGCCAGCCGGGACCCCCACGAGCGGGCCGAGGTGGTGCGACGGCGCCTCGAGGCCGACGCCGACCCGGTCGGGTTGGCGCAGCGATTCGCCGACCAGGAGGCCGTGCTCACCGCACGCATCGCCGCCGCCCGCGAGCTGCTGCCGCAGGTGGAGCTGGACGACCGGGCGCTGCGCACGATCACCCGGGTGTGCGCCGGTTTCGACGTCGACGGCATGAGGGCCGACATCGTCACCGCCCGGACGGCCGTGGCCCACGCCGCCTGGCGGGGCGGGGCGGAGGTGCTGCGGGAGGACATCCGGGCAGCGGCGCTGCTGGCGCTGCCGCACCGGCGGCGGCGCAACCCCTTCGATGCGCCGGGCCTCGACGAGGACCTGCTCGACGCGTTGCTCGACGAGGAGGACCCGGACGACGACCCGCCCGGCGGCGGCTCCGACGACGACGGCGGCTCCGACGAGGACGGCTCCGACGAGGACGGCTCCGAGGACCAGGGTGGGGACTCCTCCGGTCCTGACCCGTCAGGTGGATCACCCGAGGACGGCTCCGCCGAGCCACCTCCGCAGGGTCCGTCGGACCAGGCAGACCGGGACCCCGCCGACCCACCAGCACCCGAAGAGGACCCGACGCCAGCGACCGGCGCCGGAGCGGCGCCCGAGGCCACGGCCAGCGCCACCACGCCGTACCGCACCCGCCGCCTCGAGCTGGCCGGGGTGGGCGCCGGGCCGAGCGGTCGGCGCTCGCCCGCGCTCAGCCCCCGCGGACGCACCATCGGCATCCACCCGGCCGGCCGCGAGCCGGGCGGTGCCCCGATCCACGTGACCGGCACCCTTCGTGCCGGCGCTGCCCGACGGGCCTCCGGTCTGGACCCCGACCGACGGATCGCCCCCGCCGACCTGCGGCACTCGGTCACCCGCGGGCGGGAGTCCAACCTCGTGCTGCTCGCCGTCGACGCCTCGGGGTCGATGGCCGCCCGCAAGCGCATGGGGGAGGTCAAGACGGCCGTCCTGTCGCTGCTGCTCGATGCCTACCAGCGCCGTGACCGGGTCGGTCTGGTCACCTTCCGCGGTCAGGGGGCCGAGATCGCGCTCCCACCGACCTCATCCGTCGACGCCGCCGCCGCGCGGCTGGCGGAGCTGCCCCACGGTGGCCGCACCCCACTGGCCGAGGGGCTGACCGAGGTCGCCAGGGTCGTTGCGAGAGAACGCATCCGCGACCGCAACCAGCGCGCCCTCGTCGTCCTCGTCACGGACGGCCGGGCGACCGCGGGACCGGACGCCCTCGCCCGCGCGCAGGCCATCGCCGATGCCTGGGGCCACACCGCGGAGACCGTCCTCGTCGACTGCGAGTCCGGCCGCTTCCGCATGGGGCTGGCCGCCGACCTCGCTGCGCGCATGGGCGCCGAGCACATCCCCCTCGAGCAGGTCGCCGCGAGCGGCCTCGTCGAGATCGTCACCGACCGCACCAGCCCCCGAAGGAGCGCCGCCTGATGGCCCAGGGAAAGACGCCCGTCACCCCGGACGACGGACTGACCACGCGCCAGCGCCGCCACTCCCCCCTCGTCGTGGTCCACGGCGGCACCGGGAAGGGCAAGTCCACCGCCGCCTTCGGGCTGGCCCTCCGGGGGTGGAACCAGGGCTGGCCGATCGGCATCTTCCAGTTCGTGAAGTCCGCGAAGTGGAAGATCGGCGAGGAGCAGGTCTTCACCACCCTCGGACGGCTGCACGAGGAGACCGGCGAAGGGGGCCCCGTCGAGTGGCACAAGATGGGCTCCGGCTGGTCCTGGTCGCGCAAGGCCGGCACCGAGGAGGACCACGCCGCCGACGCGCTCGAGGGCTGGCAGGAGATCAAGCGCCGTCTCGCCGAGCAGACCCACACGGTGTACGTGCTCGACGAGTTCACCTACGTCCTCAAGTGGGGCTGGGTCGACGTCGAAGACGTCGTCGAGACGCTGACGAACCGCCCCGGCTACCAGCACGTCGTGATCACCGGGCGCGACCCGCACCCGCGGCTGCTCGAGATCGCCGACGTCGCGACGGAGATGACCAAGATCCGCCACCCCTTCGACCGGGGTCAGAAGGGGCAGAAGGGGATCGAGTGGTGATCCGCCCGTGAGCGTGCTCCCCCGCCTGCTCGTCGCGGCGCCCGCATCCGGGCACGGCAAGACGACGGTCGCGGTCGGGATCATGGCCGCGCTCGCCCATCGCGGCCTCACGGTCGCGCCGGCGAAGGTCGGTCCGGACTACATCGACCCCGGGTACCACGCGCTGGCCACCGGCAGGCCGAGTCGCACCCTCGACCCGTGGCTCGTCGGCGAGGAGCTCGTGGCCCCGCTGCTGCTGCGGGGGGCCAGCCACCCCTCGCCCGCGGACGTCGCGGTGCTCGAGGGGGTCATGGGGCTGCTCGACGGGCGGCTCGGGACCGGCGGCTTCGCCTCGAGCGCCCACGTCGCGACGCTCACCCGCACCCCGGTGGTGCTCGTCGTCGACATCTCCTCGACCTCCCGCACCGTGGCGGCGACCGTCCGCGGCCTGGCCACGATCGACCCGGGGATCGACGTCGTCGGTGTCGTGCTCAACAAGGCGGGCACGCCCCGGCACGGCGAGGAGGCGCGACGGGCGGTCGAGACCGTCGGCGTCCCCGTGTTGGGCGTCCTCCCCCGTGACGCGGCCATGCACGTGCCCTCGCGCCACCTGGGACTCGTCCCGGCGGCCGAGCGTCCGTCCGCCGCAGCGTCCCTGGACCACATCGCCGCGGTCGCGGAGGAGCACATCGACCTCGACGCGCTGCTCACCGCGGCCGGCACCGCGCCGGACCCGGCCGCGGCCCCCTGGTCACCCGAGGAGGCCCTCGGGAGCGAGGCCGGCGCCAGGAGCGACTCCCCCGTCGTCGCGGTCGCGGGCGGGCGCGCCTTCACCTTCCGCTACCCGGAGACCGTCGAGCTGCTCGAGGCGGCGGGCGCACGGGTCGTGGAGTTCGACCCGGTCCGGGACGAGTCGCTGCCCGAGGGCACCCGGGGCCTGTGGCTCGGCGGCGGCTTCCCCGAGGTCCACGCGCGCACACTCGCGACGAATCTCCCTCTCGTGCAGCAGATCCGCGAGGCCGTCGCCGGCGGCACGCCGACCATCGCCGAGTGCGCCGGGATGCTCTACCTCGCCGAGGCACTCGACGGGCACCCGATGGTCGCAGCGCTGCCGGCACGTGCCGCCATGGGCAGGCGCCTCACCCTCGGCTACCGCGAGGCGACCTCTCTCGTCGACTCCGTCCTCGGGCCGGCCGGTACCCGGGTGACGGGACACGAGTTCCACCGCACGGTGACCGATCCCCCCTCCGGCACCCCGGGGGCGTGGGACCTGGGCGGGCGCCGCGAGGGTTTCGCCCTCGACCCCGCCGGCACCGGCCGCGCGACCGTCGTCGCCTCCTACCTGCACACCCACTGGGCCGGCTCCCCCGAGGTCGCGGTGTCGTTCGTCGACGCGGCCCGCACCTGGGCCGGCTGGAGGCAGGGGCGAGGAGGGAGTGCCGCGACTCAAGGGCTGCCCTTCTCGCCCCTGCCTCCGGGTGACGCGGCCGACCCCCTTCGCCACCACGGGGACACCGAAGCCGGCGACGGCCTCATCGACCTCGCGGTCAACATCCGGCTGGACCGGCCGCCGCGCTGGCTGGCCGATGCCCTCACGGACGAGCTGGCCGGCCTCGCGGCCTACCCCGATCCCAGCCCGGCACGGGAGGCGATCGCCGCGCGGCACGCCCTCCCCCGCGAACAGGTGCTGCCCACCAGCGGCGGCGCCGAGGCCTTCACCCTCCTGGCCCGGGCGCTCGACGTCCGCGACCCGGTGGTCGTGCACCCCCAGTTCACCGAGCCGGAGGTCGCGCTGACCACCGCCGGGCACTCCGTGCGCCGGGTGCTGCTGCGGGCCGAGGACGGCTTCGCGCTGACCGACACCGCCGTCGACGAGATCGGCGACGCCGACCTCGTCGTCATCGGCAACCCGACCAACCCGACGGGGGTCCTGCACCCGGCCGAGCGGCTGCGCGCCCTCGTCCGGCCGGGGCGGGTCCTCGTCGTCGACGAGGCCTTCATGGACGCCGTCTCCGGCGAACCCGGCTCGCTCCTCGGCGGCGACCTCTCCGGTGTGCTCGTCGTCCGTTCGCTCACCAAGACCTGGGCGGTCGCCGGTGTCCGGGCCGGCTACCTCGCCGGCGACCCGGACCTGGTCGCCCGGTGCGGGCAGCAGCAGCCCCACTGGTCGGTCGGCTCCCTGGCGTTGCGCGTGATGACCGAGACCGCCGCCCCGCACGCCCTCACCGAGGCCGGCCGGGCCGCCGAGGAGCTCCTGCGGTGGCGGGAGCACCTCGCGACCGGCCTGCAGGACCTCGGCGTGCCCGCGGTGGCGGGCGTCGCTCCCTTCGTCCTCGCCCGTCCCGGGGCCGGAGCACGCGAGGAGCTGCGTGCGGCAGGCTGGGCGGTGCGCCGCGGCGACACCTTCCCCGGCCTCGGTGCGGACTGGGTCCGCATCGCCGCCGCCGACCCCCACACCATCGACGGGCTGCTGCGGGCACTGGCCCGGATCCGCCACGAGGAGCCACGGAGCGCATGACCACCACGAACACCACCGGACGGGTCCTCCTCGTCGGGGCCGGCCCCGGCGACCCCCGACTGCTGACCCTCGCGGCCCGGGACGCCCTCGCCGCGGCCGACGTCGTCGTCACCGACCGGCTCGTGCCGCTCACGGCCATCGACGAGCACGCGCCCCGGGCCGAGGTCGTCCACGTCGGCAAGATCCCCCGCGGTACCTTCACCCCGCAGGAACGCATCCACGAGCTGCTCCTCGAGCACGCCCGCGCCGGCCGGACGGTGGTGCGCCTCAAGGGTGGTGACGGCTACCTCTTCGGTCGTGGCGGCGAGGAGTGGCAGGCCTGCACCGCGGCCGGCATCCCCGTCGAGGTCGTTCCCGGCGTCTCCTCGGCCCTGTCCGTGCCCGCCCTCGCCGGCATCCCCACCACCCATCGCGGGCTCTCCCAGGGGGTGGCGATCGTCTCCGGGCACGTCACCCCCGACGACCCGCGCAGCGAGGTGGACTGGGCGGGTCTGGCGACCTCCGGACTGACGATCGTGGTGCTCATGGGGGTGGCCACGCTCGGGGCGATCGCCGAGGCGCTCCTCGCCGCCGGGCTGCCCGCCGACACCCCGGCCGCCAGCATCGCCGACGGGGCGACACCGCAGCAGCGGGTGGTGCGGGCCCCGTTGACCGGCATCGCCTCCGCCGCGGACGAAGGGGGCATAGCCCCGCCCGCGATCACCGTCATCGGACCGGTCGTGGCAGCCCTGGAGGAGACCCCGGCATGACGACGAGCGGGCTGCGACTGGCGGTGGGGACCTTCACGCGGATCCCCAGCGGCCGCGTGGACACCAGCCCCGCGAGCGCCCGGTCGGCTCTCCTGCTCGCCCCCGTCGCGGTGCTGCCGCTGGCCGTCCTCGCCGGTCTGGTCGCCGCACTCGTCGAGCTGCGGCTCCCGCCCCTGGTCGCCGCCGGCCTGGCGCTCGTGGTCCTGGCGCACGGGTCCCGCGGCATGCACCTCGACGGTCTCGCCGACGTCGTCGACGGGCTCGGCGCCTCGGCAGCGGGTCGGGCCCGCGCGCTGGAGGTCATGCGCCGTGGCGACGTCGGCCCGATGGGGGCGATCGCTCTCGTGCTCGTCCTGCTGCTGCAGGCCGCGGCCCTGGCCGACCTGTTGCGCCACGGGTGGCCGGGAGGGCTGCTCTTCGCGGTGGCGGTCCTCCTCTCGCGGGCGGTCCCGGCCGTCGTGTGCGCGCACGGGACCCCGGCGGCGGAGGGATCGCGCCTCGGGGCGGCCTTCGTGGGGACGGTGCCCCCCTTCGCCGCGACCTGCCTCTTCATGACGCTCACCATCGCCCTGGCAGCGGCCGGCCTCGTCCACGGCCTCGCCGCCCCCGTCGTCACGGTCCTCGCCGCGCTCGCCGCCCTCGTCGCCGCGCTGTGGCTGCGCCGGCAGGTGATCCGGGGTCTCGGGGGCGTGGGCGGTGACGCCATCGGTGCCGCCGTCGAGGTCGCGCTGACCGTCACGCTCGTCTGCCTGACGGTGGCGTGGTGAGCGCCGTGCGGACCCTCGTCACCGGCGGCGTGCGCTCGGGCAAGTCCCGGCACGCCGAGTCCCTGCTGCTGCCCCCGAACCTGCCGCTCGACTCCCCCGTGAGCTATCTCGCGTGTGGTCCGCAGCGCGACGACGCGGACTGGGCGCTGCGGGTGGCCCGCCACCGCGAGCGCCGGCCGACCTCGTGGTCCACGGTGGAGAGCACGGATGCGGCGCGGGCGCTGCGCGCAGCGACCGGACCGGTGCTGTTGGACTGCCTCGGCACCTGGCTGACCGCCCAGCTGGACCAGCTGGGCGCCTGGGAAGCGCCCGAGCAGACCTGGGGACCGGAGCTGGACTCCCGGGTGGCCGACCTCGAGGCGGCATGGCGCGAGGCGGCGCACGTCGTCGCGGTGACGAACGAGGTCGGTTGGGGTGTCGTGCCCGCCCACCGCTCGGGGCGCGTCTTCGCCGACCGGCTCGGCCTGCTCAACCAGCGCATCGCCGCCGCCTCGGACCGGGTGCTGCTCGTCGTCTCCGGGCAGGTGCTCACCGTCAAGGACGACGGGGCGGCGGCCGGACCGTGAGTCCCGCGCCGATCAGCCCGGAGGCGATCGGGCTCCTCGGGGGCTGGCTGGCCGACCGCGTCCTCGCCGACCCGCGACGGGGGCACCCGGTGGCGCTCTTCGGTTCCTGGGCGGCCCTCGTGGAGTCCCGAACCCACCGCGACTCGCGGGCCGCCGGGGTCCTCACCGAGACCATCGTGCTCGCCCCGGTGCTGGGTCTCGGCGTCGCCGCCTCCCGGCTGCCGCCCGCGGGCCGGGCCGTCGCGACGGCGGCCCTGACCTGGGCGGCCCTCGGCGGCACCAGCCTGCGGCGGGAGGGCACGGGCGTGCACGACCTGCTCGTCGCCGATGACCTCGCGGCCGCCCGACGGAGGGTGGCGCACCTCGTGGGGCGGGTCACCGACGACCTCACCGCCGACGACATCGCCCGCGCCGCGGTCGAATCGATCGCCGAGAACACCTCCGATGCCGTCGTCGGCACCCTCGTCTGGGGAGCCCTGCTCGGGCCGACCGGGGTCGTGGTGCACCGCGCCGTCAACACCCTCGATGCGATGCACGGCCACCGCTCGGCGCGCTACGCCCGCTTCGGCTGGGCGGCCGCCCGGCTCGACGACGTGCTCGGCTGGCTGCCCGCGCGGGTCACCGTGCTCGCGACGGCGGTGGCCCGCCCCCTTCGCGCCGGTGAGGTGGTGCGCACCGCACGGCGGGACGGGCGCCGTCACCCGAGTCCGAACGCCGGACCGGTGGAGGCCGGCTTCGCCGCCGCCCTGGGGCTGCGGCTCGGCGGACGCACCGTCTACGCCAGCGGCGCGGAGGACCGGGCCGTGCTGGGCACCGGCGGCGCGACCACGTCCGCCGACCTGCCCCGGGCCGTGGCGCTCTCCCGCCGGGTGGGCACGATCTCGCTGGTCGGCGCCGTCGGCCTGCGCGTCCTCGCCGGCGTCACCCGAGGGAGGCGACCCAGGCCGCCGCAGCGGTCGCGTCCTCGACCGCGGTGACGCCCTCGGGCCGGGGCGGACGGGAGACGACCACCACGGGGACGCCGAGGTCGCGGGCCGCAGCGAGCTTGGCCTCGGTGTATCGACCACCGGAGTCCTTGGTGAGCAGCACGCCGATCCCGTGGGTGCGCATCAGCTCACGTTCGCCGGCCACGTCGTAGGGCCCCCGGGAACGCAGCACGGTCCAGGCCGCGGGCAGCGGATCCGCGGGCGGCTCGACGAGCCGCACGACCACCTCGCGCCCGGCCCACGCACCGGTGTGGTGGTGCAGGGTCTGCCGACCCGTCGTGACGAAGGGGGTCCCCCCGAGCGCGTCCGCCACGTCCCGGGCGGCCACGTGGTCCGTGACCCAGGTCCAGTCCCCGGCGTCCGGGTGGTCCTGCCACCCGGGCCTGGCCAACCGCAACAGCGGCAGTCCCAACCGCGAGCAGGCTTGCGCCGCATGGTTGCCCATCGTCCCGGCGAAGGGGTGCGTCGCGTCGACCACAGCGGTCACGTCGTGCTCCGTCAGCCAGGCGGCGAGCCCGCCGACGCCCCCGAAGCCGCCCACCCGCACCGGACCCTCCGGCAGCCGGGGCCGGGAGACGCGGCCCGCGAGGGAGGAGGTGACGGGGACCCCCTGCGCCACGAGGTGGGCGGCGAGGTCGCGGGCTTCGGCGGTGCCGCCGAGGATGAGGACGTGGGTCATGACGACTGTCAGCCTGTCATGCCCCCGCGGCCGGCCCGCACCACCTCCCTCTACCGTGAGCCTGTGCTCGAGGAGATCCTCCGCCGCCTCGCCCCGGCCGCCGCGCCCGACCTCACCGGCGCCGGGGCCCTCGTCGTGCTCGCCCTCGCCGCGGTGCTCGTCGGGTGGTGGCCGGCCTGGCGAGTGCTGCGCCTGGTCGTCACGCTCGTCCACGAGCTCGGCCACGCGGTCGTCGCAGTGCTCTCGGGCCGACGATTCACCGGCTTCGTGCTGCGCTCGGACATGTCGGGGCACGCCGTCACCGTCGGCCCTGCCCGTGGCCCCGGCGCCGTGGCCACCGCCTGGGCCGGCTACCCGGCGCCGGCGCTGCTCGGGGCGCTCGCGGTGTGGGTGAGCGCCAGGGGCTGGGCGGCTCCGCTGCTCGGCCTGCTGCTGCTCGGGTTGCTGGTGTCGCTGGTCCGGGTCCGCTCGGGGCTGACCGCACTCGTGGTGCTGACCAGCGGCGCAGGCCTCGCGGCCCTGTGGTGGTGGCGTGACGACGCGCTCCAGCAGCAGGTCCTGCTCGGTGCCGGCGTCGTCCTGCTCGTCGGCGCCTGGCGCCACCTCGGCGCGGTGCTCAGCCGGCCCTCGCCGGGCAGCGACCCCGACGAGCTGGCACGGCTCACCGGTGTCCCGGCGGGGCTGTGGCTGGCCGGATTCGTGCTCGTCCTCGCCGCCGCGAGCTGGCTGGTCGTCGCCGAGGTGCTCGCGCTGCTCTAGCGCCCGAGCCAGCCGTCGACGAAGTCGAGCACGTCCAGCAGCTCCTCGGCGACGGCGTCGGGCGTGACCTCCACCGTCACCTGCTGCTCGGTGGGGATGTCGCTGTGCGGCACCCAGATAGCGCGCATGCCGACCTCCTGCGGCCCGAGGACGTCCTCGAAGAGCCGGTCACCGACGTAGACGGCATTCGTCGGCTCCACCCCGAGCTCGTGGCAGATGGTCTCGAAGGCCTTCGCGTGCGGCTTGACCACGTGGATCTCGGACGAGTACACGTCCCCGTCGATCAGGTCCAGCACGCCGTCCCGCGCGAAGATCTCGCGGTGGTACTCCCGGCTCCAGATCGTGTTCGAGAGGACCCCGACCTTGAGCCGACGGGACCGCAGCCCCTCGAAGAGGGGACGCACGTCGGGATCGGTGTGGGTGTGTGGTTCCCAGAAGCGCCGGTACGCCGCGAGCGCCACGTGGTGCCGGTCGTCGCGCGGGTCGACCCCGGCCTCGCGCAGGATGTCGTCCAGGTGCGCGCTGCGCTGGTCCTCCCGGCCTCGTCGCCAGGCGCTCGTCTCGGCCTCGTTGATCCGCTCGGCGAGCTGCCACGCCCGGCGCAGGTCCTCCTCCGGCACGTCCGCGGAGTCCAGCGGGATGCCGTGCACCTCACGGGCGAAGACCCGCCACTGCTGACCGAGGTCGATCGTGTGCCACGGGGTGAGGGTTCCGCCCCAGTCGAAGACGACCGCCTCCACCGCGCCCGCCTCCGGGCGCTCGTGCACGGTCAGGGGGTGTCGCATCTCCTCGGCCGTCATGACGTTCCTCCGGCGCCCCCCGCCTCGGCGAGCACCTCGGCGGCGGCGTCCGCGACCGCCACCTCGCGGCTTTCGCCGGTGCGGCGGTCCTTGATCTCGACGACGCCGTCGGCGAGGCGCTTGCCGACCACGACGATCGTCGGGACACCGACGAGCTCGGCGTCCTTGAACTTCACACCGGGGCTGACCTTGCCCGCCCGGTCGTCGTAGAGGACGTCGAGCCCCTGCCCCTCGAGCGCGCCGGCGAGGTCGGCGGCGGCGGCGAAGATCTCCTCGCCCTTGCCCGCCGCCACCACGTGCACGTCGAAGGGGGCGACTTCCCGCGGCCACACGAGGCCGGCGTCGTCGTGGTTGTCCTCGGCGATGACACCGACGGCGCGGGTGACCCCGATGCCGTAGGAGCCCATCGTGACGGTGGCGAGCTTGCCGTTCTCGTCGAGGACCTGCAGGCCGAGCGCCTCGGCGTACTTCGTGCCGAGCTGGAAGATGTGGCCCATCTCGATGCCCCGCGCGAGGGTGAGGGTGCCGGAGCCGCTCGGGCTCGGGTCGCCCTCGCGGATCTCGGCGGCCTGGATCGTGCCGTCGGCGGTGAAGTCCCGGCCGTGGACGAGGTCGATGACGTGCCGCCCGTGCTCGTCCGCGCCGGTGACCCAGGCGCTGCCCTCGGCGATGGACGGGTCGAGGAGGTAGCGGATGGCCGAGGTGTTCTCCAGGCCGAGGACGCCCGGGCCGATGTAGCCCTTGGCCAGGCTCGGGTGGGCGGCGAAGTCCGCCTCCTCGAAGGGGACCACCTCGGCGGGCGAGACCTGGGCCTCGAGGCGTTTGTCGTCGACCTCCCGGTCACCGGGGACGCCGATCGCGAGCGGCTCGCGCCGACCCTGCGGGTGCTCCGCGTCGGCAGGGTGGACCAGGGTGACGAGCACGTTCTTCAGCGTGTCCGCCGCCGTCCACTCCCGGCCGTCGGTACGGGGGTGGTCGGCGTTGAGCCCGGCCACGAGGGTCTCGATCGTCGGGGTGTCCGGTGTGTCCTCGACGTGCGCCGGCCCGGCGGTCACCTCGACCGGCGGCGCCTGGGGCACCTCGACGGCCTCGACATTGGCCGCGTAGCCGGACCCGTCGCGAACGAAGGTGTCCTCGCCATTGGGGCTGACCGCGAGGAACTCCTCGCTCGCGCTGCCACCCATGGCGCCGGAGTCGGCCTGGACGACGACGTACTCGAAGCCGAGCCGGTCGAAGATGCGGACGTAGGCCCCACGGTGGGCGGCGTAGGAGCGTTCCAGCCCGGCCGCGTCGACGTCGAAGGAGTAGCTGTCCTTCATGATGAACTCGCGACCGCGCAGGATGCCGGCGCGCGGGCGGGCCTCGTCGCGGTACTTGTTCTGGATCTGGAAGAGGGTGAGCGGCAGCTCCTTGTAGGAGTTGTACATGTCCTTGACCGTCAGGCAGAACATCTCCTCGTGGGTGGGGCCGAGCAGCATGTCGACCTCCTTGCGGTCCACGAGCCGGAAGAGGTTGTCGCCGTACTCGGTCCACCGGCCGGTCGCCTCGTAGGGCTCCTTCGGCAGGAGCGCGGGGAAGGAGAGCTCCTGCCCGCCGATGGCCTCCATCTCCTCCCGCACGATCGCCTCGACCCGACGCAGCACCCGCAGGCCGAGCGGCAGCCAGGTGTAGATGCCGGGGGCGGCCCGGCGCACGTACCCGGCCCGCACGAGCAGCTTGTGGCCCGGCAGCTCCGCATCCGCCGGGTCCTCCCGGAGGGTACGGAGGAAGAGGGAGGACATGCGCGTGACCACGGGGGCGACTCCTGGGGAGGGGGTGGGGGAACTGGCCCCCAGCCTATCTGCCGGGCCGGTCCCCAGCCGCGGCACCGACGTGCGCGAGCGGACCCGGCCCCGTGTCAGCCCAGCGCCGCGACGATCCGCGGCAGCACCTGCGCCGCGCTCCCCCGGACGACGTGGTGGCACATGTCGGAGATCTCGGTCTCGACGGGGTTGACCTCGATCACGGTGGCCCCCTCGGACCGGGCCATCGCCGGGTAGCCCGCCGCGGGGAAGACGAGGCCGGAGGTACCCACGACGAGGCAGACGTCGCCCGGCTCCAGCGCCTCGAGCGCCGCCTCGGTCGCGGCCACCGCATCCTCGGGCAGCATCTCGCCGAACCAGACGACGCCCGGCCGCACGTCACCACCGCACTCGGGGCAGGTCGGCGGGTCGAGGCGCTCCACCGGCTCCTCGGGCAGCTCCGGCTCCCCGACGAAGGGGGCCCCGCAGTCGCTGCAGCGCAGGTCGAAGATCGACCCGTGCACGTGCGCGGCCACCGACGAGCCGGCGCGCTCGTGCAGGTCGTCGACGTTCTGCGTCGCGATGCTCACCTCGCGCAGCCGGCCCAGCTCGGCGATCGCCCGGTGACCGGCGTTGGGCTCCACGGCCCGCACGAGATGCATCCGCCACGCGTACCAGGCCCAGACGAAGGCCGGGTCCTCCGCCCACGCCTCGGGGGTCGCGAGCCGCATGGGGTCGAACTCCTCCCACAGCCCGGTCTGCGCGTCCCGGAAGGTCGCGATCCCTGACTCCGCGCTCATCCCCGCCCCGGTGAGCACGAGGATGCGCCGGGCCTCCCGCACCGCGGCGAGCACCTCCGCGGGGAGCGGGTGCTCCTCCGCCCCGGTCACGCCGGCCCCCTTCGCCCCCAGCCGGCGGCCCGGGCCGCGGTCCGGATCATCGGCCACTGCAGCGGGAGGCGTGCCACGGTGCCCGCGAGGAGTCCGAGGGACTTCGGGGTGCGGCGTCGCTGCGCGCGCCGCACGGCGTCGATGCTCATCTGCACGTTCGCGGGGAACACCGCCGCCAGCAGCGCGACGCTGCTCGCGCCCGCCAGCGGTCGGGTCGCCGGGACGAGCAGCCCTGCCCCACAAGCGACCTCGGCCACGCCGGAGGCCCGGACCAGGGCGCGATCGTGCTCGCGCAGCGGGCCGGGGATGATCGGCTCGAAGGTCCGCGGACGGACCAGGTGCAGCGTCCCGGAGGCCAGGAAGAGGCCGGAGAGCAGCCCGGTGGGCAGGTCCGTGTCTCGGGTCATGCCGCTCCTTTCAGAAGATCTGCCGCAGGTTCGCCCGGGAGAGGTCGAGCAGCTCGTCCCCGCGCCCGGACATCACCGTGCGCAGCGCGTAGAGGGTGAAGCCCTTGATCTGCTCGGCCGAGATCGCCGGCGGGATGGTCAGCTCCTGGCGCTCGGTGACGATGTCCACGACCGCCGGACCGTCGTGCGACAGAGCCTCGCCCAACGACTTCTTCACGTCCTTGGACTCGGTGACCCGCCAGCCCTTGATGCCCATCGACTCCGCGAGGGTGGAGAAGTCGGGGTTGTCCAGACCGGTGCCGAAGTCCGGCAGGCCCGCAGCCTTCATCTCCAGCTCGACGAAGTTCAGCGAGGAGTTGTTGAAGACGACGATCTTCACCGGCAGGTCGTGCTGCTTGACCGTCAACAGCTCGCCCAGGAGCATCGTCAGGCCGCCGTCGCCGCTGAGGGTGACGACCTGGCGCTTCGGGAAGGCGGTCTGGGCGCCAACTGCCTGCGGCACCGCGCCCGCCATCGAGCCGTGCACGAAGGAGCCGATGATGCGCCGGTCGCCGCGGCACTCCAGGTAGCGGGAGGCGTAGACGACCGGGGAGCCGACGTCGGGGATGAAGACGGCATCGTCGTTGGCGAGCTCGTCGAGCACCCGCGCGACGTACTGCGGGTGGATGGCCCGGCGCCGCTTGGCGGGCACCGCCAGGTCGTCCAGGTCCTTGCGGGTGCGCACGTAGTGCTTGACCGACTCCTCGAGGTGACCGCGGCTCCGGTTCCTCTTCAGCATGGGCAGGAGTGCGCCCACGGTCTCGCGCACGTCCCCGACGAGCCCCAGGTCGAGCGGGGTGCGTTTGCCCAGCTGCTCCCCGCGCAGGTCGACCTGGATGATCCTCGCGTGCTCGGGGTAGAACTGCCGGTAGGGGAAGTCCGTGCCGAGCATGAGGATCGTGTCGGCCTTCTCCATCGCCCGGTACCCGGAGGCGAAGCCGAGCAGCCCGGTCAGCCCGACGTCGAACGGGTTGTCCCCCTCCACGTGCTGCTTGCCCCGCAGCGAGTGCACCACCGGCGCGGCGAGGGTGTCGGCCAGTTCGAGGACCGCCTCCTTGGCCCCCTCGGCGCCGACGCCGACGAGCATGGTGGTGCGCTTGGACCCGTTGAGCAGGTCGGCGGCCGCCTGCAGCTGGTCGGCCTCGGGAAGCGTCCGGGCCCGCGCCCGCTCGATGACGGTGACCCGGTTGTCGACCGCCTCGGCCTGGGCGACGTCACCGGGGACGACGAGCACCGCCACGCCACGCTGCTGGATGGCCGCCCGCATCGCGGTCTGCAGCATCCGCGGCATCTGGTCGGCGGAGGAGACCATCTCGCAGTAGACGCTGCACTCCTGGAAGAGGTTCTGCGGGTGGGTCTCCTGGAAGTATCCGCTGCCGATCTCCGCGCTCGGGATCTGCGCGGCGATCGCGAGCACCGGTACCCGGGAGCGCTGGGCGTCGAAGAGACCGTTGATCAGGTGCAGGTTCCCCGGGCCGCAGCTGCCCAGGCAGACGGTCATCTGGCCGGTCAGCTCCGCCTCCGCGCCGGCTGCGAAGGCGGCGGACTCCTCGTGACGGACCAACGTCCAGCCGAAGTTCCCGTCCCGACGCATCGCCTCGGTGAAGCCGTTGAGCGAGTCGCCGGGCACCCCGTAGGCGTGGCTGATCCCGTTGGCCCGCAGGGTGGCGATGACGTTGTCCGCGATTGTGGGCATGGGGCCTGCTCCTCGCTGCTCGGAAGTTTCCCGTCACGCTATCCGGTCCGGCCCGGGCGGGCGCCCCCCGGATCCTCCTAGAGTGAGGGAGATCAACGCCCCGACCAAAGGAGTTCACGTGCGCGCCGTCTACGCCGAGACCATCAATCCCGAGAACCCGCTGGCCGGCCTGGTGGTCGGTGAGCGTCCCGAGCCGGAGGTCCCCGATGGTTGGGCGAGGGTGCGGGTGCAGGCCGCGGCGCTGAACCACCACGACCTCTTCTCGCTCCGCGGGGTGGGCCTCGGCGAGGAGCGGCTGCCGATGATCCTCGGCTGCGACGCCGCCGGGCTCGACGAGGAGGGGCGCGAGGTCCTCGTCCACTCGGTGATCCCCTCCCCCGGCTTCACCGGCGACGAGACGACCGACCCGCGCCGCTCGTTGCTCTCCGAGAAGCACCAGGGCACCTTCGCCGACACGGTGGTCGTGCCGAAGGGCAACGTCGTGCCCAAGCCGCAGTCCCTCTCGATGGTCGAGGCCGCCTGCCTGCCGACCGCGTGGCTGACCGCCTACCGGATGCTCTTCGTGCGCGGCGCGATGCGCCCCGGCGAGACCGTCCTGGTCCAGGGCGTCGGGGGCGGCGTCGCGACCGCCCTGATCACCCTCGCGAGCGCCGCCGGCCTGCGCGTGATCGCCACCTCGCGCAGCGAGGAGAAGCTCGGGCGCGCCCGCGAGCTGGGTGCCCACCTGGCCGTCCCGAGCGGTGAACGCCTCCCGGAGAAGGTCGACGCCGTCATGGAGTCGGTCGGGCAGGCCACGTGGTCGCACTCGATCCGCTCGCTGCGCCCGGGCGGGCGGCTCGTCGTGTGCGGGCACACGAGCGGCCCGAAGCCCGACGACGCCCAGCTGACCAGGATCTTCTTCCTCCAGTTGAGCGTCATCGGCTCCACGATGGGCACGAAGGGGGAGCTGGGTGACCTCGTGCGCTTCCTCGAGTCCACCGGGACCCGCCCGCTCGTGGACCGCACGCTGCCCCTGGAGTCCGCCCGCGAGGGGTTCGCGGCGATGGAGTCCGGGGACCAGGTCGGGAAGATCGTCTTCACGCTCTGAGGAGTGCCTCAGAAGAGGATCGTCGCGAAAGTCCCGATCTGCTCCATGCCCACGCGCCGGTAGGTGGCCAGGGCGGGGGCGTTGTAGTCGTTGACGTAGAGCGTGGCGAAGGGGGCGTGCTCGGCCAGGGTCTGCTCCAGCGCCGAGGCCATGAGCGCGGGCGCCATGCCGCGGCCCCGCAGCTCGGGCGCCAACCACACGCCCTGGATCTGGCAGGCCCCCAGCGCGACCGACCCGACGTCGGCCTTGAAGATCACCCGGCCGTCCTCGACGGCGACATAGGTGCGCCCGGCGCGGATGAGCCGCCAGATGGAGTCCCGGTAGAAGGCCGGGCTGCCGGTGTAGGGCCGGTAGCCGATCTCCTCGGTGAACATGTGCTCGGCCGCCGGGAGGACGAGGTCGACCTCGTCGAGGGTGGCCGGACGCACCCGCGGGTCGAGCTCGACCCCGAGCACCGAGGGCGGCGTGCGGGTGCCCAGCAGCGGCTGCTCGGCGCGCAACGAGCGCGGCGCGGGGTAGCTCCCGCCGACCTCCTGCCACAGGCCGAGGACCTGATCCCGCGGACCGAGGAAGGAGGCGCACCGGCGCCGCATCCGGCGCACCTTCTCCGAGAGCGCCAGCCGGCTCTGCACGTCGGTGCCGACCGGGATGACGTTGGCGACGGTCCAGATCAGCGAGGACAGCTGCCCCTCGCGGAAGTACCCGTGGGCGGCGGAGGAGCCGTGCCCCAGACCGCCGTCGAGGATCCTGCTGGCGACGAAGACATTGGCCGCCGGGTCCGCCGCGCACAGGTCCAGGGCATCGTCGACGTCGTCGACGCCCAGGAGCCGGATCGGTTGGTTGCGGGTGCGCAGCACCCTCTCAGCCTAGGTCAGCCGACGCTCACCTGTGCGCCCGCGGTCTCCCCGTCCACCGGCTCACCCATCTCCTCGGCGATCCGGCTGGCCTCCTCGATGAGGGTCTCGACGATCTGGGACTCGGGCACGGTCTTGATGACCTCACCCTTGACGAAGATCTGCCCCTTGCCGTTGCCGGAGGCGACCCCGAGGTCGGCCTCGCGGGCCTCCCCCGGCCCGTTGACGACGCAGCCCATGACCGCGACACGAAGGGGGACGGTCAGCCCCTCCAGCCCTGCGGTCACCTCGTCGGCCAGCTTGTAGACGTCGACCTGGGCCCGGCCGCAGCTCGGGCAGGAGACGATCTCCAGCTTCCTCGGACGCAGCCCGAGGCCCTGCAGGATCTGCTGGCCGACCTTGACCTCCTCCACCGGCGGGGCGGAGAGCGAGACGCGGATGGTGTCGCCGATCCCCTTCGAGAGAAGGGCACCGAAGGCGGTGGCGGACTTGATGGTCCCCTGGAAGGCCGGACCGGCCTCGGTGACGCCCAGGTGCAGCGGCCAGTCGCCCGCCTCGGCGAGCAGCTCGTACGCGCGCACCATCGTCACCGGGTCGTTGTGCTTGACCGAGATCTTGAAGTCGTGGAAGTCGTGCTCCTCGAAGAGCGAGGCCTCCCACACGGCGGACTCGACGAGCGCCTCGGGGGTGGCCTTGCCGTACTTCTCGAGCAGCCGCTTGTCGAGGGAACCGGCGTTGACGCCGATCCGGATGGAGGTGCCGTGGTCCTTGGCGGCCTGGGCGATCTCCTTGACCTGGTCGTCGAACTTGCGGATGTTGCCGGGGTTGACCCGCACCGCCGCGCAGCCGGCCTCGATCGCGGCGTAGACGTACTTCGGCTGGAAGTGGATGTCCGCGATCACCGGGATCTGGCTGTGCCGGGCGATCGCCGGCAGCGCCTCGGCGTCGTCGGCGCTCGGGCACGCGACGCGCACGATGTCGCACCCGGCCGCGGTCAGCTCCGCGATCTGCTGCAGCGTCGCGTTGACGTCCGTGGTGTTGGTCGTGGTCATCGACTGCACCGAGATCGGGCTCTCGCTGCCGACACCGACCGAGCCCACCTTGATCTGGCGGGTCCGGCGGCGAGGGGCGAGCACCGGGTCGGGGGCCTTCGGCATTCCCAGGGAGACGTTCATGGCCCCCATTATGGCTCCCGCTCCCGGGATCAGGTCAGGCGCACCGGTGAGACGATGTCGGCGTAGACGAGCAGCAGCGTCATGCCGATGAAGGCGAGGGCCACCACGTAGGCGAGCGGCAGCGCCTTGGCCACGTCGACCGGGCCGGGGTCGGGGCGCCGCCGCGCCCGGGCCCAGCCGCGCTTGACCGCCTCCCAGAGCGCCCCGGCGATGTGCCCGCCGTCGAGCGGCAGCAGGGGGATGGTGTTGAAGGCGAAGAGGACGAGGTTGAGCGAGCCGAGCAGGCTGACGAGCAGGATCGCCTTGTCCGAGGTGTCGCCGAAGACGTCGGAGCTCGCGACCTCACCGGCGACCCGGCCCACGCCGACGACCGACATCGGCCCGTTGGGGTCACGTTGCGCGTCGCCGAAGGCCGCCTGGGAGACCCCGACGAGCTTCTGAGGGATCTTCACGAGCAGCTCGTAGGTGTCCCCGAGGGCGTCGCCGAAGAGACCGGGCACGGCCGTGAGCGGCTGCGGCTGCACCTCCCGGGTGCCGGAGACACCGAGGAAGCCGGCCCGCTCGCTGCGGATCGACCCGTCGGCCTCGTGCTCGACCTTGCCGTCCTCGTCGTAGACCGGCATCTGCATGACGATGGGGTCCGCGGTCAGCTGCTTGGCCCGCCCGTCCCGGTCGACGGTGATGTGCAGCTGCTTGCCCAAGTTGCCGCGGATCGCCTGGCTGACGTCGTCCCACGTCGAGATCGAGTGGCCGTTGATCGCCGTGATGGTGTCCCCCGGCTTGATGCCCGCCGCGTTGGCCGGGGCGACCGGCATGTCCGAGGTGCACGTGTCCTTGGAGGACTGCCCCACCTGGGAGATGTCGACGCACTGGCTCACCGAGGAGACCTGCGGCGTGGTCACGGCGATCCCGTGGAGCGTGAAGATCCCGGTGAAGAGGACCAGGGCGATGAGCAGGTTCATCACCGGCCCGCCGAACATGATGACGACCCGCTTCCACACCGGCAGCTGGTAGAACATCCGCCCGTCGTCGCCGGGACGCACCTCCTCGAGGCTCTGCTGCCGGGCCTCGTCGATGAGCTGACCGAAGCGGCCGGTGCTCGAGGCCCGCGTCCGCATCGGGTCCTGCCCGGGGGCGGGCGGGAACATCCCGATCATCCGGATGTAGCCGCCGAGCGGCACCGCCTTGACGCCGTACTCGGTCTCCCCGCGGCGACGCGAGAAGATGGTCGGTCCGAAGCCGACCATGTACTGGGTCACGCGCACGCCGAACTTCTTGGCAGGCACGAGGTGGCCCACCTCGTGCAACGCGATCGACAACGAGACCCCGAGGAAGGCCAGCACGACCCCGAGTGCGTACAGCAGCATGGGGTCATCGTCTCATTGTCGGCCGGGGACGCCCCCCAGCACCACGGTGGCCTCGCGGCGAGCCCACGCATCGGCCGCGAAGACCCCTTCGACCGTGTCGGAGTCGTGCTCGTCCGGGTCGTGGCGCTGGACCACCTCGGCGACCGTGCCGACGATGTCGAGGAAGCCGCAGCGGCCCTCGTGGAAGGCGTCCACCGCGACCTCGTTGGCGGCGTTGTAGACCGCCGGCCGGCTCCCCCCGGCGGCCCCGACCTCCTGGGCGAGGCGCACCGCGGGGAAGGCCGAGTGGTCGACGGGCTCGAAGCGCCAGTCGGCCGCCTGCGTCCAGTCCACGGGCGTCTCGACGTCGACCAGTCGCTCCGGCCAGGCGAGCCCGAGCGCGATCGGCACGAGCATCGTCGGCAACCCGAGCTGGGCGACGACGGCGCCGTCGTGGAACTCGACCATCGAGTGGATGATCTGCTGCGAGTGCACGACCGCCTCGATCGAGTCCATCGGGACGTCGAAGAGCAGGTGCGCCTCGATCAGCTCCAACCCCTTGTTCACCAGGGTGGCGCTGTTCGTCGTGATGACCCGACCCATCGCGAAGTTCGGGTGCTGCAGCGCCGCCTCCGGGGTCACCTCGGCGAGCTCGTCCACGCTCATCCCGCGGAAGGGGCCACCGCTCGCGGTCACGACGAGCCGGCGCACCTCCTCGTGGGACCCCGACCGCAGGCTCTGCGCGATCGCGGAGTGCTCGGAGTCCACCGGCACGATCTGACCGGGCCCCGCGGCGGCCCGCACGAGCGGGCCGCCGATGATCAGCGACTCCTTGTTCGCCAGCGCCAGCCGCGCGCCCGAGCGGAGCGCGGCCAGGGTCGGCCGCAGCCCGATGGCGCCGGTGATGCCGTTGAGCACGACGTCGGTCTCCCTCGCGGCGACCTCCGTGGCCGCCTCCGGGCCGACGAGGACCTCCGGGGCGTAGCCGGTGGCCCCTGCATCGTCGGCCGCGGTGGCCACCGCGGCGCGCAGCTCCTCCGCCGTCCCGGTCGCCGCCGCGACGACGTCCGGCCGGAAGCGGGCGGCCTGCTTGGCCAGCAGGCCGGTGTTGGACCCCCCGGAGATCGCCGCCACCTCGAACCGGTCGGGGTGCCCGCCGATGACCTGCAGCCCCTGGGTCCCGATCGAGCCGGTCGACCCGAGCAGCGTGACCCGGGTACTCATGCCTGCACCCGCCCCTCGGCGCGGGAGGAGCTGATGGCCGTTCGCCTCGCCAGCCGGTTCTCCCGGCGGATCTCGGCCTCGTGGAAGCGGCGCCGCTCCTCCGGCGTCTCCGGTGCCAGCTCGGGGACGGAGCGGGGTCCCCCTTCGCCGTCCACGGCCACGAAGACCAGGTAGGCGCTGGCGACGTGCACCCGGTCGGTGACCGCGTCCCACCGGTCGACCTCGGCACGCACGCCCACCTCCATGGAGGTCTGCCCGGCCCAGTTGACCTGGGCGCTCACGTGCAGCACGTCCCCGACCCGGACGGGGTTGTGGAAGGCCATCTCGTCCATCGCCGCCGTGACGGCCGGCCCTTGGGCGAAGCGGTTGGCCGAGACCCCGGCGGTGTCGTCGACCATCTTCATGATGTTGCCGCCGTGCACCGTGCCCAGGAGGTTGGCCTCGGCATTGGACATGACTCGGGAGAGGGTGATGCGGGTGTCGGTGGGTGTGGTCACCCGGTCATCCTCCCAAAACGCCCGCCCGGCACTCAGCGGTCGGCCACGACGACGCTGACCCCCGGGTACTCCTCCTCCAGCGAGGAGAGCACGCCGAGCACCCCCGGGTCGGCCCCGCCGTCCGGCTCGGTGTCACCGGGGGCCCAGACGAGGGTCCACGGGCCCTCGTGCCGGTCGGCCACGTCGCGCAGGCAGTCCATGAGGGCATCGAGGTTGCCCCCGAACCACTCCGGGAAGTCCAGCACGTCGGCGAAGCGGGCGAGCACCTCCGCGCGCGTGGTGCCGCCGTCGACGACGTGGACCCGGTCGGTGCCCGCGCGGGCGCGGGCGAGCAGCCCGTCGACGCCCTCGGAGTCGATATGGATCACTGTCCCTCCTCGATCTGCCGGAAGCTCGCGTAGTGGTCGTCCGTGTAGTAGCTGTCGCCGTCCTCACCGCTGACGATGCGTCGGGCACCGCGGTCGTCCTCGCCGGGGGTGGGCACGGTGTACTCGCTGTAGTAGCCGCGCTCCTCCTCGGGCAGGATCCCCTCCCTGTTCTCGAAGGTGATCCCGTCCCGGTCGTGGGGGAAGGGCCCGCCGTCGTGGATCAGCTCCAGGGTCTCCCGGCCCTCCGGCGGCAGCTCGGAGGCCGGGACGGTCGCCAGCCCGGAGTCCGGGGTCGACCCTGCCGAGGCGCTGCTCGAGGTGTCGGGCGGGTTCGGACCGCGGCCGATCCCGCGGGGGTCTCCCCCGGTGAGCAGGATCCACGCCACGACCAGCAGGAGGAAGACTCCACCGCCGATCCGGATCCACCGGCGCCACCCGCGCGGCTCAGGGCGCGATGCCGACATACTTCGTCTCGAGGTACTCCTCGATCCCCTCGAAGCCGCCCTCGCGCCCGAAGCCGGAGTGCTTGACCCCGCCGAAGGGGGCCGCCGGGTTGGACACGACGCCCTGGTTGATCCCGACCATCCCGAACTCGAGGGCCTCGCTCACCCGCAGGGTGCGGGCGCCGTCCTCGGTGAAGGCGTAGGCGACGAGCCCGTACTCGCTGGAGTTGGCCAGCCGGATCGCCTCCTCCTCGCTCGTGAACGTGGTGATCGGCGCGACCGGGCCGAAGATCTCCTCCCGCAGCACCCGGGCCCCCTCGGGCACGTCGGCGAGCACGGTCGGCGGGTAGAACCAGCCCTTGCCGGTCGGCACCTCGCCTCCGGTGAGCACGGTGGCCCCCTTCGTGACGGCGTCCTCGACCAGTTCGGCGACGTTGCCACGGGCCGCCTCGGTGATGAGGGGGCCGACCTCGGCCCCCTTCGCCGTGCCCTTGCCGACGGTCAGGGCGCCCATGCGCTCGGCCAGCCGGGCGGAGAACTCCTCGGCGACCGACTCGTGGACGATGAAGCGGTTGGCCGCGGTGCACGCCTCGCCGATGTTGCGCATCTTCGCCAGCATCGCGCCGTCGACCGCCCGCTCCAGGTCGGCGTCCTCGAAGACGAGGAAGGGGGCATTGCCGCCGAGCTCCATGGAGACCCGCAGCAGCTGGTCCGCGGACTGCCCGACGAGGGTGCGGCCGACGCCGGTGGAGCCGGTGAAGGTCAGCTTGCGCAGCCGCGGGTCGCGGATGATCGGCTCGCTGACCTCGGCGGTCCGGCTCGTCGTGATGACGTTGAGCACGCCGGCGGGCAGTCCGGCCTCCTCGAGCACGCGGGCCAGGGCGAGGGTGGTCAGCGGGGTCTCGCCGGCGGGCTTGAGCACCACCGTGCACCCGGCCGCGAGCGCCGGGCCGACCTTGCGGGTGCCCATCGCGAGCGGGAAGTTCCACGGCGTGATCGCCATGACCGGGCCGACCGGCTGGCGCATGGTCACCAGCCGGGTGCCACCGCTCGGGGCCACGGCGTAGCGGCCGTGGATGCGCACCGCCTCCTCGGCGAACCACCGGAAGAACTCCGCCCCGTAGGTGACCTCGCCACGGGACTCGGCCAGCGACTTGCCCATCTCGAGGGTCATCAACATCGCGAAGGTCTCGGCCCGCCCGGTGAGCAGCTCGAAGGCCCGGCGCAGGATCTCCGAGCGCTCGCGCGGATCCGTCGCGGCCCAGTCCGCCTGGGCCGCGACCGCCGCGTCCAGGGCGGCCCTGCCGTCCTCGACGGAGGCATCGGCGACCTCGGTGAGGGTGCGCCCGGTGGCGGGGTCGTGGACGGCGAAGGTGGCCCCGCCCGTCGCCGGGCGCCACCGCCCGTCGACATAGAGGCCCGTGGGGGCGAATTCGAGTGCGGACTTCTGCGTCACGGCTGGCATGGAGCACACGGTAGAGGGTGACGGTGACGACGGTCACCCTCGGCGCGTGCCACCGCCGCTCGAGTTTCGACCCTCCCCCGTGGCACGTACCGTTTGCGGTGACCCGGCCGAGACGAGCAGAAGGCGGAGACAGTACATGCGCGACCGACGATGGGCCCTTCGCCTCGGTTCAGGAGTGGCCGGCCTCGCCCTGGCCCTCACGGCCTGCTCCGGCGGGGGCTCCTCGGAGTCGGCCGACGGGGGCGGCAATTCCTCGCCGTCCTCCGCCGAGGCCTCCGAGCCGGGACCGCCGTCGGTGGTGAAGAAGTACTCGCTGAAGAAGCCGAAGCCGCAGGTCGAGGGCGAGGACCGCAAGGCCAACGAGGCGCTGCGCTCCTTCGCCGAGGCGATGGGCTCCGGCGACCGCGCCGCGGTCGCGGACGTCCTCTACGCGCCGACGCCCGAGGACCAGAGCATCGTGGACAAGAGCCTGCGGATCTTCGAGGGCGCGGACTGGGACTTCGAGGGCGCCCGGTGGACCGAGGACGGCGTGCACGGTCCCTGCTACCTGCTGCAGGGCGAGGCGGGCGGTGAACCGGTGCACATGGCCGGCTGGGCCTCGTGGAACGACACCCTGGAGGAGTGGGAGTTCGGCACCCTCGGCCTGCCCGGTTCTCCGGAATACCCCGACGTTCCGAGCTGCTGACGTCACAAATCCTGCATGGCCAGGCGGAAACTGGCGAAGATCATCCTGTTCTGAGATCCTGAAGGTGCCGGAAATCCCGCATCTCGTCCTGGAGGGTGGTCCCCGTGTCCCCGTTCACCCATGTCCTGCTCGACCAGGCGCACAGCAGCGCCTGGTCCATCGACCCCGCGGTCGCCGAGCGGATGAACCCCGCCAACCCGGCCGATGCCAGCCTCGCGCGCTCGGTCGCCGTGCTGCGCGAGCGGGGCAGCGACGTGCGCGCCCACGAGAGCGGTGAGCTGACCCCGGAGGCGCTCGCGGGTGTCGACGTCCTCGTCCTCCCCCACCTCGCCGCGGCGGCGAGCGAGCGGGTGGCCGGCGACCTGCCCCCGGTCCTGAGCCCCGCCGAGATCGATGCCGTGACCGAGCACGTGGTCGCCGGCGGCGGGCTCGTCGTCCTCGGGGAGTGCGACCAGGACTCGCACGGCAACAACATCGGCGAGGTGCTCGCGCGCTTCGGTCTGCACCTCGTCTCCACCCTCGTCCACGAGTCCCGCGACGGCGGGCACCGCCACCACGCCAACGCCACCTGGGTCCTCGCCGAGACCGACGCCGGCCCCGGCCAGGGCGTCATGGCCGGGATCGAGGAGCTCTGCTTCTACCGCGCCGGCACGATCGACACCTCCGGTGCACCGACAGCCCGCGTCCTCGCCCGCACCAGCGGCACCGCCCACCCCGCCGGCCAGCCGTTGGCCGTCACCCTCGAGCACGGGCAGGGACGCGTCGTCGTGCTCGCCGACTCCGACCTCGTGGGCGATGACTCCATCGGCGAGCTGGACCACGAGGAGTTCTGGGTCAACCTGATCACGTGGGCAGGGAACGGGTCCCGGCGCTTCGAGGCTCCGGCCGGAGGCGGCCTTCGCACCTCAGCAACCGGTTCGGGGGCGGTCCCTGAGGTGCGAAGCGCCCCCGGCGCTGAGCCTCGAAGGGCGGTCCCCGAGGAGTGGCACGCGCTCAAGGCCGCCGTGGAGGAGCTGCGCCTGCTCCAGGCGACGGACGGCTCCCTTCGCCCCGAGGCGGACCGGGAGCGGGCCGCGGCACTCGTGGCCGAGATGATCGCGCGGGTCGGCGAGCTCGCCCCGCGCTTCCCGCACGACGCGGACTACCTCGCCGCGCTGCCGGTCGACCTGCAGCGCTGGGTCGACGGCGGCTTCGGCGTGCCCGACTTCCTGATGAGTCTGCAGGCCTTCCGGCCCGACCGCCACCGCGTCGACGGCGCCGAGCACCTCGTCCTCTTCCCGATGTACACCCAGAACGGCAACCCGGACCGTGTCTTCGAGGCCGTGCTCCTCTCCACCTTCTGGCCGGACTGGCTCGCGGGTGTCGAGGCCGACTTCGAGAACCCGATGTTCCTCTCGGTGCAGTTCCTCGACCACACCCCCGGCTACGACACCAACTCCGCGGTGCTCTTCCCCGAGACGGTGGCGGTGCGCGAGGTGCCGACCTTCCACTGGGGGGCAATCTTCTCCGACCGCGAGGCCGCCCGCTTCCGCCGGGTCACCGCCGCGGCCGCGGAGATCCTCGACCTCGAGCTGCCGCCGGAGGGCGAGCGGCTCGTGGCCTCCCAGGAGCTGGCGCAGTCCGCCTTCGCCATGTGGGACCTCGTGCACGACCGCACCCACAGCCACGGGGACCTGCCCTTCGACCCCTTCATGATCAAGCAGCGGATGCCGTACTGGATGTACGCGCTGGAGGAGCTGCGCTGCGACCTGAACACCTTCCGGCAGTGCGTGCGGCTCGCCGAGGAGGGCCACCCCTACGCCCGCGCGGTGCAGCTGGCGATCATCTTCGACCGGGGCTTCCGCTTCCCCGTCACCGGCGAGCGCCACCGCAACTACGACGGCCTCGGCGGCCAGCTGCTCTTCGCGTGGCTGCACCAGCACGACGCGCTGCGCTGGACCGACAACCGCCTGACCTTCGACTGGAGCCGGGTGCCGCAGACCGTGGTCGCCCTCTCCGACGAGGTGGAGCGGCTCTACCGCGACGGCATCGACCGCTCGAAGGTGGGCCACTGGATGGCCGCCCACGAGTTCATCAGCCGGTACGTCGCGCCGCACCCGGCGTCCGCCTGGGCGAAGGGGGCCGCCGGCCTCCCCCTCGACGGTCCCCGCAAGGGCCTGAACGACGCCGTGCTGCCCGACGAGTTCCCGCTCAACGTCTTCTTCGAGGCGCTGCGCAAGAAGCTCGCCCCCGTCATCGACTCCACCCGGGGCCTCACCGGCACCCACGACCCGCGGGCCGAGGAGTCCGGGGCGGACTCCCGCTCCCTCGAGCAGGAAGGCAGGATGTCGGCGTGACCGACACGACCACGACCGAGCCCACCCCCTTCGCTCCGATCCACGACCCCGCCGAGCGGGGTTTCGCCAGCGACAACTACGCCGGGATCCACCCCGAGGTGCTCGCGGCGATCGTCGCCGCCAACGGCGGGCACCAGGTCGCCTACGGCGAGGACGTGTACACCGCCCGCCTGAACGAGGTGCTCGGTGAGGTCTTCGGCGCGGCGGTGGAGGTCTACCCGGTCTTCAACGGCACCGGGGCCAATGTCCTCGCCCTGCAGGCGGCCACGCCCCGCTGGGCGTCGGTGCTGGCCACCTCGACCGCCCACATCCACGCCGACGAGGCCGGCGCTCCGGAGCGGATCGGCGGGCTGCGGGTCAACGTCATCGACACCCCGGACGGCAAGCTCACACCCGAGCTCATCGCCGCCTACCCCGACCGGACCGGCGACGAGCACTTCGCCCAGATCGGGATCGTCTCGATCACCAACTCCACCGAGGTCGGCACGGTCTACACCCCGGCCGAGATCCGTGCGGTCGCCGATGCGGTCCACGAGCGTGGCTGGGTGCTGCACCTGGACGGCTCCCGCCTGTCCAACGCCGCTGCCGCCCTGGGCGTCGGGCTGCGCGAGCTGACCACCGACGTCGGGGTCGACATCCTCTCCCTCGGCGGCACGAAGATCGGCGCTATGCTCGCCGAGGCGGTCGTCGTCCTCTCCCCCGAGCGGGTCGCGGGCCTCGTCTGGCTGCGCATGCAGTCGATGCAGCTGGCGAGCAAGATGCGCTTCATCTCCGCCCAGCTCATCGCCCTCTTCGAGGGGGACCTGTGGCGGCGCAACGCCCTGCACGCCAATGCGATGGCCCGCCGGCTCTCCGACGCCGTGGCCGGCATCGAGGGGGTGCGGCTGGTGACCCGGGTCGAGGCCAATGCGGTCTTCCCCATCCTCCCCCGCGTCGCGAGCGAGCGGCTCATGGAGCGCTTCCGCTTCTACTTCTGGGACGAGACGACCGGCCAGGTCCGGTGGATGTGCGCCTGGGACACGACCGAGGCCGACGTCGACGCCTTCGCCGAGGCCGTCCGCACGGAGATGACCAGCCGGTGAACATTTCGTGCGTCCCGCCACATGCACAGCACGCTGTCAGGCGCACGCGGTAGCCTAGGGGGGTAGTGAGCACCCCGAAGAGCATCACGCGATCGCCGCTGACCAGTGCGCCCGCACTCGCCGGCACCTTCATCGTGCTCACGCTGCTCGTCGCCGGGCCCCTCGTGCCGGTCGACAAGGCGTTGCAGGGCTACTGGGCCAAGCGCTACACCCCGAACTGGGCAGACTTCCTGGACGCGGCCCCCAACGCCCTCGCCGGCCAGGCGGTCTGCCTGCCGATCCTGCTCGCGGTAGCGCTGTGGCTGGCGCGCAAGCACCGCACCTGGCACCCGCTGGCCATCGTCGTGGCCGCCGAGGTCGGCTTCTACGGCGGCATCGGGACGCTGAAGTTCGTGCTCGCCCGCAGCTACCCAACCGCCGGCAACGGCCACTTCTGGGCCGGAGGCATGATCGAGCACGGCGCGCACGGCATCTCCTACCCCTCCGGGCACGCCGCGGAGGCCATCCTGATCTACGGCGCGGCGGCCTACCTGTTGCGCACCTATGCCGAGCCGGACTGGCGCATCCACCGCCGGCTGAACTGGATCGTCGCGCTCGTCACCGCCAACGCCCTCGTCGTCTCCTTCTACCTGGGCTTCCACTGGCCGAGCGACCTGCTCGCCGGCGTGATCGCCGGGGCACTCGTGCTGCGCCTCATCGTCGACGGCGACCGTGCGATCGCGACCAGGCGCACCTACTACGGGATCCGGCTGGACAAGATCGTCCCGTCGATCCTCCACCTGCCACCTGCCCAGGCCGCGCGGGTCCCGCGACCGGCCGGGGAGGCTCCCGCGGCGGTCGTGCGCACCAGCTCCTCACCGGCACGACCGGCGAAGGGGGCGGCCCCGGGACGTCCGGCGCCGCCGCGGCGACCGCCCCGGCCCTCGATCCGGATCGGGGAGCCGCACACGTGGGTCGCCCCGAGCGCCCCGCGACCCGGCAGGATCGACCCCCGCGACGAGGGCGATCGCGACCGGATCGCGAGCTGAACCCGGCTCAGTCGAGGCTGGCCATCACGTGCTTGACGCGGGTGTACTCCTCGAATCCGTACATCGACAGGTCCTTGCCGTGTCCGGAGTGCTTGAAGCCCCCGTGCGGCATCTCGGCGACGAGCGGGATGTGGCAGTTGATCCACACGCACCCGAAGTCCAGCCGCCGACTCATCCGCATCGCCCGACCGAAGTCCTTGGTCCAGACGCTGGAGGCGAGGCCGTACTGGACGCCGTTGGCCCAGGCCGCGGCCTGGTCCTCGTCGGAGAACTTCTGCACCGTGATGACCGGACCGAAGATCTCGTTCTGGATCGCCTCGTCGTCCTGGCGCAGGCCGGAGACGACCGCCGGTGAGAGGTAGAAGCCCTCGCCGAGTTCCGTGACGCGGGTGCCGCCCGCGGCGAGGTCCGCGTGGTCCGGCAGGCGCTCGAGGAAGCCGCTGACCTTCGCCAGCTGGTCGCGGTTGTTCACCGGGCCCAGGAGCGCGTCCTCGTCACCCGGCAGCCCCACCTTCGCCTCGTTCCTCGCGTACTCGGACAGCGCCGCGACGAAGTCGTCGTGGATGCCCGGGCCGGCGAGCACCCGGGTGGCGGCGGTGCAGTCCTGACCGGCGTTGAAGTACCCGGCCTCACCGATCCCGGCGACGGCTGCCTCGATGTCGGCGTCGTCGAAGACGACCACCGGGGCCTTGCCGCCCAGCTCGAGGTGGGCCCGCTTGAGGTTCTTCGCGGCGGACGTGGCGACCTCCACCCCGGCGCGGACCGACCCGGTGATCGCGACCATCGCCGGGCTGTCGTGCTCGACGACCCGGCGGCCGGTGTCGCGATCGCCGACGACGACGTTGAAGGTGCCCTCGGGGAGGAACTCCGAGGCGATCTCCGCCATGAGCAGGGTGGTCTCGGGGGTGGTGTCACTGGGCTTGAGCACGATTGTGTCGCCGGCGGCGAGCGCGGGGGCGACCTTCCACGTGGCCATCATCATCGGGTAGTTCCACGGGGTCACCTGGCCGACGACGCCGAGGGGTTCCCGGCGCACCCAGCTCTCGAAACCCCGCATGTACTCCCCGGCCGACTTGCCCTCGAGGACGCGCGCGGCGCCGGCGAAGAAGCGCAGCTGGTCCAGCATCATCGGGATCTCTTCGCTGGCGGTGAGGGCGCGGGGCTTGCCGGTGTTCTCCGACTCGAGCCGGATGAGCTCCTCGGAGCGCGCCTCGAGGGCGTCGGCGAACTTCAGCAGGGCCGTCTGCCGTTCGCCGGGGGTGGTCGCCCCCCACGTGCCGAAGGCCTTGTCCGCGGCGGCGTAGGCGCGGTCGACGTCCGCCTGGCCGCTCACCGGGGCGCTGGCGACGACCGATCCGCTGGAGGGGTCGACGATGTCCATGCGCTCGTCGGCGGCGGACTCGAGATAGTCACCTCCGATGAAGTTCCGGAGCGGGCGCGGGGCAGCTGGGTTGGCGGTCAACGGAGGTTCTCCTGACATGGGTCGACGGCACTGTCTGACTGTGAGCGCCACTCTAGTCGTCGCGCCCTCCGCAGAACAGTCCCCGCACCGATTGATCTGGACGGAATAAGCGGTTTCGTCTTGCATCAGGAACGGATTCCGTCGTCGACCGTTTGCAAAGCCACTGAATCAGCGACATGATGGGAGGCGTGGGTTCGTCGCCGAGGATCGATGACGTGAGCAAGCAGATCATCGAACAGCTGCAGGAGGACGGTCGCCGCTCGTACGCGACGATCGGCCGCTCGATCGGCCTGTCCGAGGCAGCCGTCCGGCAGCGGGTCCAGCGCATGCTCGACGCCGAGGTCGTGCAGATCGTGGCCGTCACCGATCCCCTCCAGGTGGGGTTCCGGCGCCAGGCGATGATCGGCCTGACCGTCGAGGGCGACATCGCCCCCGTCGGTGACGCACTCGCCGCCATGGACGAGGTCGCCTACGTGGTGACCACGGCCGGCAGCTTCGACCTGCTCGCCGAGGTCGTCTGCGAGGACGACGACGACCTGCTGACCCTCCTCAGCGACCGGATCCGCACCCTCCCCGGGGTGCGCACGACGGAGACCTTCGTCTACCTGAAACTCAACAAGCAGCACTACAACTGGGGGACCAGATGAACGACCAGTCCACGACCAGCCTCGGCACCCCGATGCAGGATGCCGCCCGTGACCACCTGTGGATGCACTTCACCCGCCACGGCGCCTACGAGAAGGGTGCCCGCATCCCGACCATCGTCCGCGGTGAGGGCCACAGGATCTGGGACGACACCGGCAAGGAGTACATCGACGGCCTGGCCGGGCTCTTCGTCGTCCAGGTCGGCCACGGCCGCACCGAGCTGGCCGAGGCCGCCCGGAAGCAGGCCGAGCAGCTCGCCTTCTTCCCGATCTGGTCCTACGCCCACCCGAGCGCCATCGAGCTGGCCGAGCGGCTGGCCGCCGGCGCTCCCGGTGACCTGAACCGGGTCTTCTTCACCACCGGCGGCGGCGAGGCCGTGGAGTCCGCGTGGAAGCTGGCCAAGCAGTACTTCAAGCTGACCGGCAAGCCGCACAAGCACAAGGTCATCTCCCGCGCCGTCGCCTACCACGGCACTCCCCAGGGCGCCCTGTCGATCACCGGCCTGCCCCCGCTGAAGGCCGACTTCGAGCCGCTCGTGCCCGGTGCCCACAAGGTCCCGAACACCAACATCTACCGGGCCGCCGAGGACCTGCGCGAGGACCCGAAGGCCTTCGGTCGCTGGGCCGCCGACCGCATCGCCGAGGCCATCGAGTTCGAGGGCCCCGACACCGTCGCCGCGGTCTTCCTCGAGCCGGTGCAGAATGCCGGCGGCTGCTTCCCGCCGCCCCCCGGGTACTTCGAGCGGGTCCGCGAGATCTGCGACGAGTACGACGTGCTGCTCGTCGCCGACGAGGTCATCTGCGCCTTCGGCCGGATCGGTTCGATGTTCGCCTCGATCGACTTCGGCTTCACCCCCGACATCATCACCTGCGCGAAGGGGATGACCTCCGGCTACTCCCCCATCGGCGCGATGATCGCCAGCGACCGGCTCTTCGAGCCGTACAAGAAGGGGACGAACTCCTTCCTGCACGGGTACACCTTCGGCGGCCACCCGGTCAGCTCGGCCGTCGCCCTGGCCAACCTGGACATCTTCGAGCGCGAGGGCCTGAACGACCACGTCCACGAGAACGCCCCCGCCTTCCGCAAGACCCTGGAGAAGCTGCTCGACCTGCCGATCGTCGGTGATGTGCGCGGCGAGGGGTTCTTCTACGGGATCGAGCTGGTCAAGGACAAGACCACCCGGGAGACCTTCTCCGACGAGGAGGCCGAGACGCTGCTGCGCGGCCACATCGACAAGGGCCTCTTCGAGGCCGGCCTGTACTGCCGCGCCGACGACCGCGGCGACCCCGTCATCCAGCTCGCGCCGCCGCTGACGATCGGCCAGGCCGAGTTCGACGACATCGAGCAGCGGCTGCGGTCGGTCCTGTCGGAGGCGAGCAAGCACATCTGAGGTCACCACACCGCACGTGGCCGGGCCCGCCCCCTTCGGACGAAGGGAGCGGGCCCGTCCCTTCGAGACGGCCGCGGACGGCCTCCTCAGGAACCGCGGATCAAGGGACTCAGCCGGCGTCCACCTGCAGCAGCCCGGTCGGGGTACCGACCGGGGCGTCCGAGATGACGTCGACCGACGCGTCCTGCAGCCCCGTGCTGATCGCGTCGGGCGTCGCACCCGAGTGTGCGTCGAGGTAGAGCGCGGCCGCGCCGGCGACGTGCGGGCTGGCCATCGAGGTCCCGCTGTAGACGTCGGTCCCGCCACCGGGGACGGTGGACTCGACGTCCTGCCCGGGTGCGTAGCCCTCGACGAGCGAGCCGAAGTTGGAGAAGCTCGCGTTGCCGTCCTGGTCGGTCGAGGCCGCGGTCGTGTAGACACCCTCGGCGCTCGCCGGGGAGACGTTGGCGGCGTCCTGGGACTCGTTGCCCGCGGCGACCGCGGTGAAGACGCCGCTGTCGACCAGACCGGTCGCTGCCTCGTTGAGCGCCGGGTCCTTGCCGCCGCCCAGGGACATGTTGGCCACGGACGGGCCGCTGGCGTCGGACGCGATCCAGTCCATGCCCTCGATGATCCCGGCCGTGCTGCCGCTGCCGTTGTCGCCGAGCACCTTGACCCCGACGAGGTTGACACCCTTGGCCACGCCGTAGGTGTCGCTGCCGATGGTGCCGGCGACGTGGGTGCCGTGGCCCTGCCGGTCCAGGCCGTCGCCACCGGTCGCGTCGAAGCCGACCGAGGCCCGCCCGCTGAAGTCCGGGTGGGTCGGGTCGATGCCCGTGTCGAGGATGTATGCCGTGACCCCGGCGCCGGTGTCCGCGGGCTCGTAGCTGCCGTCGAGGGGCAGCTGCGGGTCATCGATCCGGTCCAGGCCCCAGGGAGTCTCGGCGGCCGCGTCGCCCGAGGGCTTCTCGACGGAGATCGTCATGTTCTCCGAGACGGCCGAGACGCTGGCGTCGGCTCGCACGTCGTGCAGCTGCTCGGGGGTGAGCTTCGCCGAGAAGCCATCGAGCACGTGCTCGTACGTGTGGGTCGGCTTCACGCCGAGGTCGCCGGCCACCTGCTTGGCCGACTCGCCCTCGTCGAGCGTCACGACGTAGGTCTGCTCGCCCTGCATCGAGACCGCGGCGTCGCCGTGGGTCGTCAGGGGGGCGAGATCGGGACCTGCCGCCGCGTGGGCGAAGGGGGTGACAGCCAGGAGGAGTGCCGCCGAGGAGACAACTGCGCTGGCGCTCTTCGTCGAGTACTTCATGGGTTCCTTTCGTCCGGCCGACCCGGATTTCGGGGCGACTGCTGCCGGACACTACGAGCGCGCCACGGGGGTGTCCACGGAAGACGCGGGTCCCCCGAATGCGTCAACGGACGGTAAACACTGGTGCGCCACAGCGTATTTGGCGCGATTCTTGTCGTCGATCAGGCGGAGCGACGAAGATCGCCCGAGGCTCCGTCAAGCCTCGAATCCGGAAGGAATCCATACCGTTCCCCGACGGTCCGCACACGGTCGTGGCCGGCTGACTAGGTTGGCGGGATGACGAGGGAGATGCGCCGCCACCCCGTGCACGACCCCGCGCACCCCCGGGGGCGCCACCCCGCCCACAGGGAGGTGCACGACGCCGAGACGCTGCGCGCCCTCACCGAGGCGGACACCCCACTCGGCGGCTGGCGACTGCAGGACCTCGACCTCACCCCGCACGCGGAGCCCCTCTCCCGCGCCGACGTGCAGGGGCTCGTCGTGCTCGGCGGCAAGGTCCCCGAGGACCTCGCCCGCACCCTCGTCGCCGGCGGCGCGGTGATCCTGCCGGAGGACCCGGAGTGCCCGGTGGACCCCTTCAGGGCGCGGCTGTACACCCCCTTCGAGCTCTACGACGAGCTGGCGGACTCCGGTTACGCCGCCATGACCGACGCCCGCGCCTACGCGTGGAGCCGGTCGGCGCGGACCCGGCACGACGCGTGGGCCACGCTGCTGCGGGCCATGCACGACGACGCCGTGCAGGACGCCCTCGTCGAGCTGCTGCACGAGCGCGACGTCGTCGGGATCATGGGCGGGCACGCCCTGGCCCGGGACTCGAGCGGCTTCGCCGATGCCGCCGAGCTCGGGGCCAGGCTGGCGGCCGCGGGCCGGGTCGTGCTCACCGGCGGCGGCCCCGGCGCGATGGAGGCGGCCAACCTCGGCGCGTTCGCCCGCTCCGAGGAGGCGCTGGAACGGGCACTGGCCACGCTCTCGACCGTCCCCGACTTCGCCCCCTCCACCGAGGAGTGGGCCACGGTCGCCCTGCAGGCGCGGGAGCGACTCGACACCCACGATGACGAGGTGCGCAGCGTCGGCATCCCGACGTGGTTCTACGGCCACGAGCCGCCGAACGTCTTCTGCGACGGCATCGCCAAGTACTTCTCCAACGCCCTGCGCGAGGACATCCTGCTCGCCTCGAGCGCCGGGGGCATCATCGTGCTGCCGGGGGCAGCGGGCACGGTGCAGGAGATCTTCCAGGCGGCCACGCCGTTGTACTACGCCGAGGAGACGGAGCCGCTCCCACCGCGGTGCTCGTCGGCCGAAGGCACTGGAGCGAGACGACCCCGGAGGAGGCCGCCGATATCGTGCTCCGTCGTCGCTGAGGCCGGTCACCGCTCGTCCTGCACAAAATCCTACTCACTAGTAACATCACGGATGTCTCCTTCGCCACACCCACCAGGAGCCATCAGTGCCACGTTCATCACGCCACGTCAGGCGTCGCCTCGCCCTCCTCACCCTCCCCCTGGTCGCCTTCCTCGTGGCCGCCGCGCCCGGATCCGCCGCCACGTCCCCGCCGTGGTACGAGCAGAGCGACCCGCTCGCCACGGACTCGGAGGTCAACGTCACGGGGGCGCCCCTGACCGGCACGACCCCGGACGGTGAGGTGCGAGGACTCATCGACGCCCACACCCACCTGATGTCCCACGAGGGCTTCGGCGGGGAGATCGTCTGCGGGGAGGCCTTCGACGAGGCGGGTGCCGCAGCAGCGCTGACCGACTGCGCCAGCCACGGTCACGACGGCCGCACCGCCCTGCTGGAGAACGTGACCAACCTCGAGGGCAAGGGCCCCTTCGCCCCGCACTCCACGCAGCTGTGGCCCACCTTCCAGGACGCGCCCGCCTGGTCCTCGCTGACCCACCAGCAGATGTACTACCGCTGGGTCGAGCGCGCCTGGCGCGGCGGCCAGCGGATCATGGTCGCCGACGCGGTCAACAACAACGTGCTCTGCTCGCTGCCCCTGCAGCTGAACCGGCACTCCTGCAACGACATGGACACCGTTCGCCGCCAGGTGAAGCAGACCGAGCGGCTCGAGGCCTTCATCGACGAGCGTCACGGGGGACCCGGCAAGGGATGGTTCCGCATCGCCCGCACTCCGCAGGAGGCGCGGGAATACATCGAGCAGGGCAAGATGGCCGTCATCCTCGGGATGGAGGTCTCCCACCCCTTCGGCTGCGGCACCGCCCTCGGCCTCCCCAAGTGTACGAAGGCCGACATCGACGCCGGCTTGGACGAGATCGAGGAGATGGGCATCCGCTCGATGTTCCTCTGCCACAAGTTCGACAACGCGCTGTGCGGGGTGCGCTTCGACCCCGGCACGCAGGGCATGGTGGTCAACGCCGGCAACTTCCTCGACACCGGTCAGTTCTGGCAGGTCGAGCAGTGCCGCGGTCCCCTCCACGACAACACCGTCGAGGGCGGGGTGCTACCGCCGGAGCTCGCCCGGCTCGTGCCGGTGCAGGCGCTCCCGGTGTACCCGAAGGGACCGCACTGCAACAAGCGCGGCCTGACCCGACTGGGCGAGTACGCACTGCAGGGGATGATCGACCGCGGCCTCATGGTCGAGATCGACCACCAGAGCGTCAAGGCGGCCGACCGCACGCTCGAGATCCTCGAGGCCGAGGACTACCCCGGTGTCACCTCCAGCCACTCGTGGATGGACCCCTCCCTGACCGATCGGGTCTACCGGCTGGGCGGCTTCGCAGCCCAGTACGGCAACGATGCGCGCAGCTTCGTCGAGGAGGGGGCCGCGCAGCACGAGCTGCGCGAGAAGTACGACGTCGGTTACGGCTTCGGCATGGACATGAACGGCTTCGGCGGGACGCCGCCGCCGCGGGAGGACGCAGCGAGCAACCCGCTGGAGTACCCCTTCCCGACGGTCACCGGCAAGGGCAGCGTCCAGCGGCAGGTGACCGGGAAGCGCATCTGGGACTACAACCGCGACGGCGTCGCCCACTACGGGATGATCCCGGACTGGGTCCAGGACATGCGCACCATCGGCGGGGCGGACGGCGAGCAGGTCGTGCAGGACCTGCTCCGCGGCCCGGAGTCCTACCTGGACACCTGGTCCGCGACCACCGACTGGGAGCAGGAGGGCCGGTGACTCAGCTGAAGACGATCGTGCGCCGACCGCGCAGGACGACCCGACGCTCGACGTGCCAGCGCAGCGCCCGGGCGAAGGCCATCGCCTCCAGCTCCTGGCCGGTGCGGGCCAGCTGCTCGGGGCTCATCCGGTGGTCGACGCGCCGGAAGTCCTGCTCGATGATCGGCCCCTCGTCCAGGTCGGCGGTCACGTAGTGCGCCGTCGCTCCGATGACCTTCACGCCGCGGTCGTGCGCCTGGTGGTAGGGCCGCGCCCCCTTGAAGGAGGGCAGCAGCGAGTGGTGGATGTTGATGACCCGCCCGGGCAGGTCGGCGCACAGGTCCTCGGAGAGCACCTGCATGTAGCGCGCGAGGGCGACCGTCTCGATGCGCTCCTCGGTGATGATCTCCCGCAGCCTCACCTCGGCCTGCGGCTTGGTCTCCTTCGTGACGGGCACGTGGTGGAAGGGGATGCCGTGCCACTCCACCTCGGCGCGGAAGTCCTCGTGGTTGGACACCACGGCGGGCACCTCGACGTTGAGCTGGCCGGTACGCACGCGGAAGAGCAGGTCGTTGAGCACGTGCCCCTGCCGGGAGACCATGACGAGCAGCCGGTGCGGCACGTGCGGGTCGTGCATGGCCACGTCCGCTCCGAGGTCGCGGGCCAGCGCGCCGCGACCGCGCTCGAGGAGCGCCCGGTCCAGCTCGCCCTCCCCCTGCAGGTGCATCCGCAGGTGGAACTCCCCCGTCCTGGGGTCCCCGAACTGCTGGCTGTCCAGGATGTTCAGCCCGAGGTCGAGCATGGCCCCGCTCACCGCGTGCACGATGCCGGGCCGGTCCGGCCCCGACAGGGTGAGGACCACCTCGCGGCCGGGGTTGCTCGGAGTCGCCGCGCTCACGCCGTGGCCGCCGCGAGCTGGCCGCACGCGCCGTCGATGTCGCTGCCGCGGGTGTCCCGGACCGTCGTCGGGATGCCGTGGGCCCGCAGCCGCTCGACGAACTGCTGCTCCACCCCCGGGCGGGAGGCGGTCCACTTCGAGCCCGGTGTCGGGTTCAGCGGGATCGGGTTGATGTGCACCCACCCCTTGCCCCGGGCGAGCAGCTTCTCCGCGAGCAGGTCTGCGCGCCAAGCCTGGTCGTTCATGTCCTTGATCATGGCGTACTCGATGCTCACCCGGCGGCCCGTCGCCTCGAAGTACCGGTACGCCGCGTCGATGGCCTCATCGACCTTGAAGCGGGTGTTGATCGGCACCAGCTCGTCGCGCAGCTCGTCGTCGGGGGCGTGCAGCGAGAGGGCCAGCGTGACGGGGATGCCCTCCTTCGTCAGCCGGTCGATGCCGGTGACCAGGCCGACGGAGGACATCGTGATGCCACGCGCACTCATCCCGAGCCCCTCGGGCGAGGGGTCGACCATCCGCCGGATGGCTCCGATGGCAGCACGATAGTTGGCGAGCGCCTCCCCCATGCCCATGAAGACGACGTTGGTCACCCGCCGCCCGCCGGGCGCTGGGGGCTCATCCCCCTCGTCGGCCTCCTCGCCGAGGGCGACGGTGCCCCCTTCGTCGAGCACGAGCTCGTCGGCGCCGGCGAGCAGCCGGTTGGCGGCCACCACCTGGCCGACGATCTCGGCGGTGGACATGTTGCGGGTCAGGCCGCCCTGGCCGGTGGCACAGAAGGGGCAGTTCATGCCGCAGCCGGCCTGGCTGGAGATGCACACCGTCGCCCGCCGCGGGTAGCGCATGACCACCGACTCCACGAGTGCGCCGTCGTGCAGCCGCCAGACGGACTTCAGGGTCGCGCCCCGGTCGGCCGAGATCGTGCGCACCGGCGTGAGCAGCTGCGGCAGCATCGCGGCGGCCAGCTCCTCGCGAGCGGCCGCGGGCAGGTCCGACATCTGCCCCGGGTCGTCGGTGTGGTGGGTGAACCAGTGCCTCGAGAGCTGCTTGGCACGGAAGCCCGGCACCCCGAGCTCCTTGGCCCACTCGACCCTCCCGGGCAGGTCGAGGTCGGCCAGGTGGCGTGGCGGCTTGCCGCGCCGGGGCGCGGTCATCGTCAGCTGGCCGGGAGCCGGTCGAGTGGTCGAGGGTTCGGGCAGGTCGGTCATCGGGGCCATTGTCTCAGGATCGGAACGGGCCCTGTGCCGGCGCCTTCCGGAGCACGAAATTGATGAAGAACGGCTGCCGGGACAGCCTGTCGTAGACCTCGGGGTATCGCTCCTTCATCGAGTCCGCCGGCAACGGCTCGACCAGGCGCTCGATGACGAACCCCACCTCGTAGAACTCCGCACACCATGCCGTCAACGGCGCCCTTCGGAAACGCACCGCCCAGCCGTCGTTCCACACCTCGTCGATCGTCTCGTCGGTGAAGTAGCTCCCCCCTTGCTGAAGCCAGTCGAGCATCGGGTGCACCGTCGAGATCACGAGTCGCCCACCCGGGCCAAGGACCCGGTGCACCTCGCGCAAGGCCGGTACCGGATCCTCGAGGTGGTGGAGCACGAGCGGCATGACCGCGTCGTCGAAGGACTCGTCCGCCAGCCACTCGAACGGGTCCCGCAGGTCGTGGACCCGAACGTCCGCCACACCCGCCACACGCCGTCTGGCGTGGTGCACGAGCCTGGCGCTGGCGTCAAACGCGACGACGTCTGCCCCGCGCCGCACCAGCTCCTCCGTGTACAGACCGGAGCCGCAGCCGATGTCGAGCACCCGACGTCCCGCGACATCGCCGACGAGCTCGAGGACGGCAGGGCGGTCGTAATGGGCGTTGTGCGCGCTGTCCTCCGCATGGGCGGCGAAGGAGTCCGCGAAGGCCTCGTAGGAGCTCACCAGAGCAGGGTATCCGCACCGGACAGTCAGTACGGCGCGATGAGCCGCAGCACCCACCAGGCGAGCGGGGCGGTCAGCACGAGCGAGTCGAGCCGGTCCATGAGGCCGCCGTGCCCCGGGATGAGGTTCGACATGTCCTTGACCCCGAGGTTGCGCTTGATGCTGGACTCGATGAGGTCGCCGATGGTGGCCACCGGGGCGACCACGGCGCCGAGCAGCGCGCCCTGCCACCAGAGCCCGTCGATGGCCAGGGGGACGGCGATCGCCCCGACCACGGCGCAGCTCAGGACCGACCCGGCGAAGCCCTCCCAGGACTTCTTCGGGGAGAGCCGCGGCGCCATCGGGTGCTTGCCGAAGAGCACGCCGAAGGCGTACCCGCCGATGTCGGAGAAGACCGTGACGAGGATGAAGAGGAAGATCCGCCACCGCCCCTGCGGTTCGGAGACCATGAGGACCGCGAAGCCGGCGAGGAAGCACGGGTAGAGCAGCACGAGAGCACCGGCGGCGCTGTCCCGCAGGGCGCTGGTGACCCCTTCGGCCACCCGCCAGACCACGACCGCGACGACGGCCAGCGTGGTGGCCAGGACCAGCCCCTGGGCCCCCTCGAGGCGCCCCGCGAGCACCATGCCGAGGGCACCGACGAGGACCGGCACGAAGGGGACGTGCAGGTCCCCCTTCGCCAGCGCCTCGCGCATCTCCCAGACCGCCAGCACGAGCGCGACCGCGACCAGCCCGGCGAAGGCGACCGGGTGGATCAGGAGGCAGGACACGGCGACGGCCCCGAGGAGCACGCCAACAGCAATGGCCACGGGGAGGTTGCGGCCGGCCCGCCCCGAACCGCCCGAGGCGGCCGGGGCGGCGTGCCTCGCTGCCTCGGGGTCGCTCACATCAGACCTCGGTGAGCTCGGTTTCCTTGGACTTCTGCATCCCGTCGACGGTCTCGACGTACTTCTTGGTCAGGTCCTCGAGCTCCTTCTCCCCGCGGGAGCCCTCGTCCTCCCCGACGTCCCCGTCCTTGACGGCCTTGTCGATGACGTCCTTGGCGTGGCGGCGCACGTGACGGATGGAGATCCGGGCGTCCTCACCCTGGGAGTTGGCCAGCTTGACGTACTCCTTGCGGCGCTCCTCGGTCAGCTCCGGCATCGTGATCCGGATGACGGTGCCGTCGTTGCTCGGGTTCGCCCCGAGGTCGGAGTCGCGCAGGGCCGACTCGATCGCGGTCATCGAGGACTGGTCGTAGGGGGTGATGAGCAGCGTGCGGGCCTCCGGGGCCTGGAAGGAGGCCAGCTGCTGCAGCGGGGTGGGAGCGCCGTAGTAGTCGACCATCACCTTCGCGAAGAGGCCGGGGTTGACCCGACCGGTGCGGATGCCCGCGAAGTTCTCCTTGAGGACCTCGACGGCCTTGTCCATCTTCTCCTCGGCCTCGAGCAGGGCTTCCTCGATCATGTCGCTGGCTCCTTCTGCGGCCTCCTGCGGCCGTCACAGCTGGTGCGGCGGTCTGCCGCGTCGGTCTGGGGGCAGTCTCTCACTCAGGAGGTGACGAGCGTGCCGATGGGCTCGCCGCGCAGCGCTCGCGTGACATTGCCCTCGCCCTCCATGCCGAAGACGACCATCGGCAGGCCGTTCTCCCGGCACAGGCTGAAGGCGGCCGCGTCCACGACCTTCAGGTCCTCCTGGAGGGCCTGCTCGTAGGTGATCCGGTGCAGCAACCGGGCCCGGTCGTCCTTGCGCGGGTCGGCGTCGTAGACCCCGTCCACGCCGTTCTTGGACATCAGCACCTGATCGCACTTGATCTCCAGCGCGCGCTGGGCACTCACGGTGTCCGTGGAGAAGAAGGGCATGCCCGCGCCGGCACCGAAGATGACGACCCGGCCCTTCTCGAGGTGCCGGATCGCCTTGCGGGGGATGTAGGGCTCGGCGACCTGCCCCATGGTGATCGCGGTCTGCACGCGGGTGTCGATACCGACCTTCTCGAGGAAGTCCTGCAGCGCGAGGCAGTTCATCACGGTGCCGAGCATGCCCATGTAGTCCGCCCGGGTGCGGTCCATGCCCTGCTCCTGGAGCTGGGCACCACGGAAGAAGTTGCCGCCGCCGATGACGATGGCAACCTGCACGCCGTGACGCACGGCCGCGGCGATCTGGTCGGCCACGCCCCGAACGACATCCGGCGCCACGCCCACCTTGCCGCCACCGAAGACCTCGCCGGAGAGCTTGAGGAGGACCCTGCGTCGTCCCTCGGGGGTGGTCTGTTCGGTCACGGTCGCGCTCCCTGGGATCGGATGAGGATTCGTCGTGGATCTTCCCACACGTGGGCGCGCTTCGCGGAACCACTGACCGCCCGATCGCGCCGCGCGGCATATTTGTCAGACGGACTGGGCCGCGGGAACTACACCATGCTCGCGAAACCCGGACGAGCACTGCTGCGGCTCCCCGGGGATCCGCCCCTCGCCCGATGCTGAGCGTGGTGCAGTACGCGCGGGTCACGAGCCGGTGGTCGGCCGCCGGAGCGCCCGACCCGCGCCACTTGACATTCGGTCACCAGTTGTCAAGTGACTCGCGGGTCACTACGCTCGCCGACATCGATCACTCAACGACGAGGAGTTCGCCATGGCGTCGATCGCCGCGACCACCGAATCCACCTGGCGGGACGGCAAGAGGTACCTCTGGCTCATCGGGCTGGTCGTCCCCTCGCTCGCCTTCGTCGCCTTCCTCGGCTTTGCCGTCACCGGGTGGGCGGCCTGGCTCTGGCTCGGGCCGATCCTCATCCTCGGGGTGATCCCCCTCGCCGACCTCGTGCTGGGGTTGGACCCGAACAATCCTCCCGCGGAGGCGGTCAAGGCACTCGAGGCCGACCCCTACTACCGGTGGATCGTCTACGCCTACATCCCCGTCCAGTACCTCGGCTTCCTGGCTGCGATGTATCTCATCGCCCGCGGCAACCCGCTGGCGGACTTCCTCGGTTCGGTCGGGCTGGCCGACTGGGGCGCGGCCCACCTGCCCGGCGGCCTGGGGACCCCCTTCGAGCTGACCACGATGGAAAAGGTCGGTGCCGCGATCTCCATCGGCTGCGTCGGCGGCATCGCCATCAACACGGCCCACGAGCTGGGGCACAAGCGACCGAAGCACGAGAAGTGGCTCTCCAAGGTCGCCCTCGCCCAGAGCGGCTACGGACACTTCTTCATCGAGCACAACCGCGGCCACCACGTCCGCGTGGCCACGCCGGAGGACCCGGCCAGCTCGCGGATGGGCGAGAGCTTCTACGCCTTCTGGCCCCGCACCGTGATCGGCTCGCTGCGCAACGCCTGGCGCCTGGAGTCCAAGCGGCTCGCCCGACGGGGTCAGCACCCCTTCCGCCTCGGCAACGACCTGCTCAACGCGTGGGCGATGACCGTCGTGCTGTGGGCCGCCCTCGTGCTGTGGCTCGGCCCCGGCCTGCTGCCCTACCTCCTGCTGCAGGGCTTCATCGGCCTGTCCCTGCTGGAGGTCGTCAACTACCTCGAGCACTACGGGATGCTGCGCGAGAAGGTCCACCACGGCGACGTCGAGCGCTACGAGAAGGTGCTGCAGCGCCACTCGTGGAACTCCAACAACATCGCCACGAACGTCTTCCTCTACCACCTGCAGCGCCACAGCGACCACCACGCCAACCCG
The DNA here is from genome assembly GCF_001570965.1 of Janibacter corallicola NBRC 107790. Classification (GTDB taxonomy): domain Bacteria; phylum Actinomycetota; class Actinomycetes; order Actinomycetales; family Dermatophilaceae; genus Janibacter; species Janibacter corallicola. The sequence goes on along the minus strand of NZ_BCSR01000007.1, from coordinate 15,060 downwards.
ACCCGGCGCTACCAGGCGCTGCGCACCTTCGACGAGGCACCCGTCCTGCCGACCGGTTACGCCGGGATGATCGTGCTCGCGCTGCTGCCTCCCCTCTGGCGGCGTGTCATGGACCCGCGGGTGGCCGCCCACTTCGAGGGGGATCTCACCCGGGCCAACATCGACCCCCGCAAACGGGAGCGGATCCTCGCCGCGCACGCCGTGGCGCCGGCCGGGGGGCCCGCCGCCACGGCCACGATCGAGGTCCGGGAGGCGACGGACGTCGACGCCGCCACGTGCCCGGGCTGCGGCTACCGCTACGAGGTCGCAGCGGGCGATGAGCACGAGGGCTTCGCCGCGGGCACGCCGTGGACGGACATCCCCGGGGACTGGCCCTGCCCCGACTGCGGGGTGCGGGAGAAGCGTGACTTCGTCGTGGAAGCGGCCACATGACCGACGCGCCGCTCCGGGACCGGATCCTGGACGCGGCCGCGGGCCTCGCGATCGGGGGCGGCTGGTCCGCGGTCTCGATGGGCCGGGTGGCCGCCGCCGTCGGGGTGAGCCGGCAGACCGTGCACACCGAGATCGGCACGAAGGCCGATCTGGCCGAGTCGCTCGTCATCCGCGAGGTCGAGGCCTTCCTCGAGGAGGTGCGACACGGGTTCGACGGGGCCACCGACATCCCGCAGGCGATCCGCCGCTCGGTGGGCGGAGTGCTGCAGCGTTCGGCCGACTCCCCGCTCGTGCGCGGGGTGGTCGGCGCCTCGCACGGCGCCGACACCGAGCTGCTGCCGCTGCTGACGACCCGCCCGGAGCAGCTCCTGGAACTGGCCAGCGCCACGGTGGCGGGGCTCGTCGCCCCCTTCGACCCGCCAGTGCCGCAGCAGCGGATCGGGGCCACGATCGAGGTGATCGTGCGGGTCACGCTCTCCCAGGTGATGCACCCGACCGGCACCCCCGACGAGGTCGCCGAGCACCTCGCGTGGATGGTCGCGACGATCCTCGACGCCAACTCCTGAGCTCCTCCCTCGCGGGCAGCCGCCGCAGTAGCATGGGTCCCTGCCGTGCTCGCGGCAACCGGTGAGGGGAGATCACCATGGGGATGTCAGCACCACGGATCCGGCCCGCACTCGCGGTGAGCGTCCTCGCGCTCGCACTCGTCGGCTGCGCGGACCGGGAGACCGACGCCGGCGACGGGCCCCCGACGGAGCGGACCTCCCCGCAGGGGTCGAGTTCCTCGACGTCGTCCACGTCGAGGAAGAAGAGCACCTCCTCGGGCACCGCGCCGACGTCCCCGTCGGCCACCTCGAGCCCCTCCTCCGCCTCGAGCCCGCCGAGCCCGACGGGCACCTCGACGACCTCCACCCCGCCACCGACGTCCACGACGCCGGCCGTGGCGACCGGTCCCCAGAAGTGCGGCGCGGTGACCTCCGTGCCCGGCACCCCGGTGACCGTGCGGATCGTCGCGGGCGAGGTCACGTGCAGCGACGCGGAAGAGCTGCTGAGCACCTACTACCGGGAGGTCCCGACCCGGGGACAGGGCAGCGGAGGACAGCTCAGGCTCGGGGAGTGGGACTGCACCACCTCCTCGGCCGCGTCCTTCGCCAGCACCGGCCTGGCGACGACGTGCACCACGGCCGCCGGGGCGCAGATCGTCACCGAGGGCGACCCCGGCACCGACGGGTCGTCCTGCGCCGAGATCGACGCGGCCACCCTCGAGCAGATGTTCCCCGACGGCCGGCTCGACGAGCAGCTCTGCAGGAACTACGCGCAGGGCGAGTGAGCTCCGTGCCCGGATGACGAAGGGGGCCGCCACCCGCAGTGGGTGGCGGCCCCCTTCGACGTGGGCCGGGTCGGTCAGGCGCCGACGCGGAAGCGGGCGAAGGCGGTGGCCTTCGCGCCGGCCTCCTCCAGGACCGTGCCGACGGACTTCTTGGAGTCCTTGGCGAAGGGCTGGTCGAGGAGCACGTTGTCCTTGAAGAAGGCACCGACGCGACCCTCGATGATCTTCGACATCGCGGCCTCCGGCTTGCCCTCCTCGCGGGCGGTCTCCTCGGCGATGCGACGCTCCTTGGCGACCGTCTCGGCGTCGACGTCCTCACGGGAGAGGACCGAGGGGCTGAACGCCGCGATGTGCATCGCGACGTCGCGGGCCGTCTGCTCCTCGCCCCCCTCGGTGCCGACGAGGACGCCGATCTGCGCCGGGAGGTCCGGGCTCGTCCGGTGCAGGTAGGAGGTCACTGTCGCGGCCTCGATACGGGCGACCCGCTTGATCTCGATCTTCTCGCCGAGGGTGGCGTTGGCCTCGTCCAGCAGCTCCTGGACGGTCTTGCCGTCAGCCGTCGCGGCGAGCAGGGCCTCCGCGTCCGCCGCGCCGGTCTCGACGGCGACGGCGAGCACCTGGTCGGCGAGCTCGCCGAACTTCGGGTTCTTGGCCACGAAGTCGGTCTCGCAGAGGACCTCGACGAGGGTGCCGACGCCCTCCCCCGCCTTGGCGACGACCAGACCGTTGGAGGTGGTGCGCCCCTCACGCTTGGTCACGCCCTTGAGGCCCTTGATGCGCAGCAGCTCGGTCGCCTGGGCCTTGTCGCCTTCGGCCTCGTCGAGCGCCTTCTTCACGTCGAGCATGCCCGCGCCGGTGGACTCGCGCAGTGCCTTGATGTCAGCGGCGGTGTAGTTCGCCATGTATGTGCCGTTCTCCTTCGCAGGGATGGACCAGTGGGGTGGACTCAGGCCTCGGGGGTGTCCTCGGCGGGCGTCGCCGGGGCCGTCTCGGGCGAGGTCGCGGTCTCGTCCGAGGCCGCGGTCTCGGCCGGGGTCTCGGACTCGGCGGGAGCAGTGGTCGCGGGAACCTCGGCCGCAGCCTCGGTCGCCGCGGCCTTGGCCTCGGCGTCCGGCACGGTGGCGGCCGGGGCCTGCTCGACGGCGGCAGCGGTCTCCCCCTCGCCGGCGAGCAGCTCGCGCTCCCACTCGGCCATCGGCTCGGCCTCGGCCGGCGCGCCACCGGAGGCGTTGCCGCCACCACGGGCCATGAGGCCGTCGGCCACGGCGTCGGCGACGACCCGGGTCAGCAGGGTGACCGAGCGGATCGCGTCGTCGTTGCCGGGGATCTTGTAGTCGACCTCGTCCGGGTCGCAGTTGGTGTCGAGGATCGCGATGACCGGCAGTCCGAGCTTGCGCGCCTCGTCGACGGCAAGGTGCTCCTTCTTGGTGTCGACGATCCACACCGCGGAGGGGACCTTGGTCAGGTCGCGGATACCGCCGAGGGTCTTCTCCAGCTTGTCCTTCTCACGGCGAAGGATGAGCAGCTCCTTCTTCGTGTAGCCGGAGCCGGCGACGGTGTCGAAGTCGATCTCCTCGAGCTCCTTCAGGCGGGTGAGGCGCTTGGAGATCGTGACGAAGTTGGTGAGCATGCCGCCGAGCCAACGGTGGTTGACGTAGGGCATCCCGACGCGGGTGGCCTGCTCGGCGATGGCCTCCTGGGCCTGCTTCTTGGTGCCGACGAACAGGATGGTGCCGCCGTGGGAGACGGTCTGCTTGACGAAGTCGTAGGCATCGTTGATGTAGGTCAGCGACTGCTGCAGGTCGATGATGTAGATGCCGTTGCGCTCGGTCATGATGAAGCGCTTCATCTTGGGGTTCCAGCGACGGGTCTGGTGCCCGAAGTGGACGCCGCTCTCCAGGAGCTGGCGCATGGTGACGACGGCCATGCCGAAGTCCTCCTCGTTTTTCGTTGTCAGTTGGGTCCTGGTGTCCCGGCCCACCCCGCCCGATCCTTGCGGGTCGGGACTGCCGTGGTGGACCCCGGATTCGGAGGAACTCGTCACCCGGTGTGGAACACGCGTATTCACCCGGACACACCGGGCGTGCCCTCGATCTTACGCGCGCCGGGGGCGAAGGGGGAAATCCTCCGCCCCGGCACCTATCGTCGGGGCATGGACCAGCCCCTCGTGAGCCGGATGCGCCCCTACGGGGAGACGATCTTCGCCCGGATGACCGCCCTGGCGACCGCGCACGACGCGGTGAACCTCGGCCAGGGATTCCCCGACACCGACGGTCCGGCCGAGGTGCTCGAGGCGGCCCGGGAGGCGATCAGCGACGGGCACAACCAGTATCCGCCGGGCCCGGGGATCCCGTCGCTGCGGGAGGCGGTGGCGAGCCACCAGCAGGAGCGTTACGGGCTGGGCGTCGACCCCGACGGCGAGGTGCTCGTGACCACCGGCGCGACCGAGGCCATCGCGAGCGCCCTGCTGGCCCTCGTCGAGCCCGGGGACGAGGTCGTGGTCATCGAGCCGTACTACGACAGCTACGCCGCGGGGATCTCCCTGGCCGGTGGCATCCGGCGGGCGGTCCCCCTTCGCCGTGACCTCACCCTGGACCGGGAGGCACTGACCGCTGCCTTCTCCGAGCGGACGCGGGCGGTGCTGGTCAACACCCCGCACAACCCGACCGGCCGGGTGCTCACCCGGGAGGAGCTGGGGCTGGTCGCGGACCTCGCGCGCCGGCACGACGCCTGGGTCATCAGCGACGAGGTCTACGAGCACATGACCTTCGACGGCGCCGGGCACGTGCCCATCGCGACGCTGCCGGGGATGTGGGAGCGGACGGTGACGATCGGCTCGGCGGGCAAGTCCTTCTCGGTGACCGGGTGGAAGGTCGGCTGGGTCAGCGGGCCGCGGGAGCTGGTCACGGCGGTGCGCACGGTCAAGCAGTTCCTCACGTACACCTCGGGGGCGCCCTTCCAGCCCGCCGTCGCCCGCGCCCTGTCGATGGGGCCGGCTCCGCTCGAGGAGCTGACCGCGTCGCTGCAGTCCCGCCGCGACCTGCTGGTCGAGGGCCTGCTCGGGGCCGGGCTGGACGTCTCGGTCCCCGAGGGCACCTACTTCGTCGTCGCCGACGCGGCGCCCCTCGGGGTCACCGACGCGACCTCCTGGTGCCTCGAGCTGCCCGAGCGGGTGGGTGTGGTCGCCGTGCCGGTGTCGGTCTTCTGCGACGACCCCTCGAGAACGGCATCGCTGGTGCGTTTCGCCTTCTGCAAGCGCGAGCCGGTGCTGGAGGAGGCCTGCCGGCGGCTGGCCCGGCTCTGAGCCGTCCACACCCTGCGGGCGACCTCACGGCTCGTCCACAGCCGGCGACGATCGCTGTCGGGCCGCGCTCCCCCGCGACAGGCTCGGGTCATGGATCTCAGCGGGCTCGCCATCACCCTCCTGATCGCCGTCACGGCACCGGCGGGCACGTCGACACCGCAGTGGTCCTGGCCGGTGGGGGGCGGTGACCACCCCTGGGTCGCCGCCCCCTTCCGCGCACCCGAGAGCACGTGGGGTGCCGGCCACAGGGGCATCGACCTGGGCACGAGGACCGGCGCTGTGGTGCGGGCCGTCGCCGACGGACGGGTCACCCACCGGGGGCGGATCGCCGGGCGCGGCACGATCACGTTGCTGCACGAGAGCGGCATCCGCAGCACCTACGAGCCGGTCGACTCACGGCTGAGCGTCGGCGACCGGGTGCAGGAGGGGCAGGTCATCGGCCGGATCGGTGACGAGGACGGGCACTGCGAGCCGAAGGTGTGCCTCCACCTGGGGGCGAAGGTCGACGAGGGCTACCGCGACCCGCTGCCCTTCTTCGACGGGCCGAGGCGGGTGGTCCTGCTGCCGATGGAGTGAGACGGGCGCCCGGCGGGCGGCTCAGGCCCGGGGGTGCGCCTGCTCATAGCTGCGGCGCAGCCGGTCCAGCGAGACGTGGGTGTAGATCTGCGTCGTCGCGAGCGAGGCGTGCCCGAGCAGCTCCTGGACCATCCGCAGGTCCGCCCCGCCCTCGAGCAGGTGGGTGGCGGCGGAGTGCCGCAGGCCGTGGGGCCCCAGGTCCGGCGCGTCCGGGACGTGGGAGAGGAGCTCGTGCACGACCTGGCGCACCTGGCGGGGGTCGATGCGCCGGCCACGGCGCCCGAGGAAGAGTGCCGGGCCGGACTCCCCCGTCGCGAGGGCGGGTCGCCCCCGCTCCAGCCACGCGGTCAGGGCCTCGTCCGCGGGCAGACCGAAGGGGACGGTGCGCTCCTTGCGCCCCTTGCCGAGGACGAGCAGGACCCGGCGGTCGCGGTCGACGTCGTCCACGTCCAGGCCGGTGAGCTCGCCGACGCGCACCCCGGTCGCGTAGAGCACCTCGAGGACCGCGCGGTTGCGCAGGTGCACGGGGTCCTCGTCGTCCGCGGCGACGGCGGCGACGTCGAGCACCGCACCGGCTCCCTCACGGGTGAGCACGTCGGGCAGGGTCCGGGTGCGTTTCGGGGCGGCCAGCCGCAGGGCGGGGTCGGTGTCCACCCGGGAGGTGCGCCTCGCCCAGGCGAAGAACGTGCGCAGGCTCGCCGAGCGGCGCGAGAGGGTGGTCCGGGCCGTTCCCGAGGCGGCGAGGGAGCCGAGCCATGCCCGCAGCTGGGTGAGGGTGACGTCACCCGGTCCGGTGCTGCCGTCCCGGGCGCACCAGGTCAGGGCCGCGGTGACGTCACCGCGGTAGGCGCGGATCGTGTGCGGTGAGCGGTCGCGCTCGGCGGTGAGGTGCCCGGTGAAGTCCGCGACGACGGCCGTGACCCACTCCGGGGGCGGCTCGGGCGCGTCGCGATCGGTCATGCCCCTACCGTGGCACGTTCACCCGGCGGGGGTGCGCAACCACCCGCCGGACTCCCCCTGCGTGACCCACCCCTCGATCTGGAGCACCGAGAGGATGGCGATGACCTCCTCGACGGGCAGGACCAGCTCGGTGGCGAGATCCCCGACCGCGCTCTCCTGCCGGAGGGAGAGCAGGTCGTGCACCCCGCGCTGGGCGGCGGTGAGCGCGTCCAGGGGGCGGGCCGGTCCGAGGAGCTCGGCGACCTCGTCCGGGGCGTCGCCGACGGATCCGGCGAGCGCCAGGACGTCACCGGTGTCGGCGACGAGGCCCGCCCGCGTCTTCTGGATCCACTCGTTGCACCCCGCGGAGGACATCTGCGTCACGGGTCCGGGCACGGCACCGACCGGCAGGTGGAGGGCCTCCGCCCAGCCCGCGGTGTTCAGCGACCCGGAGCGCAGCCCGGCCTCGACGACGATGCAGCACCGCGAGAGGGCGGCGATGAGTCGATTGCGGGCGAGGAAGCGGTGGCGGCGCGCGACGGTGCCGGTGGCCAGCTCGGTGACCACCGCCCCGGACTCGGCGACGGCGTCGACGAGACGCTGGTTGCTCACGGGGTAGGTGCGGTCCGGGCCGCACGGCAGGACGGCCACGCCGGGCCCGTCGACGACGAGGCCGCCCTGGTGCGCGGCGGCGTCGATGCCGAAGGCCGCCCCGGAGACGACCGTCCAGCCCGAGCGGGCGATGCCGGAGCCGAGCTCCCGCGCCACGGCCTCGCCGTAGCCGGTGCCGGCGCGGGACCCGACGACGGCGACGGCCCGCTGCGTCAGGTCGGCGAGGCACCCCTGACCGCGCACGTGGATCAGGTGCGGCCGGATGAGCGGATGGTCCAGCGCGGTGGGCCAGTCCGCGTCGCCCGGCACGACGACGCGTGCCCTCGAGCGGGTGACCCGCGACAGCTCCGCGTCGACGTCGACGGCGGGCACGTGGGCCCGGGCGCTCTCGGCCCTGGGCAGGTCGCCGTCGACGAGCCGGTGCCACGCGGTCGTGTACCCGATCTCGTGGAGGGCGACCTCGAGTCGGGTGAGCGGGAGCCCCGGACGCTCACGGCGGGGTTCGAGCACCCGGGACCAGGCGATGCGGGCGCGGCGCTCGTCCCCGTCGACCATGGCGTGGGCGCGGGCGCGCTCGGCGGCGGTGGGAGCGGGAGGACTCTGGGCACTCATGCCGCCACCGCCCCCTGGGTGCGGTACATCAGGGCCAGGCCCACGTCCTCGGCCGCGGGCGCCGTGCGTCCGTGCAGGTCGGCGGAGGACCATGCCAGCCGGAGCACGCGGTCGTACCCCCGGACGGTGACCTGCCCCAGCTCGAGGGCACGGTCCAGCGAGGCGGTCGCGGCCGACGGCAGCCGCCACGGTCGCCGCCGGAGCACCGGCCCCGGCACCTGCCCGTTGAGCTGCCACCCGAGGGGCTCCCACCGGCGGCGCTGGGCCTCCCGTGCCTGCCGCACGCGCTCGGCGACGGCGGCGCTGGAGTCCGGCGGTGCCTCGTTGAGGTCGGCCAGACTGACCTTGGGTACCTGCACCTGGATGTCGACCCGGTCCAGGAGCGGGCCGCGCAACCGGGCCGCGTACGCCCGGCGCTGGGTGGGACGGCAGGTGCAGGAGAGCCCCTTGCCGTACCCCTCACCGCACGGGCACGGGTTCGCCGCGAGGACCAGCTGGGCGCGGGCGGGGTAGACCACTCGCTCGCGCGCCCTGGCGATGACCACCTGGCCGGACTCCAGAGGCTGGCGCAGCGCCTGCAGCACGGAGGCACCGAACTCGGCCGCCTCGTCGAGGAAGAGGACCCCGTGGTGGGCCTGGGAGACCGCCCCCGGCAGGACGGCGCCGCTGCCACCGCCGACGAGCGAGGCGAGGCTGGCGGAGTGGTGCGGCGCGACGAAGGGCGGCTGCAGGTCCAGGCCCGTGGTCGGGACCTCACCCAGCAGGGAGCGCACGGCGAGGGACTCCAGGGCCTGCTCCCGGGTCAGCGTCGGCAGGATCGTCACGAGGCGCTCCGCGAGCATCGTCTTGCCCGACCCCGGTGGCCCGTTGAGGAGCAGGTGGTGCCCGCCGGCGGCGGCGAGCATGAGCGCCGAGCGGGCCTCGTGCTGGCCCGAGACGTCGGCCAGGTCGACGGCGGGCGACGGCGTCCCGTCGCCTCGTGCGGCACGTGCGGCAGCGGGCTCGAGCCGGCCTCCCCGGCGCAGCGCCCGGTAGGCCGCGACCAGCTCCCCGAGGCTCTCGGCGGTCGAGACGCGCATCCCGTCGACGAGGCCGGCCTCGGCCACGTCCTCCGGGGCGACGACCACGTGCTCGCAGCCGGCCCGCTGTGCGGCCAGCACCGCCGGCAGCACGCCGGTCACGTGCCGCAGCCGACCGTCCAGTCCGAGCTCGGCCAGGTGGGCCACCGGGCGGACCGCCGTGGCCGGCACGACGTCGACCGCCGCGTACACCGCGATCGCCAGACCCAGGTCGAAGCCGGTCCCCTGCTTGGGGATCGAGGCGGGTGAGAGGTTGATCGTGATCTGCCGGGACCCGATGGGGGCGCCGGCGGAGAGCGCCGCCGCACGCACCCGCTGCGGGGCCTGGCGCAGCGCCCGGTCCGGCAGCCCGCCGAGCTCGAAGGCGGGCAGACCCGGGCCGACGTGGCACTCGATCTCCACGAGGTGCCCGGTGACGCCCCGGAGGGCGACTCCCTTCGTCACGCCGATGCTCACCGTCACACCCCCCGCCGGTGGTCGACGGAGTGGGTGCCGTCCGGGTGGAACAGCATCCCCACGACGTCGAGCCGCAGCCCACCAGCCGGACTGGCGTGCTCTGCCACCCACATGCCGGCGAGGCGGCGCAGCCGCGCGTGCTTCGTCGGGGTGACCGCCTCCACGGGGTCCCCGAACCGGGTGCTCGTGCGGGTCTTCACCTCGCACACGACGACCTGCCCGCCGTCGCGCATGACGAGATCGATCTCGCCGGCACGACAGCGCCAGTTGCGGTCCAGCAGCTCCATGCCGGCCCGCTGCAGGTGCTCCAGCGCGAGCTCCTCCCCCTGCGCCCCGAGCTCCATCCGTGTGGGCCGTGTCCCGGTCATCTCGACCACCTCCACGACCAGTGAAGCGTCGCCGACGGCCGGTGCGGACCGGCTCGTCCCGGCTGTGGAGGACCGCCCGGGGCACCGAGAGGATGTGGACGACGGACTCCCGACGCGAAGGGGGTGGCAGCCGGCTCAGTCGTCGATGCCGCGGGCGTGCAGCGCCTCCCCGGTCGCCCGGGCGCGGGCGACCACCCGGATCACGAGCGGAACCAGGCGGGCCCGGGGGCTGCGCGTCATGCCCCGTGCCAGGGCCGCCTGCCGGGTCTCCTCGGCGACCTCGAGCGTGCTCGGGATGGCCCGGATCATCAGCGAGAAGGTCAGCGCCGCCCGTTCCGGGTCCGCCCCGAAGCGCCGCAGCGGCACCAGCGCCCGCGTCACGGTGTCGAGCATGTCCTCGACGGAGGTCGTGCGGGTCAGGACCGAGGCGAGCAGGACGAGCGCAAGCAGGTCACCGACGGAGTCCACCGCCCGGGCCCACCCGTGCTGCCAGACGAGCCAGGCGCCGAGCAGGACCGCCACGATCATCACTCCGCGCAGCGTGCGGCCGGCCTCGCGCCAGCCGATGCCGGAGCCGAGCGCGAGGCCCAGCGCGACGAGCACGGCCGCCACGGCGAGAGGGGGCCAGCGGACCGCGACGAGCAGGATCGCGCACCCGCACAGCCCGAGCAGCTTGCTGCCCGGGCCGAGCCGGTGCAGCCACGTGGTGCCGGGGCGATACTCCCTGAGCAGGACCGGGGCGCTCACCGCGCACCCGCGAGCACCCGGTAGTGCTCGACCGCCGCGGGCGCCGGGCCGTCGTGGACCACCCGCCCGGCGTCGATGACGAGGGCCCGGTCGCACCGGGCGGCGAGACCGAGGTCGTGGGTGACGAGCACGAGCTGCTGCTCGAGGGAGAAGAGCAGCTCCCCGATGCGCAGGCTGTTGCCCAGGTCGAGCAGGGTGGTCGGCTCGTCCGCCACGAGCACCGCAGGCGAGGTGGCCAGGACACCGGCGAGCGCGAGCAGCTGGCGCTGGCCCCCGGAGAGTGTGTGCACGCTCTGGTCACCGCGCCCGCCGAGGCCGAAGGACTCGAGGGTCGCCAGGGCCGCGGCACGCCGCTCCTTCTTGTTCCGGTGGGTGCGCCGGAGGGAGAGCGCCACGTCCTCGAGGACCGTCGGCATGACGAGCTGGGCCGACGGGTCGGAGAAGGCGAAGCCCACCCGCCGCCGGACGCTCCCGCCCTCGCGGGCGACGTCGAGGCCGTCGACGAGGACCTGCCCGCTGCTCGCCGGGACCAGCCCGTTGAGCATCCGGGCGAGCGTGGACTTCCCGGACCCGTTGGCACCGATGAGGGCGACGCGCTGCTCGGTCAGCTCCAGCGTCGTGGGGTGCAGGACCACCGGCCCCTCGGCCGTGGGACGGAAGGAGGCCGCGCGCAGCTCGAGCCGGCTCACGCGTCCGCGCGCTCCTCGACCGCGGCGCCCGCCCCGGGCGCGGCGGCGACCGGACGGTCCAGCAGGTCGGGGAAGGCGCGGTGGACGGCGGTCGCGACCAGCGCCATGACGACGTTCTTGATGATGTCGCCGATCCAGAAGACCTTGTCGGTGTCGAAGGCCTGCGCCCACGTCATGTCGGCGCGCAGGACGAGCCCGGCCATCCCGGCGGTGTGGATGAAGACCGCGCTGCCGACCAGGCCGGCGAGGAAGACGAAGGGGATGCTCCGCGCCCCGAGGCGGCGGGGCACTCGCTCGACGAGGAACCCGCAGAGGGCCGCGGCGAAGGGGAAGCCGACGAGGTAGCCCGCCGTGGGCCCGGCCAGCACGCCGAGTCCCCCGGCCCCGCCGGAGAAGACCGGCAGTCCGGCGGCCCCGACGACGACGTAGAGCAGCACCGCGAGGAAGCCACGGCGGGCACCCAGCACCGCGCCGCACAGCAGCACGGCGAAGGTCTGCAGGGTGATGGGTACCGGGCCGGCGACGTTGAGCGCGGGCAGGATGGCCGCCACCGCCACGAGCGCGGCGAAGGCCGCGATGAGCGCGAGGTCGGTGGAGGTGGAGCGGCGGCGGGCGAGAGCCATGGGGGGTTCCTGTGGGTGGTGGCGACGGGAGCCTGAACGGCGTTCAGGAGATGAACAGCGTTCAGGTTATGGTGGAGCCCACCCGCCGTCAAACATGCCTCACCAAGGAGCATCGCGTGGTCAATCGCCGAGGCGACGTCATCGACCGTGCCCTGGCCGTGCTCGACGCCCACGGCCTGGGTGACCTGACGATGCGCCGTCTGGCCACCGAGCTCGACGTGCGGCCGAGCGCGCTCTACCACCACTTCCCGAACAAGCAGGCACTCCTCGGGGCGGTCGCCGACACGTTGCTCCTCCGGGGCCCCCGCGCCGGCGGCACCACGCGGGGCAGCTGGGACGAGCAGCTCGCGGCCGCCTGCTCCTCGCTGCGGGACGCGCTGCTCGCCCACCGGGACGGCGCGGAGCTCGTCGCGACCGTCCGGGCCCTCGGCACCGGTGGCCGGGCCCCCGAGGAGGCCGTCGCGGCCGTCCTGGCCGGCTCCGGCCTGGACGACGAAGGGGTCCGCGTCGCCACCCGCACGCTGCTGCACTTCGTCCTCGGCCACACGATGGAGGAGCAGACCCACCTGCAGGCCGCCAGCGCGGGGGCGATCGAGGACGAGGTCCTGCAGGAGTCCGACTTCCACCTCGGCCTGGCGCTCGTCCTGGACGGGGTGCGTCAGCGGGTCAGAACGGGCCCTCCGGCACCTTCAGCTCGTTCCGGGCGAGCTCCTCGACGTTGACGTCCTTGAAGGTGACGACCCGTACCTGCCTGGCGAAGCGGGCGGGGCGGTAGATGTCCCACACCCACGCGTCCTCCATCGTCACCTCGAAGTAGACCTCGGCACCCTCGCCACGGACGCTCACGTCCACGCTGTTGGCGAGGTAGAACCGGCGCTCGGTCTCCACGACGTGGCTGAAGAGGTGCACGACGTCGCGGTACTCGCGGTAGAGCGCGAGCTCCATCTCGGTCTCGTACTTCTCCAGGTCCTCCGAGCTCATCGGGTCCTCCCTTCGGCGGTCGCTGCGGCCACGAGCCTCTCGAGCGGCTCACGGCCATCCTCCACCCTCGCCACCGGCTCCCCGACCCCCGGGAGGGACCAGGATCGGCGGTGGTGCTCGCAGGCGCCGTGCTCGGCGAGGGCGTCCAGGTGGGCGGCCGCGGAGTAGCCCTTGTTCTCCTCCCACGAGTACTGCGGGTGGGAGGCGGACAGCTCGATCATCATCGTGTCCCGCTCGACCTTGGCCAGCACCGAGGCGGCGGCCACCGAGCTGCACCGCATGTCCGCCTTGACCACCGTGTGCACCGGCGGGGCGGCAGTGCCCTGCCCCAGCTCGGCGAGCAGGCCCACCTGCTCCGGGTCGGTGAGCCAGTCGTGGTTGCCGTCGAGGATGACCAGGTCCACGGGCAGGCCGACCTGCGCCAGCGCGCGGGTGCCCGCGAGCCGGAGGGCGGCCATGATCCCGATCCGGTCGATCTCGGCCGGCTGCGCGTGCCCGACCGCGTGCCCGAGGGCCCAGCGCCGCAGCCGCGGCACCATGGCCCGGCGTGCGGTGGCCGTGAGCAGCTTGGAGTCGCGCACCCCCGTGGGGGCGCTGCGGCAGGTCTCGTCGATGACGACGACCCCGACGCTGACCGGGCCGGCGAGTGCGCCACGGCCGACCTCGTCCATGCCGGCAAGCACCCGGTGGCCCTGCCGTTGCAGCTCCCGCTCCAGGCGCAGGCTGGGGCGCGAGGAGCGGGTGGTGCGCGGGGCCGGTGTCACCGCGTCTCCGTCTCCGCGAGGGCCTGTGATCCGGCGGGCGGCACGTCGGAGAAGACGGTGTCGTGGGAGTCGATCATCGAGATCCGGTCCAGCGGCCAGATCTTGACGAAGGCCTTGCCGACGACGAGGTCCATCGGGACCGAGCCCTCCTTGCCGGTGCCCTCCGGGTCGTGGAAGCGGGAGTCGGAGGACTCGCCCCGGTTGTCACCCATGACCCACAGGTGCCCCTCGGGGACGACGACGTTGAACTCCACCTCGCTGGGCTTCGATCCGGGGCGGATGTAGGAGGTCTCGTCGATGGGCTCGCCGTTGACGAGGAGACGGTCCTCGGCGTCGCAGCACTCGACCTTGTCACCGGGAAGACCGATGACGCGCTTGATGAGGTGGCCCTCGGAGGTGTCCGGCAGCAGGCCGACGAACACGAGCCCGTCGTGCAGTCCGTCGAGGAGCGGCCCGCGGTCCGCCGGTGGCGGTTGGTTCAGCCAGCCGCCCGGGTCGTCGAAGACGACGACGTCCCCACGGTCGATGTCGAAGGGGCCCGGCGTCAGCTTCGAGACGACCACCCGGTCCCCGACGAGGAGGGTGTCCTCCATCGACTCGCTGGGGATGAAGAAGGCCTGCACGAGGAAGGTCTTGACGACGAAGGAGAGGACCAGCGCCATCGCGAGGACGATGACGACCTCCTTGACACCGGCGGCGAAGCCCGCGACGACGCGGCCGCCACCACCACTGCCCCGGTGCCGCTCCGAGCGGGTCCGGGCGCGCCCGTGGTTCGCGGCCTCGCGGTGGGCCGAATCAGGATCGTGTGCCACAAGTCTCCTCTGCTGCGCCGGTGGCGACGAACTGCCGCACCAAGTATCGCCCCCGTCGGCCCGAAGGAGTGCAACCGGTCCGGCTCGGTCGTGTCCCTCAGCCCACGCTCCCCCAGCGGTCGAGCGGCCAGTACCGCCAGGACACGTGGCCGATCACGGTCTCCACCGGCACCATCCCGCCGCCGGGATCACCCAGGTGGGAGCGGGAGTCGGCCGACTCCGACCGGTTGTCCCCGAGGACGAAGAGGTGGTCCGGCGGGACCTCCACCTCGAAGGGGGTGGAGCAGGGCGCCTCGTCCTCCGGGAGCCAGGGCTCGGCGACGGGGTCGCCGTCGACCACCAGTCCCCCCTTCGGGGTGCACGCGACCACCTCGCCGCCGGTGGCCGCGACGCGCTTGAGGTAGTCCTGCTCCCCGAGGTCGATGGAGAAGGTGGAGGCCGCCGCGGCGAGGGCCCGGCCGAGCTCACCACCCGGCAGGAAGCGGCTGCGCTCGGTGTCGGCGAAGACCTCGGTGCCGTCGAAGACGATGACGTCGCCCCGCTCGAGCTGCCCGGCGCCGATCTTCGTCACGGCCACGCGGTCCCCTGCCGCGACCGCGGGCTCCATCGAGGAGGTGGGCACGCGGTAGGACTGGACGACGAGGACGCGTAGCAGCACGACGAGCAGGATCCCGACGCCGATGGGCACGAGCCAGCGTCGGCCCCGACGTGACCCGACCCCCGCCGATGGCTCGGC
>NZ_BCSR01000006.1 GCF_001570965.1 Janibacter corallicola NBRC 107790 | reverse complement strand
GCCCCGTGACGAACCAGTCACGGGGCCGCCGCGTGCCCGGTGCCGGATGGAGATCCGGCTCAGTCGGTCTTGATCTGCTTCAGCGCGGTGGCCGCGTTCTGCAGGCCGTCCTTGCCGAGCGGGGCGTTGCCGGCGGCCTTGGAGGCGTCTTTCTGGCCCTGCTCGCTCGTCGCGTACTCCAGGTAGGCCTTGACGGTCTCGGCTGCCGCGGGGTCCTTGTAGTCGGAGCAGGCGATGGCGTACGAGACGAGGACGATCGGGTAGGCGCCGTCCTCGACGTCGCCGCGGTCCAGCTCGACCGCGTAGTTGGTCTTGCTGTCCGGCTCGACCCGCTCGGCGCCCTCCAGCGCGTCGGCGGCGGCCTCGGGGGTGTACTCGACGTACTCGTCGCCCACCTTGACCTTGGCGGCGTCCAGGTCGCCGATCTGGGCGGCGTCGGCGTAGCCGATGGTGCCGTTGCCGGACTCGATCGTGCTCACGACACCGGAGGTGCCCTTGGCGGCCTCGCCGCCCTTGACCGGCCACACCTCGGTGGCGCCGTGGGACCAGGAGTCCGGTGCGGCCTCGTCGAGGTAGGCGGTGAAGTTCTCGGTGGTGCCCGACTCGTCGGAGCGGTTCACCGGGGTGATCGTGGTCGACGGCAGGTCGGCGTCCGGGTTCTCCTTCTTGATCGCCGGGTCGTTCCACTTCGTGATCTTCTGGTCGAAGATCTTCGCGATCGTGTCGGGGGAGAGGTTGAGCTCGTCGACACCCTTGACGTTGTAGGTGACGGCGATGGGGGCCACGTAGACCGGGAACTGGATGGTCTCCCCGGTGCAGCCGGACTTCTTGGCCGCAGCGATCTCCTTGTCGTCCATCGCCGCGTCCGAGCCTGCGAACTGGACCGCTCCGTTGATGAACTTCTCGCGGCCGGTGCCGGAGCCGTCGGGCGAGTACTCGACGGTCGCGTCGGGGCTGGTCTCGCTGAACTTGGCGGCCCACTCGGCCTGGGCCTGCTCCTGCGTGGAGGCGCCGGCGCCCTTGATGGCGCCGGAGACGGCGTCCTCGCCGCCACCGCCCGATCCGCCGGACTCGTTGGCCGCCCCGCAGGCGGCCATGGTGAAGGTGAGGGCCAGTGCGGCCGTGGCGGTGATGGCCCTGCGGCCGGTGGTACGCAACACGTGTTACCTCTCGGGTGGTGGGGCACGACGTGCGACGAGCGGTCCCCGCCGCGACCGTCGTGGTCGTACGGGGTCGACGCTAGGCAGGCTCGGTTGACGGCCGTGTTGCTCGCGGTGAACGGTCGGTGAACCGCACCTGCACAGTGCGTGCTCGGCTCGCGGTGGGAGCTCCCGGGAGGTAGAGGGCCCTCAGTCGCGCTCGCCGGGACGGTGTCGCTCGGCGGTGACCACCCGGGCCTCGGCCCCGGTGCCCGCGACGTGGGCGACCAGGGCCTCCCCCTTCGCCAGACCGTCCTCGAGGGCAGCGGTGACGAGGGAGGACGCGGCCCGACCCGGAGCGTGGGCGGTGTCCACCCGCTCCAGCAGCGGCGCCAGGACGTCCGGCAGCACCGTGCGGTGGCTGCAGAGGACTGCCGGCTCGCCGCGGTCGAGGAGGCGGCGCAGGTGGTGCCCGGCGCGGGTGGGGTCCGCGGCGTGCCCCTCCTCGGAGAGTCCCTTCTTGCGGCGCAGCTTGCGCTCCTGCGCAGTGGCGAAGGGGGCGACGGTCTCGGCGGCCCGGGTCGAGGGGCTGGAGACCACCCGGCGGATGCCGTAGGCGTCCAGCAGCGGGACCAGCAGGCGAGCCTGCTCCCGGCCCTTCCCGTCCAGGGGGCGGAGGTGGTCCTGACCGCGGTGCGACCCGCGGTCCTGTGCGTGGGCGTGGCGCACGACGACGAGCGGCCAGGTGGTGAGGGCGCCGCGGATGTCGGCGTCCACGAGTGCCCTGGCCTGGTCCCGGTCCCACTGCTGGGTGAGCCGGTCGATCGCGGCGTCGATGTCCATCCAGTCGACCCGGTCGATCTCGTTGCGCAGCCTGGCGTCGCCCCCGATGACCTCGGCGGCCCAGTACCGCACGAGCTTCGGGGTGGCGCCGTCGCCGAGGAGGTACTCCGAGGAGGGCAGCGGGTGCCCCAGGCCGACGCGCAGCCCGGTCTCCTCGTAGGTCTCGCGGACCGCGGCGTCCGGGAAGCCCTCGTCCCCGTCGAGCTTGCCCTTGGGCCAGGACCAGTCGTCGTACTTCGGCCGGTGCACGAGGGCCACCTGGAGACGGCCCTTCTTCTTGCGTCGCCACGGGACGGTGCCGGCGGCGAGGACGGTCGCGGCGCTCATCGGCGCGCCTGCAGGTGACGCTTGTGCCGGGCGATGAGGGCCTCCTGCACGTCGGGCAGCGTGCGCCCGTCCGGGCCACGGTGCACCCGGCCCCAGCGGCCGTCGCCGCCGAGCTCGAAGTGGGCGTGGTCGGTCGACATACCCAGGGCGAGGAGCTCGTAGAGCTGGTCGACGTGACGATCCTCGATGATTCTCACCAGTGCCTCCACACGACGGTCCAGGTTGCGGTGCATGAGATCCGCGCTGCCGATCCAGGCCTCGCGGTGGGTTCCGGACCCGAAGAGGAAGACCCGCGAGTGCTCGAGGAAGCGGCCCAGCACGGAGTGCACCCGGATGGTCTCGCTCAGTCCCTCGACGCCGGGGCGCAGCGAGCAGATGCCCCGCACCCACACGTCGATCGGCACCCCGGCGATGCTCGCCCGGTACAGCGCGTCGATGAGGTCCTCGTCGACGATCGAATTCACCTTGATGCCGATGTAGCCGTCCCCGTGCCTCTCGTGGCGCCGGACCTGGCGCTCGATGCGGGTGAGCAGGCCCTCCCGCACCGAGCGGGGGGCGACGAGCAGCCGCTTGAACTTGCTGCGGGGGGCGAGTCCGGAGAGCTGGTTGAAGAGGCGGGTCAGGTCCTGGCCGACCTCGGGGTCGCTGGTGAGGACGCCGAGGTCCTCGTACAGCCGGGCGGTCTTCGGGTTGTAGTTGCCCGTGCCGACGTGGCAGTACCGCCGGAGCCCGTGCTCCTCCTGACGCACGACGAGGGCGAGCTTGCAGTGGGTCTTGAGCCCGACGATGCCGTAGACGACGTGCACCCCGGCGTGCTCGAGCTTGCGGGCCCACTCGATGTTGGCCTGCTCGTCGAAACGGGCCTTGATCTCCACGACGGCGAGCACCTGCTTGCCGGCGGTCGCCGCGTCGATGAGGGCGTTGACGATCGGGCTGTCGCCGCTCGTCCGGTAGAGGGTCTGCTTGATCGCGAGCACCTGCGGGTCCGCGGCCGCCTGCTCGAGGAAGGCCTGCACGGAGGTGGAGAAGGGCTCGTAGGGGTGCTGCAGCAGCACGTCGGAGCGGCCGACCAGCTTGAGCAGGTCGGCGGGCTTGGCCGACTCCGTCGGGGCCAGGTCGGCGCTGGTCCGGGCGACGAAGGGCGGGTGGTGCAGGTCGGTCCGGTCCAGGTCGGCGATCTCGTTCAGTCCCCGCAGGTCCAGCGGTACCGGGAGCCGGTAGACGTCCTCGTCGTCCACGCCGAGCTCGCGGGTGAGCAGGTCCATGACGTGGTCGTCCATGTCCTCGGCGACCTCGAGTCGTACCGGGGCGCCGAAGCGACGTCGGGTCAGCTCCTTCTCGAGGGCGGTCAGCAGGTTCTCCGCGTCGTCCTCCTCGACCTCCACGTCCTCGTTCCGGGTGACCCGGAAGGCGTAGTGCTCGTGGACCTCCATGCCCGGGAAGAGCATGTGCAGGTGGGCCGCGATGACGTCCTCGAGGGGCACGAAGCGGGCCTCGAAGAGGTCGGAGGTCACCGACGGCTGCCGCCGGCGCACCTTGAGGAAGCGGGGGAGGGAGGGCGGGACCTTGATGCGGGCGAAGTGCTCCTTGCCGGTCCCGGGGTTGCTGAGGATGACGGCGAGGTTGAGCGAGAGTCCGGAGATGTAGGGGAAGGGGTGGGCCGGGTCGACGGCCAGCGGCGTCAGGACGGGGTAGATGGTGTCGCTGAAGAGGGTGCCGAGTCGCTCCTGCTCGGCGGGGTCGACCTCGTCCCAGTGCACGATCGTGATGCCCTCGTCGGCCAGGGCCGGGCGGATCGAGTCCTCGAAGGCCCGGGCCTGGCGCAGCGTGAGGTCGTGGGCGTTGTCGGCGATCTGCTCGAGCACCTCCCGCGGCTCGAGGCCGGAGGGGCTGCGCACGGCGATGCCGGTGGCGATCCGGCGCTTCAGGCCCGCGACGCGCACCATGAAGAACTCGTCGAGGTTGCTGGTGAAGATCGCGAGGAAACGGGTGCGCTCCAGGAGGGGCACCTGCTCGTCGGTGGCCAGCCGCAGCACCCGCTCGTTGAACTGCAGCCAGCTCAGCTCCCGGTCCAGGAAGCGGTCGCGGGGCAGGTCGGAGTCCTCGCCGGACTCCTCGTCCTGCACGACCCGCACGAAGCGGCCGTCGGATGCCCGCGGGCGGGGGCCGGGGGTGGTGGCCGGGGAGGCGCTGATCCCGATCGGGGTGTCGACCGGCGCGGCCGCAGCGGCCGGCGCCTGAGGGGTCGATCGCTTCGACATGGCCTCAGCCTGCCATCCCGTCCGGCCGGGCATACATGACGTGGGCGTCCTTGCGGGTGAAACCGGCTCGTCGGTACGTGGCCAGGGCGGGCGTGTTGTCGCCCTCGACGTACAGCTCCACCTCGCTCACGCCCGCCCGCGCCAGGTGCGCCAGGCCGAGCCGGGTGAGCGGACCGCCCAGGCCGCGGCCGTGCAGCTGCGGGTGCACCCCGACGACGTAGACCTCGCCGACCTCGCCGCCCGGAGGGTCGATCTTCGTCCAGTGGAAGCCCGCGAGCCGGCTCGGGTCCCCATCCTCGAGGAGGATGATCCCCGCGGGGTCGAACCACGGCTGCGACGCCCGGTCGGCCAGGCCGCGCCGGTCCAGCGCCCCCTGCTCCGGGTGGTCGGCGAACGCGGCCGCATTGACCTCCAGCAGTGCCTCCTCGTCCTGCCCCGGGGTGAAGGGACGGCTCCGGTAGCCCTCCGGCAGCGTCACCTCGTCGGTGTCGCCGGGCTCCACCGGCCGCGAGAGGACGAGCAGCTCGCGCACCACGTCGAGACCGAGCCCGGCGGCGAGGGCCCGGGCCGCCGGCAGGTCGCCGTGGGCCCACAGCCGGGCACCGGGACGCCGGGTGAGGACCCCATCGAGCAGGGCGCGGCCGAGGCCCCGCCCCCGGGCGGCGGGCAGGACGAAGGCCTCGACGGACTCGTCCTGCGCGACGACGGCCGCCGCGACGACCCGGTCCTCCTCGAGGGTGAGCAGGCGGTCACCAGGACGGTCCAGGTCGAGCAGGAAGGCCTCGCTGAGCGGCGGAACGCCGTCCTCGCGGGCCGCCGACTCGGCAGCGGCTCGCACCTCGGCGGCCCGGTCGGTCGGGAGCTGGGTGAGGTACGTGGGCAACTCGAACTCCTTGGGCGTCGGATGGGGGTGGGCACTCCCTCCCGCGCGGTCTCGACGCGGGCCGTCACCTCGACACTATGCCGTCTCGGGACGGCTACCCTCCACAGGTGACCTCCTCCATCGCGACTGACGTGCCCGCGGTCCCGGTGCGTCCGCGTCCCCTGGTGGTCCTCGGTGCGGTGCTCGCGGGCATCGTGGTCACGCTGGCGGGCCTCTCCGGGCAGCACCTCGCCGACGTGGCGGCGGTGCTCGTCACGGGCCTCGTGGTCGCCCGGGGGTGGCCCCGGCTCGTGCGGTCGCCCGCGCCGGTCGGTGCGGGCGTCGTGCTCGCCCTCACGACCCTGGCGCTGGCCGTGGCCCTGCTGCTGCAGAGCGGCCCGCCCCGGCTGCATCAGGTGCCGGTCGCCGTGGCCGGGGGCGTGGTGCTGATGTGCCTGCACCCGCTCGTGCGCGAGGACGCGCGCGCCCGCCTGGCGGAGCTGCTCACCGGGAGCTCCTTGGGGATCCTCGTCCTCGTCTCCGGGGCAGTGCTCGTCACGACCCATCCCGTGGACGCGACCGTGGCCACGGTCGCCGGGGTGTCGGTGTCCGTGGCCGCACTGGTGGACCTCGTCCTCGAGCGTCCGGGCACCGCGGCCTGGATGCTGCCGGTGGAGATGCTCGTCGGAGGGGCGGTCGGTCTCCTCGTGCACGTCACCCTCGGTGAGGGAGGGGAGGCCGGTCCGGTCCTCGTCGGGCTGGCCGCCGCCGCCGTGGCGCTGTGCCTGCGCCGGGCGATCTCCCAGCAGCCCGCGCTCACGACCGCCCCCGGCGCCGTGGCCGCGGGGGTCGCCTCCGTGCTGTTCGTCGGTCCGGTGGTCCTCGCGCTCGCACGGATGCCCATCACCTGAAGGCTCCGCCTACGATGTGGGGCGTGTTCACCCTCGATCCCACGATCCACCCGGACATCGCTCCCCTGGCCTGGCTGGTCGGCCGGTGGGAGGGCGCCGGAGTCCTCGGGTACCCGACCATCGAGTCCTCGCGCTTCGGGCAGGAGATCGTCGTCAGCCACGACGAGCGCCCCTTCCTGCGGTGGGAGAGCAGCAGTTGGCTCCTCGACGAGGACGGGGAGATCGTGCGGCCCGCGGCCACGGAGCTGGGATTCTGGCGCGCCGGGGCCGGCGAGGGCGAGGTGGAGCTGCTCCTCACCCACCCGACCGGCATCGTCGAGATGTACTACGGCACGCAGGAGCCCGGCCGGATCGAGCTGCAGACCGACGGCGTCCTGCGCTCCCCGAGCGCCAAGGAGTACACGAGCGCCCAGCGGATGTACGGGCTCGTGAAGTCCAACCTCATGTGGGTCATGGACATGGCCGCGGTCGGTGAGCCGATGACCAGCCACGTCTCCGGGGAGCTGAAGCGGGTGGAGTGACCCGCGGCGGGTCACTCCACGTAGGAGGCCATGTCGTCGCGCTGCAGGGCCTCGCCCAGGCGCTCCATCCCACGCTCGTCCAGGACGTCGATCGAGGCGCCGCCGGAGGTCGTGCCGTACCCGTCGAAGGGCGCCGTCAGGAAGTGGATGTTGCTTCCCCGCACGCCACGCAACGCGATGGCCTGACTGCGGATCTTCGAGGTCGTCAGCTGGTTGTCGACGGTCGTGTTCTTGGTACCGGCGTCGATGACGTCGCTGAGCTTCGCGGGGTTGAGGAGCACGCTCGGGGTGAGGGTCTCGTTCATGATCCCCTTCAGCCAGGCCTGCTGGCGTTCACCGCGGGAGATGTCGCCCTCCTGCAGGCTCTTGCGTTCACGGACGAAATCCAGCGCCTTGTCGCCGCCGAGCTCGATCCGGCCCTCCGGGAAGTCGTCCCCACCCTGGGGGTTGTTCACCGTGACCCCGCCGAGGGCATTCGTCAGCGCGACGAAGCCCTCGAAGTCGGTCTGGGCGACGTGGTCGATCTTGACCCCGACGAGGTCCTGGATGGTGCGGACGAGCAGCGGGGACTTCCCGTAGGCGTAGGCGGCGTTGATCCTGTCCTTCCCGTGGCCGTCGATGGGGACGTAGAGATCACGCGGGAAGTGGATCAGCCAGATGTTGTCGTTGTCCTCGTCCACGTGCACGAGCTGGATGACGTCGGCCCGGCTGAAGGACTCGCCGGGACGGGCGTCCGAGCCGAGGAGGAGGTAGTTCGTGCCCGCACCGGTGACCAGCTTGTTGCCGCTGGAGTCCCGGTTCGGGTCGTAGTCCTCGGACTGCGTGCCCAGGAGGTCCTCGTGGTCGAGGTTTCGGTCCACCTTGTTGCTGAGGAACCAGACGTAGGCCCCGATGCCGATGATGACGAGCAGCACCAGGGCGAGCAACGAGACCAGGATCCGCTTCCCGGTGCCCATGGGTCGTCGAGGGCGGCGACGCTCGCGCTCGGGCGCGTCAGAGAAGTCCTCCAGCATGACGCACAGCGTAGAGCCGAAGGCTGGGCGGTGTCTGTATGCCCGAGGGACGTAGATTGGTGTCATGACGGACCCGGGAGAGGTGCTGCGCCGGCACGGCCTGCGCATGACCGAGCAGCGTCGGCGGGTGCTGGCGGTGCTCGGCGAGCGCTCCCACCTGACGCCGGAGGACATCGTCGCCGCCGTCGGGGAGGACGGCGGCCCGCCGCTGCCGCCCTCGACGATCTACCGGACCCTCGATGCGCTCCAGGACGTGGGTCTCGTCGACCACACCCACCTCGACCACCGCGCGCCGACCTACCAGCTGGCGGGCCACCACGGCCACCTGCACCTGGTCTGCCGTGACTGC
Source organism: Janibacter corallicola NBRC 107790 (assembly GCF_001570965.1). Taxonomy (GTDB): domain Bacteria; phylum Actinomycetota; class Actinomycetes; order Actinomycetales; family Dermatophilaceae; genus Janibacter; species Janibacter corallicola. The sequence goes on along the minus strand of NZ_BCSR01000006.1, from coordinate 108,004 downwards.
GGCGAGGTCCTGGAGGCCGATGCCTCACTCGCGGAGGGTCTCACCGAACGACTGCGGTCCGGGACGGGATTCGTCGCGGACCCGACCCACATGGCGATCCACGGCCACTGCGCACGCTGCGCGGACGCCGCCGCCGAGGAAGGAGGGGCATGACCGCCTCTGCACTGCTCCGGACCCCGGGCGCGGTCCCCGCCGAGGGGATCGACGAAGGGGTCGCCGCCCACTACGGGGACCCCCTCCGCGAGCAGCGACTGCTCGAGGAGGGCCTGGGCGTCGTCGACCTCTCCCACCGGGGCGTGGTGACCGTCACGGGCCCGGACCGGCTCTCGTGGCTGCACACGCTGACCACCCAGCACCTCAGCGACCTGCCTCCGCACACCTCCGCGGAGACGCTCGTGCTCACCCCCAAGGGCAAGGTCGAGCACGACCTGCACCTCGTCGACGACGGCGAGCGGACCTGGCTGACCGTCGAGCCCGGGACCGCCCCGGCGTTGGCCGAGTGGCTGGACTCGATGCGTTTCATGCTGCGCGTCGAGGTCGCGGACGTCACCGAGGAGTACGCCGTCCTCGGCGAGACCATCGGCCGGGAGGGCGCTCCCGGCGAGCCCCCCACGTGGGTGGATCCGTGGCCCGGGGTCGTCGGTGACACCGCCCTCTACGGCCCGCCCCCCGAGGAGCACCCCGGCAGGTTCCGGCCGTGGCGTGAGGTCGTGGTGCCGAAGGGGGAGCTGGCCGCCACCGTGGGTGATCGCGAGCTCGTCGGCACCTGGTCGGCGGAGGCGCTGCGGATCGCGGCCTGGCGGCCGCGCCTCGGAGCGGAGACCGACCACCGCACGATCGTGCACGAGGTGGACTGGCTGCGGACCGCGGTGCACCTGCACAAGGGCTGCTACCGCGGGCAGGAGACGGTGGCCCGGGTGCACAACCTCGGTCGGCCGCCGCGTCGCATCGTCTTCCTGCACCTCGACGGCTCGGGCCACATCCTCCCGGAGGTCGGCGCCGAGATCAGGTTGGGGGAGAAGACCGTCGGGCGGATCACCTCCCGCGCGCGCCACCACGAGGACGGCCCGATCGCGCTCGCGGTGATCAAGCGCAACACCGACGTCGACGCGGATCTCCTCGTCGAGCCGGACATCGCCGCCGCGCAGACGGTCATCGTCCCCCGCGACTGAGAGGTCCGTCACTCCTGCTGCCTCCAGCTTGCATTGTGCTAACTAAAGCAAGCACTATGGGGTCATGTCGAAGAACCCGCTGGACGCGCTGCACGGAGGCCTGGGCAACAACCTGGGCGAGTACCTCCGTGAGCAGCGCGTGCTGGCCAAGCTGTCGCTGCGGCAGCTCTCCGCGCTGGCCGGGATCTCCAACCCGTACCTGTCGCAGATCGAGCGGGGGGTCAAGCGCCCCAGCGCCGACATCCTGCAGCAGATCGCGGGGGGCCTGTCGATCTCCGCGGAGACCCTCTACGTGCAGGCCGGTCTGCTCGACCCGAAGGACGCGGTCGCCGAGGCGGGTGCCACCACCCGCGCGGCCATCCGCAACGACCCGGCCCTGACGGCCCGGCAGCGTCAGTCGCTGCTGGAGATCTACGAGTCCTTCGTCGGCGGTGGTGAGGCGGACGTCGAGCCGGCCCGCCCCACGCCTCGTTCCCGTGCCACCCACAAGGAGGCGCGCCGGGACGTGACCGCGAAGAAGGCCACTGCCAAGAAGGGCACCGCGAAGAAGACCAGTACGGCGACGAAGGCGCCGGCCACGAAGGCCGCCGCGAGCACGCGATCCACCACCAAGAAGTCGACCACCACGAAGACCCGGTCCTGACGGGCCGGGACGATCACCAGGAGGACCACATGAGCGTCACCACCACCGTCAAGAAGGTCGTCACCGACCAGACCTACGCCACTCTCGGCGCCACCGACCTGGCCGCGGAGGCCCTGCGCGGCTACTCCTCGCAGCTGGCCGCCCTCGGCGCCGAGCTGGAGCCGAAGAAGGTCCAGGCCCGCGTCCTGGCCGCCCCGGGCGACGCCCAGACCTACTACGTCGACCTCACCAAGCGCGGCGAGGCCCTCGTGACCCGCGTGCGCAACCAGCAGGCCACCCAGGACCTCATCGGTCAGGCGGAGAGCACCGTCGCCCGTGCCAAGGGCGTCGTCACCACCGCCCGCAAGGCCGTCTCCGACCTGGAGGCCTCCGCCAAGCGCACCCTGACCATCGGCCGCAAGGAGGCCGCCACGGCCGCCGACGCCGTCGCCGACTCGGTGGACGTCGACGTCGACACCACGAAGGCCAAGAAGGCCGTGTCCGCCTCCGCGAAGAAGACGGCCTCCGCCGCCAAGGGCACCACGACCACCGCGAAGAAGGGTGCCAGCCGCACCCGGACCGCGGCCAAGGGCGCCTCCACCTCCGCGAAGAAGACCACGAGCGCCTCGAGCAAGGCCACCACCAAGGCCGCCGAGAAGACCTCCGCGTCCGCCAAGTGAGCCGGAGGGCGCCGGTACCCTCGGGCAGATGACCGCCCAGGCTCCCGCGACGCCCCTCCTCAGCGATGCCCCCGTGCTGGTCCACGTGACCCGCGGGGGCTTCGTCGAGTCCGCCCACCGGGCCACTCTCGTGGCCACGACGGGCGAAGGGGGCACCCCCCTTCGCCACGGACGCACCGGTGATGCGGTCCTGCCCCGCTCCAGCCTGAAGCCGGTCCAGGCGCTGGCGATGGTCCGCGCCGGCCTCGACCTCCCGCCCGAGCTGCTCGCCCTGGTGTGCGCCAGCCACTCCGGCGAGCGACGTCACCTGGACGGCGTCGCGCGGATCCTCGACTCGGTCGGCTTGGACGCCACGGCCCTGCGCACGACTCCGGCGCTGCCGCTCGGCGAGCTCGAGCACGCCCGCTGGCTGGTCGAGGGGCGTGGTCCGGAGCCGGTCGCCATGGACTGCTCCGGCAAGCACGCCGGGATGCTCGCGACCTGCCGGATCAACGACTGGCCGATCGAGAGCTACCTGGAGCCCGAGCACCCGCTGCAGCAGGCCATCCACGAGACCGCGACCCGGGACGTCGGGCCGGTCAGCCACGTGACCGTCGACGGCTGCGGCGCACCGCTCTTCGCCGTCCCCCTCGACGGCCTGTCCCGGGTCTTCGGTGTGCTCGCCGCCGCCGACCCGGGGACCCCGGAAGGGCGGGTCGCGGCGGCCATGCGGGCCGAGCCGGGCATGGTCGGCGGGACCGGTCGTGACGTCACGGCGTTCATGGAGGGCGTGCCCGGGCTGGTCGCCAAGGACGGCGCCGAGGCGGTCTACGCCGCCGGCCTGCCGGACGGCCGGGGGATCGCCCTCAAGGTGGCCGACGGGGCCTCCGGGCCGCGTGCCCGGCGGGCGCTGCTCGCCCACGCCCTCCTCGCGCTCGGCGCCGACACCCCCGCACTGCGGGGGCTCGCCCGCCAGCCCGTGCTCGGGCACGGCGAGCCGGTGGGCGAGGTCCGGGTGCTCGACCTCGCTGGGGAGGCCGACGCATGAGGACCGTCCTGCAGCGCGTCACCTCGGCACGCGTCGTCGTCGCGGGAGAGGTCGTCGGTGAGATCGGTCCCGGCCTGGTCGCGCTCGTCGGCGTCACCCACGACGACGGACCCGAGGAGGTGGCACGCACGGTGCGCAAGACCGCCGAGCTGCGCATCATGCCGGGGGAGCGCTCCGTGCAGGAGAGCGGCGGCGAGGTCCTCGTCGTCAGCCAGTTCACCCTCCACGCGGACGTGCGCAAGGGGCGCCGGCCGTCCTGGAACGCCGCCGCACCGGCCGACGTGGCAGAGCCGGTCGTGCAGGCGGTCGCGGACGGGCTGGCCGAGCGGGGCGTCGGCGTGGCCACCGGCGCCTTCGGCGCCGACATGGCCGTCGACATCCACGGCGACGGTCCGGTGACCATCGTCCTGGACACGTCCGCATAGGCTGGGTGCGTGCAGATCATCGGTCAGATCCAGTTCTGGATCATCCAGGCCCTCGCGCTCCTGGCGCTGGGGGCGGAGATCTTCGCGCTCGTGCATGCCGCCCGCACCCGCAGCGACGCCTTCCCGGCGGCGGGCAAGCAGACGAAGGTCTTCTGGGTCGCGCTGCTCGTCCTCGCGGCCTTCATGGGCTTCACCGCGATCGGCCCCACGGGAGGGCTGGGCCTGCTCTCCATCATCGGGATCGTCATCGCCGGCGTCTACCTGGCGGACGTGCGCCCCGCGATCGACCAGCTGTTGGGACGTTCCCGGCGCTGACCGTGGGGCACAATGCCCGCTGGGGCAGTACCGAGCACACAGGGGAGCAGCGCGTGGAGGATCGTCCGGACCCTCGAGGGAGCATCGTCACCTCCCGCCGACCGTGGGGCGGCTTCGAGCAGTTCTCGTACAACGAGTCGACGACCGTCAAGGTCATCACCGTCTCACCGGGGCATCGGCTCTCGCTGCAGGCCCACGCCCGACGTGCCGAGCTGTGGCAGGTGCTCGACGGCCCGCTGGAGGTCACCGTCGGGGACGAGACGTGGACCGCGGCCACCGACGAGCGGGTCTGGGTCCCCCTCGGGGCGCGTCACCGGATGCACAACCGCGGCGAGCGCCCGGCCCGGGTGCTCGAGATCGCCTGGGGCGACTTCGACGAGGACGACATCGTGCGCATCGAGGACGACTACGACCGCTGAGACAGCGGCCCCGGCGGCCGCAACCCGGCGGCGAACGTAGGCTGGCCCGGATGAACGGATCACGGGTGCTGCCGTGACCGGCCCTGACATCGGCCGGGTCGCGATGATCAGCGTGCACACCTCCCCGCTGGACCAGCCGGGCACGGGCGACGCGGGTGGGCTCAACGTCTACGTCGTCGAGTCCGCCCTGGAGCTGGCCCGCCGCGGGGTCGAGGTGGAGATCTTCACCCGCCGCACCTCGGCGGACCAGCCCGCCGTCGTCGAGATGTCCCGCGGCGTGAGCGTGCGGCACGTCGACGCCGGGCCCTACGAGGGCCTTCTCAAGGAGGACCTGCCCGGGCAGCTGTGCGCCTTCGCGGCGGGGATCATGCACGAGATCGCCAGGGTCCCGCCGGGGCACTACGACGTGGCGCACTCCCACTACTGGCTCTCCGGACAGGTCGGATGGCTCGTCGCCGAGCGGTGGCAGGTGCCGCTCGTGCACACCATGCACACGATGGCCCGCGTGAAGAACCGCACCCTGGCCGAGGACGACGTTCCCGAGCCGCAGACCCGTGAGATCGGCGAGCTGCAGGTCGTGGACATCGCCGACCGGCTGGTCGCGAACACCGTGCGCGAGGAGCAGGAGCTCATCGAGTACTACGACGCCGCCCCCGAGACGATCGAGGTGGTCCCGCCGGGCGTCGACCTCGAGGTCTTCCACCCGGGGGCCCGGGACCGGGCGCGGGCCCGGCTGGGACTGTCCGAGGACGCCGTCGTCCTCCTCTTCGTCGGCCGGATCCAGCCCCTCAAGGCACCCGACGTCCTCGTCCGGGCCGCGGCGGAGCTGCTGACGCGCATGCCGCAGCTGCGCGAGCGGCTCGTCGTGGCGGTGCTGGGTGGCGCCTCCGGCCGGGGGCACGCCGCCCCCGACGAGCTGCAGCGGCTCGGCGAGGAGCTCGGTGTGGCGGACGTCCTCCACGTCGCGCCCCCGACCACCCGCGCGGGCCTCGCGGAGTGGTACCGGGCGGCCGACGTCGTCACGGTGCCCTCCTACAGCGAGTCCTTCGGGCTGGTCGCGGTCGAGGCCCAGGCCTGCGGAGCGGTCGTCCTCGCGGCCGACGTGGGCGGCCTGCCCACCGCCGTCGGTTCCGCCGGGGTCCTCGTCCGCGGGCACGACCCGCGGGTGTGGGCCCAGGAGATCGCCGCGGTGCTGCAGGACCCGGACCGTGCCGAGGACCTGCGCTCCCGCGGGCCGGCCCACGCGCAGGCCTTCGGGTGGAGCGCCACCGTCGACCGGCTCCTGGAGGTCTACCGTGAAGCCGTGTCCGAACGTCGGCAGACAGTGGTGGAGGCTTCGAGATGACCCGGGACGACGTGACTCCGGAGCAGGTGCTCGAGACCGTACGGGGGGCGCTCGAGGACGCGGAGGTCGAGTTCGAACCCGGCGTCCGTGATGGTGAGCTGGTCGTCTCCCTCCCGGGGGAGCGGAAGCTGAAGACCGTGGCCTCGCTCGTCGTCGGCGAGCACGACCTGGCCGCGACCGCCTTCGTCATCCGCCACCCCGACGAGAACGAGCAGGCCTTCAACCGCCACCTCCTCCGGCGCAACCTGCGCATGACCCTGCTCACCTATGCCGTCGACGACACGGGTGACGTCTACGTCCGGGGGCGGATCCCCCTTCGCGCCGTGACCAAGGAGCTGGTCGACCAGCTCCTCGGCATGCTCCTCGAGGCCGCCGACGACCCCTTCAACGAGCTCCTCCTGCTCGGCTTCCGCAGCTCCATGCAGAAGGAGTGGGACTGGCGGGTCTCCCGCGGGGAGTCGCTGCGCAACCTCGAGGCCTTCCGCTCGGTCCTCCAGCGCGAGGGAGACCCGGGGGCCTGAGGCGCAGGGTGGCCGGGCGGTCCCTCACGGCGGAGTGCGTACGGCACTCGGCCCTGGGGACTACGGCCGCGGGGCGGCCTACGTCCTGATTCGGGCCGAGCGCCGCACGCTCCTCCGCCTCCGGGACCGCGCATGGTTACGCTGCCCCCATGTCGACCCTCATCTTGCTGCGTCACGGCCAGTCCGACTGGAACGAGAAGAACCTCTTCACGGGCTGGGTCGATGTCGACCTGACCGCGAAAGGGCGCGAGGAGGCCGTCCGTGGCGGGGAGCTGATGAGGGAGGCCGGCATCCTCCCGGACGTCCAGCACACCTCCGTGCTGCGGCGCGCGATCACCACCGCCAACCTCGCCCTCGACGTGGCGGACCGGCACTGGATCCCGGTGCGTCGGGACTGGCGGCTCAACGAGCGCCACTACGGGGCCCTGCAGGGGTTGGACAAGGCCGCGACGCGGGAGAAGTACGGCGAGGAGCAGTTCATGCTCTGGCGCCGCAGCTTCGACACCCCGCCGCCGGAGATCGCCACGGACGACCGGTACGCCCAGACCGACGACCCGCGCTACGCGGGCATGGAGGTGCCGCGCACCGAGTGCCTCAAGGACGTCATCGAGCGGCTCATGCCCTACTGGGAGGGGCCGGTCCGTGAGGACCTGGCCGCCGGGCGGACGGTGCTGATCACGGCGCACGGCAACTCCCTTCGTGCGCTTGTGAAGCACCTCGACGGAATCAGCGACGAGGACATCGCCGGGCTGAACATCCCGACGGGGATGCCGCTGGTCTACGACCTGGGGGAGGACTTCATGCCGACCCGGCCCGCGGAGTACCTCGACCCGGAGACCGCTGCGGCGGAGGCCGCCGCGGTGGCCGGTCAGGGCCGCTGAGGAGTCCTCAGACGCCGTCGTCGACGTCGACGGCGTCGTGCTCGACGGAGTCCATCGCGCCGGTGACGAGAAAGCGCACGCGGCGGGCGACGGTGACCGCGTGGTCGCCGAAGCGCTCGTAGTACCGGCTGAGCAGCGCCACGTCCACGGCGCTCGTCGTCCCGTGCTGCCAGGTGTCGGCCAGGTGGGTGAACATCGACCGGTGCAGCTCGTCGAGCTCGTCGTCGATGGTCTCGATGTCCCGGGCCTCGGAGAGGTCCTGGCTGACGATGACCCCGGCGGCCCGGGCGACGATGCGTTCGGCGGCCTCGCCCATCCTGCGGAAGGTGTCGTGCAGCTCCGGGGGGACGGCCGGCTCGGGGTAGCGCAGCCGGGTGACCTTGGCGACGTGGCGAGCGAGGTCCCCCATCCGCTCCAGGTCCCCGGACATCCGCATGGAGGTCAGGACCCGGCGCAGGTCGCTGGCGACCGGCGCCTGCAGCGCGAGCAGGTCCACCGACCGGGCGTCCAGCTCGTTGCGGCGGGCGTCGATCTCGCGGTCGGACTCGATGACCTGCTCGGCGAGGCGCACGTCGGCATCGAGCAGGGCCGTAGTCGAGGAGCGGATCGCCGAGCGCACGAGCTCGCTCAGCTCGACGAGGTCGTCGGTCACCTGGCTCAGCTCGTCGTGGAAGGCGGTGCGCATCGTGGGAGGTCCTCCGGGGAGTCGTGGATCGTGGTTCACCGGCAAGGAGGCATGATCCGGCCGGCACCTCCCACCCCACACCCCGGGGGTGAACGCGTTCCGGACCGCGGGTGAACACGAGGGGGCGTGCGGGCGGCGCGCCCGGGACGAAGAGCGCGCGCCACCCGCCTGCGGTTATGGTCTGGCCCGTGGAGCCTACGACCGCAGCAGTCCTCGGTGGAGCCGCTGGCCTGCTCATCGGCTTCCTCGTCTGGGCCGCGCTCGGGCTGAGCGACCGGGAGAGGTCCGTGCCCCAGCCGGAGTCGGAGATCCCGCCGGGGGTCACTGCCGTGCTCGCCGTGCTGCGCTCCTCCGGACTCGTCGTGGACCACGACGGCCGCGTGGTGCGCAGCTCCCCGTCGGCCGTCACCTTCGGGCTGGTGCGCACCGGTTGGATCGCCCACGAGGAGATCCGCGAGATGACCCGGCAGGTCTCCCGGGACGGGGTCATCCGCGACGCGGAGTTCGAGCTGCGCAGCGGTGGCACCGGCGCCGTGATCTTCGCCGCGGTCCGCGTGGCACCCCTCGGCGTGGACCACCTGCTCGTCCTCGTCGAGGACCAGTCCCAGGGGCACCGGGTCGAGGCGACCCGGCGGGACTTCGTCGCCAACGTCAGCCACGAGCTGAAGACCCCCGTCGGCGGCATCTCGCTGCTCGCGGAGGCGGTGCAGGGCGCCAAGGACGACCCGGAGGCGGTCGACCGGTTCGCCCAGCGCATGCAGGGCGAGGCCGTGCGCCTCACGACCCTCATCAAGGAGATCGTCGAGCTCTCCCGGCTCCAGGGCAGCCCCGTGCTGCAGGACCCCGGTCTCGTGGAGGTCCGGGAGGTCGTCGAGGAGGCTCTGGAGCACCAGCGACTCGAGGCGGAGGCCAAGGAGATGACCCTCACCGCCAAGGTCGACGGGGGCCCGCTCGTGCGAGGCGACCAGGACATGCTCGTGACGGCGGTGCGCAACCTCGTCGGCAATGCGGTCTCCTACTCCGACGAGGGCACCTCGGTGGGGGTCGGCGCCCGCCGCTTCGAGGACACCGTCGAGATCACCGTCACCGACCAGGGGCCGGGCATCCCGGCGGCGGACCAGGAGCGGATCTTCGAGCGCTTCTACCGCCGGGACGCCGCCCGCTCCCGGGCCACCGGAGGCACCGGGCTGGGGCTCTCGATCGTCAAGCACGTCTGCGCCAACCACGGCGGCGACGTGCGCGTGTGGAGCGACGGCGAGCACGGGTCCACCTTCACCATCAGGTTGCCCTCCGCGGTTCCTGCGGACGATGAGAACCTAGATCCGACCACCACCAAGGAGAACCGCTGATGACCCGAATCCTCGTCGTGGAGGACGAGGTGTCCTTCTCGGACCCACTGTCCTACCTGCTGGAGAAGGAGGGCTACCAGGTCGCCGTCACCGAGACGGGAACGGAGGCCATCGCCGCCTTCGAGTCCGACGGTGCCGACCTGGTGCTCCTGGACCTGATGCTGCCGGGCATGTCCGGGACGGAGGTGTGCCGCGCCATCCGGGCCCAGTCCAACGTCCCGGTCATCATGCTGACCGCCAAGGACGACGAGATCGACAAGGTCGTCGGTCTCGAGATCGGCGCCGACGACTACGTCACCAAGCCCTACAGCTCGCGTGAGCTGCTCGCCCGGATCAAGGCCGTGCTTCGTCGCAACAACGAGCCGGAGGAGCTGGTCCCCTCGACGATCGAGGGCGGTCCGGTGCGCATGGACGTCGAACGGCACGTCGTGACCGTGGACGGGGAGCCGATGCAGCTGCCGCTGAAGGAGTTCGAGCTGCTGGAGATGCTGCTGCGCAACGTCGGCCGGGTGCTGACCCGGATGCAGCTGATCGACCGGATCTGGGGCAGCGACTACGTCGGCGACACCAAGACCCTGGACGTACACATCAAGCGGCTGCGCGGCAAGATCGAGCCGGACCCGGCTGCACCGGTGCACATCATCACGGTGCGCGGACTCGGCTACAAGTTCGAGGGCTGAGCGGGCTGAATCGAAGGGCGCCGCCCGGGAGCCTCGTGGCTCACCGGGCGGCGCCCTTCGTCAGCGGGTCAGTGGGACTTCTCGTCCGACGTGTGCTGCGGGTTGTGGACCGGGGTGTAGTCCGACGGGGCGTACTTCTTGTAGTAGCCCTCGGCGGGCAGCACCGGGACGTCGACCGGTGAGGAGTCACTGCCGCCCGCGCTGATCCGGATGGAGGTGATGTCACCGGCGCCGGCCTTGAGGCCCTTGATGGTCACCGGCTTGTCCTCGCTGAAGCGGAAGAGCTCGTGCGGGGGCACCTTCTGCTTCACGGTGTCCGAGCCGGCCGTGACCTCGAGGGTGATCTCCTTCTCGGTGAGGTTGTCGACCGTCCCGGTGAGGGTCGCCTGACCCCCGTCGAGGTCGCTGACCAGCACGAGGTTGCGCAGCTCCGCCTGCTGGAGGTCGAGCGGTACCCCGTCGGTGATCTGCTGGGTTTCGGCGGTCTGGAACGGCGAGTTCACCGTGCAGCCGGCGGTGCCGGCGGCGACGGCGATGGCCAGGACGACGGCCCGGCCCCGGTGGAGGAGATTGCGCTTCACGGGGCACAGCCTAGCGGTGCCGCCCACGAAGGTGGCGACGGGCCGGTCCGGGTGTGCCGCCGACGCGGCGGCCGGCGTGGTGGTCCCGGGTTGTGGGCCGGCTCTGAGAGCTGCACCACTCCGTGATAATCTGGAGGTCGCGAAAGGGGAAATCTCCACATGGTTTTCAAGGTCGGCGAGACGGTCGTATACCCCCACCACGGGGCTGCACTGATCGAAGAGATCAAGTTCCGAAAGATCAAGGGCGAAGAGAAGCAATACCTCAAGCTGAAGGTCGCGCAGGGCGATCTGACCATCGAGGTCCCTGCCGAGAACTGCGACCTCGTGGGTGTCCGCGACGTCGTCGGCAAGGAGGGGCTGGACCGGGTGTTCGAGGTGCTGCGCACCCCGCACGCGGAGGAGCCCACCAACTGGTCGCGTCGCTACAAGGCCAACCTCGAGAAGTTGGCCTCCGGTGACGTCATCAAGGTCTCCGAGGTCGTGCGCGACCTGTGGCGCCGTGAGCAGGACCGGGGCCTGTCCGCCGGGGAGAAGCGGATGCTGGCCAAGGCGCGCCAGATCCTCGTCTCCGAGCTGGCGCTCGCGGAGAAGACCGACGAGGACAAGGCCGGGGTCATCCTCGACGAGGTCCTCGCGTCCTGACCGAAGCACTGCACCACGACGCCCGCACCCCCTCCGGTGCGGGCGTCGTGCTCGTCGCGGCCGGGTCCGGAACGCGCCTCGGGGCCGATCGGCCCAAGGCCTTCGTCGAGCTGGCGGGGGCCACGCTGCTCTCCCGGGCCCTGGGCGGGGTGCTCGCCGTGCCGGCGGTCGAGGAGGTCGTCCTCGTGGTCCCGGCGAGCCACCTCCAGGAGGTCGGCGGCCTCACCGGCACCCGGCAGGGCGTGCGGATCAGTGCCGTCGCCGGCGGGGCGGAGCGCACCGGCTCCGTGGCTGCCGGACTGGGAGCCCTCAGCGAGAACGTGACCCGGGTGCTCGTCCACGACGCCGCCCGCTGCCTGACGCCGATGCCTGTCTTCACGCGCGTGCTCGCGGCACTCGCCGACGGCGCGAAGGGGGCGATCCCCGGCGTGCCCGTCGTGGACACCATCAAGGCGGTCGACGAGCGGGGGGTCATCACCGCAACCCCGGACCGGGCCCCGTTGCGGGCCGTGCAGACCCCGCAGGGTTTCGACCGCGGTGTGCTCGAACGGGCCCACGCGGCCGGTACGCAGGCGACCGACGACGCGGCACTCGTCGAGGCGCTCGGGTACGACGTGATCGTCGTCGAGGGGGATCACCGCGCGCTGAAGATCACTACGGCAGCGGACCTCGTCCTCGCCGAGCACCTGCTGGCCACCGGCTCCCGGGGCTAGGCACTCTCCCTTCGGCCGAGGTGGTCGCGCACGGCCAGCGCCGCCGCACGGCCGGCCCGGTTGCCGCCGATCGTGCTCGCCGAGGGGCCGTAGCCCACCATCTGCACGCGGGGGTCGGCCACGGTGGTCACGCTCGCCTGGACGTCACGGGCCCCTGGACGCAGGGCGATACCGCCCTCCGGGCTGCGCAGTCCGAGCGGGGCCAGGTGGCGGATCGCCGGGCGGAACCCGGTGGCCCACAGGACCGCGTCCACCGGCTCGAAGGTGCCGTCGGCCCAGCGCACCCCGCCCGTCTCGAGCCGCTGGAACATCGGCAGCCGACGGTCGTAGACACCGGTTCGCCGCGCGGCCTCCTCCTGGGGGCGCAGCGCCAGGCCGGTCACGCTGACGACGCTGGCCGGGGGGAGGCCGCCCGCGACGCGCTCCTGGACCATGGCGATCGCCTCCCGTCCGGAGAAGCCGCCCGAGTTCCACACCGGAGGACGGCGGGTCGCCCACAGCACGTCGGTGACGGGGGCGAGCTCGCCGAGGAACTGGACCGCGGACGTACCGCCCCCGACGACGATGACCCGCTTGCCCCGGAAGTGCTCGGCGCCCGGGTAGGCGACCGTGTGCCACTGCTCCCCGGCGAAGTCGCGCTGCCCGGGGTAGCTCGGCACGAAGGGGTTGGTCCAGGTGCCCGTGGCGTTGATGATCGTTCGGGCGGACCACTGGCCGCCCTCGACCGACCGGATGCCCAGGACGCCGTCGACGTCGACCACCTCGCGCACGTGCACCGGGCGCAGCACCGGGAGGTCGTGGGCCTGCTCGTAGTCGTCGAACCACTCGGCGATGACCTCGTTCGCGCGGGCCTCGGACCCGCCCGGTGCCGTGGCCGTGGGCAGGTCGGCCACGCCGTGCACGTCCGCCATCGACAGCGAGTCCCACCGGTGCTGCCAGGCGCCGCCGGGTCGCGCGTTGGCGTCGAGGACGACGTGCTCGATGCCGAGGCGGCGCAGGTGGAAGGAGCTGGAGAGCCCGGCCTGCCCGGCCCCGATCACGACGGAGTCGAGGATGGTCATGTCCGCTGCAACGCCCATCGCCTCGGCCTGCATCCCACGGTGCCAGACTGCCGTCATGGAGCAGCTGCCACGGACCGGGATCGGGGTCGACGTCCACGCCTTCGCGGAGCCCGGGGCGGGCCGGGAGCTGTGGGTCGCCGGGCTGCTGTGGCCGGGGGAGCCGGGCCTCGCGGGCCACTCCGATGCCGACGTCGCCTGCCACGCCGCCTGCGACGCGCTCTTCTCCGCGGTCGGGATCGGCGATCTGGGGCAGCACTTCGGGACCGGCAGGCCGGAGCTCGCCGGCGCCCCGGGCGCCACCCTGCTCGCCGAGGCGAGCCGAATCGTGCGGGAGGCGGGCTTCGAGATCGGCAACGTCGCGGTCCAGGTCATCGGCAACCGCCCCAAGGTCGGCACCCGCCGCGACGAGGCGCAGCAGGTCATGTCGGCCGCCTGCGGTGCCCCGGTCGCCGTCAGCGGCACGACGAGCGACGGGCTCGGGCTCACCGGTCGGGGTGAGGGCTGCGCGGCGATCGCGACCGCGCTCGTCGTGGCTACCTCGTGACGTCCGGAGCCCGGACCGACTGCTCGGCCCGGGCCCGGGTGCGGGCGGCCAGCGCTGCCAGCGCAGAGGGGAAGATCTCGGCGGGAGGGGTGACGAGCCCAGCGCCCACCTGACCGACCCCCGCGACCCGGCCCGCCATGCCCGTGTTGATCTGCGGCAGGACGCCGGTGCGGCACACCTTCGACACGTCGATGCCGGTGGGGGCGCCGAGGAAGTCGAGGACCGGGATGGCCCAGCGATTGTTCTCGGCCAGCGTGATCTCGCCCATCCGTCGGGTGGTGGCCAGGGCATCGGGGACCGAGCCGCCGACGAACCGCACGATCGCCGGCGCGGTGGCCATCGAGAAGCCGCCGATGCCCGTGGTCTCCGTGATCGCCGAGTCGCCGATGTCCGGATTGGCGTCCTCCGGGCCGAAGTCCCCGAGGAAGAGTCCGTCCGCGATCTGGGCCGGACCCGTGAACCACTCGTCGTCGGTGCCGGCGACCTGGATGCCGAACTCGGTGCCGTTGCGGGCCATGGCCACGACCATGGTCGAGCCCTCGATGCCGCGGGCGGCATCCATCTGGAGCTTGCACGCCGGCATCGCCACGTTGAGGAAGAAGTGGTCGTTGCCGCCGATGAAGGCGAAGGCGTCCGCGACGTCGCCGGGGTCCGCACTGCTGCGCACCAGTGCGGGGGCCAGGTCGCGCAGCAGCATGAGGGTGCCCGCGCGATTCCGGTTGTGGGCCTCGTCGCCCATCTGCAGCATCTGCCCGAGGATCGCGGTCGCGTCGACGGGGCCGGTCTCGCGGACCGCCTCGGCGAGGATCGGTCCGAGCGTGTCGGACATCCACCGCAACCGCGTGAGGACCTCCGGGGAGTACGCCCCGTAGCGCAGCACCTTCCCGAGCCCCTCGTTGAGGGAGCAGTAGGTGCGCCGCCCGTCCTCCGGGTCCTCGAGCACCCACATCCACATGGAGGGGGAGACGACGCCGGCCATCGGGCCGACGGCGCGACGGTGGTGGCACGGCTCGAAGCTGACGGTGCCCCCGTCGGCGAAGAGGACGGCGGCGTCCTCCGGGTCGTCCACGAGCCCTTCGAGGGCAGCGGCCCCCATCAGGGCACCCTGCATCGGGCCCGATGCCATGTCCCAGGTCAGTGGCGGTCCGGCGTGCAGGAACTGCCCGCGCTCCAGACCCAGGACCTCATGGGCGGGGGCCACGTCGACGACCATCGCCTGGACGCCGAGGACGGCCTCGACGGCACGTCTGTTCGCCTCGGCGCGAAGGGGGTCGGTGGCGACGGTGGCGAGGTCGGCCTCGGACCCCGTCATCGGGGGCCTCCAGTCGACCCGGCTCACGGGGACGGCCTGGGAGTCCAGGGCGTCGGCGAAGATGCCGGCACCTGCCGACACGACCCCGGCCGTGGGGCTGCTGTGCGTCGTCGTCATGCTGCGGCTCCAATCAGGGAGAGCGCCCGGTCGACCGCCTGGGCGTTGGACAGGAAGACCTCGGCTCCGGCCTCGGCGAGGGCCGTCGCCTGGACATCGAGGACCTGTGGGTCCCCGGAGGTGCCGATACAGCTCACGAGGACGACGAGGTCCCGACCGTCGGCGCGAGCCGTCGCGATGGCGTCACGGATCGCGGGCGCCGCGCTGGCGGCGGGGTCGGCGTCGGCACCGTGGCCGAGCACGATGTCCATGAGCACGACCGATGCGCGCGGGTCCTCGGCGGTGGCGGCGAGGTGCTCGAGCCGGATGGTGGGGTCGATCATCGGGTGGGCGCGACCCGCGGTCATGGAGTCCTCACCGAAGTCGATCATCACCGTGCCGTCGGCCGTGAGCGTCGGGTCGAGCGTGTACCGGGAGTCCAACGGGATGTTGCTGTACACCGGACCGACGTGGCCGGTGGACTTGATCATGGCCTCGTCGCACAGCGTCCCGCCCGCGAAGAGTCCGCGCAGGTGCCCCGTGGGGGCCGTCGTGGTGGCAGCGCCCCACGTCGGCCAGGAGGGCACCGGGCGCTCGAGCGTGGTCAGGATGGTCGCGGCCGCTCGGGTGAGGTCGGGTCGCCCCGGCCCGAGCAGCGCGAAGTGGACCGGAGTGCCGAGCGTCTCCGCGAAGCGGCGCAGCTCGGCCTCCACCTGCTCCGCCGGTGGCTTGGAGACCACGACGATCAGCTCCGTCGCCGGGTCGGCGTCGAGTCGGCGCATCGCCTGCCTGGTCGCCAGGCCGTCGACCTCGGCGCTCAGGTCGCGACCGCCGACACCGAGGGCAGCGCTCATGCCGACCCCGGCGTGGTCGAGCAGGCACATCAGCTGCTGACAGCCGGTGCCGGACGCCGCGACCAGTCCGACCGGCCCGGGCCGCACCGAGTTGGCGAAACCGAGGCCGATGCCGTCGATCATCGCGGTCCCGCAGTCCGGGCCCATGACGAGCAGGTCACGTGCGGCAGCGAGCTGCTTCAGCGCGACCTCCTGGTCGAGGGGCACGTTGTCGCTGAAGACCATGACGTCGTGGCCGGCGTCGATGGCATCCATCGCCTCGACGACGGCGTTCGCCCCGGGGACGGAGACGAGGGCCAGGGCCGAGTCGGAGCGCCTCATGGCACTGGTCACGGTCCGTGCCGGCTCCGTCACGTCGCCGGAGGAGTCCGATCGTCTGGTCACGGCGGCCAGTGCCGTGTCGACCGCGGCGAGCGCCTCCTCGAGCGCGGACTCCTCCTCGAGGCGGATCGCCACGACCATGTCGTTGGGGGTCGTCTCGGGCAGCTCGAAGCCCATCGAGGCGATGACGTCGAGGTTCAGCGGTGTCGCCATGGCGACCTGCGCAGCCCGGACCCCCGCGACAGCAGCCACGTCCTTGCTGACCTGCAGGAGCGCGACGGAGTCCGCGTAGGCGCCGGGGCGTCGTTCCACATGGACACGGGGGTCGGTGGTGGAGGTCATGAACAGGTGCTCCTTGATCTGAGGTGGTCCAGGGCGAGCGAGAGTCCCAGCGCAAGGCCGTGACCGGAGGTGTGACCGATGCCTGTCAGGTCTGCGACCGCCGGCGCGACCCGCTCGGGGTGGGCGGAGAGGGCGTGCAGCAGCTCGGCGAACTGGGGGACCGTCTCGCCGTGCACTGCTCGACGCAGCAGCGTCGCCGAGAGCGCAGTGGTGCGCTCCCCGGCGAGCGCGAGCACGTGGTGGCCGATGCGGGCTGCGCACGGGTGCGTCGCGGCCACGACGGTGGCGAGCCAGCCGCTGAGGACGTCATCACCGAGCGGGGTGAGTCCACTGCCCAGGCCCAGCAGGGCCGTGACCGCGCGAGCATCCGCTGCTGCCAGGTCCCGCAGGGCCGATGCCGGCAGCTCGGCCCGCGCAGCGTGGGTGGAGCCGAGTGCCGGCGCGAGGCGGGATGCCATCCGTGAGGCAGCACCGGGATCGATGGCCGGTGCCGGGTGGGCGCTGATGCGTCCCACGCGGACCCGTGCCCCGGAGAAGTGGAGTGCTCCGCCGCTGATCGTCACCGGGCTGCCGGGGAGAGGAGGGTGGCCGTCGAGGGTGAGCTCGCCGGTGCTGGTGAGGGTGGTGTGCAAGGAGCCGGGCACCAGCACCGCCCGCCGCGACAGGACGGCGATGACGTCGTCACCGACGTCCAGGTACACCGCGTCCGGTCCGGAGTGGAGGACGGGAACCTGCCCGGGCACCGTGGTGAGGAGCTCGCGAATCCACCGGGGGCCGGCGGCGGCGACGTCGGCGAGGACCGTCGTGGTCACGACATCGTTCCCGTGGTCATATGTGGACCGTAATCGCTCCTGTTAGCCTTGTTTAAGGCAAGAGATGACAATCATTTCCCACAGAATTGACACTCTTTCATGAAACACGGGTACCGGGTCCCCCTTCGTGACGTCCTGAGGGTCGACGCCCTGGCGGCCACGTCGGTGCTGGCCGGCCACTCCGGTCTGGACCGGGTCGTGACGCGGCTGAACGTCATGGAGGTGCCCGACATCGTCGACTGGGTCCGTCCCCACGCGCTCCTCGTCACGGCCGGGTTCCCGCTCGTCGGCCTCGACGAGGAGCGGTTGATCGACCTGGTCCGGGGTCTGGACGAGCGACAGGTCTCGGCGCTGGGGGTCAAGGTCGGTCGATACCTCGGGGAGATCCCCCCGAGGGTCCTGGAGGTCGCGGACGAGCTGGGCTTCCCCCTGCTGGCGCTCTCGGCCGATCTCGCCTTCGACGACCTGCTCGAGGAGGTCCACGTGCGCCTCACGGAGGTCCAGCAGGGCGTCCTGGAGCGCACGGACACCCTGCACGCCGCCCTCGAGGGCCTCGTCCTCGAGGGCGCCGGTCTCGACGAGATCGCGACCCGGATCGCCCAGGTGCTGGGGATCGGTGTCCTCGTGACGACGGTGGACGGGCGCGAGCTGGCCGGTGCCCTGACCGATGACATGCGCGCGACCCTGGCCGGCGAGGACCTGTCCGACCCCACCGGCCGGATCCGGGTGGAACGCCTGCGGGTGCGACCGATGAGCATCGGTGGTGGACAGGTCCTGGTGCAGCCGGTGGTCGCGGCCAGCAGCGACCTGGCGCGCCTCGTCGCCTTCGACCCGCACCGGGCGATCCCCAAGGACGACGTGTACGCCCTGCAACGGGCGTCGGCCGTCGCCGCCCTCCTCATCTCCCAGCAGCAGGCCGTCAGCGCCGTGGAGTCGAAGTACCGAGGGGACTTCCTCAGGGACGTCCTGAGCGACCGGGCCGGCGACGAGAGCCGGGTGCGGGACTACGCCGAGGGCCTGGGGTGGAGCATCGACCTGCCGGCGATGGTGGTGACGGCCAGGCTCGATCCACCGGCCAAGGGCGCCTCGCCGGGTGGCAACCCGAGGGAGTGGCGGGAGCGCTTCTTCCAGGCATGGAAGAAGGTGGTCGCCTCCCACGGTGCCGAGCACCCCACGGCCGACTTCTTCGACGAGGTCGTCAGCATCATCTCGGCTCCGGAGAACCTGCGGGACGAGCCGAAGGCGGCCACGGAGCATCTGCAGCGCCAGGTCGCCGACATCGTCAGCGAGGTGGCGGGGGATCGTGGTGGGAGTCGACGTCCCTTCTCCGTCGGAACCAGTCGGCTGGTTCGTGCGTGGGACGGGTTGTCCGCCGCCTACCGGCAGGCACGTCGGGCCAACGAGGTCGGCTACCGGTTCACGGGGGGCAGCGGCACGTCACACTTCGACGACCTCGGTATCCACCGCCTCATCGGGCTGATCCCCGACCGGGGTGAGATGGCCGCCTTCGCCGAGGACGTCCTGGGTGAGTTGGCCGCCGAGGGGCCCGAGGCCGAGGACCTGAGGGACACGTTGCAGGTGCTCCTCGACGCGAACCTCAATGTCGCGGAGGCGTCGCGGATCCAGTACGTCCACTACAACACGATGCGCTACCGGATCACCAAGCTCGAGCAGCTGCTCGGCCCCTTCACCACGGACCCCGCCCTCCGGCTGAATCTCGCCGTCGCGCTCCAGGTGCGCAGGATCCAGCTGTGAGCCACGCCTCCGGGCGGGTCACGGCGACGATCCGGGCGAGGGTCATGGTTGACAGCAGTCGATCGGGTGTTCTGGCAGCACTTGCCAGTGAGTGGGTGTGACCCGCGACATAGGCTCATGACCTCACCTCAGCACCTAGGAGCTTTCAATGGCGAACATGTTCAGGTGGACCGAAGTACACGGGGGAAAGACGCCGCCGCCCGGCGAGTCGGTGGGTCCTCATGAACGCATGAGCTGGGGGCGGACGATCGGGATCGGCGCCCAGCACGTGGTCGCGATGTTCGGGGCCACGTTCGTCTTCCCGGTCGTCATGGGGCTGGACCCGAACCTGGCGATCCTCTTCTCCGGTCTGATGACGATCCTCTTCCTCGTGATCGTCAGGAACTGGGTGCCCAGCTATCTCGGCACGAGCGCCGCCTTCGTCGCCGTCGTGGTCGCCATCCGCTCCCAGGGCGGTGACTCCTCCGACGTCACCGGCGCCATCCTGGCCGCGGGTGCCGTCCTGGCCCTGGTCGGCGTGGCCGTCCACTTCGCCGGCCCGAGCCTGCTGAAGAAGGTCCTCCCCCCGGCGGTGACCGGCGGCGTGGTCATGCTCATCGGCTTCAACCTCGCGCCCGTCGTGGCGGACACGTACTGGCCCCAGGACCAGTGGATCGCGATCCTGACGACGCTCTTCCTCGTGGTCGGCGCCGTGCTCTTTCCCGGCTTCTGGGCGCGGATCGCGGTGTTCCTCGGCCTCGTGTTCGGTTTCCTCCTCTCGTGGCTCGCGGACCTCACGCTCGGGCCGATCACGTCGGTCACGCCGACGAGCAACGGCGAGGCCGTCCCCCACGACCGGGTCAGCTTCACCGGCATCGGGGACGCCTCGTGGTTCGGTCTTCCCAGCGGGGACCTCGCCGACGGGGTCGCCGCCGTGCACGGTCCGAGCTTCTCGCTGACCTTCATCCTCTTGGCGCTCCCCGGCGTCATCGCCCTCGTCGCCGAGAACACCGGTCACGTGCGGGCCATCGCCGAGATGACCGGCGACGACCTCGATCCCTACATGGGCCGGGCACTCGGGGCGGACGGTCTGGCCACGGTCCTGGCCAGCTCGGTCGGCGCCTCGCCGACGACGACCTACGCCGAGAACATCGGCGTCATGTCGGCCACCCGGATCTACTCGACCGCGGCGTACTACGTGGCGGCGATCGTGGCGATCATCCTGGGGCTGGTGCCGAAGTTCGGCGTCATCATCAACGCCATCCCCGGGGGAGTCCTCGGCGGGATCACGGTCGTGCTCTACGGGATGATCGGGCTGATCGGAGCCAAGATCTGGGTGGACAACGACGTCGACTTCGGGAGCCCCAAGAACATCGTCCCGCTGGCCGCCGGTCTCATCGTCGGGATCGGTGACGTGACGTTGAAGTTCACCGAGGACTTCCAGCTGGGTGGTATCGCCTTCGGCACGATCCTCCTGCTCGTGCTCTACCACCTCGTCAACCGTAGGGACGCTCCCGCCAACGAACCCAGTGACGAAACGGATCTGACCTACACGTGAAACCCGCTCCCTTCCGGTACGAACGTCCGACGAACCTGGCCGAGGCCCTGGCCGTGCGGGCCGCGGAGCCCGAGGCCAAGGTCCTCGCAGGGGGGCAGAGCCTCATCCCGTTGATGTCGATGCGGCTGAGCACCGTCCCGGTGCTCATCGACATCAACGGGCTGGAGGAGCTCTCCCACATCACGGTGGACGACAGCGGGGTCCGCTTCGGTGCCATCGTGCGCCACAGCGCGCTCCTCGCGCACGACGGGGCGGCCAGGGTCCAACCCCTCATCGCCGCCGCCCTCCAGCACGTCGCCCATGCGACCATCCGCAACCGGGGGACGAGCGTCGGTTCGATCGTCCACGCCGACGCCTCCGGGGAGATGCCGATGATCCTCTGCCTCACGGGGGGCAGCCTGACCGTGGCGTCCACGCGGGGCCGGCGCGAGATCCCGGCCGCCGACCTGTTCGTCGGCGCCATGGAGACCAGCCTCGAGCCGGACGAGATCGCGGTCGAGGCCTTCATGCCGGCGCTCCCGGCCCGCAGCGGCATCGCCTACGACGAGGTGGCGCGTCGACACGGTGACTACGCCCTCTGCGGCGTTGGGGCCGTGGTCACCCACGACGAGGAGGGCCGGATCGAGCACGCGCGGGCGGGGTTCGTGTCGGTCTCGGACGTGCCCGAGGTCGTCGACCTCACCGAGTGCTTCCCGGGCGGCGAGCTGGACGAAGGGAGCCTGGCGGCCGCCGGCGAGCACGCCCTGGAGCGCCTCGACCCCGAGCCCGACATCCACGCCACGGCCGACTACCGGGCACTGCTGGCGCGCACGCTCACCGCCCGGGTGCTCCGTGCCGCCGACGAGGACGCCCGCGCCAGGACGATGCAGAAGGGAAGGGCCTGACCATGGACGATCCCGCCGTCGAGGAGACGATGCCGATCCAGTTGCGGGTCAACGGCATCACGCACACGATCGAGGCGCCGCCGCGACGACTGCTCAGCGACGCCCTCCGTCATGACCTCGGCCTGACCGGCACGCACGTGGGCTGTGAGCACGGGGTCTGCGGTGCCTGCACCGTCCTCGTCGACGGTGCTCCGATGCGGTCCTGCCTGATGTTCGCCGTCAGTGCCTCGCACCACGAGCTCACGACGGTGGAGGGACTGGCGTGTCGGGACGGTCGGCTGAGCCCGGTGCAGCAGGCCTTCAAGGAGTGCCACGGGTTGCAGTGCGGATTCTGCACCCCCGGGTTCCTCACGACGATCAGCGCCGGGATCAGGGACAACCCGGACCCGGATCGGCAGGAGGCGCGCGACATGGTCGCCGGCAACCTCTGCCGGTGCACCGGGTACCAGAACATCGTCGCATCGGTGCTGCGCGCGGCCGAGATCCAGCGGGAGGAGGACGGGCGATGACCACGAGGATGATGGGTGAGCCCGTCGCCCGGGTCGAGGACGAGCGCTTCGTCACCGGACAGGGCCGCTACACCGACGACGTGGTGCCGAGCGCCCTCGAGGCGGCGGTGCTGCGCAGCCCGCACGCACACGCGCGCATCGTCGACATCGAGGTCGAGGGCGTCCTCGAGATCGAGGGGGTGCACGCCGTGTACACCTATGAGGACCTCACCGGCCCGATGGCCGACCCGCTGCCGCTGCTCATCCCGCACCCTGCCCTGACGCACGGGCGCACCCAGTACGCACTCGCGAAGGACGAGGTGAACTACGTCGGGGAGGCGGTCGCCTTCGTCGTCGCCGACGACCGCTACGTCGCCGAGGACGCCCTGGACCGCATCGAGGTCGAGTACGAGCTCCTCGACCCCGTCGTGGGCATTCCTGCGGCCCGGGAGGCGAGCGACCTCGTCCACGACGACGTCGCGGACAACCGGGCGGCGACGCTGCACCAGTCCTTCGGCGATGCGGCTGCTGCGATCGACGCGGCGCCCCACCGGCTGAGCCTCGACCTGAGCATCGAGCGCAGTGCCTCCACCCCCCTCGAGGGGCGCGGGACGGTGGCCCGCTGGGACGGGGACCTGAACCGGATGACGGTGTGGACCTCGACGCAGACCTCCACCGGCGTGCGCGCAGCCGTGGCCGCGAAGCTCGGCCTCGGCCTGGGACAGGTCGATGTCGTCACCCCGGACGTCGGGGGCGGCTTCGGGGTCAAGATCATGCACCCGTGGCCCGAGGAGCTCCTCGTCCCGATGGCCGCGGTGGCGCTGGGCCACCCGGTGAAGTTCACCGAGGACCGGCGTGAGCACTTCATCTCGGCCGCGCACGAACGCGGCCAGGAGCACCACATCGAGGTCGGCTTCGACGACGAGGGGCGCATGCAGGGCCTCTCGGTGCACTTCTGGCACGACAACGGTGCCTACACCCCGTACGGCCTGATCGTCCCCATCATCACCTCGACGCAGCTGCTCGGCCCGTACAAGCCGCCGAACTACTCGGTGACCTTCGAGAGCCTCTACACCAACACCGTCATCGTCACCCCGTACCGCGGGGCGGGCCGACCGCAGGGCGCCTATGCGATGGAGCGCACGATGGACGCCATCGCCGCCCACCTCGGTCTGGACCGCACGGCAGTCCGTGAGGCGAACTTCATCCAGCCCGACGAGTTCCCGTACGCCCAGGGCGACCTGACCTTCCAGGACGGTCGACCACTCGTCTACGACTCCGGCGACTACCCGGGGTTGATGGACAAGGCGAAGGAACTCATCCACTGGTCGGACTTCGAGTCCTACCGCGAGGAGGCACAGGCTGCCGGCCGCCGGGTCGGTATCGGCATCGCCTGCTACGTGGAGGGGACCGGCGTGGGGCCGTACGAGGGCGGTCACGTGCAGGTCGAGACCAGCGGCAAGGTCAAGGTCTCCACCGGGCTCACGACGCAGGGACAGGGCCACCAGACCGCCTTCGCCCAGATCGTGGCCGACGAGCTGGGGGTCCCCTTCGAGGACGTCGAGGTCGTCACGGGCGACACCCGGCGCTCCCCGTACTCCGTCGGCACCTTCGCCTCCCGCGCCGCGGTGATGAGCGGGTCCGCCATCGCCATGGCCGCACGCAACGCGCGGGAGAAGGCCCTCCGCCTCGCGTCCGACGCGCTCGAGGCCGATGTCGAGGACCTCGAGATCAGCGACGGCATCGTCCACGTCAAGGGGGCGCCGCAGAGCCAGATCGCGCTCGGCACGCTGTCCGTGCTCTCGAACCCGCTCCGGTACGCCTTCGACGAGGCCTCCCGTGCGGCGACCCAGTTCGCGGTGGGGGATGCGACCAAGCCACCCGTCGCCGACGACGACGAGCCCGGGTTGGAGGGCAAGGACTACTACTCGCCCATGGGATGCACCTTCGCCAGCGGCGTCCACGCCGTGATCGTCGAGACCGACCCGGACACGGCGGAGATCGACATCCTGACGTACGCCGTGGTGCACGACTGCGGGACACTGATCAACCCCCGCATCGTCGAGGGCCAGATCCACGGTGGGGTGGCCCAGGGCGTCGGAGGCGCGCTGTACGAGCGGATGGCCTACGACGAGCACGGCCAGCTGCAGAATGCCTCCTTCATGGACTTCCTCATGCCGTACGTCACTGAGGTGCCCGACGGGATCGAGATCGACCACCAGGAGACGCCCTCGACGATGAACCCGTTGGGGCTCAAGGGAGCCGGAGAGGCCGGGGTGATCCCGGTCTCGGCGGCGCTCGCATCCGCCATCGAGGACGCCGAGGGCTTCCCCATCACCGCCATGCCGATATCGCCCTCCGAGCTGTACGCCCTCCGGCTCACCCACCGGGGCGCACCCGGGACCGGGCGCAACCACGACGCCGAAAGGACCTCCAAGTGAAGCTCTCCGGATCCACCCACCTCGCGGCCCCTCCCGAGGACGTCTGGGACGCACTGCTGAACCCCGATGTCCTCACCAGGACCATCCCCGGATGCGAACGCCTGGAGCCGACGGGGGAGAACTCCTACGAGCTGACCGTGACGGCCGGCGTGGCCTCCATCAAGGGCACCTACAAGGGAGCCGTGGAGCTGGAGGACCTCGAGCCGCACTCGTCGCTGACGATGCGGGTCGACGGCGCCGGCTCGGCCGGCACCATCGGAGTCACCGTGCGGGTGCGCTTCGAGCCGGGCGAAGGGGGGACCACCGACCTGAGCTATGACGCGGACGCCGTCGTCGGCGGCATGATCGGCGGCGTGGGCCAGCGGATGCTGACCTCGGTCAGCAAGCGGATGGCCGGCCAGTTCTTCGGGGCGATCAACGACGTGCTGACGGGCGTGGAGGTGCCGGCAGCCGCGCCGGCCGAGGTGGCCGGACCGGCGGCAGTCGGCGCCGGCGCACCCGCTGCCGCGGGCGGCACCCGCTTCGCGGGGCCCAGCGCCCAGGCGGGATCCTCGGCGGAGGATCTCGTGAAGGGCGCACTGGTCGGTGGCGCCCTCGTCCTGGCCGGCGTGCTCGCGGGCGCGCTGGCCGGACGCCGTCGCTGACCAGGGGTGTGCCGTGACGGACCACCTCGACCACTACTCGAGTGCCCGGCGGATGCGGGACGCCGTGCGGGCGAAGGAGATCTCTGCCCGAGAGCTCCTGGAGCTGCACCTGGAGCGCATCGAGCAGGTCAACCCCCGCGTCAACGCCATCGTCAGCCCGGACCCCGACCGGGCCCGGGCGGCGGCCGCGCTGGCCGACGAGCAGCTCGCCCGCGGTGACGACGTCGGCCCCCTGCACGGGCTGCCCTTCGCCGTCAAGGACACCCACGACGTCGGCGGCTGGCTCTCGACGTCGGGATCGCCCGTACGTGCCGACCACGTCCCCGAGCAGGACGAGCTCCTCGTGCAGCGGGTCCGGTCCGCCGGGGCGATCATCGTCGGGAAGACGAACACCCCGGAGTTCGCGTCGGGCTCCCACACCTTCAACCCGCTCTTCGGGACGACCGTCAACCCCTACGACCTGACCCGGTCCGCGGGAGGATCCAGCGGAGGTGCGGCTGCGGCACTGGCCAGCGGCATGATCCCGCTGGCGGACGGCAGCGACATGGGCGGTTCCCTGCGCAACCCGGCATCCTTCTGCAATGTCGTGGGGATGCGTCCCTCCTTCCAACGCGTCCCCCAGTGGCCCAACCCCAACTACTGGGAGGTCGTCTCGGTCCAGGGGCCCCTGGCCCGCAGCGTCGACGACCTGGCTCTGCTGCTCTCCGTGGTGTCCGGCCCGACCGACCGGGTCCCGATCTCCCGGCAGGACCCGGGCAGCGTCTTCGACGAGGTACCTCCTGCGGACCTCGGCGGGCTCAGGGTGGCGCTCTCGATCGACCTGGCAGGCGGGTTCGAGGTCGATGCCGGTGTGGCGGACATCGTGCGGGCGCAGGGGGCCGTCTTCGAGCAGGCGGGGTCCCGGGTCCGCGAGGCCGCTCCTGACCTGCGAGGTGCCGAGGACACCTTCCGCACACTGCGGGCGTGGCACTTCCAGGCCTCGTACGGGGAGCTCCTCGAACGCCACCCGGACTCCTTCAAGCAGTCCCTGGCCGACAACATCCGCGCCGGGGAGTCGCTGACCGGTGCCGACATCGCCCGTGCCTACCGGAGGCGATCGGCCCTGGCCGACCGGATGCGGGAGTTCTTCGAGGAGTACGACGCACTCGTCCTGCCCGTGAGCCAGGTCCCCCCCTTCTCTGCCGACATGGAGTACCCGGCGGACATCAACGGGCAGGTCCAGGCGACCTACCTGGACTGGATGCGCTCGGCATTCCTCATCTCGGTGACCGGTTGCCCGGCGATGTCGGTTCCTGCCGGATTCACCGACGACGGCCTGCCGGTGGGCCTGCAGATCGTCACGGCTGCCAACACCGAACGCCGGCTGTTGGCGATCGCGCGGGCCTTCGAGCAGCAGACCGGTGCCGGAGCCCGCCGTCCGACGCTGTGATTCGGCGACTCTTGCCAACAAGGCGAGGACGTGACGTCAGGTACTGCCGTGGATACGGCGGTGCTGCCGCGATGGGGTGGCATCGATGACCACAACCAGGAGGCGCAAGGTGCAACGGGACAGCCACATCAGGATCGGGATCGACACGGGCGGCACCTTCACCGACGTCGTCGCGTTCGACGAGCTCACCGGGCGGACTGTCACGACGAAGACCCCCTCCACGCCCGCGGACCCGGCAGAAGGGTTCCTGGCCGGCACCGCGAAGGTCCTGGCGGAGCTCGGTCTCGGCGCCGACGCGGTCGGCGCGATCAGCCACGGCACGACGGTCGCGACGAACCAGCTCCTCGAGGGCAAGCTCGAGCGGATGGGGTTCATCACCAACGCCGGGTACGAGGCGATCCTGGAGATCGCCCGGCAGTCCGTACCCGACGGGTACGGGAACTCCTACTTCTGGGTCAAGCCGGAACGCATCGTCCCCCGGGACCTCGTCAAGGGAGTGCCCGGACGGCTGGACTTCACCGGTGAGGAGATCGAGGCCTTCGACGACCAGCGGGCGCGCGAGGTCGCGCGCTGGTTCCGCGAGCACGAGGTGAACACCCTGGGTGTCTGCCTCCTGCACTCGTACGCCGACCCGGCCCACGAGCAGCGGATGCGCGAGATCCTGCGGGAGGAACACCCGGACGCCGTCGTCTCGGTCTCCTCCGAGGTGCTGCGGGAGTACCGGGAGTACGAGCGGTCGATGACCACGCTCGTCGACGCTGCGGTCAAACCGCGGCTCTCCCGCTACATCGACAACATCAAGACCCGGCTGGACGACCTCACCGTCGGATCCGCCCTCCCCTTCTACGTCATGAAGTCCAACGGTGGGGTGCTCAGCGCCGACGAGGTGGTCCACCAGCCGATCACGACGGTGCTCTCCGGACCTGCGGCGGGGGCCCTCGGCGCGGCCATGATCGGTGACCTGGCGGGCTTCGACCGGGTCCTCACCTGTGACGGCGGTGGGACATCGACCGACGTCTCGGTCGTCATCGACGGTGACCCGACCCTGACGACGGAGGGCTCGGTCGGCGTCTACCCGAGCAAGATCCCGATGATCGACGTGGTGACGGTCGGTGCCGGAGGCGGCTCGATCGCGGGGCTGTCGCCCGAGGGCACGCTCAAGGTCGGGCCCGCGTCGGCCGGCGCGGACCCCGGCCCCGTCTGCTACGGCAACGGGGGCACCGAGGTGACCATCACGGACGCGCACGTCGTGCTCGGTCGCATCCCGGCCCACCTGCTCGGCGGCGAGATCGGGCTGGACGTCGATGGTGCCCGGAGCGCGTTGGAGCGTCTGGCCGACTCCCTCGGGATGACCGTCGAGGAATGCGCCGTCGGGGTCCTCGAGATCTCCGCGTGGAACCAGGCGAACGCGCTGCGCCAGGTCACCGTCAAGCGGGGGCTCGACGTCCGGGACTTCGCGCTCACCACCTTCGGGGGCTCCGGCTCGCTCCTGCTGTGCCGGCTGATGGACATCCTCGACATCACGACCGTCCTCGTGCCGTTGAACCCCGGCAACCTGTCCGCCTTCGGCCTGCTGACCGTCGACGTCAAGAACGACTACGTGCAGACCTCCGTCACCCTGCACAGCGAGCTGCGCACCGACCAGCTGGCCACGGTCTACGGGGAGCTGGAGGAGCGTGCGGTCGACGCCCTCACCCGGGAGGGGTTCGACCACGATGTCCACCAGCTGGTCCGCACGGCCGACCTGCGCTACTTCGGGCAGGCCTTCGAGGTCCGTGTCCCCGTGGCGGAGGGCCCGATCACCCAGGACGTCGTCGACGCGGTGGCCCGTCGCTTCCACGACGAGCACCGCGCGCTGTACGGGTACGACTTCGAGGGCAATCCGGACCAGCAGGTCGAGTGGGTCAACCTCCGGGTGTCCGGCATCGGGCCGATCCGACGTCCTGAGCTCACCCCGGAGCCCCCGCAGTCGGACCCACCGACCGTCCCGACCGGTCGGCGCAGCGTCTGCTTCGACCCGGAACGCGGTCGGGTCGACACCCCCGTCTACTGGCGCGAGGACCTCGCCCCCGGTGCCCGGCTGGCGGGCCCGGCCGTCATCGAGGAGTTCGGGGCCACCGTGCCCGTCCACCCCGGGTTCGTCGTCCGCATCGACGCCTACCGCAACATCATCGTCACTCGCGAAGGAGTCGAGGCATGACCACATCCAGGCTTGCTCCCACGGAGTTCCCATTCGGCTCGCTCACCCCGGACGCGGGGGCGAGTGCCGACCCGGTGATCGTCGAGATCGTCCAGGGCAGCCTCGCCTCCGTCGAGATGGAGGTCGAGACGGCGATCGCACGGACCTCCCGCTCCCCGATGATCAGGGACGCCCACGACTTCCGCGCAGGGATCCACGACCGCCTGATGCGCAAGCTCACGGGGCGTTCCTACAGCGCCCTCGTCCACCCCGTGGCCCGTGACTTCCCCCTGGAGACGATGGTGCCGGGCGACGTCTTCTTCCACAACGACGTCTACGAGTCCGAAGGGGGGATCGGCCACCTGCCGGACCTGTGCGTGACCGTGCCGGTCTTCCACACCTCGCCCGACTCGGGGCGACCGGAGGTGGTGGCCTTCGTCCAGGCCTTCGGGCACCACGACGACATCGGCGGGGCGGTCCCGGGATCGATGCCCAGCGGCGCCACGAGCGTGTTCGAGGAAGGGCTGATGGTCCCGCCGATCAAGCTCTGGGACGCCGGGACCCCGGTCCGGTCCGCGTTGCGCATCATGACGCGCAACTCCCGGACCCCGGAGGCGCTGGCCGCGGACCTCGATGCCGAGTGCTCGGCCTGCCTGATGGGAGCCAGGCGGCTGGGCGAGCTCTTCGACCGGTACGGCCGCGAAGCGGTCGAGTCGGCCTTCGACGCGGTCATCGACAACACGACGCGGACCTATCGAAGGGAGATCCTCAGCCGGATCCCGGTGGGCACCTGGACCTGGGAGGACTACGCCGAGCACGACGGTGTCGAGGACCCCAAGCTGCACACCCAGCGGATCACCCTGACGAGGACCTCGGCCGAGGACCCCGAGGGGGAGCGGCTGATATTCGACTTCGCCGGCACCTCGCCGCAGGCGAAGGGGCCGATCAACCACTGCGCCGACTACTCCGACGGCGTCTTCCTCAAGAAGTGGCTGGCCCCGATCCTGCGGAACCTGGCCGAGACCCCGGAACGGATGGCAGAGCTCGACGTCAACGAGGGCATCGTGCCGCTCATCGAGATGCGTTTCCCGCCGAAGGGGACCCTGCTCACCCCGGAGTTCCCCGCCCCGACGAATGCGCGGACATTCGTCATCCTCCGCCTGCTCGGCGTGCTCGCCGGCGTCATCGCCAAGGCGGTCGACGGACGGATGCCTGCGGACCAGGAGACGATCCGGTACACCGGTGTGTACGGCGAGGGCCGGGACGGCCGGCCCTACCTCATGCGTGAGGTGCTCGGGGGCGGCTCCGGAGGTCGGTACTACGCCGACGGCGAGGACACCATCCACGTCGTGCCGGACTCCCGCAACCTGCCGACCGAGTTCACCGAGTCGCGGTTCCCCTTCATCGTGGAGGGCCTCGGTCTGGCCATCGACTCCGGGGGAGCGGGGCAGTTCCGTGGTGGTCTGGGGTACGAGAAGCGGCTGCGGATGCTGAGGGACGCACGGTTCATGTCCATCGCCGACCGCTCCATCCTTGCCTGCTGGGGCGTGAAGGGCGGTCGGGCCGGGGCCCCCTTCGAGGTCGTCATCAACCCGGGGACCGACCGGGAGCGGCACGTGGACGCCCTCGCCGACGAGGAGGAGGTGGCCGCGGGCGAGACGATCTGCATCCGGACCACCGGAGGCGGCGGCTGGGGCGACCCACTGGACCGGGAGCCGGACGCCGTCGTCCGTGACGTGGCCTGGGCCAAGGTCTCTGCGACGGCGGCGCTGCGCGACTACGGCGTCGTGCTGACCGGATCGGTCGAGACCGACGACCTGGGCCATGATGCCGGGGCCACCGCGGCCGAACGCCGACGGATGCGTGCGGCCCGCACCGAGGAGCCCTTCTTCGATCGGGGACCCGGCTACGCGCGGCTCAGCGGCGGCCGGGCCAGCGCCGAGGTGGACTGGCTCTGATGGCGGGAGGTGCCGGGGTCGCCGTGCTCAGTGGTCGGGGGAAGACGGGGCGCGCGGTGATCTCGGCACTGGGCCGTGCCGGTGCCGGTGCCCGTCCCCTGGGGCGTGCCGAGGCGGCCGACCTCCGGACCGCGATGAGGGGGTGCGAGGCCCTCTACCTCATGGCACCCAACATGAGCGTCGACGAGCCGGCCTTCGTCGACTCGGCGCTGCGCGCCGCCCGGGAGGTGGGCATCCGCCGCGTCGTCCACCACTCCGTGGCCGCTCCCTATGCGCCACGGATGCCGCACCACCTGGGCAAGGCGGTGGCCGAGGACCTCGTGCGGCGCAGCGGACTGGACTGGACGATCCTGCAGCCCTGTGCCTACGTCCAGAACCTGCTCCCCGGGCTCCGGGCGGACCCTCCCGGCCTCGATGTCGTCTACGACCCCGATCGCAGCTTCGGGCTCGTCGACGTCGAGGACGTGGGCGAGGCGGCAGCGACCGTGCTGCTCCGACCGGGGCACATCGGGGCGACCTACGAGCTCGGCGGGCCGGAGTTGGTCAGTGTCCGGGACGTGGCCGGTGCCGCCGAGGCGGTGCTCGGTCGTCCCGTGCCGGTGCGGCGAACCCCCGTGCGCGAGTGGTCGGCCGGCGCCGGAGCCGGCCTCGACCGGCGGGTGCACGACTGGCTCCTGGCGATGTTCGCCTACTACGACCGGCACGGCCTGCCGGCCGGGCCCGGGCCACTCACCGCGCTTCTCGGCCGGCCCCCGAAGGGGGTGCGGCAGATTCTGGGACGAGAACTGGCCTGATTGTCATGACCTGCCCAGACCAATTTCTGATTCGGTAACTATTGACAATGTGGGTGCGTGGGGTCGGCTCGTAGCGTGCTTCACATGCGCTTCGTCATCGCCCTGGGCGGCAATGCCATGACGTCCCCGGACGGGAGTGCACGTCCGGAGGACCAGCGGGCTGCCATCCGTCGGGCCGCGGGCCCGATCGTCGACCTCGTCTCTGCCGGTCACGAGGTGCTCGTCACCCACGGCAACGGCCCCCAGGTCGGGAACCTCCTCGTGAAGAACGAGCTCACCGCCGGCCGCGTGCCGCCCGTGCCCCTGGACTGGTGCGGCGCCCAGACGCAGGCGACCATCGGCATGCTGATCATCAACGCCCTGGACGAGATGTTCGCGGCGAGGGGCCTCGACCGCAGGTCCGCCGCGCTCGTCTCGCGGACGCTCGTCGACCCGGCGGACGCGCACTTCGTCGACCCGACGAAGCCGATCGGCCGGTACCTGACCCGCGCGGAGGCGCAACCGCTCATCGACCAGGGCCAGCAGTTCGTCGAGGTGCCCGAGCGTGGCTGGCGTCGTCTCGTCGCCTCGCCGACACCCGTCGAGTGCCTCGACGGGGCAGCCGCCGACGTCCTGATGAGGTCCGGCTTCGTCGTCGTGTGCTCCGGGGGCGGGGGGATCCCCACGTTCCGCGACGCCGACGGGGCCAGCGTCGGCGCGGAGGCCGTCATCGACAAGGACCTCACCGCGGCGCTCGTCGCGCAGCAGGTGCGCGCGGACCATCTCGTCATCGCCACCGACGTCGACGCGGTGGTGGCGGACTGGGGCAGCGACTCCTCACGGCCCATCGGTGAGGTCGGGACGGCCGAGATGCGCGAGCTCAGCGCCGAGCAGGGGTTCGCGGCCGGGTCGATGGGGCCCAAGGTCGAGGCCGTCACCACCTTCGCCGAGTCCGGTACCGGGATCGGCATCATCACGTCCCTCGAGCGCATCACCGAGGCCATCGAGGGGCGGGCGGGTACGCGGGTCGTGCCCGCCCGCTAGCTCGCCGGGATCCACCACCACCCAATGGAAGGAAGCGCCAGTGCCGTCAGCAATCGAAGTCCGTAAGGTTCCGATCCACTCCGTCGCCGACGCCAGTGAGCTGGCCAAGCTCATCGACGACGGCACCCTGGAGGCCGATCGGGTGATCGCGATCATCGGGAAGACCGAGGGCAACGGCGGGGTCAACGACTACACCCGCATCATCGCGGACCGGGCATTCCGCGAGGTGATCGAGGAGAAGGGCACCCGGTCCGCGGACGAGGTGCACCAGATCCCGATCGTCTGGTCCGGGGGGACCGACGGCGTCATCAGCCCGCACGCGACCATCTTCGCCACGCTGCCCCCGGAGAAGGCGCAGCCGAGCGAGGAGCTCCGTCTCAGCGTGGGCTTCGCCATGAGCGACCAGTTGTTGCCGGAGGAGATCGGGCGGACCCCGATGATCGAGAAGGTCGCGGCCGGTGTCACCCGCGCGATGGCGGAGGCGGGGATCACCGACCCCGCTGACGTGCACTACGTCCAGACGAAGACCCCGCTGCTGACGATCGACACGATCAGGGACGCCAAGAGCCGGGGGAAGACGGTGTGGACCGACGACACCCTCAAGTCGATGGACCTGTCCAACGGCGTCACCGCGCTCGGGATCGCGGTCGCCCTCGGCGAGATCGAGATGCCGACCGACGACGACGTCCTGGCCAACCGCGACCTCTACTCCTCGGTCGCGTCCTGCTCCTCGGGGGTCGAGCTGGACCGGGCCCAGATCGTCGTCGTGGGCAACGCGCGTGGGGTCGGCGGCAACTATCGCATCGGCCACTCGGTCATGGAGGACGCGCTGGACGCCGAGGGCATCTGGGACGCGATCAAGGACGCCGGACTCGACCTGCCGGAGCGCCCCCGGAGCACCGACCTGGAGGGGCGACTGGTCAACGTGTTCCTCAAGTGCGAGACCAGTCAGAACGGCCACGTGCGGGGCCGGCGCAATGCGATGCTCGACGACTCCGACGTCCACTGGCACCGGCAGATCAAGGCTGCCGTGGGAGGCGTGACCGCATCCGTCACGGGTGACCCGGCCGTCTTCGTCTCGGTGTCGGCAGCTCACCAGGGACCCGACGGTGGCGGCCCCGTCGCGGCGATCGTGGACATGGGGCAGGCGTGACGGACACCGGTCCTGCTGCGGATCCGGCGGGCGACGGGCCACTGTCCGGGACCATCGTCCTGGACATGACCCGGGCGCTCGCCGGGCCCCACGCAGCCATGATGCTCGGGGACCTCGGGGCCCGCGTCATCAAGATCGAGGGCCCCTCCGGCGACGACAGCCGTGGGTGGGGCCCGCCCTTCCTCGGGGAGGGTGAGGAGCGGGAGTCGACCTACTTCATGTCGGCCAACCGCAACAAGGAGTCCATCACCCTCGATCTCAAGGACGCCGAGGACCACGACGTGATGACCGCCCTCGTGCGGCGGGCGGATGTGCTCATGGAGAACTTCCGGGTCGGCGTCCTGGACCGACTGGGGTTCGACGTCGAGCGCCTCCACGAGCTGAACCCGCGTCTGGTGATCCTCTCGATCACCGGCTTCGGGCACGACGGTCCGGAGGCGGACCGGGCGGGGTATGACCAGATCGCCCAGGGTGAGGCCGGGCTGATGAGCCTGACCGGCATCGACGAGCCGACCAAGGTCGGCGTGCCGATCGCGGACCTGCTGGCCGGGATGAACGGCGCCTACGGGACGGTGGCCGCCCTCTACGAGCGGGAGCGCACGGGCCGCGGACGCGTCGTGCGCACCTCCCTCATCGCCGGCATCGTCGGGATCCACGCCTTCCAGGGCACCCGATGGACCGTGGGAGGAGAGGTCCCGGGGCTCTCCGGCTCCCACCATCCCTCGATCGCACCGTACGGCCTCTTCCACACCGCGACCTCGCCGATCCAGCTCTCGTGCGGGTCGGAGACGCTGTGGAAGCGGTTCGCGCCCGCCCTCGGGCTGGCGGTCGACGACCCACGATTCGTCACGAACGGCGACCGGGTCGCCCACAAGGAGGAGCTCATCGAGATCCTCGAGAGGACCTTCGCCCGGGAGCCCGCCGACCACTGGCTGGAGGTGCTCACCGAGGCAGGGATCCCGTCCGGGCGGGTCCGCACCATCGACGAGGTCTACGAGTGGGAGCAGGCCGTCTCCCAGGGCCTGAAGATCGAGGTCGACCACGCCACGCAGGGACGTCTCGCGCTGCCGGGGCCCGTCCTGCGGCTCGACGACAACGACTACGCGGGGGCCCGACGCCACCACGAGGCGCCACCGACCCTGGGCCAGCACAACGACTCCGTCCGCCGGTGGCTGGTGGAGGTCGACGCGACCGTGCAGTAGTCGGGGGACGGCTCAGGGCCGGCGCAGCTCGCGCAGCCGTGCGCCGATCGACGCCGCCACGGCGTCGGCGAAGGCCTCCGGGGACTCACCCTCGGCCTCCCTGACGAGGTGGGTGACGATGCCGTCCGCGAGCAGCTCGAAGGCCGAGACGCGTTGCGCCTCCACCATCTGCGGGGCCCGACCCGCGTCGCCGAACATGATGACGCTGGCCCCCTCCGGCGGCAGCGGCGAGAGCCAGGCGTTCTCGGCGGCGATGGTGCGGTCCGCCGGCAGCAGTGCGAGCGCCCCGCCGCCGCACCCCTGTCCGAGGAGGACGGAGACGCTGGGGACCGTCAGCGAGGTCATCCCCGCGATGCAGCGGGCGATCTCCCCGGCCATGGCTCCTTCCTCGGCCTCCGGCGACAGCTCGGCGCCCGGGGTGTCGATCACCGAGACGAGGGGGAGGCGCAGCTGGTTGGCCAGGTGCATGCCTCGCCGGGCCTCGCGCAGGGCCGCCGGGCCCATCGGGGACGAGGGGGACTGCCGGCTCCGGTCCTGACCGATGAGGACGCACGGCATCCCGTCGATCCTGGCGATCGCGATCATGACCGTCCGGTCGTTCTCTCCCTCGTCCGTCCCCTGCAGCCGGATGATGGAGTCACTGCCGTGGCGAAGGACGTCCCGCACACCCACGCGGTGGTCCTCGCGGGTGATCTCGATCGACTCCCACGAGGATCTCCGGCGCTCCGCGGGGCCCGGCCGCTCCTGTCGAGTGGCCGCCGTCGGCGGGTCGAGGAGCAGCCCGAGCGTGCGGTCCAGCACCGCTGCCAGGTCGGTCGTGGGGACGACGGCGTCGATGACCCCCCGTCGCACGAGGTTGTCGCTGACCTGGACCCCCGGGGGGAAGGGCCGACCCTCGAGCGCCTCGTAGACCTTCGGCCCGAGGAAGGCGACCATCGCCCCGGGCTCAGCGACGGTGATGTGGCCCAACGAGCCCCACGAGGCCAGGACGCCGCCCGTCGTCGGGTGCCGGAGGTGCACGAGGTAGGGCAGGCCCGCTTCCTGGTGCGCCACGATGGCTCGGGAGATGCGGGCCATGTGCACGAAGGCGGGAGTCCCCTCCTGCATGCGCGTGCCTCCGGAGCAGGTCGACGCCACGAGGGGGAGGCGTTCGGCGGTGGCCCGGGCCACCGCGTCCGTGATCCGGGCCGCGGCCGCGGCCCCGATCGAGCCGGCCAGGAAGGCGAACTCGTTGACGATCACCGCCACGGGACGTCCGTGCACGAGGCCCCGACCGGTGATCACGGACTCGTCCGTGCCGGCGCGCTCGGCGGCCCGACGCAGCGACTCGCGGTACTCCTCAGGGTGGTGGCGGGTGTCGATCGGCTCGTCCCAGGACTCGAAGGACCCCTCGTCGAGCACGGTCCCGAGGAGCGCGTGGGCGGAGAGTCGCGGCAGGGAGGACATGGCCCGAGGCTAGTGAGCAGCCGGTGGGGGCGACATGTCAAGAAATGCCCAATGAGGGGCACTCGGCAGTCAACCCACGACAGCGGAACCGCTTCTCGGTCACCGGCGACGGGGAACGCCGGTCAGAGCCGTCCGGCGAAGGCGGCGGCCACCGGACGCCACGCCTCCTCGATGGCTGCCTCGCTCGCCTCGATCGAGGCGAGCGTCGCCGGGACGTCGACACCGTCCAGCTCGGTGGTGCCGGCGTCCGTCTCGGCCCAGCGGGCGACGATCCGGCGGTCGGCCTCGGGGTGGCCCTGGACTCCCCAGACGGTGGGCGCGAGCCGCGCGAGCAGCAGGTCTCCCCGCTCGTTCGTGGCCAGCGGCGTTGCGCCGGAGGGCAGTCGGGTGACGATGTCGTCGTTCCACTGGGGGATGGGCGCGTCCTGCGCCGCCCGAAGGACCGGGTCGCCCACGAGCTCGTCCCCGCCGCGGGTGGTGAAGATCCCCAGGGTGCGGCCGGCCGGGTTGCGGCCGACGTCGCCGCCGAGTGCGACCGCCGCGAGCTGGTGCCCCAGGCAGACCCCGAGGGTGGGGGTCGCCCCCTTCGCAGCGACGCGGATCAGCTCGCGGGTCGCCGGCAGCCAGGGTGCCACCCGGTCATCCCGGCAGCCCATCTGCCCACCGAGCACGACCAGGCCCGCGTGGTCGGCGAGGTCGTCCGGGAGGGCATCGCCCTCCCACGGCCGGCGCACGTCGAGGTCGACCTCCTCCTCGCGCAGCCACCGACCGAGGCGGGCCGGCGGGCACGTGGCCTGGTGCTGGATCACGAGGACGCTCATGGTGGGGAAGGCTAGCCCGCGCCCCGGAAGGAGCCGCCGGTGCTCACCGCATCGAGGAGCTCGCCCGCGGGGAGGCGATCCGGGCCAGCCGCTGCAGCTCGGACACGTGCCCGCAGAGGGCCTCCCGGCCCCGCGGGGTGAGCGTCACCCGGGTCAGCCGCCGACCGGCGGCGACCTCGCGCGCGACCGTGACGTAGTCCTCGGCCTCCAGGGCGCTCAGGTGCTTGCTCAGCGCCGAGTCGGACAGGCCGACCTCCTCCCGGATCCGCGCGAAGGGCAGCCCCCGTGCCGGGACGAGCAGGGCGCAGATCCGGAGTCGGTGCGGCTGGTGCACGACCGGGTCGAAGAGCGGACGTGGCATGCCGCCAAGCCTAGTGACTTGCCTCGGCGGAAAGCTCCGGCTTCCCGCACGCTGGCGGTGGCGCCGCCAGCCGGGGGCCGGGGCGGGGTGGCCGCTCCCTTCGGCCGTGGGACACGATGGAGCGCGAAGGGGGCATCCCGTGCCCCGACGCAGGAAGGAGTCTCCCGTGCCGCAGACCGTCAAGGGCGTCATCGCCCGCAGCAAGGACGCCGAGGTCGAGGTCGTCGACATCGTCGTCCCGGACCCCGGCCCCGGCGAGGCCGTCGTGAAGGTCAGCACGTGCGGCGTCTGCCACACCGACCTCGCCTACCGGGACGGCGGCATCAACGACGAGTTCCCGTTCCTCCTCGGCCACGAGGCCTCGGGCGTCGTCGAGGCCGTCGGTGAGGGCGTCACCGAGGTCGCACCCGGCGACCCGGTCATCCTCAACTGGCGCGCCGTGTGCGGCCAGTGCCGTGCCTGTCGCAAGGGCAAGCCGCACTACTGCTTCGACACCCACAACGCCGAGCAGCCCATGACGCTCACCGACGGCACCGTGCTCAGCCCCGCGCTGGGCATCGGCGCCTTCGCCGAGAAGACCCTCGTCGCCGCCGGCCAGTGCACCAAGGTCGACCCGGACGCCGACGCCGCCGCGGTCGGGCTGCTCGGGTGCGGCGTCATGGCCGGCTTCGGCGCCGCCGTCAACACCGGCGAGGTCACCCGCGGCGAGTCCATCGCCGTCATCGGGTGCGGGGGCGTCGGCGACGCCGCCATCGCCGGTGCCGTCGTCGCCGGCGCGACGACGATCATCGCCGTCGACCGCGACCCGCGGAAGCTCGAGACCGCGAAGGAGTTCGGCGCCACCCACACCATCGACGCGAGCCGCGAGGACACCGTCGAGCGGGTGCGCGAGCTGACCGGCGGCTTCGGCGCCGACGTCGTCGTCGAGGCGGTCGGCCTGCCCGAGACCTACGAGCAGGCCTTCTACGCCCGCGACCTCGCCGGCCGGGTCGTGCTCGTCGGCGTGCCGACACCGGACAAGGAGGTCACCCTCCCGATGATCGAGATCTTCGGCCGGGGTGGGGCGCTGAAGTCCAGCTGGTACGGCGACTGCCTGCCGAGCCGCGACTTCCCGATGCTCGTCGACCTCTACCGCCAGGGACGCTTCGACCTGGACCGCTTCGTCTCCGAGCGCATCGGCCTGGGTGACGTCGAGTCCGCCTTCACCAAGATGCACGCCGGTGAGGTGCTCCGCTCGGTGGTGGTCCTGTGACCGCCCGCATCGAGAAGGTCATCACCTCGGGCGCCTTCGAGCTGGACGGCGGCTCCTGGGAGGTGGACAACAACGTGTGGATCGTCGGGGACGACGATGAGTGCATCGTCATCGACGCCGGTCACGAGGCCGCCCCGATCCTCGAGGCGGTCGGCGAGCGCCGGTTGCTCGCGATCGTGTCCACCCACGCGCACAACGACCACGTCAACGCCGCCGCCGAGGTCGCCGACGCGAAGGGGGCACCCATCTGGGTGCACCCGGACGAGGCCCCGTTGTGGCAGATGACCTACCCGGACCGGGCGCCGGACGGCGCCCTGGCCCACGGCCAGGTCATCACCGTCGCCGGTACCGACCTGACCGTGCTGCACACGCCCGGTCACGCGCCGGGTGCGTGCTGCCTGCACGTCCCGGAGCTCGGGGTGCTCTTCTCCGGCGACACCCTCTTCAACGGCGGCCCCGGCGCGACCGGGCGCTCCTACTCCGACTACCCGACGATCGTGGAGTCGATCCGCGAGAAGCTGCTGACCCTCCCCGCGGAGACGGTCGTGCACACCGGCCACGGGCCGGACACGACGATCGCCGCCGAGGCGCCGAACATCACGGACTGAAGCGGCCCGCTGCCCTCGCGGTCAGGCCGCGAGGGCAGCGAGCGTCAGCGCGATGAGGATCCCCATCTCGAGGATGGCGAAGGGGAACCCGAGGCCCCGGACGACCCTCGCCTGGGCGAGTGTGGCCCCGGCCGCCACGAGGGTCTGCCGGTCCGGGCTCGGGCCGCGTGCCCCCGCCGGAAGCAGGCTCGCGACGAGCGGTCCGAGGGGGACCACGACGAGCAGGAGCCCCGCGCAACACACCAACGAGGCAGGCGTCGTCGCCTCCCGCAGCTGCAGCACGAGGACGGAGCCGGCCACGCCGGCGGCGACGATCACCAGGTGCAGGAGCAGCACGCGACCGGTCGTGGGCAGGGCCCCGGCGCCCGGGCGGAACCAGATGCGGATCAGCCTGCGCTGCAGACCGATGCCGACCGCGAGGCTCCACGTGGCGACGGCCAGCGCAAGGACCAGCGCCGCCCACGTGGGGACCTGCACGGCCAGCGGGTCGACGTCCTGTGCTGCCACGCGCCCAAGGTAGTCCACCGCGCCCGTTAGCCTTGTGCGCGTGACCCTGCAGCTCTTCGACTCCGCCACGCGCACCCAGCGCGACTTCGTCCCGGTGACCCCCGGGAAGGTCGGCATGTACATCTGCGGCCTCACCACCCAGGGCGCCCCGCACATCGGGCACCTGCGTTTCGCCGTCGCCTTCGACATCCTGCGGCGCTGGCTCGTGCGCGGTCACGGGTACGACGTCACCCTCGTGCGCAACGTGACCGACATCGACGACAAGATCCTGCGCAAGGCGGACGGGACCGACGAGCCGTGGTGGGCCCTCAGCTATCGCAACGAGCGCTACACCGCCGAGGCGCTGGAGCTGCTCGGGGTGCTGCCGCCGACCTACGAGCCGCGCGCCACGGGCCACGTCCCCGAGATGGTCGGACTCATCGACCGGCTCATCGAGCGGGGCCACGCCTACCCCGCGAACGACGGCTCCGGCGACGTCTACTTCGACGTGCGCAGCTGGGCAGAGTACGGGCGGTTGAGCAACCAGAGCCTCGATGACATGGTCGCCGCGGACGACGCCGATCCCCGTGGCAAGCGCGACCCGCGCGACTTCGCCCTGTGGAAGGGGGCCAAGCCCGAGGAACCGGACACGGCCAGCTGGCCCACCCCCTACGGCACCGGGCGCCCCGGCTGGCACCTGGAGTGCTCGGCCATGGCGCGCAAGTACCTCGGCGATGCCTTCGACATCCACGGCGGCGGGATCGACCTGCGCTTCCCCCACCACGAGAACGAGCAGGCGCAGTCCCACGCCGCCGGGTACGACTTCGCCGGCTACTGGCTGCACAACGGCTGGGTGACGGTCAAGGGCGAGAAGATGGGCAAGTCCCTCGGCAACGCCATGGAGGTCCAGCACCTCGTCACCGAGCACGACCCACTCACCGTGCGCTACTTCCTCACGGCCGCCCACTACCGCTCGATGATCGAGTACCACGTCGGGTCCCTCGACGAGGCCGCCTCCGCCGTCGAACGGATCGAGGGCTTCCTGCGCCGGGCGCTGCCGACCCACACCGTCCTGGAGGCCGACCCGGCCGTGGAGCTGCCGGTCGAGTTCGCCGAGGCGATGGACGACGACCTGGGTGTCACCGGCGCGCTCGCGGTCATCCACGAGACCGTCCGCAGCGGCAACACCGCACTCGACGAGGGGGCCCGCGACGAGGCGGCCCAGATCGCGCTCACCGTGGTCGCCATGACCGACGTGCTCGGCGTCAACCCGCTCTCCGGAGTGTGGGCCGGTGGCGCGGGGGGACGCGAGGACGAGCTGGCCGGTGCCCTCGACGCGGTCGTGCGCACCCAGATCGAGGCCCGTGCCGAGGCCCGGGCCGCGCGCGACTTCGAGACCGCCGACCGGATCCGCGACGAGCTGACGGCCGCCGGTATCACCCTCGAGGACACCCCGAGCGGCGCCCGCTGGACCCTGACGCGGAGGGAGCACTGATGGCCGGCAACAGCGGCCGCCGCGGAGCCGTCCGCCGGAGCGGCTCGAAGAAGGGACCGACCGTCGGGTCCGGCGGCCAGCGGCGCAAGGGACTCGAGGGCAAGGGACCGACACCGCGGGCAGAGGACCGCCCGAACCACAAGAAGTACCAGGCCGGCCGGGACTCCCGCCGCCGTGACGGGGGCCGGTCGGCCCCGCGGCGCAAGGCGGACTCGAGCGAGGTCATCGCCGGGCGCAACTCCGTCATCGAGGCACTGCGCGCCGGGGTGCCGGCGACGACGATGTACCTCGCCGGACGGATCGAGGGGGACGACCGGGTCAAGGAGGCCCTCAAGGCCGCGGCCGGGCTGGACATCCCGATCATGGAGGCCTCCCGCCAGGAGCTGGACCGCCTCACCGACGGGGCCGTGCACCAGGGCCTGGCCCTGCAGGTGCCGCCGTACGAGTACGCGTACCCGAAGGACCTCATCAACTCCCAGCTGCCGGGCACCCCGCTCGTCGTGGCGCTGGACGGGATCACCGACCCGCGCAACCTCGGTGCCATCGTCCGCTCGGTCGGTGCCTTCGGGGGCCACGGTGTGGTCGTGCCGCAGCGGCGCAGCGCCGGCATGACCGCCTCGGCGTGGAAGACCTCCGCCGGTGCGGCGGCGCGGATCCCGGTGGCCCGCGCCAGCAACCTCACGCGGGCCCTCGAGGACTACCGCAGGGCCGGCTTCTTCGTCATCGGTCTGGACATGGACGGTGACGTCGAGCTGCCCGGTCTGGAGCTGGCCGACACCCCGCTCGTCGTGGTCGTCGGCAG
This sequence comes from Janibacter corallicola NBRC 107790, assembly GCF_001570965.1. Taxonomy (GTDB): domain Bacteria; phylum Actinomycetota; class Actinomycetes; order Actinomycetales; family Dermatophilaceae; genus Janibacter; species Janibacter corallicola. The sequence goes on along the minus strand of NZ_BCSR01000006.1, from coordinate 65,847 downwards.
CGAGGGCAAGGGGCTCTCCCGGCTCGTGGGCGAGACCTGCGACCAGATCGTGTCGGTGCCGATGAGCAGCGCGGTGGAGTCCCTCAACGCAGGAGTCGCCGCCGGCGTCACGCTCTACGAGATCTTCCGGCTGCGGAGAGGTTGAGCGGGTGGGTGTCACTCCGCAGCAGCCGCAGTGGCCCATGACCAGACCGGCCGCGATCACCATCGCGTGGGTCGCGATGGTGGCGGCCGCGGTCCTCACTGCCCTGGCGGGTCCGCTCACCCTCGCCGCGGACTGGCAGGACTTCCGCGGCGAGGTCGAGCGCGCCCTCAGCGAGGACGGCACCCTCGAGATGCTCGGCCTCGTCCTCGCGGTCGGCGTCATCTTCGTGGTCGCGATCTCCTTCGGGATCGCCGCGCTGTGGCTCGTCATGGCCTGGCTGACCGGGCGCGGGGCGGAGTGGTCGCGGGTCGTGGGGACCCTGCTCTTCGGCCTCTACGTGCTCGTGTCGATCTGCTGGTTGATCAGCGTCGCCGACCCGGTGCCGCTCATCGCCGACCTGCTCACCCTGCCGTGCGGGCTCGTCGCCGTCATCGCGATCTGGCAGCGCCCGGCGACGGCCTGGTACCGCCGGCCCCGTCCCTGAGCGGGCGAAGGGGGCCTGCCGTCACCCTCCGTGGTGGACCACGATGGTGCCCGCGGCGAGGTCGGCCAGCGACCGGTCCTGGTCGTCGATGAGCACCCACAGCCACGAGAAGACCCCTGCCACCCGGCCCACCAGCTCCCGCAGCAGCGCGGGGCCGACCGCCGGGGGCAGACCGCTCGTGGCGTCGACCACCTGCAGCCCGCAGACCCGCTTGCCGATGCTCTGACCGGTGCGGACCACGAGCACCACCCGGTTCCAGACGATGAGCGCGATGTCGACCAGGAGGGCCAGGCCGAGCAGGACGAGCCCCACGGCGACGAGCGCGCCCGAGTCGCCGGCGAGGAGCACGATCAGGCCGAGGACTCCCACGAAGAGCGCCGCGAGGCCCGGGATGAGCTCGTCGATGATCCCGGCCGGGATCCGGTCGACGAAGTCGGCGGTGCGGAGGTTCACGGATACCCATCCTCCACGGTCGGTGGGACGGGTTCGTCGGTGGTGAGCACGGCCTGCTCGTCCGGTCGCCCCGGCAGGACGTCTCGGAGGTAGGCGGTGATCGCCTCCTCGAGGGGGATGTCGTGCCCGGCCCGCTCGGCCATGTACCAGCGGTGCTCGAGGATCTCGTGGAAGATCTCCGGGGGTTCGAGCTTCCGGCGCAGCCGGGACGGGACGGCCCGGACCGTGGGCCGGTAGACGAGGGTCAGCCAGTCGTTGGCGACGAGCTCCTCGTCCTCGCCCTGGCGGTCCGTGGCGGCGGTGTAGGAGTCCAGGTCGTTGAGCAGCCGCCGGGCCTGGTTGTCCTCGACGTCCAGCCCGGTCAGCCGCAGCAGCCGGCGGGCGTGGTGGCCGGCGTCGACCACCTTCGGCTGGATCCGCATGGACGACCCGTCGAGGTCGGTGGAGATCTCCAGCTCGTCGACGTCGAAGCCCAGCGCGTTCAGCCGGCGGATGCGCTCGTCGACGCGCCACCGCTCCCCGACCTCGAAGGTCTCGTCCTCCGTCAGCTCGCGCCACAGGTGCCGGTAGCGGCCGATGACGGCCTGGGAGGCCTCGATCGGGTCCAGCCCCTCGGGCAGGTACCCACCGGCCGCGAGGTCCATCATCTCCCCGGCGATGTTCACCCGGGCCAGGTCGAGGTCGTGCTCGCGCTGCCCGTCGGTGAGGGAGTCGTGCAGCTCACCGGTCTCGGCGTCGACGAGATAGGCGGCGAAGGCCCCGGCGGAGCGGCGGAAGAGGGTGTTCGACAGCGAGACGTCCCCCCAGAAGAAGCCCACGAGGTGCAGCCGGGCCAGCAGCACCGCGAGTGCGTCGACGAGCCGGTCGGCGGTGTCCTCGCGCAGCTGCTGGCTGAAGAGGGCCCGGTACGGGAGGGAGAACTGCAGGTGCCGGGTGACGAGGCAGGCATCGAGTGGGGCACCCTCCTCGTCGGTGCGTCCCGCGACGACGGCGATCGGCTCGACGCAGGGCAGGTCCAGCCGGCGCAGGTTGCGCAGCAGGTGGTACTCCTCGCGGGCGAGCGACTCCTTGATCTCCTTGACCGCGACGATCCCGCCGGAGAGCCGGGCGAAGCGGACCACGTGCCGGGAGATGCCCCGGGGCAGCGCCGCGAGGAGGTCCTCGGGCCACTGCGCGAGCGGGACCGACCAGGGCAGGTCGAGCAGCGCCGGGTCCGGCCGGGCGGCGAAGATGTCCAGGGACATGGCCTCTCGCCTACCGTCCCGACCCCGAGCGGGCCACGCGCTCCGCGCGCTGCTCCCGCAGCCGGGTGAGCAGGCCCGGGACCTCGGTGGCGTCGGTGAGCCGCACCGTCGCCGCGGTCTCGCCGTCCCCGACCTTGATGCCGAGGTCGTGCGGGCCCAGCACCGCGAAGACGTGCTCGTCGGTCACGTCGTCACCGAGGTAGACGATCGCGTCGGCTCCGAGCTCCCCGGCCAGGCCCTGCAGCGCGGTGCCCTTGTCGGCCCGCACGACGCTCAGCTCGTGCACCGCCTTGCCGGTGAGGAGCCCGACGCCCTCCGCCGTGGCCGCCTCCGCGGCGATCTCGTCGGCGACCGCGACGCTCTCCTGCGCCAGGCCACGGGTGTGCAGGACCACGGCGGTCGGCTTCTCCTCCACGCGGATGGCCGGGTCGCGCTCCGCCACGGCGGCGTGGACGGCCTCCCGCAGCCGCCGCAGCCGATCGGCCACCTCCGCGGTGGGCCCGGTCCCGCTCTCCCGGGTGGTCTCGGCGCCGTGGCTGCCGATCCGCACGACCGCGGACCCGGCGAGCCCGGTCAGCGCCTCCAGCGTGGCCAGGTCGCGGCCGGAGACGACGGCGGACCAGGTCCGGGGGAGGGCGGCCAGGGCCCGTAGCGTCTCGGTCGTGCCCTCCTGCGCCCGGGCATCCATCGGGTCCATGACGAAGGGGGCCAGCACCCCGTCGAAGTCACTTGCCACGAGCAGTCGTCCGGCCCCGGCGACCCGCTCGAGGGCTCCGGCGGCCCCCTCCCCGGTCACGGCCGGGCCCCCTTCGCCCCGGTGCGGTCCGGCCGCTCCGGGGCCAGCTCCAGGTTCGTGAGGAACCGGTCGGCCCAGGTCTGCACGTCGTTCTCGCTGACCTGGCGCCGCAGCGCACGCATCTGGCGCCGCTTCTGCCGGGGGTCGGTCTCGATCGCGCGCATCATCGTCAGCTTCAGCCCCTCGATGTCGTGCGGGTTGCACACGAAGGCCTGCTTCATGTGGTGCCAGGCGCCGGTGAACTCGCTGAGCACGAGGGCGCCGCCGTCGTCGTGGCGGCACGTGACGTACTCCTTGGCGACGAGGTTCATCCCGTCCCGCAGCGGCGTGACGAGCATGACGTCGGCCATCTGGAAGAGCGCGGCCATCTCCTCGCGCGGGTAGCTGCGGTGCAGGTAGTGCAGGGCCGGCCGGCCGATCGCCGAGTAGGTCCCGTTGATCCGCCCGACGGTCGTCTCCACCTCGCTGCGCAGCTGCCGGTAGGCCGCGACCCGTTCCCGACTGGGCGTCGCGACCTGCACGAAGGTCACCTCCGGCGAGCGCAGGGTGCCATCGACGAGGAGCTCCTCGTAGGCCTTGAGGCGGTGCCGGATGCCCTTGGTGTAGTCGAGGCGGTCGACGCCGAGCATGACGACCTCGGGATCGCCGAGCGAGGCCCGGATCTGCTCCGCCCGCTGCTCCACCGCCGGGGTGCGGGCCAGCTCGTCGAGGCCCTCGTAGTCCACGCTGATCGGCACCGCGGAGGCCCGCACCACGCGGACGGAGCCGTCCGGGTCCGTGGTGGTGACGGTCTCCCCCTTCGTCGTGCGCCCGTCGAGCTGCCGGGCCGCGCGCAGGAAGTTCTGGGCGTCGGCCTGGCGCTGGAAGCCGAGGTAGTCGGCGCCGAGGAGGCCCTCGATGATGCGTGAGCGCCACGGCAGCTGGGCGAAGAGCTCGACCGGCGGGAAGGGGATGTGGTTGAACCAGCCGATCCGCACGTCGGAGCGCCGCTCGCGCACCAGAGCGGGCACGAGCTGCAGCTGGTAGTCGTGGATCCACACCTTCGCGCCCGGCGCGGCGACGTCGCACACGGCCTCGGCGAAGCGCTCGTTGACCGCCCGGTAGTCCGCCCACCACTCCCGGTGGAAGTGGGCCGGCACGATGACGTCGTGGTAGATCGGCCACAGCGTCTCGTTGCTGAAGCCCTCGTAGTAGGAGGTGATCTCCTCCCGCGAGACCGGCACCGGGTGCAGCCACATGCCCGCCTCGGCGAAGGGGGCCGGAGCCTCACCCGCCTCACCGGCCCAGCCGACCCAGGCCCCGTCGCGATGTCGCATCACCGAGTCCATCGCGGTCACCAGGCCCCCGGGGGAGCGGTGCCACTCGTTCCTGCCGTCCGGACCCACGACACGGTCGACGGGCAGGCGGTTGGCGGCGATGACGAGGTCGAACTTGCGAGTGGCCACGGCAGTGCTCCTGACGGTCGGTGGTGACCAGCCTATGTACCGCGCAAGGGCTACCGCTGGGATCGGCGGCCCGGTAGCGTCGATACATGAAGATCTCGGACGTGCTGCGGAACAAGGGCACCGATGTGTTCACGGTGTCGCCCGACTCGACCGTCACCGAGCTGCTCGCCGCGTTGGACGAGCACGGCATCGGCGCCGTCGTCGTCACCTCCGGGGACGGTGTCGTCGTCGGCATCGTCTCGGAGCGGGACGTCGTGCGACGGCTGCACCGGGACGGGGTGGGCGTCCTCGAGGGGCCGGTGAGCGCGATCATGACGCGCCAGGTGCAGACCTGTGAGGAGGACGACCAGGTCGCCGACCTCGCCGCCCGGATGACGGAGCGACGCATCCGCCACGTGCCCGTGCTGCGCGACGGCAAGCTGCAGGCCGTGGTGAGCATCGGCGACATCGTCAAGCACCGGATCGACGCGCTGGCGGCCGAGCGGGACCACCTCGAGGCCTACATCCAGCAGTGAGGCATCAGCAGGCACTCAGGTAGCGCTGCGACAACTCACACCCGTGTCGCCCTAGTCTGGACCCATGACGACTGAGCTCATCGGGGAGGACCCCGCCCCGGACGAGCGTGGGAGCGTGCCAGTGGCGGACTTCGAACGGATCGGCCCCTACCGGGTGCTCCAGCAGCTCGGCCAAGGGGGCATGGGCATCGTCCACCTGGCGCTCGACGAGCGCGGTCGGGCGGTGGCCATCAAGGTGCTGCGTGCCCACGTCGCGCACGACGAGGACGCCCGCGCCCGCCTCTCGCGCGAGGTCGACACGCTGGCCAGGGTGCGCTCGAGGCGGATCGCGCCGGTCTTCGACGCCGATCTGGAGGCCGAGCAGCCCTACATCGTCACCCGGTACGTGCCGGGGCCGAGCCTCGAGCAGTACGTCCACGAGCAGGGCCCCCTCGACGCCCAGCAGCTGCTCTCCCTCGCCCGCGGTCTCGCGGAGGCGCTGCGGGCCATCCACGGCGTCGGGGTCATCCACCGTGACCTCAAGCCGGGCAACGTGCTCATGCTCGACGGCGAGCCGGTCGTCATCGACTTCGGGATCGCCCACATCGCCGACACCTCCCGGATGACGATGACCGGGCTGGTCATGGGCACCCCGGGCTATCTGTCCCCGGAGCTGGTCGAAGGGGGTCACGTCACCCCCGCGACCGACTGGTGGGGATGGGCGGCCACGCTCGTCTTCGCCTCGACCGGCCGGTCCCCCTTCGGCCGTGGCGGTATGGAGGCGATCCTCTCCCGGGTCGCGCGCGGCGAGGCGGACCTGCGGGACGTCGACCCGGACCTGGCGCCGCTGCTGCACGCCGCGCTGACCCCCGACCCCGAGCTGCGCCCCGACGCCGACGAGGTGATCGCGGCGTTGGAGGCCCGTGCCCACGGCCGGCCCGTCACCGACGTGCTGCCGCAGCGCACCCGGACCCTCGAGCCGGACCGCACCCGGCAGCTGCCGGCGCAGCCGCAGCAGCCGCCGCCCCCGTGGGGGAGCGGGGCCTGGGAGGACCCGAACCCGCAGCCCGAACCCGTGGCGCCCGCGCCGCAGCCGAGCGACGGCCGCAGGCCGTGGCCCGGAGTCGCGCCCGGCCTCTCGGACCGGCCGGGGGACCCCCGGATCGGCAAGCCGCAGCGCAGCGACGTGCTCGCCTCGCTGCTCGTGGCGCTCGTGGCGCTGACCGCCGCCCTGCCGTGGGTCGGGGTGGCAGTCGTGCTGCTGTGGTCCCTGGTCGCCCGGACCGTGGACAAGTCGATGACGGCCACGGTGCGTCGCCGCTACCGCCGCGGGTACCGACGCAGCGACACGCCGGTCGCGGTGGCATCGAGCCCGCTGCACCTGCTGGGCGCGCTGCTCGCCACGATCACGACGGCCCTGTTGCCCCTGCTCGTCGGCGCCGCGGGGCTCCTCGCGACGGCGGTCGCACTCGCCTCCACGGGCGGCCACGAGGTGCGCCTGGACGACCCTGCCCCCATCGCCGTCGGCGCGCTGCTCGCGATCGTCATCGGCTGGTGGGGGCCCGGCGGGCCGAGCCTGCGCCGGGGCAGCCGCAGCATGGTCCGAGGGGTGACGACGCCGACCCCCTTCCGGGTCGTGGCCGTGCTGGCGCTGCTGGCCGTCGGGCTCATCGTCCTCGGTGGTCTCGTGCTGGGCTCGCTGGACGTCTCGTGGTGGCCCATGCTGGAATCGCCCGTGCCTGACCCGCCGCAGCTGCCCGGCCTATGACGACACCGCCGCCACCGGAACCACGCAGGCCCCGCCGCGCGCGGCCGCAGGACGACCAGCCGAAGCAGCGGCCCCCGCGGAAGCAGGAGCCGGGGGCGCAGGCCATCCCGGTGCAGCAGCAGCGTCCTGTCCGTCGGCGGGCACGGCCCTTCGCGACGTCGGAGCCCACGCCGCCGCAGGGGCCGCAGCCGAAGCCGCGACGTCGGCCCTCGCTGCGCGGGGAGAACCCGACCGAGACCATCCCGCTGCGGGGTTCGCTGCGCGGCACTCCCTACCGTGACCCGCGTGTCACGCGTGCGGTCGCGGAGGAGCAGGCCGCCGCGAGCGCGATGGACCTCGCGCTGCGCGTCGCCGAGGTCATGCTGCGCTGCGGCTCGAGCGCGAGCGCCGTCGAGGCGGCGACGACCGCGGTGGGCGTCGTGGCGGGGCTGGAGGACATGGACGTCGACCTGACGATGCAGTCGATGCACATGCAGTGCCGCACCCCGTCCGGCCAGACCATCTCCCGGCTGCGGGTGGTGCGTCAGCCGCGGCGGGACTTCGGACGGCTGTCCCAGGTCCACTCCCTCGTCGACGACCTCGTCGACGGCGACGTCGACATCGAGCAGGCCCAGCAGCGCCTCAAGGAGATCAACACCTCCCCCCGGACCTGGTCGCGGTGGGTCGTCACCTGCGCGGAGGGCAGCGTCGCCGCCGGCGTCGCGCTCATGCTCGGGGCGAGCCCGGGCGGCCTCGTGCTCGCGTTCCTGGCGGTCACCGCCGTCAGCGGGGCCGCGAAGCTCGTCTCGGGGCTGAACCTGCCCGACTTCTACCTCAGTGCGCTCGGCGGTGCCGCGGCGACGATCGTCGCCTTCTGCGGGTACCTGCTGAGCGTCAAGGACGCGGTGCCGCTCAATCCCAGCGACTTCGTCTTCGCGATGGCCGGTGGCATCGTCTTCCTGCTGCCCTCGCTGACGCTGACCTCGGCGATGGAGGACGTGCTCTCCGGGTTCCCCGTGACGGGGACGGCCCGGCTCTTCGAGGTGATGCTGCACACCTTCGGCCTGATCATCGGTGTCGCCGGCGGGCTGGGCCTGAGCCTGCAGGCCGTGACGGTCCTCCACATCGGCCTGCGGCCGCCGCCGCTGGAGCAGCTGGAGTGGGCCACGGCCCCCTTCCCCCTGGTCCTCCTCGGGGCCGGCTTCATCGGCCTGACCGGAGCCATGACCATGCTGGGCCACGAGCGGTTGCTCCTGTGGTCGGGCGGCCTCTCCGCCGTCGGGGTCGCCGCAGCCTCCTTCATGTCCGACCTGGGCGTCGGGCGGGTCACCGCGACCGGCCTCGCGGCCGTGGTCATCGGCTTCTTCTCCCGCGTGGTGGCCCTGCGCAAGGACGCCCCCGCGCTGACCATCCAGGTACCGGCCACCTTCGGCCTGCTGCCCGGTCTGGCGATCTTCCTCGGGCTGTACCACATGGTCGGTCCCGCGGACGTCACCGAAGGGTCGATGGTCCAGCAGGGCATCGTCGAGGTCCTGACTGCTCTGGGCATCATCATGGCGATCGCGACCGGTGCCACGCTCGGTGACCGACTGGCGGCCCCCTTCGATTCGCCTGTGGCACAACGGCGCCGGGAAACCTCGGCTCGCGAGGCCGAACGACGCAACAGTGATGAGCGGGAGGAGACCTGAACGTAAGCGGGCGGTGAGTTCCACGTCACGGGCGAGTCAGGTTGCATTGCCAGATCACGGGAAGGTAACGTTCCGAAACGTCCGCGAACGAAGCCAGTCAGTTCTGGCAGTTCACACACATCAGAACGGCACCCACGAGGTGCCAGCCAGACCGTCTGGCAGCTTCAACCACGAAGCCCCTGAAACTCCGTGGAAGGAAACCCCAATCCCCATGTTCTACTCGCCCAAGCACGCCCAGGTCCTGAAGGGTTCGCCCGCCCGCCGCCGCATCGCCGGTGTCGCCGTGGCAGGCGCGACCGCAGCCGTGGGCTCCGTCGCCGCCGCGCAGAGCGCCTCGGCCAGCAGCGTCTGGGACGCAGTCGCCCAGTGTGAGAGCGGCGGCAACTGGTCCACCAGCACCGGCAACGGTTTCTACGGTGGTCTGCAGTTCACCCACCAGACCTGGCAGGCCTTCGGTGGCGGCGCCTACGGCTACAACGCCGACGACGCCACCCGTGAGCAGCAGATCACCATCGCGCAGAAGGTCCTGGAGGCGCAGGGCCCGGGCGCCTGGCCCGTCTGCTCGCAGGAGGCCGGCCTGACCTCCAGCAACGGTGGCGGCAGCTACGACACGAGCGACTCCACCGAGTCCTACGACTCCTCCGAGTCCACCGACTCGACCGAGTCCAGCGACTCGACCGAGTCCACCGACTCGACCGACTCCTCCGAGTCGACCGACTCCAGCGAGTCGACCGAGTCCACCGAGTCCACCCCGACCGAGCGCTCCACCGAGGAGGCCCCCTCCCGGAGCACCGAGCGCACCGCCCCCGCCCCGAGCACCAGTGACATCGCCGTCGACGGCATCGTCGGCCCGAACACTGCTGCTGCCATCGAGCAGTGGGTCGGCGGATCCGTCGACGGTGACGACTGGCTGAGCAGCTCCGACATCCAGAAGCTGCAGGCCAAGCTCGGCGTCACCCAGGACGGCGTCGTCGGCCCGGAGACCACCACCGCGCTGCAGGAGCTCGTCGGTGCCAACACCGACGGCATCTGGGGTCCGCAGACCACCAGCGCGCTGCAGCAGCACCTCAACGAGGCCCTCTGAGCAGCACCGCTGCACTGAGCTGACGAAGGGCCCCGCACCACTGGTGCGGGGCCCTTCTTCTGTGCCCGGATGATGTGACTGGGGAGTAAGTTACAGGGATGTATTTACGGGGCAGATGTTGTTTGTGTGACTCGTGTGCCTCTAGCGTCCTTCTCGGACCAGCACGGGGCCCCTGCCCGTGTCGACCGAAAGGGTATTGAGTACATGCTGAACACCACCGACTTCCCCGATCAGCCCGCCTCCCGGCGCGGCACCCGTCTGCGCCTCGCCGGTGGGGCCCTGACCGTCACCGCCCTCGCGGCCGGTGGTGTCGCCGTGGCCACCGGGGCCGGTGCGTCCGACACGGTCTGGGACCGCGTCGCGATGTGCGAGTCCTCCGGGGACTGGGACATCAACACCGACAACCCGTTCTACGGCGGCCTGCAGTTCACCTACGACACCTGGAAGGGCTTCGGTGGCCAGCAGTACGCCACCACCGCCGACCAGGCGACGAAGGCCCAGCAGATCGACATCGCCCAGGAGGTGCTGAAGGTCCAGGGCCCCGGCGCCTGGCCGGTCTGCTCCAAGGAGGCGGGCCTGACCGTCTCCAACGGCCTCGGGGTCGACCCGTACTCGGGCACGGAGCGTGCCTCCCGCTCGGAGACCCGCACGAGCACGAGCTCCAGCTCCAGCACGGCCTCCGCCGGTGAGCTCGTCGTCGACGGCATCCGCGGCCCCAAGACGAACTCGGGTATCGAGACCTGGGTGAACCGGCCGGTCGACGGCTCCCTGGACCGCGGTGACCGTCAGGCCCTGCAGGGCGAGGTCGGCACCGCCCAGGACGGCATCATCGGCCCGGTGACCACCTCCGCCCTCCAGCGCCGCGTCGGAGCCACCGTCGACGGGATCTGGGGCCCGCGCACCACCTCCGAGCTGCAGGGTTACCTCAACCGCAACGTCCTCTGAGGGGACCGGACTCGGTGACGGACCGGGACCGCGGCTAGGATGCCCGCGGCCCCGGTCCTTCCTCGTTCCGGGCCCGCTGGCGTGGCGCAATCGGTAGCGCACCTGTCTTGTAAACAGGTGGTTGGGGGTTCGAGTCCCCCCGCCAGCTCCGCCACTCGGGTGCCCGCCTCCGCCGGGTGCCGGCAGGCCCCCTTCGCCCGCTGCATACGATGGAGCGGGGCCGGCTGGGCCCATCCCCCCGGAGAGGCCAGGAGCATGCGCACGTCCACCCGTGACTGGTTGGCAGTGCACAGCCGTGCCCACGAGGAGTTCACCGCCGCCGGGGTGGCCGAGCACCTGCGGGAGACGGGGGAGCGCGTCAGCGTCGTCATCCCCGCCCGCAACGAGGCCCGCACCGTCGGCGGTGTCGTCTCGCTGCTGCGCGGCGCGCTGATGGAGGAGGTCCCCCTCGTCGACGAGCTCGTCGTCATCGACTCCGACTCCACCGACGAGACCGCCGCGGTGGCCCGCGGGGCCGGCGCCGTGGTCCACAGGAGCGCCGAGATCGCACCGCACCTGGGCAGCAACCCCGGCAAGGGCGAGGCGCTGTGGAAGTCCCTCTTCGTCACGACCGGAGAGCTGCTCGTCTTCGTCGACGCGGACCTGACCGAGTGGGGGCCGCACTTCGTCACCGGGCTCGTCGGCACCCTGACGGCCGACCCGGCCACCCGGCTGGTCAAGGGGTGGTACGACCGGGTCCTCGATCTCGACGGGCGCCGCAGCACCGAGGGTGGTCGGGTCACCGAGCTCGTCGCCCGCCCGGTGCTCGACCTGTGGTGGCCCGAGCTCGCCGGTGTCGTGCAGCCCTTGGCCGGGGAGTGGGCCGCCCGCCGCTCCCTCATGGAGGCCCTCACGGTGCCCACCGGCTACGGCGTGGAGATCGCCTCCCTCGTCGACACCTTCACCGCCCACGGGCTGGGCGCCATCGCCCAGGTCGACCTCGGCGCGCGGGCCCACCGCCACCAGCAGGACCACGACCTGGCCGTCATGGCCGCCGAGCTGCTCGCCGTCGTGCGCGCCCGCTGCGGGGGCGAGACCGCGGGCGTGCCGGCGGCGCAGGAGCTGCACCAGTTCACGCGCGAAGGGGGCTGGCGGGCCCGGCCGGTCCCGCTCGCCCAGCGACCGCCGGCCGTGGACGCGGTGGGATACCCGGGAGGAGCGTCATGAGACTCGGTCGGCACCGCTTCGAGGACACCGCGATGCTCGTCATGGCGATCGTGAACCGCACCCCGGACTCCTTCTACGACAAGGGGGCCACCTTCGCCGAGGACAAGGCGATGGAGCGCGTCGACCTCGTCGCCGGGCAGGGCGCGGACATCGTCGACATCGGCGGGGTCAAGGCGGCTCCCGGCGGTGACGTGGACGTCGCGGAGGAGATCGAGCGGGTCGTCGGCCTCGTCGCGCGGGTGCGCGAGCAGCACCCGGAGCTCGTCATCTCGGTGGACACGTGGCGCTCGGAGGTCGCCGAGGAGGTCTGCCGCGCCGGCGCCGACGTGCTCAACGACGCGTGGGGCGGTGCGGACCCCGGCCTCGTCGACGTCGCCGCGCGCCACGACGTCGGGATCATCTGCACCCACACCGGCGGGGTGACCCCGCGGACCCGGCCCTTCCGCACGGGATACGAGCGGGACGTCGTCGCCGAGGTCGTCGACGGGGCGGTCGGCTACGCCGAGCGGGCCCTGGCGGCCGGGGTCGCGAAGGAGTCCGTCGTCATCGACCCCGCGCACGACTTCGGCAAGAACACCCACCACACCCTCGAGGTCACCCGTCGGCTCGAGGAGATGGTCGCGACCGACTGGCCGGTGCTGGTCTCGTTGTCCAACAAGGACTTCGTCGGGGAGACCCTCGACCGGCCCGTGGACCAGCGACTCGTCGGCACCCTGGCCACCACTGCGGTCTCCGCCTGGCTCGGCGCCCGGATCTACCGGGTCCACGAGGTCGCCGAGACCCGCCAGGTCCTCGACATGGTCGCCACGCTGCGCGGCGAACGCCCGCCCGCCCGCACGATCCGGGGCCTGGCATGAGGGCCGTGGTCCTCCCGGCCGCGCCCGCGCTGATCCCCGGCGTCGGCGGCACCGCCGACCCGCTCGCGGAGCTGCGCGAGCGGGCACGTGGGCTCCTCACCGAGACCGTGGCGAAGGGGGAGGGCCCGGTCGTGGTCATCGGCGCGGGGGAGAGCACCCGCACCTGGCCGGTCGACGCCCCCTCCGGTGGGGCGCGCTTCACCACCGGTCGGGTGCCCGAGGGCGCCCTGCCGACGGACCCGGGGATCGGCCGCGGGCTGCTCCCCGACGTCGGGGACCGGCTGGTGCTGCAGTCGGTCGCCGCCGACGCGACGCCGCAGGAGTGCGCCGACCTCGGCCACGGGCTGACCGTCGCTCCCGGCGGACTCCTCGTCGTCGTCGCCGACGGCCCCGCCACGCTGACGGAGAAGGCACCCGGCCACCTGCAACCCGACGCCGCCCCCTTCGCCGGGGAGCTCGCGCAGGCACTGGCCGTCGGTGACGTCGTCGCGCTCGCCGGCCTGGACCCGGCCGAGTGCGACCGGGTGTGGATGCGGGGACGGCCCGCGCTGCAGGTGCTCGCCGGCGCCGCCGCCGGTGCCTCGCCGGCCGCGCACCTGCTCCTGGAGGAGGCTCCCTTCGGCGTGCAGTACCTGCTGGCGCGCTGGGAGTGGTGACCGCCGTGCGACAGCTGCACGACATCGGTCGCCGTCGCGCGTGGGCGATCTGGCTGACCGGCCTCGGCGTCTACGTCCTGGCCATCTTCCACCGCACCTCGCTCGGCGTGGCCGGCCTCATCGCGGCGGACCGCTTCGACATCAGCGGCAGCCAGCTGGCGACCTTCACCGTCCTGCAGCTGCTCGTCTACGCGGGCATGCAGATCCCCGTCGGGGTGATGCTGGACCGCTTCGGGTCCAAGGCGATGATCCTCGGCGGGCTGCTGGCCATGACCGTGGGACAGCTGTGGTTCTCGGTGGCGGGGTCCTTCGGGGTGGGGCTGGCCGCGCGGGCCCTCGTGGGCGCGGGCGACGCCATGATCTTCACGTCGGTGCTGCGCCTCATCGCCCTGTGGTTCAACGCGCGGCAGGTGCCCGTCCTGAACCAGCTGACCGGCATCGTCGGCCAGCTGGGCGCGGTCATCGCCGCCGTGCCGTTGAGCGCCGCCCTGCACCGGTGGGGCTGGACGATGACCTACGCGACGACCGCGTCGCTGGGTGTGATCTTCACGCTCGGCGTCATCGTGCTCGTCAAGGACTCCCCGTACGAGCGCGGTGAGGTCGAGCGGATCCAGGTCCGTGCGATGGGCCGCAGCCTCGTGCAGGTCTTCCGCGAGCCGGGCACGAAGCTGGGCTTCTCGCTGCACTTCACCACGCAGTTCGCGCCCACGGTCTTCGCTCTGCTGTGGGGCTTCCCCTTCCTCGTCCAGGGCCAGGGGCGCGCGCCGACGGAGGCCTCGGCGCTGCTGACGCTGATGACCTTCGTCGCGCTCGTCGCCGGGCCGGTCATCGGCCGCTGGAGCGGCCGGCACCCTTACCACCGGTCCGTCTTCGCGCTGTCGGTGGTCGGGGCGATCGCGCTGGTGTGGGCGATCGTCCTCGCGCTGCCCTTCCCCGCGCCGATGTGGCTGCTCGTGCTCTTCATCGCGGTCACCGCGATCGGCATGCCCACGTCGATGGTCGCCTTCGACCTGGCGCGCAGCTTCCACCGCAGCGAGCGTCTCGGGCGGGCCTCGGGCTTCGTGAACATGGGCGGCTTCACCGCCTCGCTGCTGACGATGGCGCTCGTGGGGATCCTGCTCGACCTGCGCGCGCCCGGAGGGCCGGCGACCTACACCCTCGATGACTTCCGGGTCGCGATGAGCTCGCAGTTCCTCATCTGGGGCGTCGGCGCGCTCATGCTGCGGCGCTACCGGCGGCGCTCGCTGGCCCGGGTGGCGGGCACGCCCGGCGCCCTGGCCGCGTTGCGTCGCGGGGAGACCCTGCTGCCGGGGATCTCGCGGGACCGCGACGACTGACGCGGAGACCCCCCGGCCCTGCTCGCCGGCCCCACGTGCCGCCGGAGCCAGCCGCACCTCGTTCGGGGAGGGACGGGGTCAGAGGGAGGGGAGGAGGTTCCGGGAGATGACCAGACGCTGGATCTGGTTGGTGCCCTCGAAGATCTGGGTGACCTTGGCCTCGCGGAAGTAGCGCGCGACCGGGAAGTCCTCGGTGAAGCCGGCGCCGCCGAGCACCTGGATCGCGTCGGTCGTCACCTGCATGGCGGCATCGGTGGCCACGAGCTTCGCGGCGGCGGCCTCGGTCCCGAAGGGGCGGCCGGCGTCCCGCAGCCTCGCCGCCTGCAGGTAGGTCGCCCGGGCGCTCATCACAGCGGCCTGCATGTCGGCCAGGAGGAAGGCCAGGCCCTGGTTGCTGGCGATGGTCCGGCCGAACTGCTCGCGCTCGCCCGCGTAGCGGGCGGCCACGTCGAGGGCGGCCTGGGCCAGGCCGGTGGCGACGGCGGCGATCCCGAGGCGACCGGCGTCCAGCCCGGCCAGCGCCATCGGCACCCCACGTCCCAGCTCGCCCACCTGCCGGTCGCCGGTGACGGGCACGTCCTCGAAGATCACCTCGCGGACGGTGTCGCCGTGCAGCCCCATCTTCTTCTCGGGGGCGGCGAAGGACAGGCCGGGAGCGTCGCCGGGCACGACGAAGCAGCTGACCCCGCGGCCCCCGTCGTCGCTCGTGCGGGCGAAGGTCGTGTAGTAGTCGGCGTGCCCGGCGTGCGAGATCCAGGCCTTCCGGCCGCGGATCAGCCAGTCCTCGCCGTCGGGGACCGCGCGGGTGGTCATCGCCGCGATGTCGGAGCCGGCGAGCGGCTCCGAGAGGGCATAGGCGCCCAGCTGCTCACCGGAGAGCATGTCCGGCAGCAGCGCCTCCTGCTGCTCCGGGGAGCCGAAGGTGTGCACCGCGTAGGCGGTGAGGGAGTGGACCGACACCCCGACGCCGACCGCGGCCCACGCCGAGGCGATCTCCTCGACGACCTGCAGGTACACCTCGTAGGGCTGGGCGCCGCCGCCGAGCTCCTCCGGGTAGGGCAGCGAGAGCAGGCCCGCGCGCCCGAGGGTCCGGAAGACCTCCCGTGGGAAGACCTCCTCGTGCTCCGCCCGGGCCTCGACGTCGTCGACCACCGGACGCAGCGACTTCTCGCAGATGGAGCGGGTGAGCTCGATGAGGTCGTCACCGATCTCCGTGGGCATGAGTCTGGTCGCGGGCATGGCCTCACTGTAGTTCGGGTCACACCGGAGGGGCCCCGGCAGGGGCCTTGGTGAGGGACGGGTGAGGAGTCGATGAGAGGTCCTTCAGAATCGCCCTCCTGGCTTGGTCCGGTGGGCCGGGCGGGCCATGGTGGAGCCATGGACATCCCACGCACCGCCCTCGCTTCCCTGACCGCTGCCACCGCCCTGGCCCTGGCCGCCTGCGGGTCCGACGACGCCGGTTCCGCAGGCTCCGCCTCGGACACGAGCAGCACGGCGACCTCGCAGACCTCGGAGTCCTCCGAGGGGTCGCCCGACGACTCCGCCTCCGAGGGCTCGGCGTCGTCGGCCGGCGACGTGGACATCAAGGACCTGGAGAAGGTCGTCGCCACCGCCGAGGACGAGGCCGGCGGGACCGCCTACGAGATCGACGACCAGGACCGCGACGGCACCTGGGAGGTCGACGTGGCCCGGGACGGCGGGACCTCCGTCGAGGTCGACGTCGCGGCCGACGGCAGCAAGGTCGTGCGCTCGGACTCCGAGGAGCAGATGGACTCCGAGGACCGTCGCGCGCTGGACGCCGCGAAGATCACCGTCCTCGAAGCCCTCGAGGCCGGGATGAAGGAGGCCGACGGCACCTTCGACGACGTCGAGCTCGAGACCGAGGGCGGCGAGCACTTCTGGGAGGTCTCCCTGGACGGGCCCTCAGGCAAGGACATCGAGGTCCGCGTCGACGTGCAGACCGGCGAGGCCGCCGTGCACCAGGACTCCGACGACCAGGACGACGACAGCGACGACTGAGTGTCGCCACGTCGCAGGCGGTGGGCCTACGGGCCCGCCGCCTCCGTGTGTGCGGGGTGGACCCGCACCTGACTGGCCTTGACCGAGGCCCACACCCGGTCCCCGGGACGAAGGGGGAGTGCCGCCAGCGCCGCGGGGGTCACCTCGGCGCTCACCGGGACCCGGGAGTCGACCCACACCCGCGCCCGCCCGGCGTGGGCCTCGACCCGGGAGACCCGACCCGGCCAGACGTTGCGGGGTGAGCCCTCGGGGTGGTCCAGGTGCAGCGAGACCGCATCGGGGGTGAAGGTCACCCAGCAGGCGCCGGTCACGTCGTGACCGGTCGTGGCGATCTCCAGCGGGCCGTCGGGCGTCCCGGCGCGGGCACCCGCCCCGGGCAGCGCCTCGGCCCGCACGAGGTTGACCCCGGCCAGGCCGGCGGTGAAGGCGCTCCGGGGGTGCTCGAGCACCTCCCGGACCGGCCCGTGCTCGACCTGCTCGCCGAGCACCGTCATCGTGTCCTGCCCGCCGTCGGCGACGGTGAGCACGTCGAGCACGTCGTGGGTGACGAGCAGCACCACGAGGTCCTCGCGGGCGTGGGTGACGTCCGAGAGCACCGCCCGCATCGCCGGCGTGGCCTCGACGTCGAGGGCGGCGAGCGGCTCGTCGAGCAGCAGCGCGTCCGGCTCGGCGGCGAGCGCCCGGGCGAGCGCCACCCGGGCGGCCTGCCCCCCGGAGAGCTGGCTGGGCCGCCGGTCGGCGAAGTCACCCATCCCCACGACGCCGAGCCAGTGCTCCGCGGTGGCGCGGGCCTCCCTTCGCCGCCGTCCCCGGCTGCGGGGCCCGAAGGCGACGTTGTCCCGGGCGTCCAGGTGGGGGAAGAGCGTCGGCGCCTGGCTGAGCAGGGCCACCCGTCGCTGGTGCGGTGGGACCCCGGTCAGGTCGCGCCCGGAGAGCGCGATGTGCGCCGAGTCCGGACGCGTCAGTCCCGCGATGACCGAGAGCAGCGAGGACTTGCCGGCGCCGTTCGGCCCGGTGATCGCGTGCCGCCCGGCCGGCAGGTCGAGGTCGACGGCCAGACCGCGCTCCCGCCACCGCACCCCGGCGCGCAGGCTCACCGGGCCCGCTCCGGTCGGATGGTGCGGGCGTAGACCGTGCCGACGATGACCGTGGCGAGGACGACGAGCAGCAGCGCGAGGGTGACCGCGGCGTCCGGGTCGGTCTCGCGCTGCAGGTAGATCTCCAGCGGCAGCGTCCGGGTCCGCCCCTGCGCGGACCCGGCGAAGGTCAGGGTCGCCCCGAACTCGCCGAGCGCCCGGGCGAAGGCGAGCACGCACCCCGAGAGCAGGCCGGGCGCGACGAGGGGGAGGGTCACGCGGGTGAGTCGGCGCCACGGACCTGCGCCGAGGGTGGCGGCGACCTCCTCGTGCCGGCGGCCGAGCCCGCGCACCGCCCCCTCGAGGGAGAGGACGAGGAAGGGCAGGGCGACGAAGGTCTGCGCGAGCACGACGGCCGTGGTGCTGAAGGAGATCGAGACCCCAGCCGCCTCGAGGTAGCGCCCGAGCAGGCCCCGCCGGCCGAAGGTGTAGAGCAGCGCGAGGCCGCCGACGACCGGCGGCAGGACGAGCGGGACGAGCACGAGGGCCCGCAGCACCGCCTGGCCCGGCCAGCGGCCGCGGGCCAGCAGCAGCGCCAGCGGCGTCCCGAGGAGCACGCAGATCACGGTCGCGGCCGTCGCGGTGCGCAGCGAGAGCAGCAGCGCATCGAGCGAGGTCTCGGAGGTCAGCAGCGGCCACAGCTGGCCGACGGGGACCTGGGCGAGGAGTCCGGCGAGCGGGACGACGACGAGGACGACCGCGCCGGCCGCCGGGACCCACAGCCAGCGGGGCGGCGTCACGGCGCGCCGAAGCCGTCCGCCCGCAGCACCTTCTGCCCCTCCTTGCCGGTGACGAGGTCGACGAAGGCCTGCGCGTCCTCCGGGGAGGCGCTCTCCTCCAGGGTGGCGATGGGGTAGTCGTTGACCACCGCGTCGGCCCCCTTCGGCTCCACGGTCGTGACGTCGTCGCCGGCGCCGGTCGCGTCGGTGACGTAGACCAGACCCGCGTCGGCCTCGCCGGAGGTGACCTTGGCGAGCACGTCGGTGACCTTGGCCTCCTCGCTCGCGGGGTCGAGGGTCACGTGCTCCTTCTTGGCGAGGCGCCCGGTGGCGTTGCCGCAGGGGACCTCCGGGGCGCAGACCACGACGGCCAGATCGGGGTCGGCCAGGTCCTTCATCCCCGTGATGTCCTCGGGGTTGCCCGGCTCGGTGACGATCGTGAGGGTGTTCGTGGCGAAGATCGTCGGATCCTTCACCATCGAGGAGACCTTGTCCATGTTCGGCTCGTCGGCGGAGGCGAAGACGTCGACGTCCGAGCCGCCCTTGATCTGCGAGGCCAGGTCGGAGGAGCCGGCGAACTGGAGCTCGACCTCGACGTCGTCGTGCTGCTTCTCGTAGGTCTTCGCGAGCTCCTCGAAGGAGTCGGTCAGCGAGGCCGCTGCCGCCACGCGGAGGGTGGTGGTCCCGTCCCCGGACCCGTCGTCGGAGCCACCGCACGCGGCGAGGGCGAGGACGGCTGCGGTCAGGGTGGTGACGGCCAGGGGTCGCTTCACGGGGAGCCTCCGGGGGTGCCGATGATGACATTGGTCGACTTGATGGACGCGACCGCGACGGAGCCGGGTTCGAGGCCCAGGTCGTCGGCGGCCTCGCGGGACATGAGGGAGACGATGCGGAAGGGCCCGGCCTGGAGACTCACCTGGGCCATCACCGTGTCGCGCACGACCTCGGTGACGATGCCGCGCATCCGGTTGCGCGCGGACTCGTCGTGCACCGGCCCGACCGTCGGCGGGTGGGCGACGTCCTGGGCCACCCGGGCCAGCCCGGCCCCGTCGATGACGGTGACTCCCCGCTCGTCCCTGCCCGCCTCGAGGCGGCCGCCATCGATCCACCGACGGATCGTGTCCGGGGAGACCGCGAGCAGCTCAGCCGCATCGGATACACGCATCTGCGCCATGGATGGACGGTATCAGCCGCAACTGCGGCTCCGATCCCGGTCCGTGACGTGATCAGGGGGCGGGCAGGTCCCCCGGGCCGAAGGGGGTCAGCTCCGGCAGCTTGGCCGTCACCGAGTCACCCGAGGAGCGGCCGGTGAGGCGGCGCTGCACCCACGGCACCGCGTGGGTGCGGGTCCACCGCAGCCGCTCGGTGCGCAGCTCGGCACGCGGCCGGGGCGGTGCCGCGACCAGTGGCTCGTCCCAGTCCTCGGGCACCTCGAGCCCGAGCGAGCGCATCGCCGCCCAGTGCAGCCGGCGGTGGCCCTCCGTGCTCGGGTGGATGCGGTCCTCGCCCCACATGCGCGGGTCGCGCATGGAGCGCATGCCCCACAGGTCGAGCACGTGGGCGCCGTGCCGCGCGGCGATCGAGTGCAGGTTGGCGGTGTGGACCGCGTGCCGGACCAGCAGCGTGCCGAAGAGCCCGGCCCCGCGCGGGTCCGTCGGGGTCGCGAGCAGCACGTCCGCACCGCTCGCGCGGACGGCGGCGACCGCCTCCTCGAGCCGGGCGGCGATCCCGTCCAGGTCGACCCGGGGGCGCAGGATGTCGTTGCCGCCCCCGATGAGCGAGACCAGGTCCGGTTCGAGCTCGAGGGCCAGCGCCAGCTGGCGGTCGACGACGTCGTCGAGCTTGCGGCCGCGGATGGCCAGGTTGGCGTAGCGGAACTCCTCACCCCCGGCGGTGGCCGAGAGCTCGGCGGCGAGCCGGTCCGCCCACCCGACGAAGCTCCCTTCGCGCCGTGGGTCGGCATCGACCATGCCCTCGGAGAAGGAGTCGCCGATGGCGACGTAGCGACGCCAGGGATGGGCAGCGGTCATGGCAGTCTCCAGTCGATCGGGGTGGCGCCCTGGCGGGCGAGCAGGTCGTTGGTGCGGCTGAACGGGCGCGAGCCGAAGAAGCCGTTGCGCGCGGACAGCGGCGAGGGGTGGGTGCTCTCGACCTTGGGCACGTCGCCGAGGGCGGGCGCCAGGTCGCGGGCGTTGCGGCCCCAGAGGATGGCCACGAGCGGGCCGCCGCGGGAGGCGAGCACCTCGATGGCCCGGTCGGTCACCGCCTCCCAACCCTTGCCGCGGTGGCTGTTCGGGGCGCCGGGCTGCACGGTGAGGCAGCGGTTGAGCAGCATGACGCCCTGCTCGGCCCACGGGGTGAGGTCGCCGTTGCTCGGCGGGGGCAGGCCGAGGTCGTCGACGAGCTCGCGGTGGATGTTCAGCAGCGACTTCGGCAGCGGCCGCACCTCCGGCGCGACCGCGAACGACAGGCCGACCGCGTGACCGGGCGTGGGGTAGGGGTCCTGCCCGACGACGAGCACCCGCACCTCCTCGATCGGGATGGTGAAGGCGCGCAGCACGCGCTCGCCGGACGGGAGGTAGCCACGCCCCTCGGCGAGCTCCTCGCGCAGGAAGTCCCCCATCGCCGAGATGTCCTCGGCCACCGGCGCCAGCGCGTCGGCCCAGGAGGGGTGGATCAGTTCCGTCAGAGGTCGCGCGGGCACGCCCACACGCTACCCACCGGCTCTAGAGTGACCTCCCGTGCATGGCTTCCCCGATGACAACACCTCCCTGGGCGACCTCGCCCGGATCGTGCTCGACTACTCCAAGGAGCGCCTCGAGCTGGACCCGGTCCCGCTGGACCGACCGCTGAGTCCCGAGGAGCTGGGGCAGCAGGCCGGCGAGACGATCACGCCCCACGGGCTCGGCGGGCACCGCGCGATGGACCTCTTCGCCGAGGTGCTCGCGCCGGCCTGCCTCTCGGTGGACCACCCGCGCTACCTCTCCTTCATCCCGTGCGCGCCGACCGAGGCCGCGGCCATGTTCGACCTCGTCGTCGGGGCCAGCTCGATCTACGGCGGCTCCTGGCTGGAGGGCTCGGGGGCGGTCTACGCCGAGAACCAGGCGCTGCGCTGGCTCGCCGACCTCGCCGGTATGCCGGCGGAGGCCGGCGGGGTCTTCGTGCCGGGCGGGACGATCGGCAACCTCTCCGCGCTCGTCGCGGCCCGCTGGTCCGCCCGGCGGGAGGCGACCGAGGGGGCCCGGCCCTTCCGGGTCGCTGCCAGCTCCGGGGCGCACAGCTCCATCGGCTCCGCGTGCGAGGTCATGGACGCCGAGTTCACGCCCGTCCCCACCGACGACGGGGGACGCCTCACCGGATCCCGGCTGCGCGAGGTGGTCCTGGAGCACGGGCCGGAGAACTTCTTCGCCGTCGTCGCGACCGCCGGGACGACGAACTTCGGGACCGTCGACGACCTCGCCGGGGTCGGCGAGGTGTGCCGCGAGTTCGGCATCTGGTTCCACGTCGACGGTGCCTACGGCGGCGCCGGTCTCGCCGCGCCGTCGGTGCGCCGGCTCTACGACGGCATCGAGCATTGCGACTCCTTCATCGTCGACCCGCACAAGTGGCTCTTCGCCCCCTTCGACTGCTGCGCGCTGCTCTACCGCACGCCCGCGATCGCCCGGGCGGCGCACACCCAGCACGCCGGGTACCTCGACGTGCTCACCGAGGCGCCCGAGTGGAACCCGACCGACTACTCGGTCGGGCTGACCCGACGCGCCCGCGGCCTCCCGCTGTGGTTCTCCCTCGCGACGCACGGCACGCAGGCCTACGCCGACGCGGTCGAGCGGACCCTGTCGGTGGCGGCCTTCGCGGCCGAGGAGATCGAGCGGCGCGAGGAGCTGGAGCTGGTGCGCCCCCGGGAGCTGACCGTCGTGGTCTTCCGGCGCCGGGGCTGGTCGCCGGAGGACTACAAGCGCTGGTCCGACCGGCTCCTGGAGCAGCAGGTGGGCTTCGTCGTGCCGACCTCGCACGAGGGGGAGACCCTCGCCCGCTTCGCCATCGTCAACCCGCAGACCACTCCCGAGGACGTCCTCACCCTGCTGGACTCGATGCGCTGAGGCGTGACGGATGGGACGAAGGGGGCGTGCGTCGCCTCTCGTGGCTGCCGTGTCCAGCCGACGCGCCGATGCGAATGACACGCGTGTCATTTCGTGGGTAGAGTTCCGGTCGTGAACCTCGCGAACCAGTCCGCACAGCCGACCCCCTCGGTCCCGCTCACGGACCGGGATCGGGAGATCCTCGCCTTCGAGCGCCAGTGGTGGAAGTACGCCGGCTCCAAGGAGCAGGCGATCAAGGAGCTCTTCGACATGAGCTCCACGCGGTACTACCAGGTGCTCAACGGGCTGATCAACAACCCGGCCGCGCTCTCCGAGGACCCCATGCTCATCAAGCGGCTGCGCCGGCTGCGCGACCAGCGCCAGCGCACCCGCAGCGCGCGCCGCCTGGGCATCGAGCTCTGAGGCCCGGCGGTCCGCGTGCGCACCGTCCGCGCCCGGCCGGAGGACGCCGTCGTCCTCGCCGCTCTGTCGCTGCAGCGCGCCCGGGCCGCGGGCGCCGAGCGCGAGGAGGGCTACCTGGACCGGGCCGCGGACCACTGGCTGCGGCACCATGACCGGCTGCCGTCGTGGATCGCCGAGCACGAGGGCGCGCACGCCGGGTACCTCCAGGCGGTGACCGTCCCCGAGACGACCCGACCCGGGCAGCCGGTGGGCACCCGCGGCCGGCTCTGGGTCGATGCGCTCTTCGTCGCCCCGGACCACCGCCGCCGCGGCATCGCCACCGCCCTGCTCACCGCCTGCGAGAGCTGGGCGAAGGGGGCCGGCGTCCGGGTCGTGGGGCTGCGCTGCACGCCCGGTGCCGAGGAGTTCTGCGAGGCGGTGGGCTTCGCCCCCGCCGCCGAGGTGCACGAGAAGCTCCTCTGAGGGTGCCGGCCCGCCGGCGGGCCGGATGTCACGGAACGATAACGGATCACCCGTGCGGCGAACCCGCCCCTGACGAGCCGCGTCTGCGGATGTGGAGGGCCGAGGGCGGCTCCGGCGCGCAGGGGGTGCCGGAGTCGCCTTCTCCGTCGCCGGGCGTTTGCACTCGACCATCGAGAGTGCCAATAATGTGCGTTAGCACTCTCCATCGGGGAGTGACAGTCCTGACCGGTCAGGTGAGGGGCCCGTGAGCACGGGGACGTGAACCGTGCGATCGGCTCCGTCCGTCGCGGGCACCCCCGGTCGCACCCTTCGATTTCGCGCGTGGAGGAACCACCCGAATGGTCAAGCTCATCAGTTTCGACGAGGACGCCCGCCGCGGCCTCGAGCGGGGGATGAACACCCTCGCCGACGCCGTCAAGGTCACCCTGGGCCCCAAGGGCCGCAACGTCGTCCTGGAGAAGAAGTGGGGCGCTCCCACCATCACCAACGACGGCGTCTCGATCGCCAAGGAGATCGAGCTCGACGACCCGTACGAGAAGATCGGCGCCGAGCTCGTCAAGGAAGTTGCCAAGAAGACCGACGACGTCGCCGGTGACGGCACGACGACGGCCACCGTCCTCGCCCAGGCCCTCGTCAAGGAGGGGCTGCGCAACGTGGCCGCCGGTGCCAACCCGATGGCCCTCAAGCGCGGCATCGAGAAGGCCTCCTCGGCCGTGACCGAGGAGCTGCTCGTCATGGCCAAGGAGGTCGAGACCAAGGAGCAGATCGCTGCCACGGCCTCCATCTCGGCCGCCGACAAGGAGATCGGCGCCAAGATCGCCGAGGCCATGGACAAGGTCGGCAAGGAAGGTGTCATCACCGTCGAGGAGAGCAACACCTTCGGGCTCGAGCTCGAGCTCACCGAGGGCATGCGCTTCGACAAGGGGTACATCTCCGGCTACTTCGTCACCGACACCGAGCGCATGGAGACGGTGCTCGAGGACCCCTACGTCCTCATCGCCAACTCCAAGATCGGCTCGATCAAGGACCTGCTGCCGATCCTCGAGAAGGTCATGCAGGCCAACCGGCCGCTGCTGATCATCGCCGAGGACCTGGAGGGCGAGGCCCTCTCGACCCTCGTGGTCAACAAGCTCAAGGGCACCTTCAAGTCCGTGGCCGTCAAGGCTCCGGGCTTCGGTGACCGCCGCAAGGCCATGCTCGCCGACATCGCGATCCTCACCGGGGGCCAGGTCATCTCCGAGGAGGTCGGCCTCTCCCTCGAGACCGCCGAGCTCGACCTGCTCGGCCGCGCCCGCAAGGTCGTGGTCACCAAGGACGAGACGACCATCGTCGACGGCGCCGGCGACCAGGAGCAGATCTCCGGCCGCGTCGCCCAGATCAAGGCCGAGATCGAGAACAGCGACTCGGACTACGACCGGGAGAAGCTCCAGGAGCGCCTCGCCAAGCTCGCCGGCGGCGTCGCGGTCATCCGCGCCGGTGCCGCCACCGAGGTGGAGCTGAAGGAGCGCAAGCACCGCATCGAGGACGCGGTGCGCAACGCCAAGGCCGCCGTCGAGGAGGGCATCGTCGCCGGTGGTGGCGTGGCCCTCCTGCAGGCGACCAAGTCCGCCTTCGAGAGCCTGCAGCTCGAGGGTGACGAGGCGACCGGCGCGAACATCCTGCGCGTGGCCGCCGAGGCCCCGCTGAAGCAGATCGCGGTCAACGCCGGCCTCAACGGCGGCGTCGTCGCGGAGAAGGTCGGGAGCCTGCCCGCCGGTGAAGGCCTCAACGCGGCCACCGGCGAGTACGTCGACATGATCTCCCTCGGGATCATCGACCCGGCCAAGGTCACCCGCAGCGCGATGCAGAACGCTGCCTCCATCGCCGGCCTCTTCCTCACCACCGAGGCCGTCGTCGCCGACAAGCCGGAGAAGGCTGCCGCAGGCATGCCCGGCGGTGACGAGATGGGCGGCATGGGCGGCATGGGTGGCATGGGCTTCTGATCCTGCCCGGCCCAGCAGTACGGCCGAAGGGCGGTTCCCCGACGACGGGGAGCCGCCCTTCGGCCGTGTCACAGGAAGATCCGTGAGGATGCCCGGATGAGCCCCACCAGCACACCCCTCGTCCTCGGCCCGCTGCTGCGCTTCGTCGGCCGTCACGAGGCGAGCGTCTGGGTCGAGACCCGTGACGCGGCGAGGGTCACCCTCGCACTCGCCGGCAGGGAGTGGTCGGCGCCCACCTTCCGGGTGGAGGGCCACCACTACGCGCTCGTGACGGCCACCGACCTCGAGCCGGGGGGCGACCCACGAGTACACGGTCCGCATCGATGACGAGCTCGTCTGGCCGCTGCCGGACTCGCCCTTCCCGCCCTCGAGCGTGACGACGGCGGCCCCCGCGCGGCGGACCACGCTCGCCTTCGGGTCCTGCCGCACCAGCGTCCCCCACGACGCCGAGCACCACGCCAGTCACGGCGTCGACGCGCTGCGCACCTTCGCCCTCGCGCTCGCAGCCGGCGAGGCGGAGCGCCCGGGGGTGCTGGCGCTCCTCGGTGACCAGGTGTACGCCGACGAGACGAGCCCGCAGATGCGGGACTTCATCGCCTCCCGACGTGACCTCGAGGAGCCTCCCGGGGAGGAGATCAAGGACTACGCCGAATACGCCCACCTCTACCGGCTGGCCTGGAGCGAGCCGGCGATCCGGTGGGTGCTCTCGACCGTGCCGAGCGCGATGATCTTCGACGACCACGACATCCGCGACGACTGGAACACCTCGTGGTCCTGGCACCGGGAGATCAACCGCACGCCGTGGTGGCACGAACGGCTCGTCGCCGGACTGAGCTCGTACTGGGTGTACCAGCACGTGGGCAACCTCGCGCCCGAGGAGCTGGCCCAGGACCCGGTCTGGCAGCTGCTGACGCCCGAGGAGGGGGAGGAGGTCGACCTCACCGACGCGCTGCGCCGGCTCGCCGAGGAGGTCGACCACGACCCCGAGACCTACCGGTGGAGCTACACGCGGCAGGTGGGGGAGAGCCGGCTGGTCGTGCTGGACTCCCGCGCCGCGCGGGTGCTCGAGCCGGACCGTCGGTCCATGCTCGACCGGGGCGAGCTGGCCTGGCTCGCGGAGAACCTCACCGGGGACGTGGAGCACCTGTTCATCGCGACCTCGGTGCCCTTCCTCCTGCCCCCGGGCCTGCACGACCTGGAGGCGATCAGCGAGTCCTTCGCCGGGCCGGGACGACACCGCCTGCTGCGCAGGGGCACCGAAGCGCTGCGGCAGCTGGTGGACCTGGAGCACTGGGCCGCCTTCCAGTCCGGCTTCGGCGACGTCTTCGAGCTCGTGCTCCGCGTCTCCCGGGGCGAGCGCGGCCCGGCGCCCGCCACGATCACCTTCCTCTCCGGCGACGTGCACCACTCCTACGTCGCCGAGGTCGGGGGCGAGCACGGCAGCAGCCGGATCATCCAGGCGGTGTGCAGCCCCATCCGGAACCCGATGCCGCCGGCGCTGCGCAGCCTGATGTCCCTCCTGGCGGCCCGGCTCGTCGCGCCGATGGCCTGGCTGCGTCGCCGCACGAAGGGGGTCCCCGCCCTCGTGCGGCCGTGGTCGATCTCCCACGGCCCGTGGTTCGAGAACAACCTCGCCCTGGCGCAGGTGGAGCCCGACTCGCTGCGACTGAGCTGGCTGACCGGTGACGTCCGCGACCGCGACCACGACCACCCCCGCCTGCGCCGGGTGGCGCTCGTCGAGCTCGATGCGGCCGTGGAGTCCGGGGGAACCCCCGCCCGACCCTCCGGGGGCAAACCCCAGTGACGCGGAACCTCCCCAGCGCATAGGTTCGGTGTCGAACATCCACAGACATCCGAGGGGACACTCATGGGTACACCCGTGGCCGCGAGCACCGAGGGACTGCGCAAGGTCTACGGCAGGGGGCAGGCGAGCGTCAGCGCGCTCGACGGCATCGACCTGGAGATCGGCACCGGCCAGTTCACCGCCATCATGGGGCCCTCGGGCTCCGGGAAGTCCACGCTCATGCACTGCCTCGCCGGGCTGGACTCGGTCAGCGAGGGCCGGGTACGCGTCGGCGACGTCGACATCACCCGGCTGAAGGAGAAACAGCTGACCCGACTGCGACGGGACCGGATCGGCTTCGTCTTCCAGGCCTTCAACCTCATCCCGACGCTGACCGCCCGGGAGAACGTCCTGCTGCCGCTCGCCATCGCCGGCCGGAAGCCGGAGCAGGGCTGGTTCGACCACGTCATCGACACCGTCGGGCTGCGCGACCGTCTCGAGCACCACCCGTCGGAGCTCTCCGGGGGCCAGCAGCAGCGCGTCGCCTGCGCCCGCGCGCTCGTCAGCAAGCCGGAGATCGTCTTCGCGGACGAGCCGACCGGCAACCTGGACTCCACCTCGGGCGCGGAGGTGCTGAACTTCCTGCGCCGCAGCGTCGACGAGTTCGAGCAGACGATCGTCATGGTCACCCACGACGCGGTGGCCGCCAGCCACACCGACCGGGTCCTCTTCCTCGCCGACGGGCAGATCGTCGACGAGCTGTGGGAGCCGGACCGGGAGAGCGTGCTGGAGCGGATGCTCGCCCTGAGCAGCCTCGGGGCGGCCTGACGTGCTGCGCACCACCTTCAAGAACCTGCTGGCGCGCAAGCTGCGCCTCCTGATGAGCGCCATGGCGATCATCCTCGGCACCGCCTTCGTCGCCGGTTCGCTGATCTTCACCGACACCCTCGGTCGGACCTTCGACGGGATCATGGACGGCGCCGTCGGTGACGTCGTGGTCCAGCCGGAGCAGACCGACGACTACGGCGGTTCCGGGGGTGGCCACATCCCGGCCTCCGACGTCCGGGAGTTCGCTGACCTGCCGGGGGCGGCACGGGCCGACGGCTCCGTGGACGCGACCGGGGTCTTCGTCGTCGGTGAGGACGGCAAGGTCGTCGGCGGCCAGGGGGCCCCGGCCCTCGCCTTCAACCACAGCAGCGCCCCGAACCAGCTCGGCGAGCAGCCGATGGACATCATCGAGGGGCATGCGCCGAAGGGGGCCGACGAGGTCGTCATCGACGAGGCGACCGCCGAGCGGGCCGGCTACGAGATCGGGGACGAGGTCCCCTTCGTCACCACCGGTGACACCCCGAAGATCTCCGCGGAGCTCGTGGGCGTGATGACCTTCGGCGGGGGGAGCACGGCCGGGTCCTCCATCTCCGTCTTCGACACGAAGACGATGCAGAAGTACTTCATGGACGGCAAGGACGAGTACTCCTCCGTCTGGGTCACGGCGAAGGACGGGGTCAGCCAGCAGGAGCTGCTCGAGCAGACCACGCCGCTCGTCCCGGACGGCTACAAGGCCTGGACCGGCAAGGACCTGGCCGAGGAGAACGCCAGTGACGTCGAGCAGGCGCTCGGCTTCATCACGACCTTCCTGCTCGTCTTCGCCGGCATCGCCCTCTTCGTCGGTTCCTTCCTCATCATCAACACCTTCGGGATCCTCGTCGCCCAGCGCGGCCGGGAGCTGGCCCTGCTGCGCGCCATGGGCGCCTCACGGGGGCAGGTGACCCGCTCGGTGCTGGTCGAGGCCTTCGTCGTCGGTGTCGTCGGGTCCACGCTGGGCCTCGGGCTCGGTGTCCTGCTCGCACTCGGCATCCAGGGCCTCTTCGCCCAGCTCGGCCTGGACCTCAGCGGGAGCGACCTCGTCTTCGCCCCCCGCACCGTCGTCGCCGTCTACGCGGTCGGCATCCTCGTCACGATGCTCGCTGCCTGGCTCCCCGCCCGGCGGGCGGGCCGGGTCGCCCCCGTCGAGGCCATGCGCGAGAGCGTGGCGACCGGCTCGGGCCACCACCCGGTGCGCCGCGCGCTCGAGGTGCTCGTGCTCCTCGCCGGGCTGGCCGCCTTCCTGGCCGGGCTCTTCGTCATCGACAGCCGCGAGATCTGGTGGATCGGCATCGGCATCGTCGGGCTCGTCCTCGGCACCGCCTTCCTGGCACCTCTCGTCGGCCGGCCACTCATCGCCGCCCTCGGCGCGGTGTACCGAGGCATCTTCGGCAGCGTCGGCCGGATGGCGCAGCAGAACACCGTGCGCAACCCCGGCAGGACGGCCGCCACGGCCTCGGCCCTGATGATCGGGATGACCCTCGTCGCCCTCATGGGGGTCGTGGCATCGAGCGCCAAGGCGAGCATCGACAAGCAGATCGAGGAGACCTTCCGCGCGGACTTCATCCTCAGCAATGCCGTCGGCCAGCCCTTCTCCTCCTCGGTCGCGAAGCAGGCCGGGAAGATCGACGGGGTGCGTGAGGTCTCGCCCGTGCGCTTCGTCTCCGCCCGGGTCGACGGCGGCCAGATCTTCACCACCGCGATCGACCCGGACAGCTTCCGTGACGTGGAGCAGATCGACGTGACCTCGGGCAGCGCCGACCTGGACGAGGACTCGGTGCTGATGTCCAGCAAGCACGAGGAGGGTCGCCAGGTCGGCGACACCGTCACGGTGGAGATGGGCTCGAGCACCCGCGAGCTGACCGTGGTCGGCTTCTACGACGAGATCCAGGCGATCGGCACCCCGGACGTGCTCATGTCGGTCGACACCGTCTCCGACATGGGCGGAGCGGCCGCCGACAACTGGGACTTCATCTTCCTCGCCGACGGCGCGGACACGTCGGCGGTGAAGAAGGACCTCGAGTCCCTCGTCGCCGACCAGCCGCTCGTGACCGTCAAGGACCAGGCCGGGTACGCGGCCGAGCAGAGCGCCCAGGTCGACCAGCTGCTGTACCTGATCTACGCCCTGCTCGGGCTGGCGATCATCATCGCCGTCCTCGGCATCGTCAACACCCTCGGGCTGTCGGTGATGGAGCGCACCCGAGAGATCGGGCTGCTGCGGGCGGTCGGCCTCGGTCGGGGCCAGCTGCGCCGGATGATCCGCCTGGAGTCGATCGCCATCG
Organism: Janibacter corallicola NBRC 107790; assembly: GCF_001570965.1. Classification (GTDB taxonomy): domain Bacteria; phylum Actinomycetota; class Actinomycetes; order Actinomycetales; family Dermatophilaceae; genus Janibacter; species Janibacter corallicola. The sequence continues at coordinate 35,517 of NZ_BCSR01000006.1, read as the reverse complement.
CCCTGCTGGGCGCGGTGCTCGGCATCGTCCTCGGCGTCGTCTCCGGGATCGCGATCCAGCGCTCACTGGCCGACGACGGCTTCACCGAGCTGGCGATCCCGTGGGTCTCGCTCCTGGTCTTCGTGGTGCTCGCCGGCGTCGTCGGTGTGCTGGCGGCGCTGCTGCCGGCCCGCCGGGCCGCGAGGATGGACATCCTCTCCGCGATCGCCGCGGAGTAGCCGGGCCCACGCCACCACGTGGTCGGGCCGGGGCTCAGCGTCCGCCGAGCATGCTCGAGCGGACGCTGGACTCGGTGCTGGCGTAGGTCTCGCCGGCCTCGCCGAGCACCCGGGCGATGTCGTCCAGGCTGTCCTTGACCTGCCGCTGGGTGGCACGCCACTCGGTGACCAGGTCCTGGAAGGATCCGGAGGCGCTGCCGGTCCACTCGTTCTGCAACGAGACCAGGCGGCTCATCATCGCCGCGACGGTGCTCTCGACGTCCTCGGAGATCCGCGAGACGTCGGCGGAGCTGCTCGCGATGCTGTCGGTGCTGACGGAAAAGGTGCTCATGGTGTCCTCCCCTTCGGTGCGCGGCCGGGACGCTCCCGGCCCACCTCAGACGGTAGGAGGTGCCGACGTCACGCGCCCGGAGTTGTCCACAGGCGGGGTCGGCGGCCGCTGGGAGCGGTCGACGGCCCGGGCGTACCCGGCGCCCATGGCCAACAGGAGGAGCCCACCGACGATGAAGCTGAGCACCCGGGCGATCCCGTCGAGGAAGGCCAGGTCGAAGATGAGCAGCTTCGCGACTCCCAGGGCGGCGAGGGCCAGGCCTGCGGTGCGGCCGACCGAGGCGTGCCGCAGACCGTGCCGGATCAACGCCGCGGCGATGACGAGCCACAGCACGGTCGCCGCGGCCTGACCGGCGATGACGCCGGTGTCCGGCGCATCCGCGAGCTGCCCGATAAGCGCCCCGGCGAGGACCGCGAGGCCGCCGCCCCACAGCACTGCCAGGGCGGCGGCGGCCCGCCCGGCGATGCCCTCGTGGGGCAGGACGTCGGCGCGCGAGGCCCCGGTGAGGACCAGCGCGGTGAGCACGATGCCGAGCACGGTGAGCAGGTCGGTCAGCTGGACCCGGTAGGCCCACGAGGAGAGCAGCACGTAGGGGAGGAGCACGAGCGAGCCCAGGACGCACAGCCCGGCGACGCCCAGGGCGACGACGTGGGTGCTCCCGTCCCGCAGCGCGAGCGCCGCCAGCGCCCAGCAGAGGGCCACGAGCACCGTCGTCGGGCCGGCCCACCCGCCGCCCTCGGCGAGGGTGAGCGCGGCCAGCAGCGAGGCCAGCCCGGCCGCGGGCAGGGCCACCTCCCGGTGCCGTAGGTGCGCCGGGAGGTCGGCGGACCGGTCCGCCAGGGACGAGAGCAGGATCAGGCCCAGGGCCAGCACGACCAGCAGGGCGGTGCCCTGCACCCGGTGCTCGAGGAGCACCGCGGCGAGGACGACCGGCACTGCGGCCACCGGGACGAGCACGTTCAGCTGGCGCGGCAGCGCCTCAGCGAGCTCCCCGGCGAGGGTGACGCCCAGGACGACGAGAGCCAGCAGCAGCCCGAGCAGCGCGGCGGCGCCGGTGTCGTGCCCGAAGGCGCTGACGCCCATGAGGTACAGCGTGCTCGGGAGCACCCGGGCGACCTCGAAGAGGTGCCAGCGGGGTCCGATCTGGGCGGCCCAGGAGGCGGTGGTGAGGACGAGGAGGAAGGAACCGGTGAGGATCACCTCGCCGGAGCCGACGAAGGGGGCGAGCAGCGCCACCCCGAGGACGGTGAGGGAGGCGAGGAGCTCACTGCCCCAGGAGCGGGCGATGAGCACGCCGACGAGCGCGATCCCGCCGGCGAGGACGAGACCCGGGCCGGCGGGGATCCGCTCGTAGATGCGGCTCACGGCGAGCACGTCGAGGTAGGCGGTCGCGAAGCCGGTCGCGGCCAGGCCGATCGCCCCGGCCGTGCCCTGCTGGCGGCGGCGGACCCGTTCCGCGGCGGCGACGAGGCCGACGGCCAGCAGCGCCCCGCTGAGGACGCGCGGGAGCGGGCCGAAGATCCCGATCGAGATGGCGATGGCCAGGAGGAAGGCCACGCCGATGAGGGTGATGGCCGCCCCGACGACGGCGAGGGTGCGCACGACGAACCCCTCCCGCTGCCAGAGCGGGACCGACGGCGCGGCCGGGGTACGGGACGGCTCCGTTCCCGGTGCCGGGCCCGATGCCGGCGGGGGTGGTGGGGAGACCACACCGGGGCCGGGAGGAGGCGGGGGCACGGGCGTCGGCGGGGCCGTCGTCGCCGTGGCGGGAGCCGGGGGAGTGGTCGTGGGCGGTGCGGCGGCCGCCTCACTCGCGAGTCGGGAGCGCAGCCGGGCCAGATCGTTGCCGAAGGAGTGCATGCGGGTCATCGCCGCCGCGAAGTCGTCCTCGAGCCTGCGGATCTCATCGAGGGTCGGACCGCCAGGGAAACTCATGCCCCCAGCGTGCTCGGAAAGCCCGCCGGGGGCATGAGTCCTGCTACTCAGCGCCGCCTTCGAACGCCACACCCGAAGGCGGGGGTAGCACCCCTGGGGAGCCGGAGGAAGTCGGTCTGCGTCGGGGGAGGGGAACGACGGTTGGACCGTTGCTTCCTCGACCTCGGCTCCTGACACGAGTCTGGGGCATCGTCCTTGGATGGGGCTGGCACGAACCTGTGAGTCCGCTGGATCAGCCGGCCTGGCCCTCGGGGGCGGTGGCCAGGGTCAGCTGGACCGTCTTCTCCGACCCGTCACGGATGTAGGTCACCGGGACCGTGGAGCCGATCTTGCGGGCGTGGACGAGCCCGACGAGGGACTCGGCCGACTTCACCGGGGTGCCGTCGAGGGAGACGATCAGGTCGCCGCGCTGCAGTCCCGCCTCCTGCGCGGGGGTGCCGTCGATGACGTCGACGAGCTTGGCCCCGGTGCGGCTCGCGGACCCGAGCTGTGCCGTGCCGTCGGTGGGGCGCACCCCGAGGAAGGCGTGCTCGGCATGGCCGTTCTCGATGAGCTGGTCGGCGATCCACGACGCCTCGTCGACCGGGATGGCGAAGCCGATCCCGATGTTGCCCGAGGACCCGGAGGACTGCCCCACCGAGGCGATCGAGGAGTTGATCCCGATCAGCCGGCCGGAGGCGTCGACGAGTGCACCGCCGGAGTTGCCGGGGTTGATCGCCGCGGAGGTCTGGATCGCCGAGGTGACGACCGGCTCGGACTGCTGCGGGGAGAAGAGGCCCTGGCCGCCCCCTTCGTCGGCGCTGCTCGTGCTCACCGGACGGTTGAGGGCGCTGACCACACCGGTGGTCACGGTCCCCGCGAGGCCGAGCGGGTTGCCGACCGCCATGACGGGGTCACCGACCTGCAGGTCCTTGCTGGAGCCGAGGGTGACGGGCTTGAGGTCCTTCGGCGGGTCCTTGATGGTCACGACGGCGAGGTCGGTGGACTCGTCGGTGCCCGCGATGGTCGCCCGGTAGGTGGAGCCGTCCGCGAGCGAGACGGTGATCCGGCCCCCTTCGGCCGCGCCGGCGACGACGTGGTGGTTGGTCAGGACGTGGCCCTTGTCGTCGATGACGACGCCGGAGCCCTGCGCGCCGGAGCTGCCGGTGCGCACGGTGAGCGAGACCACGCTCGGGGCGACCGCGTCGGTCACGGCGTTCCAGTCCGGGGAGTCCGAGCCGTTCTTGACCGGGACGGTCTGCGTGGACCCGGAGGAGGAGGGGGAGGCCGTGGCCGTCGTCGTGGCGCCACCGCCGGTGCCGTCGTCGGTGGCCGAGGCGATCCCCCACGTCCCGCCGGCGGCCAGCGCCGCACTGAGCACGGCGACGGTGCCCAGCTCTGCGAGGCGGCGACCGCGGCCGGAGCGGTCCGGGGTGGGGTCCTGCTGTGGCGGTGTGATGGTTCCGTTTCCCTGTTCCATGGGGGTCTCCTTCTCTCTGACCTCCACAGTGCTCCCCCTGGTTAGGCCCCACCTGTGCGTCGGCTGGACGTCAGGTGTGTGTGCACGGGTCAGCCGTCGCGGGAGGAGTCCACGTCGATCGCCGGCAGCGAGACGCGGAAGGTGGCCCCGCCCCCGGGGGTCGGGTGCAGCGAGACCGTGCCCTGGTGCTGCTCGACGATCGCGGTCACGATCGCGAGGCCGAGCCCGCTGCCACCGCGGGCTCGGGAGCGGGCCTTGTCCGCCCGGTAGAAGCGCTCGAAGACCCGCTCGGCGATCCTCGGGTCGACGCCGGGGCCGTGGTCGCGCACCTCGAGCACCGCCTCGTCACCGACCCGGCCGGCCGCGACCTCGATGGGGACGTCCTGGGTCGTGTGCATCAGGGCGTTGCCGATGAGATTGCTCAGCACCTGCCGCAGCCGTGCGTCGTCGCCCCGCACGGTCTCCGGGGTCAGCTCCTCCTCCAGCGGCACGAGGTGGATGTCGCGCTCGGGGACCCGCACGCGGGCATCGTGCACGGCGTCGCCGGCGAGGACGAGCAGGTCGACGGTGGTGATCTCCAGGGGGCGCTCGTCGTCCAGTCGGGCCAGGGTGAGCAGGTCCTCGACGAGGCCGCTCATCCGGGCGGCCTCGCCCTCGATGCGCCCCATGATCTGCCCGATCTGCTCCAGGTCGCCGGCGGCGCCCTGGCGGTAGAGCTCGGCGTACCCGCGCACCGTCGCCAGCGGGGTGCGCAGCTCGTGGCTGGCGTCGGCGACGAACTGGCGCATCTTGACCTCGGAGGCCTCCTGCACCCGGAAGCTGCGCTCCACCTGGCCGAGCATGGAGTTGATCGACTCGCTCAGGCTCGCGACCTCGTCACGGCTGTGCCGGACCGGGACGCGCCTGGCCAGGTCGCCGGCGGCGATGGCGGCGGCGGTGTCCTCGATGCGGCGAAGGGGGCGGAAGGCCCGCCGGGTGGCGAACCACCCGAGCACGCCGCAGGCGATGACCGCCAGGAGACCCATGCTCGTGGCGGCGATGGCCATCCGGTGCACCGTGCTCTGCACCCCGCGCAGCGGGACCCCGACGGCGACGGTCGCGGACCCGTCGTCGACCGCGCCGGCGACGAAGCGCCACTTCATGTCGCCGTTGGCCGAGGAGACGGTGAAGGGCTTGCCGGTGCGCACGCGCTTGTCGTCGGGCAGGATCTTCGGGAGCGCGGGCTGGAGTGGTTCTCCGGTGGGGTTGCGGGTCCAGCCGTGGTCGGAGTCGACCGGCATGTAGACGAAGGCGTAGTTGCTCGGGAGCTCCGAGCCTCCCCGCGTGTTGGTGAAGCCCTCGTCGAGGCTGGTCTGGGCGACCGGCTCGGCGACCGCGACGAGCTGGTCGTCGATGTTGGCCACGAGGTCCCGCTGGAGCAGGTAGGCGGTCACCGTCGAGGTGATCGTCAGCGCCGCGAGCAGCAGGCTCAGCAGGATGACGATCAGGCGCCAGGTGAGCGGGACCGCCTCCAGGCGCCTGACGACCGACTCGGAGAGCCGTCGCACGATCACCCCTCGGGCGGGAGCCGCAGGACGTACCCGAATCCGCGCTTGGTGTGGATCAGCGGTGGGTGGCCCTCGGTGTCGATCTTGCGGCGCAGGTAGGAGATGTAGGACTCGACGATGCCCATCTCGCCACGGAAGTCGTAGTCCCAGACGTGGTCGAGGATCTGGGCCTTGGAGAGCACCCGGTTGGGGTTGAGCATGAGGTAGCGCAGCAGCTTGAACTCAGTCGGCGACACGTCCACGGCGCGGCCGTCCCGGCGCACCTCGTGGGCGTCGTCGTCCAGCTCCAGGTCGGCGAAGCGCAGCACGGCGTCGGCGGAGGGGGAGTGCAGGCTGCGGCGCAGGATGACCCGGATCCGGGCGATGACCTCCTCGAGCGAGAAGGGCTTCGTCACGTAGTCGTCGCCGCCGACCGTGAGGCCCTTGAGCTTGTCGTCGAGGGAGTCGCGGGCGGTGAGGAAGAGGATCGGCTGGTGGCGCTCGGCGGCACGCAGCTGCGAGGCGACCTCGAAGCCGTCGATGTCCGGGAGCATGATGTCCAGCACGATCAGGTCGGGCTCGAGGCGGTGGACCATGTCCAGGGCCGAGCCGCCGTCGCCGGCGACCTCGACCTGGAAGCCCGCGAAGCGCAGCGAGGTCGCGAGGAGCTCGCGGATGTTCGGCTCGTCCTCGACCACGAGGAGGCAGGGGGCGAGCTCGTCCGGCGTCTGGTGGGTGCTCACGGTCCCCAGTGTGGGAGCAGTTCCTGTGCATTCGCTGGATGTGTGCTGGGCGATGAGGCGGGTGTGACGCATGTTGCGGTGTGGTAACGAAGGAGTCACGCCGCCGCCCAATCCTTGTCCGGGGTGCCTCTGACCTGTTGAAGTCATGGCATCACGGGGCGGGTGACCTGCAGGGCGCCACGCCGGCGGTAGGCCGTGTCGGCCATCGTCACCCTCCCCCGGACGGAGGGAGCGATATGCGCACGACGCGAGTGCTGGCCGGGGCGGCTGCTGCCGCCATGGCCCTGACGATGGCGGCCTGTGGTGACTCAGGCGACTCCGGCGGCGGTGGCGGCGGCGGTGACACCCTGGCCAAGATCAAGGAGGACGGGGTCATCAAGGTCGGCATCGCGGGTGAGAAGCCCTACTCCTTCATGGAGGACGGCGAGCTCAAGGGCGCGACGATCGCCATCCACAAGAAGGTCTTCAAGGAGATGGGCGTCGACAAGGTCGAGGGCGTCCAGACCGAGTGGGGCTCGCTGATCCCGGGTCTGAACGCCGGGCGCTACGACGTCGTCTCCGCCGGGATGTCGATCCTGCCGGACCGGTGCAAGCAGGCCGACTTCGGCCACCCCGAGATCATGTACACCACGGCCCTGATGACGAAGAAGGGCAACCCCGAGGGTGTCCAGGACCTCCAGGACGTCGCCGACAAGAAGCTGAAGATCGCCGTCATGAGCGGGGCGATCGAGTCCGGCTACGCGGACAAGCTCGGCATCGACAAGCTCGAGGTCGGCAGCCCGCAGGACGGCATGGAGGCCGTCACCCGCGGGCGGGTCGACGCCTTCGCGCTGACCGGCATCTCGCTGCGCACCCTGGCCAAGGACAACAAGGACGCGGACGTCTCCGTGACCAAGCCCTTCGTCGCCGTCGTCGACGGCAAGAAGCAGGTCGGGGCGGGTGCGACGGTCTTCCGCAAGGACGACGACAAGCTGCGCAAGGCCTACAACAAGGAGATCGACAAGATCACCGGCGACAAGCAGGCCTACCTCGACGTCATCGGCAAGTACGGGTTCACCGACGCGGAGCGCCCGAAGGGGGAGCTGACCACCGAGCAGCTCTGCAAGGGTGAGCTGCCCGACGCGACTGCCAGCGAGTGAACGAGAACCTCGAAGCGCTCCAGGACGCCCTGCCGGGGCTGCTTGACGGCGTCACCGTCACGCTGCAGCTGACCCTCGGCGGGGCCGTCCTGGCGCTCGTGGTCTCGGTGGTCCTCGGGCTGCTGAGCATCAGCCCGGTGCCGCCGCTGCGCTGGGGATCGACGATCGTCGTCGAGGTCTTCCGGGGCACCTCCCTGGTCGTCCAGCTCTTCTGGTTCTACTACGTGATGCCGCTCTTCGGCCTCAGCTGGGACGCGGTCCTGACCGGGGTCGTCGCCCTCGGGCTGAACTACGGTGCCTACGGCGCCGAGGTCGTGCGCGGTTCGATCAACGCCGTCGACAAGGGTCAGTGGGAGGGCGCGACCGCGCTGAACATGTCGCCCTTGACCCGGATGCGTCGGGTCATCTGGCCGCAGGCGTGGGTGCTCATGCTCTCCGGCTACAACAACCTGCTCGTCATGCTCGTCAAGGGCACCGCGGTCGCCCTCTTCATCGGCCTGCAGGACCTGACCAACAAGATCGACCAGCTGCGCATCCAGACGGACACGATCTTCGCCTTCTCCATCGGACTGGTGGCCTACTTCGTCATCGCGTGGATCCTCTCCCAGGGCCTGCGCCTGATGGAGAACCACGCCCGACGCCGCCTCGGCATGGCGACCGGTGGGGCCCACTCCGGGACCGGGGAGACGATCTGATGCAGCCGACCATGCAACCAGCGATCACCTTCGAGGAGTTCTGGAACTGGGACTCCGCCGCCGAGGCGCTGCCCCAGCTGCTGAGCACCTTCGTCGAGACGACGCTGCTCATCACGGTCGTGGGAACCCTCATCGCCGTGACCCTGGGCCTGCTCCTCGCGGTGCTCGTCGAGGCACTGCCGGGCATCGTGACCAAGCCGCTGCGCTTCGTCATGGACTTCATCCGGATGACCCCGCTGATCGTCCAGCTGATCTTCGTCAGCTACCTCGTGCCGGTCTCGTGGCCGCTGCTGTGGGTCGGCACGGTCGTCATCGGCGTCCACTACTCGACCTACATGGCCGAGTCCTACATCGCCGGCATCGCCTCGGTGGACAAGGGGCAGTGGGAGGCAGCGCGGGCGCTCAGCCTGTCGCAGGGACGCACCTGGCGGGACGTGGTGATCCCCCAGGGGATCCGGGCCACGCTCCCCTCGCTCGGCAACTGGGCGATCGCGATGTTCAAGGACACCCCCTTCCTCTTCGGCATCGGGGTGATCGAGATGGTGACGGAGGCCCAGCAGTACGGTGCCGCGACCTTCCGGTACAACGAGGCCTTCACGATCGCCGGCCTCATCTTCCTCGTGGCGAGTCTCGTGACCGCCTTCGCCGTCCGGAGACTGGAGAAAGCACTTGTCTACTGAACCCCAGACCAGCCCGTCGCCCGATGCCGTGAACAGCGGTGAACCGGTCATCCGGTTCGAGGACGTGGAGAAGAAGTTCGGCCAGAACACCGTGCTGTCCGGGCTGAACTTCGACGTGGCCCACGGTGAGCGAGTCACCCTCATCGGGCCGAGCGGGTCCGGCAAGACGACGATCCTGCGGCTCGTCATGACGCTCGAGGAGCTGACCGGCGGCTACATCTGGATCAACGGTGCGCCGCTGACCCACGACAAGCGGGGCGGGAAGCGGGTGAAGCTGCGCACCAAGGAGATCGCGCAGACCCGCAAGAAGATCGGCATGGTCTTCCAGCACTTCAACCTCTTCCCGAACATGTCGGTCATCGAGAACATCATCGAGGCCCCGGTCCACGTCCTCGGGCGGGACAAGGCGGCTGCGAAGAAGCGGGGCCTGGAGCTGCTCGACCAGGTGGGGCTCGGCGATCGCGGCGATGCCCACCCCACCCAGCTCTCCGGCGGTCAGAAGCAGCGGGTGGCGATCGCCCGGGCGCTGGCCATGGACCCGGAGATCCTGCTGCTGGACGAGGTCACCTCGGCACTGGACCCCGAGCTCGTCGGCGACGTGCTCGGCGTGCTGCGCCAGGTCGCGGAGGAGACCGACATCTCGATGCTCATCGTCACCCACGAGATGCAGTTCGCCCGTGACGTCTCGCACAAGGTGATGATGTTCGACGGTGGTCAGGTCATCGAGCAGGGCAAGCCCGACGACATCCTGGGCAACCCGCAGCACGAGCGCACCCAGCGCTTCCTGACCTCGATCCTCTGACGCCACGTTCCTCGCTACCGGGCGACGGATGGCTACGGCACTTGGTCGCTCGTCCCGGGTCCTGAGGTGCGACGAAGGAGCCTCGAAGGGCGCTCCCTGAGCCGTGCCGCACCCATCCGCTGCCCGTCCGCAGGGGATGCCCCCTTCGCCATGTGCTCACAGGTCGGAGGAGTCGATGATCCGGTAGGCGTAGCCCTGCTCGGCGAGGAAGCGCTGCCGGTGCGCGGCGAACTCCGAGTCGACGGTGTCCCGGGCGACCACGGTGTAGAAGTGCGCGGCGCGGCCGTCCCCCTTCGGCCGGAGCAGACGACCGAGACGCTGGGCCTCCTCCTGCCGTGAGCCGAAGGTGCCGCTGACCTGGATGGCCACGGTCGCCTCCGGGAGGTCGACCGAGAAGTTGGCGACCTTGGAGACCACGAGCAGGTTGGTCCGTCCCTCGCGGAAGTCCGCGAAGAGCGCCTGTCGTGCCTTGACCGGGGTCTCGCCGGTGATCAGGTCCGCGCCGAGCCGTTCGGAGAGCTCGTGCAGCTGGTCCAGGTACTGGCCGATGACGAGGGTCTGCTCGCCCTCGTGCTGGTCGACGACCCGCTGGACCACGTCGAGCTTGACGGGGGAGCAGGCGGCGAGCCGGTAGCGGTCCTCGGCCTCGGCGGTGGCATAGGCCATCCGTTCGGACTCGGTGAGGGCCACCCGCACCTCCACGCAGTCCGCGGGGGCGATGTAGCCCTGGGACTCGATGTCCTTCCACGGGGCGTCGAAGCGCTTGGGCCCGATGAGCGAGAAGACATCCGCCTCGCGCCCGTCCTCGCGCACGAGGGTCGCGGTCAGGCCGAGCCGGCGGCGTGCCTGCAGGTCGGCGGTCATCCGGAAGATCGGCGCCGGCAGCAGGTGCACCTCGTCGTAGACGATGAGGCCCCAGTCGCGGGCGTCGAGCAGGTCCAGGTGGGGGTAGGCGCCCTTCCGCTTGAGGGTGAGCACCTGGTAGGTCGCGATCGTCACCGGCCGGATCTCCTTGCGGGCACCGGAGTACTCACCGATCTCGTCCTCGGTGAGGGTGGTGCGGGCGAGCAGCTCCTCCTTCCACTGCCGGGCGCTGACGGTGTTGGTGACGAGCACGAGCGTGGTCGCCTTCGCCTCGGCCATGGCGCCGGCGCCGACGAGCGTCTTGCCGGCGCCGCAGGGGAGGACGATCACCCCGGAGCCGCCGTCCCAGAAGCCGTCGACCGCCTGCTGCTGGTAGGGACGCAGGCTCCAGCCGTCCTGGTCCAGCTCGATGGGGTGCGCCTCGCCGTCGACGTAGCCGGCCCGGTCGTCGGCGGGCCAGCCCACCTTGAGCAGCTCCTGCTTCAGGCTGCCCCGCTCGGAGGGGTGCACGACCACCTCGTCCGGGGAGAGCTGCTCACCCAGCAGCGGCTTGATCTTCTTGTGCCGCATGACCTCGGTGAGCACCGCCCGGTCGGTCGCCCGGAGGAGCAGCTGCTCGCCGTCCTTCTCCAGCACGAGGCGCCCGTAGCGGTCCATCGTGTCGGCGATGTCGACGAGCAGCGCCTGCGGCACCGGGTAGCGGGAGTGGGTGACCAGGGCGTCGACGACCTGCTCGGCGTCGTGGCCGGCCGCCCGGGCGTTCCACAGCCCGAGCGGGGTGACGCGGTAGGTGTGGATGTGCTCCGGCGCCCGCTCCAGCTCGGCGAAGGGGGCGATGGCCCGGCGTGCGTCGGCGGCCCCCACGTGGTCCACCTCCAGCAGCAGGGTCTTGTCGCTCTGGACGATCAGGGCTCCGTCGTTCACGCCGTCGACTCCGCGCCGACGGCGATGGCGGTGATGGCGATGATGGCCGCCAGAGCCAGGATGGTCAGCCCGATGAGCACCACCCAGCCGATCGTGGTCATCCGTCGGGCGCTCTCCGGGTCACTGGCCTGCTGGGCCATGCCGAGGACGCCCAGGACGAGCGGGATCGCGCCGATCGGGCAGCAGTAGACGGTGATGACGAGCAGGCCGGAGACCACGGTGAGCACGATCGCCGAGGTGTTCGGCGGTGTCGGCGGTCGGTAGTAGCCCGGTGCGACCGGCGGCTGCCCGTCGGGGCCCTGCGGGTACGGGGTGTACGGCGAGGGCGGCTGCGGGTACGGCTGCTGCGCCTGCTGCGGCGGGTGCTGGACCGGGTAGGGGGTCGTCGGGTCCGCGCCGGGTTGGATCGGCTCGGTGTGGTGCCCGCCGGCGTTCTGCCCCTCCGGGCCTCCCGGCTGCTCGCCGGGGTTCGTGCTGCTGCTCATGCCTGTGTCCTCCTGATCCGCCCTGCACGGACCTCGGCCAACGCTACGCGATCAGCCATGATGGAGGACATGACCCGTGCACTGCCCCAGCGTGAACCCCTGCCCGGCCTGCCTCCGCGGGTGACCATCTACGAGGTCGGGGCCCGGGACGGCCTGCAGAACGAGAAGTCCGTCGTGCCGGCCCAGGTCAAGGCCGAGTTCATCACCCGGCTGCTCGCGGCAGGTCTGGAGACCGTGGAGACCACGAGCTTCGTCTCGCCGAAGTGGGTCCCCCAGCTGGCCGACGCGAGCGACCTGCTCAGCGAGCTCGGCGAGGCGGGGAAGGGCCCGCGCCGCCCCGTGCTCGTGCCCAACGAGCGTGGCCTGGACCGGGCGATGGAGTCCGGGGTCGATGCCGTGGCGATCTTCGGCAGCGCCACCGAGACCTTCGCGCAGAAGAACCTCGGCCGCTCCCTGGCGGAGTCGGTCGAGATGTTCCGTCCCGTCGTCCGCCGCTCCCGGGAGGCCGGGATGTGGGTGCGGGCCTATGTCTCGATGTGCTTCGGGGACCCGTGGGAGGGGCCGGTGCCGGTGACCCGGGTCGCCGACGCGTGCGTCTCGCTCATGGAGCTCGGCTGCGACCAGCTCTCGCTCGGCGACACGATCGGGACCGGGACGCCAGGGCACGTCGAGGCGCTGCTGGCCGAGCTGGACCGGCGGGGCCTGGGCACCGACAGGATCGGGGTGCACTTCCACGACACCTACGGCCAGGCCCTCAGCAACACCCTCACCGCCCTGCGCGCCGGCGTCAGCGTCGTCGATGCCTCGACCGGCGGCCTCGGCGGGTGCCCCTACGCCAAGTCGGCCACCGGCAACCTCGCGACCGAGGACCTGGTGTGGATGCTCGACGGTGCCGGCGTCGAGACCGGTGTCGACCTGGATGTCCTCGTCGCGACGAGCACCTGGATGGCCGAGCAGCTGGGGCGCCCCTCACCCTCCCGGGTGGTCAAGGCGCTCGCGGGGGCCTGAGCGGCGGGTCCCGGCCCGCTCCTCAGCCGTCGATCACGACACCGGTGATCCGGTGCAGCGAGTAGACCTGCGGGGCCGCGTCGACCTCGCCGACGACCCGCCCGCCGTCGACGCGGCGGGGGTGGAAGAACACCCGACGGGTCGCGCCGACACCGTCGCTCACGCCCAGCCAGACCGGGAGCCGGTCAGCGGCGGCCTCGCGCAGCAGCGCCGAGGCGCTCGCCGGGTCCAGCGACGGGATGCTCGGGCCCTCACCGCCCAGCACCGGTCGCGACGCGGCCTGCTCCTCCGCGACCCGCAGCCGGGCGAGGACCTGCTCGGCCGGCTCGTGGGGGACCTCCGTCACCGGGCGGTCCCGGTGCGGCGTCGCCCGACGACGGGACGTGCCGGCGGTGACGACCCCGCCGGCGCCCTCGAGGGCCGGTGAGCTGCCCACCTGGCGCAGCGACTCCAGCAGGACGGTCGGGCCCACCGGGGAGACGAGCACGGTCGGCGCGATCTGCCGCAGCTGCAGGTGGCCCAGCTCGCGGTGTGCGAGCAGCGTCTCCAGGTGCGCGGGGTCGTCGCTGCGCAGGTAGCTGCCCGCGTCACCCACCCGCAGCCGGCCGTGCCGACGGGCCACGTCGCGCACGAGGTACTCCAGCGGCTGGGGCACCTCGGTGGCGCTGAACCGGGCCAGCGCGTCGAGCAGCTCCTCGGCGCTCCACCCGGCATCGAGGGCGCCGCGCAGCGTCCGCTCGGTGAAGCGGTGCACGACCGCGCCCCCGCGTGACTCGACCTGGGCGGTGCGGCGCAGCAGCGAGGCCAGCTCGGGCACCGCGGTGCCGGGCACGATCGCGGTGAGGTCGGCCTGCAGCAGCAGCCGGTCGACGGGCTCGGGCACGAGGCCGGCGAGCCGTTGGGCAGCGGCGCCCCCCCGATACAGCAGTGCCCGGCCGACGCTGCCCAGGGCCGAGCGTCCGGTCACCCCGAGGACCTCCGTCTCGCCGAGCAGCCTCGCGACCACCCCGGCCGCGTCGCGGGGCATCCGCCGGGGTCGGCGGTGGTGCAGCAGGTCCAGGACCAGCTCCGCGCTCGGCGCGCTGCCCTCCGGCAGGCCGGCGAGGACCTCGAGCACCTCCCGGCGCAGCGCCCGCACGGGCGGCCAGACGTGGCCGTCCGAGAGTGCGTTGACCCGGCTGCCGTCCTCCGGCGCCGGCGCGGCGGTGGAGCGAAGGGAGACCAGCCACGCCTCCGCGAGGGCGCCCCACCGGACGGCCGGGTCCGTCTCGCGCCACGAGTCCAGCTCCGTCGTCGGCCGCCACGCCGGTTCGGGGGCCCGGTCGTCGGCGATGAGCCCGGCGGTCAGGGCCAGCTCCAGCAGGATCGTCGCCGTGCTCTCCTGCAGGTCCAGCGCCGAGGCGAGGGAGCGCAGGTCTCGCACCGCCAGGCCGCCGCTGCGCAGTACGCGGGGCGCGAGCTCCTCGAGGTGGTCCATCAGCTCGTCGACGAGCGAGACCGTCTCGGTCGCGGCCGCCGTCGCCGCCTCGTCCACGTCCCGGGGCTCCAGCCGGCGGACCTCGCTCGTGTCGGGTCCGTCGAGTGGGTCGGACAGCAGGCGCCCGCCCCGGGCGGCGAGCCCGACCTCGAGCGGCGCGATCACGAGCCGGTCGTCGTCGGTGGCGGTCAGCAGGCGGCGTGCCAGCAGGTCCTCGACCGCCGCGGCGGCCGAGCTCGCGGGGTCCCGTGGGCGGGCGGCGGTCGGGCCGTGCCGGGCGATGCGGTCCAGGACCCTGCGGGAGCCGGAGGAGAGCTCGGCGACGGCCGCGTCCACGTCCTCGGGCAGGTCGTGGTGCAGCTCGGCGGCCCGTGGTCCCAGGCCGGTCGGCGTCGGCCCGAGCACCTCGACGACGGTGCGCGAGACCGCGGGACCGTCGGAGGTGCGCCACAGCAGGGCGGCGGTCGTGAGGTCCTCGAGCAGTCCCGCGGCCGTGGCCGCGTCGCAACCGAGCAGCGGGGTGATCGCCCCCGGTGATGCCTCACCCACCACGACGCAGGCCTGCAGCGCGGCCAGGTGCGGCAGATCGAGGTGGTCGATGGCCCGGGTCGTGCTGGCCCGGGTGCTCGCCCGCGCGGCGAGCGCGGTCAGGTCGGCCGGCTGGGGGCGGGCCAGGTCCGGGCGCACACCGAGCAGCGCCACGAGCTCCTCATCGGTGCGGTGGCGGATGTCCTCGGCGAGGGAGCGCACCGATCCACGGTAGATCACGCGCCGTGGTGGGCCCGGTGCCCCGGTAGGTTCGGTGCCATGGCGATCTTCCCCCACGGAGACGAGTGGCAGCTGAGCAGCGGGGACGTGCGGGCCCACGTCGTCGAGGTCGGCGGCGGGCTGCGCAGCCTGACGATCGGCGACCTCGACGTCGTCGCCGACTACCCGCCGGACGTCATGGCCCCGTCGGGCCGGGGTCAGGTGCTCGTCCCCTGGCCGAACCGGATCCGTGACGGTCGCTACGACTTCGGCGGTGAGCGGCACGAGCTGCCGCTCACCGAGCGCGAGACCGGCAACGCGATCCACGGGTTGGTCCGGTGGGAGTCCTTCCGCCCGACCGAGCGGGACCCCGACCGGGTCGTCCTCGTGCACACCCTGCACCCGCACCCGGGCTACCCCTTCGCGCTGGAGGTGCGCATCACCTGGCAGGTCGACGCTCGCGGCCTGACCTGCAGCACCCGGCTGACGAACCTCGGCGCCGATACCGCGCCCGTCGGCTACGGCGCCCACCCCTACCTGGCCCTCGGCGGCACGCCGGCCCCGCGGGCGCGCCTGACCGTGCCGGCGGAGCGGGTCGTGCTCGTCGACGGGCAGCGGCAGCTGCCGACCGGGACCCGCGACGTGACGGGCACGCCCTTCGACCTGCGCGGTGGCGACCCGCTCGGGGAGCGGACCATCGACAACGCCTACACCGACCTGGCGCGGGGAGCCGACGGCTGCTGGACGGTCACCCTCGACACCGACGCCGGAGCCGTGGGCCTCTGGGGCGGGCCGGGGCTGGACTGGGTCCAGGTCTTCACCGGGCGCGCCGACCCCGCGCAGCTCCCGGCCGGGCAGCCGGCCGGCATCGCCGTGGAGCCGCTGTCGTGCCCGCCGGACGCCTTCAACTCCGGCGAGGGCCTGGTCAGCCTGCCGCCGGGCGGGACGTGGTCTGCGCAGTGGGGGATCGAGGTGCCTCGAGGCCGTTGACCTCCGGGCTGATGAGCCGCTCCAGCCGCAGCAGCAGCCAGACGACCGCCACCAGCCCGAGCCCGATGACGGCGAGGAAGACCGCCGGGAGGTGCCGGTCCAGCAGCGCCCCGGCCACGAGCGGCCCGAGGACCCCGCCGGACATGAAGGCCGCGGACTGGACCGCGTTGACCCGGCCGCGCAGGTGGTTCGGCGCCATGTCGTTGGTGATCGCCGGCAGCGTCGGCTGCAGCAGGGTCTCACCGAGGCCGAAGAGGCCGAGGAAGGCGATGACGAGCACTGCGGCCGTCACCCCCGCGGGGAGCAGCCCGCTCGCACCGATGGCCAGCCAGGCGAGGGTCCAGATGCCCACCATGATCAGGCCGACCCGGGTGCGGCGGTGCCCCTCGATCCGCTGCAGGACCCAGAACTGCAGCAGCACGATGACGCCGGTGTTGACGGCGAACGCGACGCCGATGACCTCGGTGCCCACCTGGGAGACGCCGCGGGCGAAGGCCGGGATGCCCGCCTCGAGCTGCCCGTAGCCGACGAAGCTCGTCACGAGCGCGAGGAGCAGCACGCAGCGCATCCCCGGCAGCCGGAGCACGGCGGAGTAGCCCGCCCGGCCGGCCCCAGCCGCGGGCCGCTCGGCGCGCGCGTGCACGTGGCGAAGGGGGCCGAGCAGCCAGATCCCGGGGATGAGGATGAGCACCGCGTCGACGAGGAAGATCGTCTCGAAGGTCACCGGCCGCGTCACGTCGACGAAGGCCCCCGCGATGAGGCCGCCCGCCCCGATGCCGAGGTTGAGCAGGGCGAAGTTCACCCCGAAGTAGCGCTGCCGCAGCGGGCCCCGCACGAGCGCGGAGATGAAGGTGTTCGACCCGGACCAGCCGATGCTCTGCGAGAGGCCCATGAGGATCGCGCCGAGGACCGCGAGCGGGAGCGAGACGGCGAAGGCCAGCGCCACGGCCCCGAGGCTCTGCACCACGCCGGCGCCGATGAGCATCCAGCGCGCCCCGACCCGGTCGGTGAGCGCTCCCATCGGGCCGGCCATGACCGCGGCGACGAGCGCGAGCAGCGCCATGACCGTGCCCGCGGTGTCGAGGGAGAAGTGGCGCACCTCGTGCAGGTAGATCACGGTGAAGGGCAGGGTCATCCCCCGCCCGAGGTGCTGGAGCGCCACGGTGGAGAGGAGGAATCTCCCTTCGCGCGGCAGGGCCCGCCAGAAGCCGCCGAAGCCGGAGCCGATCTCGTGGGCCGGCACGTCGCGAGGGAGGGAGGTCACGAGGCACCATCGTGCCCTACGGGAGGCCGCGTCAACGAGCGGTTTTCGCGCATTGGGGTCGGCCGGGAAGCACGGGTTAACCTTGGACGGGCGCGCGGACCCGTGCGTCCATCGAACTGTGGCGAGCAAGAGGTGCACGGTGCCGACTGGCAAGGTCAAGTGGTACGACGCGGAGAAGGGCTTCGGCTTCATCTCCGGCGACGACGGGGAGGACGTCTTCCTCCACGCGGGCGCACTGCCGGAGGGCACGAAGACCATCAAGGGCGGCACCCGGGTGGACTACGGCGTGGTCGAGGGCCGTCGCGGCGCGCAGGCGCTGTCGGTGCAGGTCCTCGAGCCGACCCCGAGCGTCCGCTCCAACCTGCGCAAGCGTGACCGCAAGGAGCCCGAGGACATGGTGGGGATCGTCGAGGACCTCATCCAGCTCCTCGACGGGGTCTCCAACGGGCTGCGCCGCGGGCGCTACCCGGAGAAGGGCCAGGGCACCAAGATCGCCCAGGTGCTCCGCCGCGTCGCCGACGACCTGGAGGGCTGAGATGCCTCGCAAGAAGACCGATGCCGTCCTCGAGGCGGCGATCGAGCCGGCCCGGCGCGAGCTGCTCGTCGCGACCGGCGGCACGGGTGTCGGCGAGCACGTCGGCTTCACCCTGGAGGACGACCGGCTCGGGACGCACTGGTTCGAGGCGACCTTCCCCGGCTACCGCGGGTGGTACTGGGGCGTCGTGGTCACCCGCGCACCGCGCTCGAAGAACGCCACCGTCTGCGAGTCCCAGCTGCTGCCGGGCGACGGCGCGCTGCTCTCCCCGGAGTGGGTGCCGTGGGCCGACCGCCTGGCCCCAGGCGACGTGCGGCCGGGCGACGTCACCCCGAAGGTCGAGGACGACCCCAACCTCGAGGCCGGCTTCGAGGCCACCGGTGAGGAGGACGTCGACGCGGTCGCGCTGTGGGAGCTCGGCCTCGGCCGCCCGCGCGTGCTCTCCGCCGAGGGGCGCGAGCGCGCCGCGCAGCGCTGGTACGACGGGTCCCACGGGCCGACCGCCGAGGTCGCGACCAAGGCGCCGGCGCGCTGCGAGAGCTGCGGCTACTTCCTGCCGATGGCCGGGATCCTGCGGCGCACCTTCGGCGTCTGCGCCAACGAGTGGAGCCCGAGCGACGGCACCGTCGTCAGCCGGGACCACGGCTGCGGCGCGCACTCCGAGGTCGACGTCAAGGCACCGGAGCCGGAGCGGGTCGGCGACCCGATCCTCGACGACGAGGCCGTCGAGGCCCTGTGAGCGCACCGGCCCGGGAGGGGCTCCTCGAGCGCCACTTCCGCATCTCCGAGCGTGGTTCGACCGTCGGGCGTGAGATCCGTGGTGGTCTCGCGACCTTCTTCACGATGGCCTACATCGTGGTCCTCAACCCGCTGATCATCGGGACCCAGCCGGACTCCACGGGCACCTTCCTCGGCGGAGGGGATGCGCCGAACCTCGCGATGGTCGCCGCAGGCACCGCCCTCGTCGCCGGCGTGATGACCGTGCTCATGGGCGTGGTCGCGAACTACCCGCTCGCCCTGGCCGCGGGCCTGGGCCTGAATGCCTTCGTCGCCTTCGGCATCGCCTCGCTCCCGGAGATGACCTGGGCGGACGCGATGGGCCTGATCGTCATCGAGGGCCTGATCATCCTGGTGCTCGTGCTCACCGGCTTCCGCAAGGCGGTGCTCCTCGCCGTCCCGCCGCAGCTCAAGACCGCGATCAGCGTCGGCATCGGCCTCTTCATCACCGTCGTCGGCATGGTCGACGCGGGCTTCGTGCGCCAGGCCGAAGGGGGCCCGCTCGGCGAGCTCGGGGTCGGCGGCTTCCTCGCCGGCTGGCCGCTGCTCGTCTTCGTCGTCGGCCTCTTCGTCATCATCACGCTGCACGTGCGGCGGGTGCGCGGCGCGATCCTCTACGGCATCCTCGGGACCACGGTGCTCGCGATCGTCGTCGAGGCGATCTTCCACGTCGGCTCCCAGACCGATGCCTCGGGCAAGATGGTCAACCCGACCGGGTGGGGCCTGAACGTCCCGACCCTGCCGGACACCCTCTTCGCCGCCCCGGACTTCGGGCTGCTCGGCAACTTCAACCTGCTCGGGTCCTTCGACAAGATCGGCATCGTCTCGGCGAGCCTGCTCGTCTTCACGATCCTGCTCGCGGACTTCTTCGACACCATGGGCACGATGGTCGCGGTTGGCGCCGAG
Source organism: Janibacter corallicola NBRC 107790 (assembly GCF_001570965.1). Taxonomy (GTDB): domain Bacteria; phylum Actinomycetota; class Actinomycetes; order Actinomycetales; family Dermatophilaceae; genus Janibacter; species Janibacter corallicola. The sequence goes on along the minus strand of NZ_BCSR01000006.1, from coordinate 16,012 downwards.
GGTGACCTGCTCGACGAGGACGGCAACCCGCCGGAGTCGCAGAAGATCCTCGTCGTCGACTCCCTCGCGGCCGCGGCCGGTGGTGCCGCCTCGGTCAGCTCGAACACCAGCTACATCGAGTCCGCCTCGGGTGTCGGCGAGGGGGCCCGCACCGGGCTCGCCTCGGTCGTCACCGGGGTGATGTTCCTGCTCGCGACCTTCCTCTCGCCGCTGGTCTCGGTCGTGCCCTACGAGGCCGCGACCCCGGCACTCGTGCTCGTCGGCTTCCTGATGATGCAGCAGGTCAAGGAGATCGACTGGGACGACCTGGGCATCGCGATACCGGCCTTCCTGACGATCATCCTCATGCCCTTCACGTACTCGATCACCGCGGGTATCGGGGCCGGCTTCGTCACGTACGTCTTCATCCGGGTCGTGCGCGGCCGGGCCCGCACCGTGCACCCGCTCATGTGGCTCGTCGCGGTGCTCTTCGTGCTCTACTTCGCGATCGACCCGATCAAGGGGCTGCTCGGCGTCAGCTGACCTCCTCCTCCCCCTTCGCCCCCGCGACGATGATCGGGTCACCCGATCATCGTTGGGCGAAGGGGGCCGGCGGAATAGTTAGCCGACGCAATGAGTTCTCCTCCACGTGTCCACCACGAGAGGAGTCCCCGTGCCCCAGACGGCCGTCGCCACGGAGCGGGAGGTCGGCGCCCTGAGCGAGGACCTGCGGCTGGCGTGCATGCGCATCAGCCGGCGGGTCCGCTTCGAGAGCGCCGGGGAGATCGCCCCGCACCAGTTCAGCGTGCTCGCCCGCCTCGAGCGCGGGCCGGCGAGCCCCCGCGCCCTCGCCGACGTGGAGAAGGTCTCCGCCCCGAGCATGACCCGCACCGTCGGCTGCCTCGCCGACCAGGGCCTCGTGGCCCGTCACGACGACCCCGATGACGGCCGCCGGATCATCGTCGAGCTGACCGACGAGGGGCGGGCGGCCCTGCGCCGCACCCGGCAGGGTCGCAACCGGTGGATGCACGAGCGGATCCTCGAGCTGGGCGAGCAGGACCGGCGCGCCCTCGCGGCGGCCAGCGAGGTCCTGGCGCGGATCGCGGCCCGATGAGCTCGACCTTCGCCTCCCTCTCCGTCCCCAACTACCGCACCTACGCCACCGGCGCGATCGTCTCCAACGTCGGCACGTGGATGGGGCGGGCCGCCCAGGACTGGGTGGTCCTGACCGTCCTGACGCAGAACTCCGGCACCGCCCTGGGCATCGTCACCGGCCTGCAGTTCATCCCGATGCTCGTGCTCGCCCCGTGGACCGGCGCGGTCATCGACCGCGTGCCCAAGCGCGCCCTGCTCATGGTCAGCCAGGCGATGCTCGGGCTCGCGGCGATCGTCGGCGGGGTGCTCGTCGTGACCGGCACCGCCGAGCTGTGGCACTTCTACCTCATCGCGCTCGCGACCGGCCTGGCCACCGCCTTCGACAACCCGGCCCGGCAGTCCTTCGTCTCCGAGATGGTCCCGAGGGGGCGCCTGGCCAACGCGGTCGCCCTCAACAGCGCCTCGTTCAACTTCGGACGCCTCGCCGGCCCCGGCGTCGCCGGCCTGGTCATCGCCGCCTTCGGCTCCGGCCCGGCGCTGCTCGTCAACGGCGCCTCCTTCGGCGCGGTGATCATCGCGCTCGCCCTGATGAACGGGAGCGAGCTGAGCCCCGCGCCGCGGGCGAAGGGAGGCCGGGGCTCGGCCATCGACGGCCTGCGGTACGTGCGCAGCCGCCCGGACATCCTCACCGTGCTCGTCCTCGTCTTCATCCTCGGCACCTTCGGGCTGAACTTCCAGATGACGATCGCGCTCATGGCCACAGAGGTCTTCGACAAGAGCGCCGAGGGCTACGGGCTGCTCGGCACCATCCTCGCCGTCGGCTCGCTCAGCGGGGCGCTGCTGGCCGCCCGGCGCAACCAGCCGCGGATGCGGGTGCTGCTGATCTCGCTCGTCGGCTTCACCGTCGCCGCGACCGCGGCGGCCCTCGCCCCCACCTACTGGGCCTTCGCGATCGCCCTGGCCGTGTGCGGGCTCGCCGCGTTGACCGCGACGACGACCGCCAACGCGATGGTGCAGATGCGCAGCGAACCCTCGATGCGCGGCCGGGTCATGGCGCTCTACATGGCCCTCTTCGTCGGCGGCAAGCCGCTGGGCGCGCCCCTCCTCGGCGTCATCGCCGACGCCCTCGGCGCCCGCTGGACGGTCGCCGTCGGGGCGATCGCGGTCGGGGTCACGGTGGCCGCCGTCTCCCGCTGGCTCATCAGGCACGAGAATGTCCGGGTGACCTACTCCCGCAGCAGCCGCCCCCACCTCCAGGTGATCCACGAGGGGCCGCCCGTCCCGCCCCGGCCGGTGCCGGACGTCGCCCGGGCGGCAGCGCGGTGACGCCCGGCTTCCGCCGGCGGATGACGCTGCTCGTGCTCGCCGTCGTCCTCGTCGTCGCGGTGATCGCCGCGCTGTGACTCAGAGCCGCTCGACCACGTGGTCGATGCAGGCGAGCAGTGCCGAGACGTCCTCGGGATCGATCGCGGGGAAGGTCGCGATGCGCAGCTGGTTCCGGCCCAGCTTGCGGTAGGGGTCGACGTCGACGACGCCGTGCCGCCGCAGCACCGCGGACACGGCCCCGGCGTCCACCTCGTCGACGAAGTCGATCGTCGTCACCACCGAGGAGCGCGCCGCCGGGTCGCCGACGAAGGGGGTCGTGGCGGCCCCCTTCGTCGCCCAGTCGTAGACCCGGCCGGAGGACTCGGCGCTGCGGGCGGTGGTGAAGTCCAGCCCGCCGCCCTCGTTCATCCAGCGCAGCTGCTCGGCGAGGAGCGCCAGCGTCACGACGGCGGGGGTGTTCAGCGTCTGGTCCTTGCGGGAGTTCTCGATCGCGGCGGTGAGGGAGAGGATCTGCGGGACCCACCGGTCGGTGGCGGCGAGCCGCTCCGCGCGCTCGATCGCCGCCGGGGAGAGGACCGCCAGCCACAGCCCGCCGTCGGAGGCGAAGGACTTCTGCGGCGCGAAGTAGTAGGCGTCGGTGGCGGCGACGTCGACCGGCAGCCCGCCCGCCGCGGAGGTCCCGTCGACGAGCACGAGCGCGTCCTCGTCGCCGCCCTCGACCCGGTGCACCGGTGCCATGACGCCGGTCGAGGTCTCGTTGTGCGTCCACGCGTAGGCGTCCACCCCGGCCTCGGGCGCCGGCGCCACGAGCGATCCGGGCTCGGCGGTGCGCACCGTCGGCTCCGCGAGGAAGGGGGCGGCGGCGCTCGCGGCGGCGAACTTGCCGCCGAACTCGCCGAAGACGAGGTGCTGTGCCCGCTCCCGGACCAGGCAGAGCGTCGCGATGTCCCAGAAGGCGCTCGCGCCGCCGTTGCCGAGGACGACCTCGTACCCCTCCGGCAGTGAGAACAGCTCGGTCAGGCCGGAGCGGACCTCGGCGACGAGTCCCTTCACCGGTGGCTTGCGGTGGGAGGTGCCCAGGACGGTGGTGCCGAGCTCGCCGATGCGGGCGACCTGCTCGGGCCGGACCTTCGAGGGGCCGGAGCCGAAGCGGCCGTCGCGGGGGAGGATGCCTGCCGGGATGTTGATCTCGCTCACGAGGGCGATTCTCGCGCACCGTGGCCCGGCGGTGCCGGGGAGTCCGCTACGGGGACTCGGCGAGCTCGGACTCCGTCGGCGCCTCGATGTCGACCGGCTCTCCCCAGCTCGTGGCATTCACCGTCGTCGTCGCGCCGTTCAGCTCGAAGGAGATCCGCCGGATGCGGTCCTGCTGGTCCAGCCAGACGTCGTAGACGATCGCGTCCGGCATGCCCTCGTCCTTGTCCACCTCGAGCTCGGCCATCGAACGGGTCGTGTCCACCGTGGCCGTGTAGTGGCGGGTGCGGACCCCACCGACCTCCTCGTGGCCCTTGACGCCGGCGTCCTCGACCCCCGCGACGAAGGCGTCGAACTGGTTGCGCATGCTCAGCACCTGGATCTGGTCCAGCGCCTGCCGCACGGCGGTGTTGTCCGAGTCCCGCGTCACCGGGACCCACTTCGGCGGCTGCTCGAAGTAGTAGTCACCGTCGACGAGGCGGTACCCGAGCTGCTGGTCGGCCATCTCGACGTCCATGTCGAGCGACCCTGCGACCAGGTCCTGGTCCCCCTCGGCGCTCATCGCGACATTGCCGTCGACCTCGATCTCCAGCGAGATGTGGGCCGTGGGGCTGTCGGCGAGCGCGGCCTGGAGGCGGTCGGTGAACTCCTCCGGGTCGAAGGGCTTCCCGGTGTCGGTGGGGGTCGAGGAGGAGGACTCCGAGGAGGTCTCGGACCCCTCGGATGCGGAGGTCGGCTCCTCCCCCTCCGAGGAGGACGTGGGCGTGGTCTTCTCCGACGAAGGGGGCTGACCGCCCCCTTCGCCACCGGCCGTCGAGGCGGCGGACTCCGGCGCGGTCGGGCCCGGGCCGGCGCCCTCGCCGGAGCACGCGGTCAGGGCCAGGGCGAGGCCCGCGGTGGCCGCGATGGCGGGGAGCCGGGTGCGCACGGTCCTCAGCCCCGCGGCAGCGCGTCGTACCCGTCGACGTCGGTGATCGATCGGCTGCCGGGGCCGACGTACCGACTGCTCGGCCGGATGAGCCGGCCGGTGCGCTTCTGCTCCAGCACGTGCGCGGACCAGCCGGCGCTGCGGGCACACACGAAGAGCGGGGTCATCATCTCGCCGGGGACCTCGGCGAAATCGAGCAGCACCGCCGCCCAATAGTCGACGTTGGTCTCCATCTTCCGGTCCGGGTAGCGCTCCGCGAGCTCGGCGATGGCGGCCTTCTCCAGCTCGAGGGCGACCTCGTAGCGGGGTGCTCCGAGCCGACGGCAGGTCTCGCGCAGCACCGCCGCGCGCGGGTCGTAGGCCCGGTAGACGCGGTGCCCGAAGCCCATGAGGCGCTCCTTGCGGTCCAGCGCGTCCTTGACGTACTTCGTGGCGTCGCCCATCTGCTCGACCCCGGAGATCATGTGCTGGGCGCGGGAGGGTGCCCCGCCGTGCAGCGGCCCGGACATGGCACCGACGGCGCCGGAGAGGCAGGCTGCGGCGTCGGCGCCGGTGGAGGCGATGACCCGGGCGGTGAACGTGGAGGCGTTCATGCCGTGCTCCGCGGCGGAGGTGAAGTAGGCGTCGATCGCCTCGACGTGCTTGGGGTCCGGCTCGCCGCGCCAGCGGATCATGAAGCGCTCGACGATGTTCTTGCCCTCGTCCACCCGGCTCTGGGGGACCATCGGGGAGTCCTGGCCGTGGGCGGACTGGGCGATGAAGGACAGCGCCATGACGGATGCGCGGGCCAGGTCGTCGCGGACCTGCGCGTCGTCGACGTCCAGCAGGGGACGGAAGCCCCACACCGGCGCGAGCTGCGCCAGGGCCGACTGGACGTCGACCCGGATGTCGCCGGTGTGCACCGGCAACGGGAAGGGCTCGGCGGGCGGCAGGCCCGGGTCGAAGGAGTTGTCGACGAGCAGCCCCCAGACGCGCCCGAAGGAGACCTTGCCGACGAGGTCGTTGATGTCGACGCCGCGGTAGCGCAGGGCGCCCCCGGCCTTGTCGGGCTCGGCGATCTCCGACTCGAAGGCGATGACTCCCTCGAGTCCGTGCTTGACGTCCGTGTCGGACATGGTGCCTCCTGATCAGCGACGGTCCAGCGTCCATTGTGCACTCACTGAGAATGTGATGAACGTCCGACTGCCCCTCGGGGGATCGGCCACTACCATCCACCGAGGGAGCAGACCGCGCACGACAGGCAGACCGGACAGGAGCGGTGGTGGCACGCTCACGTCTTGGGTACAGCCCGGCGCTGGACGGCGTCCGCGGCGCCTTCATGCTCTGCTTCATGGCCTTCCACTTCGGCCTGACGGTGCTCACCGGTGCCTGGGTGGGCATCAACCTCTTCTTCGTCCTCTCCGCCTTCCTCATCACCCGCCAGCTGGTGGAGGAGCGGGTGCGCACCGGGACGGTCGACGCGCTCGCCTTCTACGGCCGCCGCGCCCGGCGGCTGCTCCCGGCGCTCTTCCTCGTGCTGGGCTTCGTCCTCGTCTACGCGCGGTTCCTCGCCGACGAGGCCGTGCGGCGCACGATCGGCGGGGACGTGCTGGCCACGCTCGGTTACGTCATGAACTGGCGGTTGGTGCTCGAGGGGGACCAGTACTTCGGTGACCAGGGTGGGGCCACCCCCCTTCGTCACGCGTGGACCCTCGCCATCGAGGAGCAGTTCTACGTCATCGTCCCGCTCGTCGTCCTCGTCCTCATGGCCGTGCTGCGCACCCGCCGGGCGATGACCATCGCGTTGCTCGTCGGGGCGCTCGCATCGGCCGCGTGGACCGCGACGTTGGGCTTCCACGACGTCAGCGACTACCCGCGCCTGTACTACGGCACCGACACCCGGGCCCAGGCGCTCTTCGTCGGTGCCGCGCTCGGGGTGTGGTTGGCGCCCGGTCGCAGTGGCCGGCCTCCCGTCCCGTCCCGTCGGGTCGCGCTCGTCGCCGGGGCCCTCGGGGTGGCCTCGAGCGTGGTCTCGATGCTCCTCGTCGGGCCCTACTCGGCGTGGATGTTCAACGCCGGGGGGATGCTCCTCTTCGCGGTCGGCTCGGCGCTGCTCGTGCTCGCGTGCGTGGACCCGCGCCCCAACTGGGTGGTCACCGCCTTCGGGTGGCGCCCGCTCGCCTACATCGGGCGCCTCTCCTACGGGCTGTACCTGTGGCACTGGCCGATCCGGCTGCTGCTCGGCCCCGAGCGTTTCGGCGGCAGCGTGGCGGCCACCCTCGTCGTCGACTCGGCCCTGACGATCCTCGTGGCCCACCTGTCCTACCGCTACCTCGAGCGGCCGGTGATCAAGCACGGCGTGCGGGGGCTGCTGCCGAGGCTGCGCGCCCCCGCCGCGGCGATCGTCGTGCCGGTGCTCGTGCTGGGCACCACCGGCCTGGCCGTCGCCGGCACCGCGCCCGCAGCCGATGTCGACAGCGAGGTGGCCGCGGCCGCCACGGCGCCCGCCCCGGACATCACCCCCGACCAGCAGGCCTACGAGCCGGGCTCCCCGGAGCGCATCGCGGTCTACGGCGACTCCGTGCCGTACTACCTCGCCGAGCGCTTCCCGCAGGACCGCTTCCCCGGGGTCGAGGTGGACAACCTCGCGGAGGAGGGGTGCGACCTGCTCTCGGCCCCGGTGAGCTGGGCGCCCGGCTTCCGGATGGAGAACAAGCCGGGGTGCACCGCCACGAAGAAGGAGTGGCCGCAGCGCTTCGAGGAGTCCGGAGACCAGGTCCTGCTGATCTATGCCACGCCGCTGCTCATCGTCCCGCACATCGTCGACGGTGAGCGGGTCTGGTTCGACGACCCGGCCTACGCGGAGCTGATCACCGACCGCCTCGACACGGTGCGCGAGCAGGCGCTGGACGCCGGCGCGGAGCAGGTCCAGATCGTCACCGTCCCCTGCCGGGAGGCGAGCCCCGAGGCCATCCCGGAGGAGTTCCGCGTCGTCATCGAGTCCAGCCCGCAGGTCGTCGAGGAGTTCAAGGACCCGCGGCACGTCAACGGCGTCGTCAAGGACTGGGCGGACCGGCACGAGGACGTCCGGCTGGTCGACCTGCACGGAGCGCTGTGCCCCGACGGGTACCGGAAGAAGATCAACGACATCCAGCTCTTCAACGACTACCTGCACTTCTCCCCGGAGGCGACGCCGATGGTCTGGAAGTGGGTCCTCGGCCGGGTCAGTGCCAACTGGGCCGAGCGGGACTGAGCGCTCACGCGTCCCGGAAGGACCAGGCCGTGACGACCTGCGGCGCCAGCCAGGTCCAGACCAGCTCGGATCCCTGCCGGGAGAAGTGGATCCGGTCGGAGTAGAGCTCGGCCCCGTTGATGACGGGGCGGTATCTCCCGTCCGGGCACACGACGCTGTTCAGGTCCAGGACGGTCACGTCGAGGTCGGGGGAGTCTGCCTGCTTCGCCCACTCCCGCAGGACGGTGTTGGTGTCCGTCGGGTCGATCTTCACGGCGCCGACCTTCTCGCCCTCGCGGATCCCGGCGGGGTCGTCGTGGCAGGTCGCGTTGACCAGCTGCAGCTGGCGGGCGCCGGTCCCGCGGGTCTGCTCCAGAAGAGCGTCCAGGGTCTTGCGGATGAGCGCGTCGTGGCGACGGCTGCCCGGCGCCACCGTGCGGCCGTCCACGACCAGGGGCTGGGTGAGCGCCGTCTCCACGGGGGAGAGGACGATGTCCGCACCAGCGTGCTCGACCTCGGTGGGCCAGCGCTCCCGCCAGGAGGCACAGGTCTCGTCCTCGGGGACCTCACCGCCACCCATGAAACGGAAGGTCAGCGGGATCGAGTTGCAGGACCCCCTCCGCGTGTGGCCGCTGACGTCCAGGCCGGGGTAGTCGTCGCCGTGGAAGCCGTCCCGCAGCGACTGGGCGATCGAGCTGCCGACGACGGCGACGTGCAGGTCGGTGTCCGGGCGGTGGTAGGTGGCGGCGCCGGGGAGGGGGCGGCCGTTCCAGTCACCGTCGATGGCCGAGCTCCACGCGGTGCTCAGCAGCAGCGCGCAGGCGGTCAGCGCCGCGAGGACGCCGGGCGCCACCCACCGGCGGGCCACCCCCGGGACGCCGCGGGGCACGAGGGCGCGGAAGCCGCCGATCATCACCGGCAGCTCGACGAAGCGGTAGCTGAGGACCGCGCAGACCCAGGTGAGCGCCAGCTTGACGAGGATCGCGAGGACCTGGGGCAGCTGGTCCAGCGGCAGCCAGACCGCGATCGGCCAGTGGTAGAGGTAGAGGCCGTAGGAGATCTGGCCCAGGTGGACCAGCGGCGGCAGGCTGAAGATCGTGTTGATGCGCAGCGGGCGGGTGTCGAGCGAGGAGGCGCCCATGCACGCCGCCAGCAGCGCGAAGAGCAGCATCCCGCCCATCTCGAAGACCCACCGGCCGGTCTCGTCGAGGACGAAGAAGGCGCAGACCGACCCGATCGTGCCCACCCAGCCGATGGCCTCCGCGGTGGAGCGGGCCATCCGCGGCGCGCGCCCTCGTCTGTCGGGGGTGAAGAACATCGCGGCCGCGACGCCGACGAGCAGCGCCTGCGCGCGCACGTCGGTGCCGTAGTACAGCCGCGACCCGGTCGCGCCGTCGCCGGAGAGCCAGGCGGTCCACACCGCCGAGAGGACCGCCAGGCCGAGGACCGCGGCCGTGCGTGCGAAGCGCCTGCGCAGCAGCAGGACCGCGGTGATGAGGAAGGGCACGAAGACGTAGAACTGCTCCTCGACGCCGAGCGTCCACACGTGGCGAAGGGGGCTTGGTTCACCGAGGAGGTCGAAGTACTGGTCGTCGCGCTGGACGAGCCGCCAGTTCTGCCACAGCGTCATCGTCGCGAAGGCGTCGCCGGCCGTCTGCGGCCGATCGCCCTGGTCCACGAGCAGCGTGTGCACGAGCACGCCCGTGACGAGGACCGCGATCGGCGGGATGATCCGACGGGCCCGGCGCAGGTAGAAGCCCACCGCGTCGATGCGTCCCTTGCGCTGCGCCTGCCGGATGAGGATCCCGCCGATGAGGAAGCCGGAGAAGGTGAAGAAGTGGTTGATGCCGACCCAGCCCCCGGCGAGGGCCGTCACGCCGAAGTGGAAGAGCATCACGAGGACGACGAAGAGCCCCCGGTAGCCGTCCAGCGCCGGCCGGTAGCGGGGCCCCATCCGGTCGACGTTCGTGCTGACGAGCTCGCGCCACCGGGCGAGGACGGGGGGCGAGCCGCGCCGGGAGGAGCGCGAGCGGCGCTGGGAGGCAGGGCGCACGACACTCCTGGGGGCTCGGGGACGGGTGCCGGGCAGAGGCCCTGCCCGGTGACCTCGGCAGCGTACCGAGGGGTAGGGCGCTTCGCCCGCGCGGTCGTAGGCTGGCCGCATGAGCGAGCCCTCGGACGGGATGATCCCGCGCACGCCGATCCGGGTCGAGCACCTGGACTACACCGGCGGCGGTCTCGCGGAGGCCGAGGTGCCGGCGGCCCCCTTCGCGCTGGTCACCGAGTGGGTGGCCGCCGCGCGCACCCGGCAGCTGGACCGGGGCGACGTGCCCGAGCCGCTCTCCATCGCCGTCGCGACGGTCGACGGGGAGGGGCGACCCGACGTGCGCACGGTGTTGCTGCGCTTCCTCGACCCGCGGGGGCCGGGCTTCGTCACCAGTCTCGAGTCGGCCAAGAGTGCCCAGCTGCGCGAGGTGCCCGCGCTCGCGGCGACGCTGACGTGGCCGGCGATGTTCCGGGCGATCCGCTTCCGCGGCAGGGCCGAGCCGATCGGGGAGGAGGAGCTGGACCTGTACTTCGCGGGGCGGCCCCGGGGCTCGCAGATCAGCGCCTGGGTCTCCCACCAGTCGGCGCCCGTGGGTGGCCGCGAGGAGCTGGAGCAGGCCTGGGCGAGGGCCGAGGAACGCTTCGAGGGGCGTGCGGTGCCCCGGCCGGGGACGTGGGGCGGCTGGCGGATCGTCTGCGATGCCGTCGAGGCGTGGGCGGGCCGGAGCAACCGACTGCACGACCGCTTCCGGTGGTCCAGGGTGGACGAAGGGGGCCTGGACGACCCCGCCGCCTGGCGCCGGGAGCGCCTTCAGCCGTGAGCTCCGTCCCGGTCGCCGGCCCGGGGCTGGGGGCGGCCCTAAGGAAAAGTCCGGACCGCTCTCCCCGCATCTCGCGGCGCGTAGTGAGTCCGGACCTTTCCGTGAGTCGGGCCGACACCCACCCCGGACCGGCTCCCTGTCATCCCCCGCACCTCACCAGTGGTGCATCGAGGCGCGCATCACCGCGGCGACGTCCTCCTCGGTCACGGGGCGCGGGACGCTGGCGAGCAGGCGCTGTTGCTGCATCGTCCCGGCGACGAGCGCGTCGACGTCCGCCTCGCCGTAGCCGATCTCGGCCAGGCCCGAGGGTTGCCCGATGTCGCGCATGAGCCGGCGCAGCACGGCGGGGAGGCGCTCCGGACCGGGAACGTCGGCGTCCAGCCCCTGCGGGTCGAGCCATGAGGCCGCGGCGAGGTGGCGCTCGGGATCGGCCTCGAAGGTCAGCGCGAAGACGGCCGGCGCGGTCGCCGCGACCGACATCCCGTGCGGCACCATCGGGTGGTCCTGCCCGTACCCGTCGGGCCGGAAGTCGGTGTCCAGGTCGTGCACTCGCCCGGCGATCGGGTAGGCACCGGCGTGCGGCAGGTGCACCCCCGCGTTGCCGAAGCCCATCCCGGCGAAGGTGGCCGCCAAGGCCATGTCCGTGCGCGCGGCGTCATCCCCGGCGACGGCGGGGCGGAAGGCCCCCGCGAGCAGCCGCATCGCCCGCTCGGCGAACATGTCGGCGATGGGGTTCGCCCCGCAGTACGGCACCCGCTCGTGGGCCTGCTTGTGCTCGTGGGAGGTGTAGGGCCGCGCGGTCCAGGACTCGAGGGCGTGGCAGAGGATGTCCATCCCCGCCGAGGCGGTCACGCCCGCCGGCTGGGTGGCGGTCAGGTCCGGGTCGATGACGGCGAGCACCGGGCGCAGCCGCTCGTGGCTGATGCCGGTCTTGACCTTCGCGGCGAGCACGTCGAGCACGCACACCGTCGTCGACTCCGCCCCGGTGCCGGTCGTCGTCGGCACCGCGACCATCGGCAGGACGGGCTGCTCGGGGGCACGGCCACCGCCGACGGGTGCGTTGACGTAGTCCATCAGCTCGCCGGGATTGCTGAGCAGCAGCGAGACGGCCTTGGCGGTGTCCATGCTCGACCCGCCGCCGACGGCGACCACGACGTCGGGACGGGCGCCACTCCTGGCCCGCTCCACGGCCGCGGTGAGCGAGGTGTCGGTCGGCTCGACGTGGGCGCTGTCGTGGACCTCCGCCTGCAGGCCCGCGGCGCGCAGGGCCTCCGCCACCCGCTCGGGGTGACCCGTCGCGGCGAGGACCGGGTCGGTGACCACCAGCACGGACCGGGCCCCGAGCCCGGCGACGTCGTGCCCGATCTCCTCGATCGAGCCGGGGCCGAACTTCAGGCGCGGGGCGGCGTAGGTGAAGACGCTCTCGGGGGTGTTCGGGGTGGGGATCGTCACGGGGTGCCTCCAGTGCTCTCGGGTCGCAGGGCGATCCACGTCGTCGCGGCGGTCGCCAGGACGGTGTCCCCGTCCAGCAGCGCGGTGCCGGTGTGGCGCTTGCGCCCCTCGCGGCCGACCACCCAGGACATGACGACGAGCTCCCGTCCGCGGGGGACCTCCTCGTGGACGGTGATGGTGAAGCTGCCGGTGAGGATGGACTCCTCGAAGCCGAGCGCGAAGGCCCCCGGGCAGTCCAGCGCGGTGAAGACCGGCGCCAGCCCCTCCTCGTCGAGGACGACCGGGGCGGCGTTCACCTCCTCGCGCCCGGGGACGGGCGCGGCGTAGACGTGCAGCCCGTCGCTCGCCTCGTGCCCACAGCCGTAGCAGGTGGGGAAGGGGTTGCCGGAGGGGTCGAAGGACTCGACCGCGGCGGCCGCCTGCTCCGGCGTCACCGGAGCGGGCACCTCGAGGTCGGGTGCGGGGACGTGTGTGGCGGTGGCGAGCAGGGTGTCACCGTCGAGCAGGTGGACGGCCAGGTCCTCGGGCTCGCCGACGGTGCCGGCGACCTCCCAGCGAAGGGGGCGCTCCAGCGGCGTCGGGGCGGTGAGGCGGATGTGGGTGGCGGGGCCACCCCCTTCGCCCGCGGTGAGGTCGTCCAGTCGCTCGGCGACGAGGCCGGCGACCCAGCCCCCGTTGCCGCACCCGGGCGGCCCGGAGCGGTTCGCACTGACGACGGTCTCCTCGGTGACGGTGCTCACGCCTCCCACCCAATCACGTCGTCGGCACCGGATCGAGGGAGGCAGGATGGGGCGGGTGGGTGCGGACGCGGACTTCCGGTGGCGGCGGATCGTCGTACCCGCGTACGGGCCCTCCCTCCTCTCCGCGGCGGCGAAGGGGGCCGTCGTGCCCATCGCCGCGCTGCGCGCCGACGAGCTCGGCGCGGGCATCGGCACCGTAGCCCTCATCGTCTCGCTGACCCAGGTGGGTCAGCTGCTCGGCACCCTGCCGGCCGGGTGGCTCGTCGCGAGGATCGGGGAGCGGGCGACCCTGGCCCGCGCCGGACTGCTGGAGGCGCTCGCCTTCGTCGTCGCCGGTTGGGCGCCCTCGCTGTGGCTCATGGCGCTGGCGCTGCTGCTCTCCGGGGCGGCGACGAGCGCCTTCTTCCTGGCGCGGCAGGGGTTCATGATCGACGTGCTGCCCTCGCACCTGCTCGCCCGCGGGATGTCCCTGCTCGGCGGGTCGATGCGCACCGGCATGCTGCTCGGTCCTGCGCTCGGCTCCCTCGCGATCCCCCTGCTCGGGCTGCAGGGCGCCTACGGCGTGGCGGTGCTGCTCGCCCTCGGCTCCTTCGTCCTCGTCGTGGCCAGCCCGGACCTGACGAGGGAGAACGAGCGGGCTCGCGCCGCCGAACCCACCGGCCGTATCGCCTCCGTCGCCGGACGGAACCTGCGGCTGCTGCTCACCCAGGGTGCCGGCGTCGCGATGATCTCGGCGTTGCGCACCGCCCGGGTCGTGCTGCTGCCGCTGTGGGCGCTGCACATCGGCCTCGACGGTGTCGCCTCCTCGCAGGTCTTCCTCATGGCCGCGATCGGGGAGATCTGCCTCGTCTACCCGGGTGGGGCGATCATGGACCGGCTCGGGAGGGTGTGGATCGTCGCGGCGGTGATGTCGACGGTCTCCGTCGCCTTCCTGCTGCTGCCCTTCGCGCAGACCCTGACGAGCCTGACCCTGGTCGCCGTCGTCATGGCGCTCGGCAACGGCCTCGGCTCCGGGATCGTGATGACCCTGGGGGCGGACGCGGCACCCGCGCTGGACCGGGCCCAGTTCCTCGCCGCATGGCGCATGTGCGGTGAGGTCGGCAACACCGGCGGCTCGCTCGGGCTCACGGCGGTCACCGCGCTGGTCTCGCTGCCCGTCGCTGCCGTGAGCCTGGGCGTGGCCGGGCTGCTCGGCCTCGGCTGGACCACCCTGTGGGTGGGGCGGGCCGACCGTAGCCGGGTGGGAGTCTCCGGGGGAGGCCGATCCGCCACGGACAAGGCATGATGGGGGCTGTGAAGGACCTCATCGATACCACGGAGATGTACCTCCGCACGATCTTCGAGCTCGAGGAGGAGGGGATCCCTCCCATGCGTGCCCGGATCGCCGAGCGGCTGGGGCACTCGGGCCCGACCGTGTCCCAGACGATCGCCCGGATGGAGCGGGACGGGCTGGTCAGCCTGAGCCGTGACCGCCACCTCGTGCTGTCCGAGGAGGGGCAGCACCAGGCGACCCGGGTCATGCGCAAGCACCGGCTCGCCGAACGACTGCTCTCCGACGTGATCGGCCTGGACTGGGAGTACGTCCACGACGAGGCGTGCCGGTGGGAGCACGTCATGAGCGACCGCGTGGAGCGCAAGATCCTGGCCATGCTGCCCGAGCACCGGGAGTCGCCCTACGGGACCCCGATCCCGGGCGTCGAGGAGCTGCTCGGCGGTGACGAGGAGCCCTCCGACGACTACCTCACCGGGCTGATGAACCTCGTCGAGGTCGTCGACGCGAAGCTGGGCGGGGACTTCCGGGTGCGGCGCATCGGCGAGCCGGCCCAGGTCGACCGCGAGGCGCTGTCGCTGCTGACCAGTGCCCGGCTGCGTCCGGGCGAGGTCGTGTGGGTGACCGAGGCCGGGGCCGAGGGCTCGGTGGTCGTCACCCGGTCCGGCGCCGCGGCCGCCGACGGAGTCACGCTGCCCCTGGACGTGGCCCAGCACGTCTTCGTCGAGCCCCTGGCCTGACCGGGGCGAAGGGGGCCGACGCGGCCCGCGAGGAGGCGGCTACCGCTTCATCCGCTTGTAGTCCTCGCCGAGGTCGTCGTGGTGGAGCAGCTCGGGCACCGCGACTCCGGCCCGGTAGCCGGCGCGCCCGAGCAGGTGCGCGGTCACCGGGGCGGTCAGGCCCTGGGCGCCGGCGACGACGATGATCGTGGCCACCGACTCCCAGGTGCGCACGTGCAGCGCGAGCCCGGCGAGGGTGAGCAGCAGGCCGAGCATCTGGGGCTTCGTGGCCGCGTGCATCCGGGCGAAGATGTCCGGGAGCCGCACCAGCCCGAGCGCGCCGACGAAGGCCAGCAGCGCCCCAAGCAGCAGGAGGACGGCACCGGCGAGGTCGAGGGCGGCGGACCAGCTCACTTGGGATCCTCCTCCCGTGCCATGAACCGGGCCACCGAGACCGATCCGACGAAGCCGGTCATGGAGAAGACGACGAGGATCGGCAGCGCGGAGGTGTCGCCGCTGTGCATGATCTGCGCCGACATGATCCCGGTGATGATGACCACGGCGACGTCGAGGCTGAGCGCCCGGTCCAGGCCGGTCGGGCCGCGGAGGACCCGGACCAGGACCAGCGCGGCCGCGGCGATGAAGAGGACGAGGGCGATGTCGACGATGACGGCCGTCATGACGTGACCTCCGGGGTGGTGTCGAGCTGGGCGATCTCCGCGTCGCTGCCGAAGGCGCGCACGACGCGGTCCTCGATGCCGAGCACCTCACGGCGCAGGTCCTCGCGCCCCTCCTCGGTCGTCACGTGGAAGCCGTGGATGTAGAGGATGTTGGCGGCGCGGCGGGCCTCGACGACGATCGAGCCGGGCACGAGGGAGACGTTGGCGCCGATGATCGTCATGTAGAACTCCGAGCGCACCCGCAGCTGCACCGAGACGATGGAGCCGCCCTTCGGCGGGTGCGGGTCGAGAGTCGCGCGGGCCACCTCGAGGGCCGCGACGACGAGGTCGCCGAGGAAGCGGGCGACCAGCACGAGCAGCCCCCAGGGGTGGAGGCGCCCGTGGTACTGGATCGAGGGCAGCGGGAAGAACTGCGTGATGACGGCCCCGATGATCAGGCCGCTCGCGATGTTGCCGAGCGTGACCTTGTCCCAGAGCAGCACCCACACGACCGCCAGCGCGACGATCGTCCGCGGCTGCCACCCGCCACGTTGGCGGGTGCGGCGCTGGTG
>NZ_BCSR01000005.1 GCF_001570965.1 Janibacter corallicola NBRC 107790 | reverse complement strand
GCCGCCACTCCGCCAGCGCGTCGACCGCGGCCGAGGCGGGGAAGGTGGCGTTGAAGAAGCCCATCCCGCGGGCCGGGATCGTTCGGTAGGTCATCTCGGTGACGATCCCGGTGCCCCAGCCGCCCCCGCGGATCGCCCAGAAGAGGTCGGGCTCGGTGTCCTCGTCGACGGTCAGCACCCGCCCGCGGCCGTCGACCACGGTGGCGCTCACGAGTCGGTCGGACATCAGGCCGTAGCGGCGGGAGTCGACACCGAGGCCGCCGACGAGGGAGAGCCCGGCCGTGCCGACCGTGGGGCAGGTTCCCGTGGGGACCGAGCGGTCCCCCTTCGCCAGCTCCTCGTGGACGGTCCACAGCTTGGCCCCGGCCTCGATCGTGGCGCGGTCGCCGCCGGAGCCGAGGCTGACCGCGCGCATGCTGCGCGTGTCGACCACGAGCGCACCGTTGCGTGCCGAGCGGCCGGTGTAGGAGTGACCGCCGGAGCGGGCGGCGATGTCCAGGCCGTGGTCCTTGGCGAAGGTGATGCACGTGGCCACGTCGTCGGCGTCGCGGACGCGGGCGATGGCCGCCGGGCGTCTCGAGTCCCAGTGCGGGTCGAAGAGCTTGCGCTGGGACTCGTAGCGTCGGCTGCCCGGGAGGTTGAGCCCGCCCGTGATGGAGCCGGCCAGCTCCTTCCAGTCGCCCGGGCTCGGGCCGGCCGCGGCGGCGGCCGGGAGGCTCGAGCTGCCGGCGAGCAGGGGCAGTGCCGCACCTGCTCCGAGGACTGTCCTGCGTGGGATGCTCATGACCTGTACGACGCCGGGGCCGTGGCTCCGGTTCGGTCCGTGATCCACCCGTGACCTCTTCGGAACTCCCGGGGTCGACCTACGTGCCGATGCGCTGCGGGAACGTGATCGAGGGCGGCTGCGCTAGCCGCGACGCTGCCGTACCAGCGAGGCACCGACGGCGATCGTCATCGAGGCGACGATGACCAGCAGGGACTGCCAGGTCTCGATGGTGGGGGCCCAGCCGATCGGTCGCCCGCCGTTGATCCACGGCACCTCGTTGGTCGCCATCGCCTGCAGCACGAGCTTGAGGCCGATGAAGCCGAGGATCACCGCGATACCGATGTCGAGGTACTCGAGGCGGTCGAGCAGCTCGCCGAGCAGGAAGTACAGCTGCCGCAGACCCATGAGCGCGAAGATCGTGCAGGCCCAGACGAGGAAGGGGTCGGTGGTCACCGAGAAGATCGCCGGGATGGAGTCCAGCGCGAAGAGCACGTCGATGCCGCCGAGGGAGACCACGACGAGCACGAAGGGGGAGAGCCCCACCCGGGTGCGCAGGGTCCGGACGATCCGGCCCTCCCGGCTGCCGGAGTCGTCCTCGCCGCCGAGGGCCTGCTTGACCGCGACGTAGACCAGGTAGGCGCCGAAGACGTAGAAGACCCAGGTGAAGGACTCGATGATCCGCACGCCGGCGAGGATGAAGACCCCGCGCAGCAGGATCGCGATGAGGATGCCCACCATGAGGACCCGCTGCTGCATCTCCTTCGCGACGGCGAAGCGGGAGATGACCACGAGGAAGACGAAGAGGTTGTCGACCGAGAGCGAGTACTCGAGCAGCCACCCGGTCAGGAACTCGGTGGCCCGGTCGGTCCCGCCGGCCGCCAGCAGCGCGACGGCGAAGACGAGGGCCAGGGCGACGTAGCAGCCGACCCAGGCCGCGGCCTCCTTCGTCGAGGGGACCCGCGGACGCCGGACGACGAGGACCAGGTCCAGCAGGAGGACGGCTGCCAGCACCACCAGCGATGCGATCTCGAAGAGGTGGTCCCCCGCTCATCCCCGTGGTGCGCTCCCGTCCTCGTCGTGTGCTGCTGACGGTACTCCTCCCGGGGGTCCGGTGGGCCGAGGAGGCCGCGCAGCAGCCGGCGGGGGACCAGCGCCTCGTGGGCCGGCTCCCCGGACGAAGTGCTGCAGGCAGCACTTCGTCCGGGGAGCCGGGTTACACGACCCGGCTACGCGGTGGTGGCGAGGTTGCGCAGTGCGAAGCGCGACCCGTAGTGGTTCTCCGGCAGGTGGTCGCCGTGGCCGAAGAGCTTGTGGCGCATCGTGCCCTCGGTGTACTCGGTCTTGTAGCGGCCGAGCTTCTGCAGCTCGGGGACGACGTACTCGACGATGTCCTCGAAGGTGCCGGGCGTGATGTGGTAGGCGAGGTTGAAGCCGTCGACGTCGGTCTCGTCCTGGATCCGGGCGAGCTCCTTCGCCACGGTCTCACCGGAGCCGACGATCACCGGGCCGAAGCCGCCGATCCCGCACCACTCGGCGAGCTTGCGCACGGTCCACTCCTCGTCGAGGTTTCCGGAGGCCTTCTTGAAGGTCTCGACCGTGGACTGGATCGCGTTGGACTCCACATCACCGATCGGCTCGTCGAGCTCGAACTGCGAGAGGTCCAGGCCCATCCAGCCGCTCATGAGGACCAGACCGCCCTCGACGTCGATGTACTGCGCCAGGTCCTCGTACTTGGCCCGCGCCTCCTCGTCGGTGGCGCCGGTGACGATGGTCTGCATCGACATGACCCTCACGTCGTAGGGGTCGCGCCCGGCGTCGACGAGGGACTGGCGCAACTTGGCCGTCGTGCCCTTGATCAGCTCGTCGGTGGGGGAGTTGATGAAGGTCGCCTCGGCGTGCTTGCCGGCGAAGGCCCGACCCCGGCTGGAGGCGCCCGCCTGGTAGATCACCGGCGTGCGCTGGCGGCTCGGCTCGGTGAAGGCGATCCCGGGGGTCTTGAAGTAGGCGCCCTCGTGATCGATGCGGTGCACCTTGCTCGGGTCGATGAAGACGCCGGACGTCGTGTCGTTGATGACCGCGTCGTCCTCCCACGAGCCCTCGAGGAGCTTGTACACCACGTCCATGTACTCGTCGGCGTGGTCGTAGCGCTGGTCGTGCTCCATCTGGTCCTCGTGACCGAGGTTGCGCGCGGCCGAAGGGAGGTACCCGGTGACCACGTTCCACCCGACCCGACCATCGGTCAGGTGGTCCAGGGTCCCGAGCCGCCGGGCGAAGGAGTACGGGTGCTCGTAGGCGGTCCCGGCGGTGACCCCGAAGGTCAGGTGCTCGGTCACCGCAGCCATCGCGGGGATGAGCAGCGTCGGCTCATTGGTCGGTACCTGCGTGCCCGACTTCAGGGTGGCCTCGTCGGAGTTGCCGTAGACGTCGTACGGGCCGAGGACGTCGGCGATGAAGAGGCCGTCGAAGAGGCCCTTCTCGAGGGTCCGGGCCAAGCCGGTCCAGTAGCCCAGGGTGTTGTAGTCCCGGGCGTGGTCCTCCGGGTGGCGCCACAGCCCGGGGGACTGGTGTGCCACGCAGTTCATGTCGAAGGCATTGAAGAGGATCTCCCGCTTGCCGGCGTCCGTCGTCGGAACGCCTTCGGGCAGAGGGGAATTGGGCGTCGATGAAGACACGGTGATGCTCCTTCCATCGGTCCCGGCATGAGCACCTGCCCGCAAGGGGTGGTTGCTGCGGCGTCGTCGAGCCAGGTCTCTCAGCCGCTCTGGATGGGTTGCTGAAGTAGCACAGCACACTGACCCGCCAGCGCCAAAACGGTCTCGCCCAGTGACCCTCGGTCCCTCTCGTGGCGTCGCCCGACCCGGTGGCCGGATGTCCGAGGCGACTCCCCAGCGTGGTCTTGCGTGACGTGCGTCACACGCCGCGCTACCGTGGCCGAGGAAGGATGTGATCCAGATGACATTCGAGACCTGCGACATCGGCTCAGACTTCGAGACCCGTCTGAGCGAGGTGGCGCGCCGTCACGGACGTACGATGGAGGCTGAGGCCGCCGTCATCCTCACCGCCATCACGCAGGGCCGCGCCCAGGACGCCGATGCGGTCATGAGCCTCTACACGGCCGCGCGGCGCATCGTCTCCAAGGAGGCACTGGCGCCCCCGACGCAGGTCGACTTCACGCCCGACGGCTACTGAGGTCACCACGGGTACCACCGGGGTGGGACGAGGGTCTCCACGTCAAAGGTGCTGTCCCGGGCCCTGATGAGGAAGAGCTCGCCGGTGTCATCGCGCTCGCCTGCGAGCATGCCGTTGACCTGGTGGTCGAAGGTGAAGTGCTCGAACTCAGGCCTGCCGCAGCTGCGGGCGTGCGCGCCGGGCCGCAGGAAGTGATCGGTCAGGTACTCGAGCCACTCGAGCGCCATTCTTGACTTCTCGGTGCCGTTCCACCGTAGGCAGCAGCCATCACCGCAGGGCACCCCGTCGAGGTGCGGATACGGCGTGCCGTCGCGCGGGGAGAGCGAGGCGAACGGGTCCGGGGGCGACTCATCCCGCGGACGTGCGCCCCGCGAGCCCTCCTGGGCCACGACGCGTGGGTTCATCGCCACGTCGTAGGGGTCGCTGTAGTGCCGTCGGTCGATCTCGGCGAAGGCTCGCAACCAGTCGGCTTCTGCGTCGTTGAGCGGGGGAGTGACCTCGAGGTGGTCGAGGAAGTTCGTGCCGTATCCCATGCCGCACCAGCCAACCACTCAGGGCGAGTCCGAGCGGGCGCCCGTCCACAGGCCCGGGGCCCAACGGCCGTTCGCGAGCCCCTGTGGACAACGCCCTTCGTGAACCAGCCCTTCCGTGCCACGGTCGAGGACATGCGCACCGACGTCTGGGATCTTGACGACCCCGCAGCCACCCTGCGACAGATCGCACACATGTGCGCCTTCCGGGCGGGCCGCAGCGTGGTCGCGGCCGTACGTCTCGGCGATCAGGTGGTCACAGCAGCAAGGGTCGCCAGGGACGCGGGAGAGCAGGTGCCGGGTCCACCGGAGGACAGCGACCTGGCTCGCGCGGTGGCGCAGGAGCTCGTTCCCGAACGCTTCACGGTCACGACGGACCACGGAGGCATGAGTCACGTCCTGATCACCGTCGTCTGTCGCGACGGGTACGTCCTGGCCGGCCGACAGGAATTCGCCTGGCTGCGGGCCTGGCGCTACAGCAACCATTTCACCGGCGGGCTCGACGGTGATGTGTACATCGTGACCCCGCACGGCTGGACGGGCACCATCGACCGGCGCGCCGGTCGTGAGCCATGCCTGGGCCAGGCACACCTGAGGGCCGTCGTGTCGATGGTCGAGCCTGTCGATGAGGTGCCGGTTCCCGGGGAATCCCTAAATGCCGATAATCCACATTATGTCATTTATTCCTGTGAGGGATGCCGAGCGCCCCTCCCCGTCCGGGGGTCAGCCACGATCGAGACGAACCTCGGCATCGAACTTCAGGCCGGGTGGTTGGCCATTGGTGCGCCCGCGGTAGTGAATGGTTCCCGTGGGCGTGAATCCACGCCGCCAGGCCTCCTCGATCACCAGCTGGCGTTCCTGCGGGAACGGCTCGCCGCGACCCACACGCTCGTGGAAGCGCTTGGCGTGGACCCGGTCGCTGTCGAGCTCGACTCGGATCACTGGCATGGTCGTCTCCTCCGCAGTCATCTCCGGGCAACCTCACGCCACCTGGGCGCCCAGCTCGTGCCGGATGCGTCGCAGGTCCTCCATCAACGAGCCGATGAGCACCCAGCGCATGCCCTGCGGTGCGCGCGTGTCCAACGGCTCGGTCAGCGCCGGTGCGGTCTCCTCGAGGTCCTCCGCCTCGGGACTCGGCAGGATCAGGCGCAGCCGCAGCCGGGTGTCGTGGGCGGCGCGACGCAGCTCCTCGGCGATCGCCACGACCGTCCGTTCCTCGCGGACCCCGGCGTCGTAGTGGTCGACGTAGGCCCGGGTCATCCCCCGCACCTGCGTCCCGATCCTCGTCAGCATGTCGAGGCTCTTGCGCATCGCCTCGAGGTCGCCGCGGTAGCGACGGGCGCGCGGGTTGAAGGCCAGCGAGTCCTCGGCGGTGTCCAGGGCCTCCTCCGCCTCGTCGCGCCAGCGGTGCAACCGGCGGGCGTCGGCGACGAGCAGCAGTCGACCGGGACGCGTCTTGGGATTCACCAATGCCTCGGCCAGGCGTTCCATGGCCTCCGCGGTCTCCTCCCCCAGGGTGTCCAGCGCGTCCCTGGCCGGCATCAGGGTGACTGGCGGCACGAGGGCGACGTGGATGCAGACTCCGATGAGCGCACCGACCAGCGTCTCGACCACCCGCACGAGGGCGTAGTCGGGGGTCGTCGCGCCGAGGGTGAGCACCAGCAGCGCACTGATCGCGATCTGGTTGCCTGACCCGCTCGTCAGCCGCAGCCCCCAGGAGAGCAGCAGCGCTGCCGCCACCGCGGCCATGACGACCCACGACGGCGTGCCGAGGACGATACCCAGCCCCGTGGCCAGCAAGACCCCGGCCACGACCCCCAGGCTGCGCTCGATGCCCTTGACGAGCGACTGGTTCAGGCTCGGCTGCACGACGAGCATGGCGGCGATCGCCGCGAAGACAGGTGGCGGGCCGTTGCGGAAGAGCAGCAGGGAGACCACCCACGACAGCACGACGGCCAGGACGGTCTTGACGACCTGCAGGAGGGGCCCGCGCTCGGGTGCGCGAACGGCGGTCAGGCGCATGCGACAACCGTAGGCGCTCCCCCGGGGCAAGCGGGCAGACTGTCAGCCGGAGGTGACCGCTCGTGCCCAGGACCGTGCTCGTCGAGGGAGTCAGCGACCGCGTCGCCCTGACCACGCTCGCCCACCGCCGCGGCGAGGCGCTCGACGACGTGGACGTCGTGGCCCTGGGCGGCATCACCAACATCCGCGCAGTCGCGGTCAGCCTCGGGCCGAGGGGCGCGGGCCACCACCTCTGCGGCCTGTACGACTCCCCCGCTGTCGGGATCGTCCGGGAAGGGCTTCACCAGGCGGGACTGCCGGTCGAGCGAGCGGGCCTGCGGGAGCTGGGCTTCTTCGGCTGCGTGCTCGACCTCGAGGACGAGCTGGTCCGTGCAGTCGGCGTGGACGGCGTCGAGGCGGTGATCGACGCGGAGGGTGAGGGCCGCTCCCTTCGCCTGCTGGCCGGCATGCCGGCCCAGCGCGGGTGGACGCGCGAGGCCGTGGTCCGTCGCTTCCTCACCTCGCAGGCCGGCCGGAAGGCGCGCTACGCGCGTGCCCTGACGGAGGCGCTCGACCCGCACCGGGCGCCGGGGCCGATGGAGGACCTCCTGGACCACCTCCGCGAACAGGCGGGCACGTGAGAGCTCGGGATCGTTCCACCCACGGGGCCGCTCCCCCGGCACCGGCGTGAACGCAGCTAGGTTGGCGCCATGGCTGACTCCCCGATCACCACTGTTGCGATCCTCGGCGCGGGAGCCATGGGCGCCATGTACGCCCAGCACTTCGTCGAAGGGGGCCTGCAGACCTCCCTCGTCGCCTCCGGCGAACGCGCCGATCGGCTGCGCGACACCGGCCTGACCGTGGGCGGCACTCCCCTGCGGGCCCCCGTGCTCGACCCGGATCGTGACGAGGCCCATCCCGTCGACCTCGTGGTCGTGGCGGTCAAGCACCACGACCTCGCCGGTGCGCTGGAGGACGTCGCCCCCTTCGTCGGTCCCGGGACCACCTTCCTCTCGGTGCTCAACGGTCTGGACAGCGAGACGACGATCGGTGAGCGGTTCGACCCGAACCGGGTGCTGCTGTGCATCGCCCTCGGCATGGCCGCCGGGCGGGAGGGTTCGGAGATCACCTACAGCTCCCCCGGTGAGCTCGTCATCGGGACGGCGGCGCACCTGGCGGCCCCGGAGCGCCTCCACCGCGTCCAGACGGCCCTGGACCGTGCCGGCCTCGCGTGGAGCTCCCCCGCGGACATGGAGCACGAGATGTGGTGGAAGTTCATGGTCAACACCTGCATCAACCAGGCCTCCGCCGTCATGCGCAAGCCCTACGCCGCCTTCACCGTCGACGGTCCTGCGCGTTCGCTCATGCTCGCCCTGCGCGAGGAGGTCATCGCGGTGTCGGCTCCCGAGGGGGTCCCCTTGGGCGACGCCGACCGGGAGCGGTGGGACACGGTCCTCGGCGGACTCCCCGGTGAGGGCCACACCTCGATGCTCCAGGACGTCCTCGCCGGCCGGGCCACCGAGGTCGCCCTCTTCGCCGGCCGCGTGGTCGAGCTCGGGCGCCGCCACGGGATCCCGACCCCGTACAACCAGACCATCGCCTGGCTGCTCGCCGAAGCCTGACGCAGGCGCTCACCGCCGGTCCCGCACCAGCCGACGCACCTCCACCTCGTAGCGGCTCGCCGGACCACCGGGCGTCCGGAAGAAGCGCCGGCGGAGGCTCCCTTCGACCCGGGCCCGGTCACCGTCGGCGAACCGGGCAGCCGCCCTCCTCGCGGATGCCGACCAGCACGCGCACTCGATGGTGTCGACCGGGCGCCCTCCCCCGCGGGCCACCACGAGGCGCAGCGTCACCAGCGCATCACCGCTGGGCAGCTCACGCTCGCTCGGGTCGCCACTGACCCGGCCCGTCAGTTGCACGTCGTTGACCTCCATGCCACTCCCCTTCCCCACTGCCTGTTTCCACCAGCCTGACTGCGCCGCAGCGGTGTTCGCAGCCCCATGCAGCTCCCTGTGGACCGGCACCGTCCACGGCCGCTGGATGTGGACAACGCTGCCCACGCTGCGGACGCGGCTTGACCAAGACGCCGCGCAAGGCATCTACTGAGGTCGTCCATCAAGAGCGGCCGAGAGATCTGGCTCGACGACGCCGCAGCAACCACCCTCCGGGGGCAGGTGCTCACGCCAGGACCGATGGAGGTTCGCATGAAGGTGCTCATCACCCGCCGCGTCATCGACCACATGCGTCGAGGCGTCACCGCCTGTCAACGCAGCTGACGCACCGGAACCCGAGCATCCCCCGAACCGATCCCTTGTCTGGAGAACCCATGACCCTTCTGACCAGCGCGCCGGTCGACCTGCGCGCAGCCTTCCGCCGGGCGGCATCGAGCGCCTGGGTCGTCACCGGCCGTTCCACCGACGGTGGACCCGTCGGATTCACCGCGATCTCGATCGTGTCGGTGTCCGTCGAGCCGCCCCTCGTCACCTTCAACATCTCCAGGACCTCCAGCTCGCTGGCGACGATCAGCCGCAGCCGCCGGGCAGCACTGCACCTGCTCTCCGATGAGCAGTCCGCTCTGGCAACGCGATTCGCCAAGGACCGCTCGCTCCGCTTCGTCGACGACGGGACCTGGTCCTATGGGGACGACGGGCTCCCCGAGCTCCACGACGTCGTCACGCGCCTGAGCACCGAGGTCGTCGACCTCGTCGAGGCCGGCGACAGCTACATCGCCGTCGCCCGGGTGGAGGAGACGGTCGGCGCCGACCTCAGCCCGCTCGTGCACCACGACGGGGGCTACCGCCACGTCCCGAAGACCCCTCGCCAAGGAGCCTGAGCACCATGACCGAGACCGTCTCCGGATTGCCCACGGCCGAGCAGCTGCGCGCCGTGCAGAAGCCGCTGAAGGACAGGTACAAGGAGGACCCCGCCACGGCCCTCGTCACGAGCAGCGCCACCGCGCGCCTCGCCGAGGACGGCATCGCGGCCGTCGTCGACGGCACCGGCGGTCAGGTGCGTGCGGGCCTGCACCCCGTCGCCGGTGGCGACGGCAGCGAGGCCTGCTCCGCGGACATCCTCCTCGAGGCCGTCGCCGCGTGTGCCGGCGTGACCCTGCGCTCCGTGGCCACGGCCATGGGGGTGACCGTGCGCTCGGGCGAGGTCCGCGCGACGGGCACCTGGGACGCCCGCGGCACGCTCGGCACCGACCGGGAGGCGCCGGTCGGGTTGACCGACGTCGTCCTCGAGATCGACCTGGACTCCGACGCCGACGAGAGGACGACCGCCAGGCTGCTCGAGATGACCGAGCGCTACTGCGTCATCGCCCAGACGCTGCGCACTCCCCCTTCGCTCACCGTCCGTCCCCCCGAAGGGGACTGACCGCACCTCCCGCCGCAGGAGGGATGATGGGGCGCATGGCCGATCTTCGTGTCCCTCCGGGGCCGGGAGTGCCGCAGGGCCTGCTCATCCCGGCGAGTGAGCTGACCGAGCGCTTCGCGCGTTCGGGCGGACCGGGTGGTCAGGGCGTGAACACCACGGACTCCCGGGTCCAGCTCTCGCTCGACCTGGGTGGCACGAGTGCCCTGACCGAGGAGCAGCGGGAGCGGGCGCTCACCCGCCTCGGGGCTCGCCTCGTCGGCACCGTGCTCACCGTCGACGCCTCGGAGCACCGATCGCAGCAGCGCAACCGTCGGGCGGCACGCGAGCGGATTGCGGACCTGCTGCGCGACGCCCTCGCTCCCCCACCACCGAGGCGGCGCCCCACGCGCCCCACCCGTGGCTCCAGGCGTCGTCGACGGGCGGCCAAGGAGCACCGCTCCCGGCTCAAGGCCCAGCGCCGCCGCCCCCGGGGAGACTGAGCGTGTCCGGGCCGGAGCCGGTGCACGTGGCCGGTGTGGTGCGGCGGTACCTCCAGCACGGGGGCCGCCTCGGGCAGTAGGTTGCGTCCATGGACGCCGATCCCAGCACCTCCATCCGCATCGCCGTGCTCATCGACTGCGACAACGTCTCGAGCAAGCACGCCACCGCCGTCCTGGAGGAGCTGGCCAAGTACGGCACCCCCACGGTCAAGCGGGCCTACGGCGACTGGACGACCACCCAGCTGGGCGGGTGGAAGGCCGAGCTGCAACGCAACGCCATCCAGCCGGTGCAGCAGTTCGCCTACACCGTGGGGAAGAACTCCACCGACTCGGCGCTGATCATCGACGCCATGGACCTGCTCTGGCAGGACAACGTCGAGGCCTTCGCGCTCATCTCCTCCGACTCCGACTTCACCCGGCTGGCGACCAGGCTGCGCGAGTCCGGCAAGCGGGTCTACGGCCTCGGGATGCGCAAGACCCCGGAGTCGTTGCGCCGGGCGGTCGACCAGTTCATCTACCTCGAGCTCCTCCAGGAGCAGGCCCGCGACCGGGACGAGGAGCCCGACCCGGAGACGGACGAGCAGGAGCCGCAGCCGGGCATCAACCTCGAGTCGGCGCTGACGAAGGCGATCAACGCCACCTCCGGGGACGACGGGTGGAGCACGCTGGGCACCGTGGGCCAGCACCTGAGCCGGGCCCACGCGGACTTCGACCCGCGCACCTTCGGTCACCAGAAGCTCTCGACGCTCGTCGAGGAGCAGCCCTACCTCGAGACCCGCTCCGAGGGCTCCTCCCGGCAGGTGCGCCTGCGCACGCGCAAGCGGGCACCCGCCAGGTCCGCCACGACCAGGAAGGCGGCCGGAACGACGGCCAGGAAGAGCTCGAGCGGCACGGCGAAGAAGACCACCGGCACGAAGGGGGCGTCCCGCGCCTCGGGATGAGCGCGGGCCACGCGGCGCACCGACCCCGCCCCGTCACGACTGCCCGATGGGCCGCTCCTCGGGCGCGCGCACGGGCAGGAGCACGGCGAGTCCGGCCACGAGGACCAGCGCGATGCCGAGGATGCCCCAGTACTGGGTGTTTTCCTGCCCCGTCATCCGGGCACCGAGCCAGATCGCCGCGGCGAAGGCGGCCGGCGAGATGAAGGAGACGACGCGACCCGTCGTCGCGTAGAGGCCGAAGATCTCCCCGCTGTGCCCCTCCGGGATGACCCGGGCGAGGAAGCTGCGCGACGCCGCCTGCGCCGGCCCGACGAAGGCGGTCATCGCCAGGCCGAGGGTCCAGAAGACCATGGGTCCGCCGTCGTGCAGCAGGAAGACCCCCATCCCCAGGACGACGAGGGTCACGAGGGAGATGACGATGACCTGCTTCGGGCCCAGGCGGTCGTCCAGCAGGCCGAAGGCCATCGTGCTCACGCCGGCGAGGATGTTGGCCGCGGCACCGAAGACGATGACGTCGCCGGCCGACATGTCGAAGGTGCCGGCTGCGAGCACCGCGCCGAACGCGAAGACGCCTGCGAGGCCGTCACGGAAGAGTGCCGAGGCCATGAGGAAGTACACCGTGTGCCGGGACTCCCCCCACAACCCCTTCAGCGACTGCCAGAGCAGCCGGTAGGAGTCGGCCACGCCGACGCGCGGGGCGCGCTCCTGCGGCTGGTCCTTCAGCACCACGAAGGCCGGGATGGTGAAGAGGAGGATCCACAGCCCGCACACGAGCATCGAGACGCGGATGTCCAGGGCGTCACCGTCCCCGACGCCGAAGAGACCGACCTCCGGCTGGATGAAGGCGAAGTAGATGACCAGGAGCACGAGGATGCCGCCGAGGTAGCCCATCCCCCACCCGAAGCCGGAGACCCGGCCGACGTTCTTCGGGCTCGCGACCTGCTCGATCGAGGCGTTGTAGTTCACGCCGGCGATCTCGGAGACGATCGAGCCGGCGCCGAGCAGGACGAGCCCGAGCACGAGGTAGGAGGGGTCGGGCGCGACGAAGAAGAGCGACGCCGACAGCAGCGCCAGGAGCCAGGTCTGGACCCGCAGGTTGCGCACGGTGCGCCCGGAGCGGTCCGAGTTCTGCCCGAGCACCGGAGCGAGCACCGCCACGAGCAGGCCGGCCAGGGCGGTTGCCACGGCCAGCGCGGTCGACGTGGTGTTCGTGTCACCGAAGCTCTCGCTCGTCAGGTACACCGAGAAGACGAAGGTCGTGATGACCGTGTTGAAGGGCTGGGCCCCCCAGTCCCACATGGCCCAGCCGAGCACTCGAGCGCGCCCCCCGTCCTGCTCGGCACGAAGGGCGCTGGTCGACCCCGTCACTGTTGGTGGAGAAGCGCTCACACCGGGAGGTTACCCGGCGGTCGGGGTCTCCGGCGTCACCGTCCGGTGTGCGTATCCGGACGGAATTCGCTAACCTGTGGGGTCGGGCCCTGATCGGCACCACGCCGATCAGCCAGGGGGACCACCGTCGGTCCCGGCGCCCACCCGCACGGCAATGACGCCCACGCACGGAACATCGACCGCCTGCGTGGCGTTGTGTCCTGTGTGGGCGGCGGTCAGGGGCCGAACACCCGAGAGACACCAGGGAGACTTGCACAATGGCAGAGCGCACGCTGCGCGGTACGCGCATGGTCAGCTTCAGCATGGAGACCACGGACAATGTCGTGCTCAGTGACCGGCAGATGACCACCTACCTCTGTGAGAACGGTCACAAGACGGAACTGCCCTTCTCCGTCGAGGCCGACATCCCCGGCACCTGGGAGTGCCGCTGCGGCAAGCTCGGCAAGCTCGTCGACGGGCCGGAGCCGGACATGAAGCCGGCCAAGCACGTGCGCACCCACTGGGACATGCTGCTCGAGCGCCGCTCGATCCCGGAGCTCGAGGAGCTGCTCGAGGAGCGGCTGGAGCTGCTGCGAGCCAAGCGCGGCGAGAAGCCGAGCAAGCGCAGCGCCTGAAGAAGCAGACCTGACGAAGGGGGCCCACCGCCGGTGGGCCCCCTTCGCGCGTGTCCGTGGGTCCTAGTCGTCCTCGACGATCTCGCCCTCGACGACGTCGTCGTCACCGCCGGGGCGACGCCGCTCCTCGCGGCGCACCCGGACCTCACCGCCCACGCCGGCCACGATGAGGCGACGGGCGACCACCACCTCGAGGCCCATCAGGGCCAACGGCCGGGTGAAGGGCAGCGCGAGCAGCAGCCCGATGACACCGGTGACGTAGCCGGGGAAGAGCATCAGTGCCCCGCCGATGAGCACGAGCGCGGCGTCCGCGATCTCCCGGTTCGGCACCCGGCCCTCCCGCAGCGCCTCCCCGAGCGCTCGCCAGGTCCGCATGCCCTCGCGGCGGATGAGCCATCCTCCGACGACGCAGAAGGCGACCACGCCGAGCACGGCGAGCAGCACGCCGATGTACTTGGCGAGCCAAACGAGCACCACCAGCTCGATGATCGGCACGAGCACGACGAGCAGCGCGATGAGCGAACGTCGCCACGGTCGGCGGCGGCGAGGGCTCTGCCCGGGCAGCGCGGTCACAGCCGGTGCCAGGTGGGCTCGCGGTCCAGGAGGCCCAGGACCTGGTCGCGCCGGTGGGCGATCCCCCACCGGGTGATCCGCCGCATCGACTCACGCACGACGTCACCGTCCATCTTCGAGTCCCCGATCTCCCGCTCGATGAAGGCGATCGGTACCTCGACCACGGTCAGGCCGGCCCGGACGGTGCGCCGGGTCAGGTCCGTCTGGAAGCAGTAGCCGGTCGATTCCACGTCGTCCAGCCCGATGGTCCGCAGCGTCTCCGCCCGGTAGACGCGGTAGCCGGCGGTCGCATCCCGCACCGGCATGCCGAGCAGGGCCTTGATGTAGAGGTTGCCGAGCAGGCTGATCGCCTTGCGGTCCGCCGGCCAGTTCACGACCGACCCGCCACGGACGTACCGCGAGCCGATGACCAGGTCGGCCTCGTCGGCGGCGACGAGCAGCGCCGGCAGGTGCTCGGGGCGGTGGGACCCGTCGGCGTCCATCTCGACCATGGCGTCGTAACCGCGCTCGAGCGCCCACCGGAAGCCGGCGATGTAGGCGGCGCCCAGGCCCTCCTTGCGCTCGCGGTGCATGACGTGCAGCTGCCGGTCCGCGGCGGCCAGCTCGTCGGCGACCTTCCCGGTCCCGTCCGGGGAGTTGTCGTCGAGGACGAGCACGTCCACGGCAGGGGTGGCCGCCCGCACCCGCTGGATCAGGCCGGGCAGGTTCTCCCGCTCGTTGTAGGTCGGGATGAGCACGACGACCCGTTCGATCACGGGGCGGCGCGGGGATGCTGTCTCAGGCACCGGTGGTGGCTTCCTCGTTCCGGGACGACTCGGGGTGTCCCTCGAGCCTACCCGTCGGTCGGCGCAGCAGTCGCCACCCCACCGCGAGCAGCAGCAGCCCGCCGGAGGTCCACTCCACCCACGGCCCGAGCCGGTCCGAGACCGTCAGTCCGGAGCGCAGCACCACGTCGTCGACCGGCTGTGCGGCGGTGAAGAGCTCGGTGGTCGGGGTCGTCGTCCCGTCGGGGTTGATGAAACCGGAGACCCCCACCGTCGAGACGTGCGCGACCGAGCGGCCGTGCTCGATGGCCCGCACCCGGGAGATCGCGTACTGCTGGGTGGACTCGGCGGAGTACCCGAAGGTGGCGTTGTTCGTCTGCACCACGAGCAGGCTCGGGTCGCCCTGCTCCTCGGCGTGGCGCACCGCATCGCGCATCAGCCCGTCGTAGGCGACCTCGAAGCAGATCGTGGGGATCGCGGTGAAGCGGCCCTCCTTGCCCTGCACCTCGAAGGCCACCGGGTGGTCCCCCTTCGCGAAGCCGGCCCGGACGAGGTCG
Source organism: Janibacter corallicola NBRC 107790 (assembly GCF_001570965.1). Taxonomy (GTDB): domain Bacteria; phylum Actinomycetota; class Actinomycetes; order Actinomycetales; family Dermatophilaceae; genus Janibacter; species Janibacter corallicola. The sequence goes on along the minus strand of NZ_BCSR01000005.1, from coordinate 107,184 downwards.
ACCTTCGAGCTGAAGAGGCGGTAGAAGTCCCGGTGCGGGACGTACTCGGCGAAGGGTACGGGGTGCTGCTTGACGTAGCGCTCCGGAGGCCCTCCCCCGGGCCGGTAGAGCAGTGAGGCGTTGGAGACCTCGGGCAGCGGCTCGTTGAGGATCGCGCCCACGATGAGCGGCGCGTCCACCGCCCGGACCGCCCGCTGGACCTGCGCGGCGGCATCGGGGTTGCGGATCGGGTCGATGTCCGAGGCGTTCTCCGGCCAGATGACCAGGTCCGGGTCCGACTCGCCCTTCGCCAGCTCGAGGGTGCCCTTGACGTGGTTGTCGAGCACCTGGCGCCGCTGGGCGTTGAAGTCCAGGCCCGCCCGCGGCACGTTGCCCTGCACCATCCCGATGCGGGCGGTGGACTCCCCGCCGGTCGGCACGGGCACCATGATCGACCCGAGTGCGGCGGCGACCGCCAGTGCCAACGCCACCACCGGCGGCCGGCGGGTCAGCACGAGCAGGACGATCGGCACGGCGAGCAGGGCGACCACGAAGGTGACCAGTGGTGCTCCGCCGATCGCGGCCCATCGGGCCAGGGGCGAGTCCGACTGGCTGAAGGCGAGCCGGGCCCAAGGGAAGCCGCCGTAGGGCCAGGAGCCGCGCACGTACTCCTGCAGCACCCACATGACGGGGATGAGCAGCGCCGCGGGCAGCCGGTGGCCACGCCGGATCAGCGGCGCCTGCACCCAGGCCAGCACGGCCGCCATGACCGCCACGTAGAGCGACTCGGTGATGGCCAGGGCGAACCACGGCACCTTGCCGACGAAGATGCCGGACCAGCTCAGCGTCGGCAGGAAGCAGGCGAGCCCGGCGACGAGACCGATGAGGGCGCCCACGCGGGCGCGCACGTCCCAGAGGGCCAGACCGATCAGTGCGACGCCCCCGACCGCGGCGATCTCGATGTCGTGGTCGGGGAAGGAGAGCCACAGCAGCAGTCCGCCGACGAGGGCGATCGGCAGCCGGACGGCGGGAGAGGAGTACCTCACTCCCACGGCGTCGTCAGCACGATGGTGGTCCTCGTGGAGACCCCTCCCTGGGAGCGAACCCTGGAGAGCAGCTCCTCCAGGTCCTGCGGGGTACCCACACGCACGCGCAGCAGGTAGTTGGAGTCGCCGGCCACCGAGTAGCAGGCGTCGATCTGGGCGATGCCGCGCAGCCGGTCGGGGATGTCGTCGGGGTCCCGGGGATCCAGCGGCGTCACCGAGACGAAGGCGGTGAGCGGCGTCCCCAGGGCGGCGGGATCCACCTGCGCGGTGTAGGAGGTGATGATGCCGCGCTCCTCCAGCCGCCGCACCCGCTGGTGGACGGCGGACGTGGACAGCCCCACGGCCTTCCCCAGGTCCGTGTAGCTGATGCGTCCGTCCTCCCGGAGGAGGTCGATGATGCGTAGGTCCGCCGCTTCCATGCGCCAACACTATGTGACACCCGTAGGGTCGTGCTCATGCCGACCACCCCGAGCGAGCGCCTTCTCCTTCTCGACTCCGCATCGTTGTACTTCCGTGCCTTCTACGGGGTGCCCCCGCGCGAAGGGGGACCCTCCGGGCTGCCGACGAATGCCGTGGCCGGCTTCCTCGACATGATCGCGACGCTCGTCACCCGCTACCGCCCCACGCACCTCGTCGCGTGCTGGGACGAGGACTGGCGGCCGCAGTGGCGGGTGGACGCGATCCCGACGTACAAGGCACACCGGGTCGCCGAGGACCCGGAGGACGGCGAGGCCGTGCCCGACGAGCTCTCCCCGCAGGTCCCGGTCATCATGGACGCGCTCGACGCCATCGGCATCACGCGTGTGGGCGCGCCCGGCTACGAGGCCGATGACGTCATCGGGACACTGGCGGTGCGCAACCGGGGCCGGATGCCGGTCGACGTCGTCACCGGTGACCGGGACCTCTTCCAGCTCGTCGACGACGACGCGGCGACCCGGGTGCTCTACACCGCCCGTGGCGGCGTACGGGACCCCGACGTCATCACGCAGGCGGTCCTCCGGGAGAAGTACGCGGTGCCCACCGGCGACGCGTACGTGGACATGGCCGCGCTCCGCGGCGATGCGAGCGACGGGCTGCCCGGGGTGAAGGGCATCGGGGAGAAGACCGCCGCCGCCCTCATCCACGAGCACGGCTCGCTCGCCGGGGTCCGTGAGGCCCTCGCCGCCGGCGATCCGCGCATCAAGGGCGCGCGGCGCACCCGGCTCGAGGAGGCCTCCGACTACCTGGACGTCGCGCCGCTCGTCGTCCGGGTGGCCCACGACGTGCCGATCGGTGACATCGACCCGCACCTGCCCGCGGGCATCGTGGATCCGGCCGCGATGAGCCGGCTCGCCGTGGAGCACGGCCTGACCGGCCCCTTCAACCGGGTGGCCGCCGCCCTCGACGGCTGATCACCCGGCCCGGGGCGAAGGGGGTCAGTCCAGCCGATCGGCCGCGACGACGCCCCGCATCACCTTGTCGACCGCCTTGCGGGCCACGCCACGCAGGTGCGGCTGCGGTGCCGCGTCGCCGATCTGGTCGAGCAGGTCCACGATCTGCTTGCAGCGGCGCACGAAGTCCCCGGCCGTGAGGTCCGAGCCGGAGAGCACCTCATCGAGCCGCCGGCCACCCGCCCACCGGTGGACCGCCAAGGCGATGCCGGCATCGGGTTCACCGGTCCGCATCAGGGCGTGCTCGCTCTCCAGGTCCTCCAGCTCGCTCCAGCGACGGACCATGTCCTGCCAGGCGTCGGCGACCTCCTCGGTCGGCATCCGCGGGAAGGCGTCCTCCTCGTGCCGCGGCTCGTGCACGAGCATGGAGACGACCGCGGCCAGCCCGGCGGGGTCCAGCCGGTCCCAGGCACCGCCCCGCAGGCACTCCGCGGCGAGCAGGTCCTTCTCGGTGTAGAGGCGGCGCAACCGGGAGCCGAGCTCGGTGACGTTCTCACCCTCGGCATCGAGGTACCCGAGGCCGGCGAGCACGACGCAGATCCGGTCGAAGGTGTGCGCGACCGAGGTCGTGCGGTTCTCCACCTTTCGCTGCAGCGCACTCGTCTCGCGCTTCAGCTTCCACCACCGCTGCGCCCACCGGGCGTGCTGCTCCCGGTCGGGGCAGTCGTGGCAGGGATGGGCCTTCAGCTCCCGGCGGAGGGCCTCGATCCGGCCGTCCTCCCCCTTCGCGCTCTCCCTGGCGTGCCGGGTCACGCTCGGTGCGTCCTCGTGGGGCGCCTTGATCCGGAGCGTGGCGGCGAGGTCGGCACGCTGCTTGGTCGACTTCGGGTTGAACCCCTTGGGCACCGCCAGACGGCCGAAGGGGGTGACCGGCCCGTCGAGGTCCGCGGCCGTGAGCCGGCGCACCTGCTTGTGCTCGGTGAGGACGCTCGGGGCGGTGGACTCCCCCTTGTAGGAGCGCGGCGGGGCGATGACCAGGGCCAGGCCCGAACGGCGTCCACCGATGCGCACGATGTCACCGACCCGCAGCTCCTCCAGCGAGACCGCGATCTGCGCGCGCCGGTTGGCCGAGCGCCGCTTGGCGCCCTCCTTCTCGAGGTCGCTGATCCGGCGGCGGATGGTCGCGTACTCCCGGAAGTCCCCCCGGTCGCAGTGCATGGCCTCGGCGTAGGCATCGAGGGACTCCTGCTGCTCACGCACCCTGCTCGCGATGCCGACGACGGCCCGGTCGGCCTGGAACTGGGCGAAGGAGGTCTCGAGGATCTCCTTGGCCGTCTGCCGCCCGACCTGGGCCACGAGGTTGACCGCCATGTTGTACGTCGGCCGGAAGCTCGAGCGCAGCGGATAGGTGCGCGTCGAGGCCAGGCCCGCGACCGAGACCGGGTCCATGCCGCGGCTCCACACCACGACCGCGTGCCCCTCGACGTCGATGCCACGCCTGCCGGCCCGCCCCGTCAGCTGGGTGTACTGCGCCGGGGTGATGTCGACGTGCGCCTCGCCGTTGAACTTCACGAGCCGCTCGATCGCGACGGTGCGCGCGGGCATGTTGATCCCGAGTGCCAGGGTCTCGGTGGCGAAGACCGCCTTGATCCGGCCGTCGGTGAAGAGCTCCTCGACGAGCTCGCGGAAGAGCGGCAGCATCCCGGCGTGGTGGGCGGCGAAGCCGCGGGAGATCCCCTCGACGAAGGCGTGGTACCCGAGCACGTCGAGGTCCTCGCCCTCGAGCACGGCGACGGCGTCCTCGACGTGGCGGCGGTTGCGCTCGCCCTCCCGGTCGGAGACGAGCCGCACGTCGTTCCGCAGCAGCTGGGTCACCGCGCCCTCGCAGCCGGTGCGACTGAAGATGAAGGTGATCGCCGGCAGCAGTCCGTCGCGGTCCAGCTCGCGGATCACCTCGGTGCGCGAGGCCGCGCCGCCGAAGCGCCCTCCCCCGCGCTGGCCGCCCCGGCCCCGGTGGCGCTCCCGGCCGCGTCGTCGATCCCGGCCGCCGCGGCCACCCCGCTCGAAGCCCTCCCCGGTCTCGCGCACCCGGGCCCGGATCGCGTCGAGCAGCTCCGGGTTGACCCGGGCCGGGTCGTCGGCGCCACCTGCCTCGTCGACGAAGAGGTCGTACATGTCCCGTCCGACCATCATGTGCTGCCACAGCGGGACCGGCCGCTCCTCGGAGACCACGACCTCCGTGCCACCGCGCACCTGCGAGAGCCATTCGCCGAACTCCTCGGCATTGCTGACCGTCGCGGAGAGGGCGATGACCTGCACGGCGCGTGGGAGGTGGATGATGACCTCCTCCCACACGGCGCCACGGAAGCGGTCGGCGAGGTAGTGCACCTCGTCCATCACGACGAAGGAGAGCTCGTCGAGGGTGCTGGACCCGGCGTAGATCATGTTGCGCAGCACCTCGGTGGTCATCACGACCACGGGTGCCTCACCGTTGATCGAGGTGTCGCCGGTGAGCAGCCCGACGGACTCCTGGCCGTGCCGCGCGACGAGCTCGTGGTACTTCTGGTTGCTCAGCGCCTTGATCGGCGTGGTGTAGAAGGCCTTGCGTCCCCGGGCGAGCGCGAGATGGACGGCGAACTCGCCGACGACGGTCTTGCCGGCGCCGGTGGGGGCGGCGACGAGCACCCCGTACCCGGACTCGACGGCCTCGCAGGCGTCCGCCTGGAAGCGGTCGAGGTCGAAGTCGAACCCGGACGCGAAGGAGGTGAACTCGCTGCGCCCTCGGGCCTGCCGCCGACGTGCGGCGGCGTATCGCTCGGCGGGGCTGGACATGCCCCCACGCTATGTCAGGCCGGCCCGACTACCCATCAGGTCATGGGTGAGGCCTCGTCATCGGGCAGGTCGGACCAGTCGGGTTCCTCCCCACGCGCGATCCGCCGCCGGTCCATGAGCAGGCAGGCGCCGACGGCGCCGAAGTAGAGCACGCACAGCGGACCGGCCATGAGGAACATCGTGAAGGGGTCCGGCGTCGGTGTGATGATCGCCGAGGCCACGAAGATCAGCAGCACGGCGACCCGCCAGGACTTCAGCAGGGTGCGCCCGGAGAGGACCCCGACCGCGCTGAGGCCCACGAGGAAGACCGGCAGCAGCCACGCCGCGCCGAAGGCGAGGATGAACCGGATGACGAAGGAGAAGTAGTCCCCTGCCTGCTGGATGTTGGCCGACTTGTCGTCGTCGGGGGTGAACCCGAAGAGGATGACCAGTGCCTTCGGCAGGGTGTAGTAGGCGAAGACGCAGCCGGTGAGGAAGAGGGGCAGGGCGGTGAGGAAGACCCCCGCCGAGATCTTCTTCTCCCGCTTGGTCAGCCCCGGCAGCAGGAAGGCCCAGATCTGCCAGACCCAGACGGGACTGGAGATGATCACGCCGACGAAGAGCGAGATCGACAGCTGCGTGGTGAAGGCGGTCGTCGCGTTGCCGAAGTTCAGCAGCGCGGCCGCGCTGTCCGGGTTGGACTCCCGGTACTCCTCGAAGGGCAGCGTCAGCTGGTCGTAGATCGGGGCGTAGAAGGTCCACGCCACGATCGCCCCGGTGACGATCGCCGCCGCCGAGAGCATGAGGCGGTTGCGGAACTCGAGGAGATGCTCCTTGAGGGGCATCCGCCCCTCGGGGTTCTTGGGCGTGCGGTGGCGTCGGGCCATTCGGTCGTGTGGCGGTGGAGTCGCTCAGGCGCTCGGGCCGGACTGGTTCTCCGTGCTCGAGTCCGCCTCATCCGTCGTGGTCGACTCGGAGTCGGTGCTCGGGGCGCTCTCGCCCTTCTTGGCGGACTCGCGTGCCCGGTCCTCCTCCTTCATCTCACTCACCTCGGCCTTGAAGACGCGAGCGGACTTGCCGATGCTGCGGGCGGCGTCCGGCAGCTTCTTGAAGCCGAAGAGCAGCAGGATGACCAGGACGATCAGGAGGATCTCCATGGGTCCCAGATTGGGCATGATGGACCTTTCTTCGGTGCGGGCCCCTCCAGTGTACGGCCGCCCCCTCGGCCCCGGACACCAGTTCAGCGGGTGTACCCGGCCAGCGCTCCGGCGGCGTGCCGGGCGACCGACTCCCGCAACCCCTGCGGCTCCAGCACCTCGGCCGCGCCCCCGAGACCGAGCACCAACCGGCGCACCAGGCCCTCGTGACTCGTCGGCAGGGTGACGAGGAGGTCCTCCCCCTTCGTCTCCCGGTGGGTGACCGGGTAGTACTCGGCGACCCAGTGCGCTGCAGGACCCAGCCGCAGCAGCACCGGGACGTCGCCGGCCCCGGCCTGGTAGGCGCCCGCGCTGAGGTCGCGCGCGGTCACTCCCTCCGGTGGCTCGGCGGGCTCCTCGAGCAGTCGCGCGGCCTCGATGCGGTCCACGCGGAAGAGGCGCACGTCGCGGGCCCGGTGGCACCAGCCCTCGAGGTACCAGTGGCCCTCGACGTGGGCGAGGCGCATCGGGTCGACGTCGCGCTCGGTGCGTTCGTCGCGGCTCGGTACGTGGTAGCCCAGGTGCACCCGGCGCCGCCCGGTCAGGGCCTCCCGCAGCGTGGCCAGGACCGCGCCGTCCCTCGCCGACTCCTCTGGCGCGACGAGCACCCGATCGGCCCCCGGCACCGCCCCGGTGGCGGCCTCGAGCTTGCCGAGGGCCCGTTCGACGGCGTCGGTCTCCCCCGCGCCGGTGGCGGCGAGGGAGCGCAGCCCGACGATGAGCGCGATGGCCTCGTCGACGGTCAGGCGCAGCGGGCGTTCGATGGTCTCGGCGTTCTCGACGAAGACGCGGCCGCCCTCGTAGCTGGCCTCGATGAGCTCGTCCGGCATCGGGCCCGCACCGCAGAGGAAGAGCAGGTCCAGGTCGGCCCGCAGCTGGGTCTGCGAGATGCCCAACCCGGCAGCCGCCTCCTCGATCTCGATCCCCTGCCGGCTCACGAGCCACGGGACCATGGTGAGCAGCCGCTGCACGCGGCTGGTCGCGGACTCCACGGGTGGCCGTGCCATCAGCGTCCTCCCTGGTGTGTTGCGCGCGCCGAGCGCAGCCGGTCCACGACGGCCTCGCGCAGCTCGGCGGGCTCCGCCACGACGACATCGGCGCCGTAGCCGGCGATCTCCTGGGCGAGCATCTCCACGTCGCCGTCGTGGAGCTCGAGACGGTCCCACTGCTCGTCGAGCGAGCTGGTCCCCGTGGCGCGCCGTCGCAGGCCGTGCCCGGTGCCGACGCGCACGCGCAGCACGGAGCGGTCCACCACCTGCTCCCCGGTGGCACTGCTGGCGATCATCCGCGTGGGGTCCAGGTCAGCAGGGCGCTGCACGGTCGGGGTCTCGCCGGTGACCCTCACCGTGGAGGCGACCCGCGAGAGGCGGAAGACGCGCGCGTCCGCTCGGTCCAGGTCATGCCCGACGAGGTACCAGCGGCCGCGCCAGGCCGTGAGCGCCCAGGGCTCGACGTGGCGGGCGTGGCTGCCGCCCTCCCCGGGCCGGGCGTAGTCGAAACGCACCGTCGCAGCAGCGATGACGGCGTCCTTGAGATCGTCGAAGGCGGGTTCGCCACCTCCCAGGCGCAGCTCCAGACCCGCGAAGGGGGCCTCGCTCCCGTCCTCACCGGCCACCACCTTGCGCCACGCGGTGGCGGCGGGACCACCCATCGCGGCGTGCGCCCAGGCCCGGCTGGCCAGGCCCACGACCGCCAACTCGTCCGCGGCCAGCTCGACCGGCGGCAGCGCGTAGTCCCGCTGGTCGATGCGGTATCCCAGCTCCTCGTCGAGCGCGCTGATCTCCTCGGTGACCAGCGGGATGCCCATGGCCCGCAGGTCCTCCTTGTCCCGCTCGAACATCCGGTCGAAGGCCTCGTCGGACCCGACCGCCCGGTAGGCCTCGACCATCCGGCGGATGCGCTGCTTGGGGACGGGGATCCGCGCAGCGAGCAGCGCCATCGTCAGGTTGAGCAGGCGCTCGGTCTTCGCCTGCGGGGTGTTCGGTGCCGCCACGGCCGCTCCCTTCGTCAGGGGCAGGCTAGTCTCCTGCCGACGGGGGTCGACTCAGCCGGCCTTGACGAGATCGACGACGAAGATGAGCGTCTCGCCCGGCTGGATGACGTCGCCGGCGCCACGGTCGCCGTAGCCCAGGTGCGGCGGGATGGTGATGCGGCGGCGCCCGCCCTCCTTCATCCCGATGAGGCCCTGGTCCCAGCCCTGGATCACCTGGCCGATGCCAGCGGTGAAGGCCAGGGGCTGGCCCCGGTTCCACGAGGCGTCGAACTCCTCGCCGGTGGAGTGGGCGACGCCGACGTAGTGCGCCTGGATGGGCGAGCCCGGCGTGACCTCGGCGCCGTCACCGACGGTGATGTCCTCGACGACGAGCTCCGACGGCGGTGCGTCGCCGGGGAAGTCGACCTCGGGCTTGGTGGTGTCGGGGTCGAAGGGCATGGTCGGTGGTCCTTCCTGTGGTGGGAGTGGTGCTCTGTCTGCTGTGCTCAGGCCTTGCCGAGGACGTCGACGGTGAAGACGAGGGTCGAGTTCGCCTTGATCGGGCCCTGCGCCTGGTCACCGTAGGCCTCCTTCGGCGGGGCGACGACGAGGAGTCGGTCCCCGACCTTCGCGCCCTGGAGCGCCTTGTCCCAGGCGGGGATCACCGACCCCTGACCGACGGGGAAGGTGAAGGGGCTGCCCCTGTCCCCCTTCTTGGAGGAGTCGAAGACCTTGCCGTCGTCCCACGTCACCCCGGTGTAGTGGACGTAGGCCATGTCGCCCTTCTCGATCGTCGGGCCGTCACCCTTCTTCAGGTGCTCGACCTGCAGCTTCTTCGGCTTCTTCGCGTCCTTGGGGATGGTGATCTCGGCGGGCTTCTTCGCCGACCACTTCACCTGCGGCATGCCCTTCTTCGGCGCCACGTCCTTGCCGTCGGCCGCCTTCGGCAGCACGCCCCGCACGTCGAAGACGACGATGAGGTTGTCCTTGCCGTTGATGCCGAACTGCTTGTTGCCCTTGGGCCCGAAGACGTCCTCGGGCGGGAGGACCGCCACGCCCCGGGTGCCGATCGTGCGGCCGTTCATCACCTTGATCAGGCCGGCCAGGCCCTGGGGCTGCTCGGTCAGGGGGAGGTAGGTCGCGCCCTCGCCATAGGTGCTGGAGCGCTTCAGCGGCTTGCCGTTGCCCTTGAACATCGCGACGTCGACCTTGGCGAAGTCGCCGATGCCGAGCTTCTCGCCCGAACCCTTCTTGAGCACGTCGAGGGTGGTCTGGGAGACCGTGACCGGGTCCTTGACCGACACCTTGGGACCCGTGTCGCCCTTCGGCGGGGTCACCTTGATGCTCTCGAGCGCGTCGAGGTCCTTCTGCTTCGGCTCGGCCAGCGTCGTCGGTCCCGACTTGGGCGTGTCCTTCGTCTTGCCCGAGGAGGAGTCCCCGTCGTCGGAGCCGCACGCGGAGAGCAGCATCAGGGTTGCGGTGGCCGCGGCGACGGCGGTGGTCAGGCGAGCTCGGGGCATCGACACAGGGTGGACCTTCGGGGCGTGGGGGTCGGGCAGTGCTCACCCTAACCACCACGGCTGTGCGACATTCGCCGCAGGGTCGGCCCGGGTCACACGTGCCCGGCGCCGCGCCCCTGCTCCATGGACTCGATGAGCCGCTCCACGCGGGCGTCCACGGCGACGAAGGGGTCCTTGCACAGGACCGTGCGCTGGGCCTCGTCGTTGATCTTCAGGTGCACCCAGTCGACGGTGACGTCGCGGGAGTGCTCCCGGGCGACCCGCACGAAGTCGCCCCGCAGCTTCGCGCGGGTGGTCTGGGGCGGCACGTCGACCGCCTCCGCGATGTCATCGTCGGTGACGACGCGAGCGACCTTGCCGGCGCGCTGCAGCACGTTGTGCACCCCGCGGCCCGGGTTGATGTCGTGGTAGGCGAGGTCCAGCTGGGCCAGCCGCGGGTCGCCGATGTCGAGACCGTGCCGGGCGGCGTAGGCGTCGAGCAGCCGGTACTTGATGACCCAGTCGATCTCGGTCCCGACCGCGGCGAGGTCCTGGGTGCGCACCGCCTGCAGCGTGCGACCCCAGAGGTCGAGCACCCGGCGGCTCACGTCGTCCTCGATGCCCTCCCGCTCGGCATACGCGCGGGTGCGCTCGAAGTACTCCTCCTGGATCTCCAGGCCGCTCATCCGTCGCCCGTCGGCGAGGCGGACCGGGGTCGTGCCGGTCATGTCCAGGCTGATGTCGCGGATCGCCCGGATCGGGTTGTCCAGGGCCAGGTCCGGCATCGCCACGCCGTCCTCGAGCATCCGCAGCACGAGGTGGGCGGAGCCGACCTTCAGCAGCGTCGTCGTCTCGGTCATCGTCGAGTCGCCGACGATGACGTGCATCCGGCGGTACTTCTCGGCGTCGGCGTGCGGCTCGTCGCGGGTGTTGATGATGGGCCGGGACCGGGTGGTGGCCGAGGAGATGCCCTCCCAGATGTGGTCCGCCCGCTGGCTCACCGAGAACTGCGTGCCCCGGCTGCTCGACATCAGCTTGCCCGTCCCGGCGATCAGCTGGCGGGTGATGAGGAAGGGCAGCAGCCCCTCGGTGACCGACGCGAAGTCACCGGTGCGCTCGACGAGGAAGTTCTCGTGGCAGCCGTAGGAGTTGCCGGCCGAGTCGACGTTGTTCTTGAAGACGTAGATCTCGCCGCCCACCCCGTCCTCGGCGAGGCGTCGTTGCGCGTCGTCGACGAGGTCCTGGATGATCAGCTCCCCCGCGCGGTCGTGGGCGATGAGGGTCGCCAGGTCGTCGCACTCCGCCGTGGCGTACTCCGGGTGGCTGCCCACGTCGAGGTACAAGCGGGAGCCGTTGGCGAGGAAGACATTGCTCGAGCGGCCCCAGGCGACCACCTTGCGGAAGAGGTAGCGGGCGACCTCGTCCGGCGTGAGCCGTCGGTGCCCCTCGGAGACGGCGGTGATGCCGAACTCCGTCTCGATGCCGAAGATCCGTCGTTCCACGTCTGCAGGCTAGCCAGTGCTCGGGGACGACCCGGTGATGCTCGCGCCACTGACGCGCCGGAAGCACCGCCGTTCGCGGGTGCGGTCGAGCACGGCGACCTCCAGGTTCTCCGCCGGGATCCTGCTCACGGGAGCGTCGTCCCCTTCGCCCCGGACGGAGAGCACCTGCACGGCGAGGTCGTAGGCCTCCCGCAGGCCCATCCCGGTGCGCCACCCTTCGCGGAGCATGGCGTTGAGGCGCTCGCTGTCCCCACCGATGGCCACGAAGCCGAACTCGTCGGCCACGGACCCGTCGTAGGTCAGGCGCAGGATCCGGTCGGTCTCCGCGGTGGCGCCCACCTCGGCGACGACGATCTCGACCTCGTAGGGCTTCTGGTCCTGGGTGAAGACGGTCCCCAGGGTCTGGGCGTAGGCATTGGCCAGGGCGCGGGCGGTCACGTCGGTGCGGTCGTAGGAGTAGCCGCGCAGGTCGGCGTACCGGATGCCGGCGACCCGGAGGTTCTCGAACTCGTTGTACTTGCCGACCGCGGCGAAACCGATCCGGTCGTAGATCTCGCTGACCTTGTTCAGCGACCGGCTGCTCGGGTTGTCCGCGACGAACAGGACACCCTCCTCGTGGCCGAGGACGACCACCGAGCGACCGCGGGCGATGCCGGCCCGGGCGAAGTCCGCCCGGTCCTTCATCACCTGCTCGGGCGAGACGTAGAAGGGGGGTTGGGTCACCGGGCACCTCCGGGATCGTCGCTGCGGTCGGCGAGGATCGCCCGGACGACGGTCTCGGTGCGCTCGTCCGCCAGGAACCGGTAGCCGTCCCGGTCCACGAGGCCGACCATCGGCCAGATCCGGCGGTGCACGTCCGGACCACCGGTCGCCGAGTCGTCGTCGGCGGCGTCGTAGAGCGCCTCGAGGCCGCAGCGCACGGCCTCGTCCTCGCTCATGTCCGCCCGCCACAGCTTCTTCAGCGCGCCACGGGCGAAGAGCGAGCCGGAGCCCACGCTGTGGTGCTGGTGCTCCTCGTAGCAGCCACCGGTGACGTCGTAGGAGAAGATCCGCCCGGCCCCGCGCGCCCTGTCGAAGCCGCCGAAGACCGGCACGACGCCCAGTCCCTGCATCGCGAGGCCGAGGTTGGCGCGGAGCATCGTCGCGAGCCGGTTCGCCCGGCCCTGGACGGACATGTCCACGCCCTCGATCTTCTCGTAGTGCTCCAGCTCCACCTGGAAGAGGCGCACCATCTCGACGGCGACCCCCGCCGCCCCGGCGATCCCCACGAGCGAGGACTCGTCGGCGGCGAAGACCTTCTGCATGTCACGGTTGGCGATGAGGCTGCCCATCGTCGCCCGCCGGTCCCCCGCCATGAGCAGGCCGCCGGACCACACGAGCGAGACGATGGTCGTGCCGTGGGTGGTCTCGACCCGCTCCGCGGGCAGCGCGCGCCCGTCCGGCAGCAGCGCCGGCGCGTGCCGCCCGACGAACTCGGTGAACGAGGCGCCCCCGGCCGTGAGGAAGGCCTCCGGCAGGCGTCCCGCCGCGGACGGGTCCCTCACTGGCCGCCCTTCTGCACGAAGCCCTTGACGAACTCCTCGGCATTGGACTCCAGGACGCCGTCGATCTCGTCGAGCACCGAGTCGACCTCCTCGTCACGGGCAGCGGCATCCGCCGAGACCTGGCCGAAGTCGTCCTCCTCCGGGCCCTCGTCGCCGCCACCGCCGTGCTGCGGACGGATTCGCTCCTGTGCCATGAGTTGCTCCTTCGTCGGTCCTGTGTCGAGCCTATGCCCCCAGGTCGGTCACGAGGTCCTCGAGGTCACCCTTCGAGAGGAGTGCCTCGGTCCGGGACCGGTCGCTGCCCAGGGGATCGGTGAGCGACACCCTCGTGACCCGCCCGGAGCGGGGCAACCGCACGACGAGGCTGTCCCACGACGCGGAGACGATGTCCTCGCCGAAGAGCTCCACCGCCCGGCCGCGCAGCCACGCCCGGGTCCCCTCCGGTGGGGTGCGGACGGCCGCGGCGACCTCCTGGTCGGTGGTCAGCCGGGTGATCCGCCCCGCGGTCTCCAGCTTGTGGAAGATCCCCTTGTCGGCGCGCACGTCGGAGAACTGGATGTCGATCGCGGTCAGGCGCGGATCGTCCCAGGAGAGGGAGTCCCGCTCCCGGTAGCGCTCCAGCAGCGCCAGCTTCGCGACCCAGTCGATGTCCGCGACCGCGTCCATCGGGTCCCCGGACAGCAGCTCGAGCAGCCGCTCCCAGTGCGCCAGCACCTCGTCGGTCTCCGGATCGCTGCCCTCGCGCTCGACGAAGGCGGTGACCATCTCGAGGTACTCGGTGAGGATCTGCACCGCCGTGAGGTCCCGGCCGTCGCGCAGCCGCACGCTCGCCTGCAGGGTCGGGTCGTGGGAGAGCACCTTCAGCGCCTGGACGGGGTGGAGGACCTCGAGGTCGCGGTCGATCGCGTCGGCCTCGATGAGCCGCAGCACGAGCGAGGTCGAGCCGACCTTGACGAGGTTGGCCACGTCGGCCTGGGTGGCGTCGCCGATGATGACGTGCAGCCGGCGCCACACGTCCGGGTCGGTGTGCGGCTCGTCGCGGGTGTTGATGATCGGCCGCTTGAAGGTCGTCTCCAGCCCGACCGTGGCCTCGAAGAAGTCGCTGCGCGAGCTGATCTGGTACCCGGGGTGCTCGCTCTCCTGGCCGATGCCCACGCGACCGGAGCCGCACAGCACCTGCCGGGCGAGGAAGAAGGGGGTCAACCCCGAGACGATCCGCTCGAAGGGGGTGGACCGGGTCACGAGGTAGTTCTCGTGGGTTCCGTAGGAGGAGCCCTTGCCGTCGGTGTTGTTCTTGTAGAGGTTGATGCCCGGCGGCCGCTCGGCGAGCCGCCCGACGGCCTCCCGCATGACGAGCACGCCCGCCCGGTCCCAGACCACCGCGTCGCGGGGTGTGGTCACCTCGGGCGAGGAGTACTCGGGGTGGGCGTGGTCGACGTAGAGGCGGGCGCCGTTGACGAGCACGACGTTGGCGAGCGTGGGGTCCTCGACGTCGGTCAGCTGCGACTCGTGCGCACGCTGCCGCGGCAGCTCGAAGCCGCGCGCGTCGATGAGCGGGTGCTCGTCGCTGTAGTCCCAGGCCCCGTGCGCCGCGCGCAGCCCGTGGGCCCGCGCGTAGGCGGTGACGACGTCACCGGAGGTCACGACCGGGTTGGCGTGGGGGTCACCGGGTACCGCGATGCCGTACTCGGTCTCGATGCCCATGACGCGACGCACACTCATGGCCTCAGGGTAGGCCGCGCCCGGGACGTGTTGAATGGGTGGCGTGAGCACGCAGACATGGATGCCCTGGCGCACCCGGGTCCTGGACCTGCTGACCCGGTCGGCCCACACGGCCGAGGAGATGACGCCCGCCGAGTTGAAGCGGATGCGCGGGAGCGTCCCCCTTCGCCCACCGGCCACGTGGATCATCGGCTCCCCCGCCGACGGTGTCACGAGCGAGGACCACCGGGTGACCGCGCGCGACGGCTTCCGGATGCGGGTGCGCGTGCACCGCCCCGACGTGCCCGGCCCGCTCCCGCTGCTCGTGCACTACCACGGTGGCGGTTTCGTCATCGGCAACATCGGGATCTACGACCCGTACCTGACGCAGGTGGCCGCGAGGGCGCAGGTCGTGGTCGCGACGGTGGGCTACCGGATGGCGCCCGAGCACCGCGCCCCCTCGGCGGTGCACGACTGCCGGGACGCGACGGCCTGGGCGTTGGAGTACGCCGACCAGTTCGGGGTACGGACCGATGCCGTCGGTGTCACCGGTGACTCCGCGGGCGGCAACCTCGCGGCGGGGATGGCCCAGCACCTGCGCGACGAGGGTTTCACCGGGCTGCGCCACCAGGCGCTGGTCTACCCGGCCCCCGACCTCACCGACCGCGAGGTCGTCGGGCTGGACCGGCACTACCCGATCCTCACCCCCGAGATGATGCGCTCCTTCCGCAGCGTCTACCTCGACGGGGCCGACGACCGCGACCCCGCGCTCTCCCCCGCCCTCGGCCAGCTGGACGGCCTCGTCCCGGCCCTGGTGCAGACGGCGGAGGCGGACCCCCTTCGGGAGGACGGTGAGGCCTACGCGGAGGCGATGTGCGCTGCCGGCGTGCCGGTCCGCCACACCCGCTACCGCGGTGCGCCGCACGGCTTCGTGAACTTCCCCGGCCTCACGTCCGCGGGCTACCCGGCCACCGAGGAGCTCATCGGCGAGGTCCGCCACCACCTGCACGGGGCGGCGGCGTGAAGCGGCCCTACCCCGGCATGGCCCCGCTGACCACGGCCCTGACCGTCTACCTGGACACCGTCGGACGGCGCCCGATCGAGGAGGCGACCCCGGCCGACATCGCCGCCTCCCGGGCGCAGGTGTACCCGACCTTCCCACCCTTCTCCTGGATCACCGGCAGCATCACGAAGGGGGTGACCGTCACCGAGGAACCGGTCACCACCGACGAGGGGGTGGGGCTGCCGGTTCGCTGGTACCGCCCCTCCGCACCCACGCCGCGGCCCCGACCGCTGCTGGTCTACTTCCACGGCGGGGGCTGGGTGCAGGGCTCGACGCGGATGTACGACCCGCTGTGCAGCTTCCTCGCCGAGCGGGTCGATGCCGTCGTCGCGAGCGTGGACTACCGGATGGCACCGGAGCACCGGGCCCCGACCGCCGCCCGGGACGCGATCGCGTTCACCCGCACCCTCGCCGGGCGCGAGGACGCCCGTCACGACCCCGACCGCATCGGGCTGGTCGGCGACTCCGCCGGGGGCAACCTCGCGGCGGTCGTCGCCCAGCAGCTGCGCGACCTGCGGCGTGGGGGCCGCCCGGTCATCCGCCACCAGGCGCTGATCTACCCGGCGACCGACCTCACGCTGGCCTCCCCCTCGATCCGGGAGCACGCGCACGCGCCGATCCTCACCGAGGCCGGGATCGAAGCCTTCCGCCGGCTCTACCTCGGTGGGGAGGACGGGTTCTCCCCCAGCGACCCGCTCGTCTCGCCGCTCTTCGGGGACCTCTCCGGGGCGGCACCCGCGTTGGTCCAGACCGGTGAGCTGGACCCGATCCGGGACGACGGCTTGCGCTACGTGCGCGCCCTGGAGACCGCCGGGGTCCCGGTCCGCGGCACGACCTACGTCGGCGTCCCGCACGGCTTCGCGTCCTTCCCGGGCGCGACGCCCGTCGGGGCCCAGCACCGCGCCGAGCTGGTGCAGCAGATCCGGACGCACCTGCAGGAGGAGGAGACATGAGCGACCCGGAGACGACCGCGACCTTCGACCCGCCCGCGCGGTTCCCCACGCGGGTGGTGCTCACGGCCGTCATCGACGTGGTCGTCGTGGCCGTCTTCACCCTCGTCGGACGGGCCACGCACGCCGAGCCACTCGACCCGGGGGCGTGGTGGCACACGGCCTGGCCCTTCCTCGCCGGCCTGGCGCTCGGCTGGGGCGCGGTGCTGGCCGCCACCCGTGACTGGCCGACCCGGCTCACCCAGGGGGTGCCCGTGTGGATCGCCACCCTGCTCGGCGGGATGGTGCTGCGCGCCCTCACCGGTCAGGGCACCGCGACCCCCTTCGTGCTCGTCGCGAGCATCTTCCTCGCCGTCACCCTCATCGGCTGGCGGGTCGTGGCCTGGTTCGTCCTGGACCGGGAGCGCTAGAGGTACCGGCCCGGACCCGGCGCCGGCGCCGTCTCGCTCTCCCGCTGACCCGGGCCGAGGTGATTCGCGGGTACGACGGGCACTTGCCCCACCGCGTCCACCGCGAACCCCGCCCACCAGCGACGTGGCGCGGCGCAGCGGCGTGAGTGCCCGTCGTACCCGCGAGTCACATCCGCGTCGTCGTGCCGGTGGCCGGCCTCGACACCCCGGAGCTCATCGACACGGTGCGCCGGGGGCCGGGGCGTCAGAGGTACTGGCCGGTCCGTGAGCCGGTGTCGATCGAGCGACCGGGCTCGGCGCCGCCGACCTTGCCGCCGACGAGGGTGCGGACGTAGGTGATGCGCTCGCCCTTCTTGCCCGAGATCTTCGCCCAGTCGTCGGGGTTGGTCGTGTTCGGCAGGTCCTCGTTCTCCTTGAACTCCGCGAGGCAGGCGTCGAGCAGGTGCCCGACCCGCAGGCCCTCGGTCCCCGTCGTGATGAAGTCCTTGATCGCGGCCTTCTTCGCGCGGTCGACGATGTTCTGGATCATCGCCCCGGAGTTGAAGTCCTTGAAGTAGAGGATCTCCTTGTCCCCGCCGGCGTAGGTCACCTCGAGGAACTGGTTCTCGTCGTCCTCGCTGTACATCCGCTCGACGGCGGCATCGATCATGCCCTCGACGGCCGCGTCGGCGTCCCCGTCGTGCTCCTCGAGGTCCTCCGGGTGGACCGGCAGGTCCGAGGTGAGGTACTTGCCGAAGATCTCCTTGGCGCCCTCGGCGTCGGGCCGCTCGATCTTGATCTTCACGTCGAGCCGGCCCGGGCGCAGGATCGCCGGGTCGATCATGTCCTCGCGGTTGGTCGCACCGATGACGATGACGTTGTCCAGGCCCTCGACACCGTCGATCTCGGCGAGCAGCTGCGGCACGATGGTCGTCTCCACGTCGGAGGAGACCCCCGACCCGCGGGTGCGGAAGAGGCTGTCCATCTCGTCGAAGAAGACGACGACCGGGGTGCCGTCACCGGACTTCTCCCGCGCCCGGTGGAAGATCAGCCGGATGTGGCGCTCGGTCTCGCCGACGTACTTGTTGAGCAGCTCCGGGCCCTTGATGTTCAGGAAGTAGGCGGTGCTGGACTCCTGCCCGTCCCGCTCGGCCACCTCGCGGGCCAGCGAGGCCGCCACGGCCTTGGCGATCATCGTCTTGCCGTTGCCCGGCGGCCCGTAGAGCAGGACCCCCTTCGGCGGCTTGAGGTGGTGGCGCTCGTAGAGCTCGGAGTGCAGGAAGGGCAGCTCCACGCTGTCCCGGATCGCCTCGATCTGGGGCGCGAGGCCACCGATGTCCTCGTACCCCAGGTCCGGGACCTCCTCGAGCACGAGGTCGGCCACCTCGGCCCGCGGGATGAGCTCGAGGGCGATGTTGCTGCGCTGGTCCACCAGCACCGCGTCCCCGACACGGACGCCACCGTCGGTGAGGCGGCCACCGGTGCGCATGACCCGCTCCTCGTCCTGGCGCATGAGCACGAGCAGCCGCGAGTCGTCGAGGACCTCCTTGACGACCACGACGTCGCCGCCCGGGTCCTCGGGATGCACCGAGACGATGTTCATCGCCTCGTTGAGCAGGGCCTCGCGGCCCACCGCGAGCTCCTCGGACTCCACCGCCGGGGAGACGGCGACGTGCATCTTGCGGCCCCCGCTGAGGACATCGGCGGTCTGGTCCTCGTGGACCGCGACGATCACGGCGTAGGACGAGGGCGGCTGGGCGAGGCGCTCCAGCTCCTCCCGCAGCGTGACGATCTGCTGCCGGGCGTCCTTGAGCGTTCGCACGAGACGCTCGTTCTGCGAGCCGACCGTCGCGGCCTGCGACTTCTGGCGGGCGAGCTCGTCCTGCAGCTCGCGCAGCTGGGCGGGGGTCGGTTCGGTGGTCATGCCGGTCCTCTCCTTCCACCTGGTGCGGTGGGTCCGTGCACCAGTCTCCCCCTTCGCCTCATCTGGGGCTCGGGGGGACCACTCCTCGAGCCAGCTTGCGCACCCGCTTCGGAGAGGAGACCCGCTCCCCCACCGCCTCGGGTGTCCACTCCGCGTCGTCGGCGCCGGGTGGCTGCTCGGGGGTACCGGTGCCCGGGTCCTCCTCCTGGGCGGAGTAACCGCGGCCGGGACGGCGCTTGCGGTCCGGCGGGCGGACGCCCGGGGCCAGCCGCCGCGTGCTGATGAGGAAGCCGGTGTGCCCGTGCATCCGGTGCTGCGGCCGCACCGCGAGACCCTCGAGGTGCCAGCCGCGCTGCAACGACTCCCAGGCCGCCGGCTCGGTGAAGGTGCCGTGGTCGCGCATCGCCTCGGCGACCTTGCTCAGCTGGGTCGCCGTGGCCACGTAGCAGATGAGCACGCCGCCGGGGGTGAGCGCGTCCGCGACGACGCCGAGGCACTCCCAGGGGGCGAGCATGTCGAGCACGACCCGGTCGACCTCGCCCGGCTCGACGGCCTCGGGGAGGGCCTCGACCAGGTCCCCCACGGTCACCGTCCACGCCGGGTGGTCGGTGCCGAAGAAGGAGCGGGCGTTGGCCTGCGCGATGTCGGCGAAGTCCTCCCGGCGCTCGAAGGAGAGCACCCGGCCGGTGTCGCCCACCGCGCGCAGCAGCGACATCGAGAGTGCGCCGGAGCCGACGCCGGCCTCCACGACCGTCGCCCCGGGGAAGATGTCGGCCATCGTCACGACCTGCCCGGCGTCCTTGGGGTAGACCACCGCCGCACCACGGGGCATCGACATGACGTAGTCCGAGAGCAGCGGCCGCAGGGCGAGGTACTCCGTACCGGAGGTGTTCGTCACCGTCACGCCGTCCGGCGAGCCGATGAGGTCGTCGTGCGCGACGTGGCCGCGGTGGGTGTGGAACTGCTTGCCCGGCACGAGGGTGATCGTGTGCATCCGGCCCTTGGGGTCGGTCAGCTGCACCCGGTCCCCCTCCTGGAAGGGGCCGCGTCGGTAGGGGGCTCCGGTGGCGGTCATGGGGCGCGAGTCTAGTTGTGCCGCAGGGCCGCGTTGACCCGCTCCGCCCGCGCGACCCCGGCGAGCACCCCGCCGCGGGTGACGGCCACGACCCCGGACCCGGACTCCTGGAAGGCGCGGACGAGGTCCATCGCGGCGTCGCGGGGGCCCAGCTCCGCGGTCCAACCCACGGGCGCCTGGGCGGTCACGGCGGAGACCGGCGTGACCGCCACCGCGGACGGCGGCACCGAGCGCAGCGCCTCGTGGTCGACGAGGCCGAGCGGGTGGCCGGTGGCGTCGACGACGACGGGCAGGGCACGAAGGGAGGTCAGCTCGGCGACCGGCCGGTCGGCGGCGATGGGCGCGGCCGGCTCGACGAGGGCCGCGACGTCGACCTGCCCGAGGGCCTGCAGGGCGTGCCCGTGGGCGATCGCGGAGCTCGCCCCGGACCAGAGGAAGGCGGCGATGATCGCCGTCCACACCGCGAGCGTCAGGTCCGGTGGGCTCCCCCGCAGCTGCGGCAGGAGCAGGACGAGCACCGCGAGCACGACGACGAGGACCCGGCCGGACCACCCCGCGACGACCCGGGCCCTGCCCTGCTCGCCCGTGGCGGCCCAGACGAGGGACTCCACGATCTGGCCGCCGTCGAGCGGCAGGCCGGGCAGCAGGTTGAAGACGGCGAGCGCACCGTTGACGAAGGCGGTGCCCGAGAGCAGCGTGACCACGACCGGTGAGCTGCTCACGGCGGCGCCGGCGAAGGCGAGGGCGCCGACGATGCCGTTGGCCAGCGGCCCGACGACGGCGATCGCCGCTGCCGACCAGGCGGTGCCATTGCGGGCGTCGAAGGCGGTGTGCCCACCCCACAGGTCGGCCACGACCCGGTGGACCGTGTGCCCGAAGACGCGGGCGACCAGCGCGTGGGCCGCCTCGTGGGCGAGGACGCTCACCAGCAGGGCGACGGCGTAGGCGGCGGCGATGAGGTATCCGGTGACGGTCCCGAAGCCGCGGGCCAGACCCGGCCCGACGATGACGAGCACGAGCACGCCGAGGACGAGCCAGGACCAGCCGAGGTAGATCGGGACGGACCCGATGGTTGCGAGCCGCAGGCCCCGCACGCTCGTCTCGGAGGGCTCGGCCATGACCAGACCCTAGGCGACGCAGCGCCAAGGTGATAATGGGTGGTGGACCACCCACCCCCGTCCCGACAGGAACTCCACGTTGTCCGACGCCGACCTGCGGCCCGATGCCCACGCCGACCTGACCGAGGCCCTCCGGGAGCGCGTTCTCGTCATGGACGGGGCGATGGGCACGATGCTCCAGCAGCTCGACCTCTCGGAGGCGGAGTTCCGCGGGGAGCGCTTCGCCGACTGGCCGAGCGACCTCAAGGGCAACAACGACCTGCTCTCCCTCACCCAGCCCGACCACGTGCGGGCCATCCACCGCCGCTACCTCGAGGCCGGCGCGGACCTGATCGAGACCAACACCTTCAGCGCGCAGCGCATCTCGCTGGCCGACTACGGCATGGAGGAGCTCGCCCACGAGATCAACGTCGCGGCCGCGCGGCTGGCCCGGGAGTGCGCGGACGAGGCGATGGCGGCGGATCCGGATCGGCCCCGCTGGGTCCTCGGGGCGCTCGGGCCGACGACCCGCACCGCCTCGATCTCCCCGGACGTCAACGACCCGGGGATGCGCAACATCACCTTCTCCCAGCTCGCCGAGGCCTACCTGGAGCAGGCCCGCGGACTGGTCGAGGGCGGCGCGGACCTCCTCCTGCTGGAGACGATCTTCGACACCCTCAACGCCAAGGCGGCGATCTTCGCCCTGGAGACCCTCTTCGAGGAGAAGGGGCGCCGCTGGCCGGTCATCATCTCCGGCACGATCACCGACGCCTCGGGACGGACCCTGACCGGCCAGACCACCGAGGCCTTCTGGAACTCGATCCGGCACGCCCGACCGCTGGCCGTCGGGCTGAACTGTGCCCTGGGCGCGGACGAGATGCGCCAGTACGTCGCCGAGCTGGGCCGGGTCGCCGACACCTTCATCTCGGCCTACCCCAATGCCGGGCTGCCCAACGCCTTCGGCGAGTACGACCAGGACCCCGAGTACATGGGGTCGGTCGTCTCCGAGTTCGCGACCTCCGGCCTGGCCAACATCGTCGGCGGCTGCTGCGGCACCACCCCGGAGCACGTGGCCGCCATCGCGAAGGGGGCGGCCGGCGCCGCTCCGCGCACGCCGGCGGAGGTGGAGCCGGCGCTGCGCCTGTCCGGCCTGGAGGCCTTCAACGTCACCGACGCCTCGCTCTTCGTCAACGTCGGTGAGCGCACCAACGTCACCGGGTCGGCGCGCTTCCGCAAGCTCATCGAGGCCTCGGACTACCCGGCCGCCCTGTCGGTGGCCCGCCAGCAGGTCGAGAGCGGTGCCCAGGTCATCGACATCAACATGGACGAAGGGATGCTCGACGGCGTCGCCGCGATGGGCACCTTCGTCAACCTCGTCTCCTCCGAGCCGGACATCTCCGTCGTGCCGATGATGATCGACTCCTCCAAGTGGGAGGTCATCGAGACCGGTCTGCAGCGCACCCAGGGCAAACCGATCGTCAACTCCATCTCGATGAAGGAGGGGGTCGCCCCCTTCGTCGAGCAGGCGCGGTTGTGCCGCAAGTACGGCGCGGCGGTCGTCGTCATGGGCTTCGACGAGACGGGACAGGCCGACAACCTGCAGCGGCGCAAGGAGATCGCCGAGCGGGCCTACCGGATCCTCACCGAGGAGGTCGGCTACCCCGCCGAGGACATCGTCTTCGACCCGAACATCTTCGCCCTGGCCACCGGCATCGAGGAGCACGCCGCCTACGGCACCGACTACATCGAAGCCGTCCGGTGGATCAAGGAGAACCTCCCCGGCGTCCTCGTCTCCGGGGGCGTCTCGAACGTCTCCTTCAGCTTCCGGGGCAACAACCCCGTGCGGGAGGCGATCCACGCGGTCTTCCTGTACCACGCGATCGCGGCCGGCATGGACATGGGCATCGTCAACGCCGGCGGTCTGGTCCCCTACGACACCCTCGACCCGGAGCTGCGCGAGCGCATCGAGGACGTCGTGCTCAACCGTCGGGAGGACTCCACCGAGCGGCTCCTGGAGATCGCCGAGCGCCACCGCGGAGGCGGGGAGAAGGAGGAGGCCGCGAACGAGGAGTGGCGCGAGCTGCCCCTTCGTGAGCGGATCACCCACTCCCTCGTCAAGGGGATCGACGACCACGTCGTCGACGACACCGAGGCACTGCGCCAGGAGCTGGAGGCCGAGGGACGCCAGCCCCTGGAGGTCATCGAGGGCCCGCTCATGGACGGCATGGGGGTCGTCGGCGACCTCTTCGGGGCCGGGAAGATGTTCCTGCCCCAGGTCGTGAAGTCCGCCCGGGTGATGAAGAAGGCCGTCGCCCACCTCATCCCCTACATCGAGGCCGCCAAGCTGCCCGGGGAGGAGGGCCACTCCAAGGGGCTCGTCGTCATGGCCACGGTCAAGGGCGACGTGCACGACATCGGCAAGAACATCGTCGGGGTGGTCCTGCAGTGCAACAACTACGACGTGCACGACCTCGGCGTCATGGTGCCGATGCAGCAGATCCTCGACACCGCCCGCGAGGAGGGCGCCGACGCGATCGGCCTCTCCGGCCTCATCACCCCCTCCCTCGAGGAGATGGTCGCCGTCGCCTCCGAGATGGACCGGCAGGGCTTCGACATCCCGCTCCTCATCGGCGGCGCGACGACCTCCCGGGCCCACACCGCGGTCAAGATCGATCAGCAGTACGACGGCCCGGTCGTCTGGGTCAAGGACGCCTCGCGGTCGGTGCCGGTGGTCAGCCAGCTGATGAGCAAGACCGGCCGGGACCTGCTCCTCGAGGAGACCCAGGCCGACTACGAGGCGCTGCGCAAGCGGCACGCCGCCAAGCAGGGTGGTCGCCCGCTGCTGACCTACGAGGAGGCGATGGCCGCGCGCACCCCCATCGACTGGGAGGTCGACCACGCGCACCTGCACGACGTGACCCCCACGCGGCTGGTCTTCGAGGACTACGACCTGGCCGAGCTGCGGGAGTTCTTCGACTGGCAGCCCTTCTTCAACGCCTGGGAGATGAAGGGCTCCTTCCCTGACATCCTGAACAGCCCCACCCACGGCGAGGTCGCGCGCAAGCTCTACGACGAGGCCCAGGTGATGCTCGACACGATCATCGAGGAGAAGTGGCTCACCGCCAACGGCGTCATCGGGCTCTATCCCGCCAACTCCGTCGGTGACGACATCGAGATCTACACCGACGAGTCGCGCACCGAGGTCGCGCACACGTTGCACATGCTTCGTCAGCAGGGCAAGCACCGGCCCGGGGTGCCCAACCGCAGCCTCGCGGACTACGTCGCCCCCAAGGAGAGCGGCGTGCCCGACTGGATGGGCGCCTTCGCGGTGACCGGTGGCCTCGGTGCGGCCGAGCGCATCGCCCAGTTCAAGGCCGAGAACGACGACTACAACGCGATCCTGCTCGAGGCGCTGGCCGACCGTTTCGCGGAGGCCTTCGCGGAGCGGCTGCACGCCCGGGTCCGGCGCGAGTTCTGGGGCTACGCCCCCGACGAGGACCTGGACAACAAGGCCCTCATCAAGGAGCAGTACCAGGGCATCCGGCCCGCCCCCGGCTACCCGGCCTGCCCGGACCACACCGAGAAGCGCACGCTGTGGCAGCTGCTCGACGTCGACGAGATCGGCATCGAGCTCACCGACGGCATGGCGATGTGGCCGGGCGCGGCGGTGTCCGGCTGGTACTTCGGGCACCCCGACAGCCAGTACTTCGTCGTCGGACGCCTCGGGCGAGACCAGGTCGAGGACTACGCCGAGCGCAAGGGCTGGACGATGAAGGAGGCCGAGCGCTGGCTGGCCCCGAACCTGGGGTACGAGCCGTAAGTGCCCACCCCCACGATCTCGCCCTCGCGGGCCGCCGACTTCAAGCAGTGCCCGCTGAAGTACCGGCTGCGCAGCATCGACCGCGTCCCCGAGGCGCCCTCCCCCGCCGCGGCGCGCGGGACGCTCGTGCACTCGGTGCTCGAGGAACTCTTCGAGCTGCCGGCGGAGCAGCGCACCCCCGAGGCAGCGGTCGAGCTGCTCCCCGGGTGCTGGGAGGCCCTCGTCGCGGAGCGACCGGAGCTGGCCGAGATGCTCCGCGAGCGGGAGAAGGGGGACGAGACCTGGTTCCGCGAGGCGGAGCGGCTCGTGCAGCGGTGGTTCACCCTCGAGGATCCCTCGAGGCTCGAGCCGTCTGACCGTGAGCTGAAGGTCGAGGTCGAGGTCGACGGCCTCGTCATGCGGGGCATCGTCGACCGGCTCGACGTGGCGCCCACCGGTGAGGTGCGCATCGTCGACTACAAGACGGGCCGCGCCCCCTCGGAGCGCTTCGAGGGGCAGGCGCTGTTCCAGATGAAGTTCTACGGTCTCGTGCTGTGGCGCCTCACCGGGCGGGTGCCGGACCTGCTGCAGCTGGTCTACCTCGGCGACGGACAGGTCGTGCGCTACGCCCCCGACGAGGCCGACCTGCGCGGCCTGGAGCGCAACGTCCGCGCGGTCCACGAGGCCATCGAGCGGGCGATCGAGGAGCGTACCTTCCTGCCCCGGCCCTCCCGGCTGTGCTCGTGGTGTGACTTCAAGCCGCTGTGCCCCGCCTTCGGTGGCACCCCGCCGGAGATGCCGCGGGAGGTGGACCGGGTCCATGGCGCGAGTGGGTCCGCGTCGTACGCTGATGAGCGTGATCGAGATCCAAGACCTGCCGGAGCTGCGTGACCCGGTGATGCTCGTGGCCTTCGAGGGCTGGAACGACGCCGGTGAGTCGGCCTCCCGGGTCATCGAGCACCTCGGCGAGGTGTGGGACGCGGAGACCGTCGCCGCCGTCGACCCGGAGGACTACTACGACTTCCAGGTCAATCGCCCGCGCATCATCCGGCACGGCCCCGCGCGCGGCGTGCAGTGGAACACCACCCAGGTGCAGCTGGCCTCCCCGGAGGGGCTCGGACGTGACGTCCTGCTCGTCACGGGCGTCGAGCCCTCCTTCCGGTGGCGCGCCTTCACCACCGAGATCCTCGACCTGGGCCTGGACCACGGGGTCGGGACGGTCGTGACCCTCGGTGCCCTGCTCGCCGACGTCGCGCACACCCGCCCGATCCCGGTCACCACGGCGACCGAGGACGAGGCACTCGCCCGGGAGCTGGACCTGGAACCCGCCCGCTACGAGGGACCGACGGGCATCACCGGGGTCTTCGCCGACGGCGCGCACCAGGCCGAGATGACCTCGATCTCGGTGTGGGCGGCGATCCCGCACTACGCCGCCCAGGTCCCCTGCCCGAAGGCCTCGCTCGCCCTGCTGACCGTCGTCGAGGACCTGCTGGACAGCGTCGTCGACCACGGGGAGCTCGAGGAGGAGTCCCGGGCCTGGGAGCGGGGCGTCGACGAGCTCGCGAACACCGACGAGGAGGTCGGCGAGTACGTCTCGGCGCTCGAGGAGGCGCAGGACACCAGCGAGCTTCCCGAGGCCAGCGGCGACGCCATCGCCAAGGAGTTCGAGCGCTACCTGCGACGCCGCCGCGACGGCGGCCCGGGCCAGGCCTGAGCGGGAGGCGCGGGACCCACCCGCTCCGGGCTGACTAGAGCCGGATGCCCAGGAGTGCGTCGACGGCGCGGGCCATCTCGCCGGGAGCGGAGCGCACGTCACCGCCCTCGGTGAGGGAGCGCTCGCACCACCGGTCCACCGCGACGAGTGCCGTCGGGGAGTCCAGGTCGTCGGAGAGGGCCTCGCGCACCTCGGTGATCGCCTCGGTGGCGTCCGGTCCACCGTCGGTCGACATCGCCCGGCGCCACCGCTCGAGGCGCTCCACCCCGGCGGCCAGGTCCTCGTCGGTCCACTCCCACTCACCCCGGTAGTGGTGCCCGAGCAGCACGAGCCGGATCGCGACGGGGTCCACACCCTGGGCCCGCAGGCCCGAGACCCGCACGAGGTTGCCCTTGGACTTGCTCATCTTCTCGCCCAGGTACCCGACCATCGCCTGGTGGGCGGTGTGGGTCGCGAAGGGACGATCGCCGGTGATCGCCTCCGCCTGGATCACCGACATCTCGTGGTGCGGGAAGACCAGGTCGGTCCCGCCGCCCTGTACGTCGATGCGCCCGCCGAGGTGCTCCATCGCGATCGCGGTGCACTCGATGTGCCAGCCGGGTCGACCGGGCCCCAGCAGACCGCCGTCCCATGCCGGTTCGCCCTCTCGCTCGCCCTTCCACAGCATCGGGTCCAGCGGGTCGCGCTTGCCCTTCCGCTGCGGGTCCCCGCCGCGCTCGGCGGAGAAGGCGAGCATGGTCTCCCGGTCGAGGTGGCTCAGCTCCCCGAGGCCGCCGGCGGCCGCCAGGTCGAGGTAGGTGTCACGCACCCCGTCCTCCTCGACCTCGTACGTCTTGCCGAGGTCCACCAGACGCGTCACGGAGGCGATGATCGTGTCCATCGCCTCCATGACGCCGACGAAGTGGTCCGGCGGCAGCACCGACAGGGCGGTCATGTCCTCCCGGAAGAGGTCGACCTGCTCCTGCCCCAGGGTGCGCCAGTCCACGCCGTCCCGGGCGGCCCGCTCGAAGAGCGGGTCGTCGACGTCGGTGACGTTCTGCACGTAGCTGACCCGGTGTCCGTTCACCCGCAGCACCCGGTGCACGAGGTCGAAGGTCACGTAGGTCGCCGCGTGCCCCATGTGGGTCGTGTCGTACGGGGTGACCCCGCAGACGTACAGGCCCGCCCGGTCACCGGCCTCCACCGGCGCCACCTCGTCGCGGGCGACGTCGTGGAGGCGAAGGGGGACCGCGGTCCCCGTGACCTTGGGTACGTGCAGGGTTGGCCAGGCTCTCACGACGACAGCCTACGAGGTCGCGGTCACAGCGGTGGCCAGGGGATGGCCGGCCACCCCTCGGAGGGCGCGGGGTGGACTCCCGTCGCGAGGAGCTCGCCCACCCGGGCGGTCAGGGCGTCCAGCTCCACGGGCGTGATGAGGTCGACCAGCTCCTCCCGCACGGCCTCCTCCTCGAGCGCGGCCGCGAGCCGGGAGAGGCGGGCGGTCTCCTGCTCCGGCAGTGGCTCGCCGGCCCAGCCCCACAGCACGGTGCGCAGCTTCG
This sequence comes from Janibacter corallicola NBRC 107790, assembly GCF_001570965.1. Taxonomy (GTDB): domain Bacteria; phylum Actinomycetota; class Actinomycetes; order Actinomycetales; family Dermatophilaceae; genus Janibacter; species Janibacter corallicola. Next base: position 79,015 of record NZ_BCSR01000005.1, on the reverse strand, counting down.
GGTCCTCGTGCAGGCTCACGCCGTGGTCGATGCCCCGGAGACCGCCGTCGGCGAGCAGGATGTGGCTGCCCTTGCGGTCGGAGTTGTTGATGACCGCGTCGAGCACCGCCATCGAGCGCAGCCGTGGGTCGTCCGGGTGGGAGACGACGAGCGGGTCGCCCTCCTCGTCCTCACCGCCGAGCACGACGATGTTCCCCTCGGGAACGTCGTCCGGCCGGGTCACCGAGACCGGGCTCGGTGCTGGGCGCTCCACCTCACCGACCCACTCCTGCACCGCTCCCGGTCCGAGCGGGCCGTCACGCAGCACTGTCGGCGGCACGAGTCCGAAGCCACCGAGCTCATCGATCCGGCAGGTCGCGACCTCACGCGCGGCGAGGGAGCCGTCCGGGAAGTCCCACAGCGGGCGCTCGCCCCGGATCGGCTTGTACACCACCGTCCGGGAGCGGCCCTGCGCCTCCACCCGCGCGACGGCGGCGTAGTTGCTGGCCAGCGGGTGGCGGCCGATGAGGACCAGCTCGCCAGTGCGCAGCCACTGCGTGTCCGGGCCGCTCAGCGCTTGTACCCGTTCGCGCGCGGGCAGATGTGCCCCTCGGGGTCGACCGGGCCACCGCAGAAGGGACAGGCGGGGCGCCCGGCCCGCACGACGGTCTCGCAACGGCGCGCGAAGGCACGGGCCTGCGCCGGGCCGAGCGTGACCCGCAGCGTGTTGACGACGTCGTCCTGCTCCGTCTCGTCGGGGTCGCGGTCGTGGGCCTCGATCACGAGCACGTGCCGGTCCTCGTCCCACGAGAGCGCGAGGGCGCTGACCCGGAAGTCCTCCTCGATCGGCGTGTCGAGGGGCGCGTTGTCCGCGGCCTCCGCAGCGGCGGCCACCGTGGCCTCGGCGCCGGCCACCTGATCGAGGAGCTCCCCGATGCGCTCGGCCAGTACCTGGGCGTGGAGCTTCTCGAGGGAGACCTGCACCCGGCGGTCGCCGTCGCTGGCCTGCACGAAGAAGGTCCGCTGGCCGGGAGCGCCCACCGTTCCCACGATGAAGCGCTCCGGTGGGTCGAAGTCGACGAGGGTCATGCGTCCGACCCTAGCCCCGCACCGCCACCGACGGCGGCGTCCCCGGAGGGCTCCGTGTCCTCGGTGGGCTTCGGCGGGTGCAGCGTGGACACCCCGGTGTCGTTGCTGCGCAGCACCATCGGGCGGGTGCGGGTGAAGTGGACGACCGAGACCGAGGCCGGGTCGACGTGCCATCGCTGGAAGTGGTCCAGCGGCGTGGCGGCGGCGTGTGCGAGCACCGACTTGATGACGTCACCGTGGCTGACCATCGCCCACACCGCCTGCTCGCCGTGCTCCTCCGTCACCCGGGCGTCGATCCGCGTGGCCGCTGCGGCGGCCCGTTCTGCCATCGCGGCGATCGACTCCCCCTCGTGCTCCGAGGACGACGGGAAGGCGGCACGCGAGGGTTGGTCCTGCACGGTGCGCCAGAGCGGCTCGGAGGTCAGCTCCTTCAGCGGGCGCCCGGTCCAGGAGCCGTAGTGGCACTCCCCCACCTCGGGATCCACCTCGGGGGTCAGGTCGTGCGCCCGGGCGAGCGGGGCCGCGGTCTGCCGGCACCGGCCCAACGGGCTGGTCACGAGGTGGACGAAGGGGGTGTCCCCCAGCCGGTCGACGAGCTCCTCGGCCTGCCGGCGGCCGGTGTCGTCGAGGTCCACGCCCTCGAGCCAGCCGGCGAGGACCCCCTTCGTGTTGGCCGTGGACCGACCGTGCCTGATGAGGATGCAGTACGCCACACCGTCAGCCTACGTCTCACCCGCTCCCGCCGGCTGAGACGATGCCCACGTGATCGTCGACCAGGCCCGCTACTCCGGTGGCCGCAGAGTGCCCTGCGAGGACATCGGCAGCGCACTGGCGCAGATCCGCGACGGCGACGCCTCGGACTTCCTGTGGATCGGGATGAAGGACCCCTCCCGGGAGACCTTCGCCCGCGTCTCCGACGAGCTCGAGCTGCACCCGCTCGCGATCGAGGACTCCGTCAAGGGTGACCAGCGACCGAAGATCGAGCGCTACGGCGACGGCTACTTCATGGTGCTGCGCCCGCTGCGCTACGTGGAGGAGACCTCCGACGTGGAGTCCGGGGAGCTCATGGTCTTCCTCGGCCCCCACTCGATCGTGACCGTCCGACGCGGTGAGGCCACTCCGCTGGCCGGGCTGCGCTCGAGTCTCGAGGCGGACCGCACCGCCCTGGAGCACGGCCCCTGGGGCGTCTTCCACGCGATCATCGACCACGTCGTGGACCGGTACCTGATCATCGAGGACGAGCTGCAGCAGGACCTCGATGCCATCGAGTCCGGCGTCTTCTCCACCGACGGGAAGGTCGAGACCAGCGACATCTACGCGCTCAAACGCGAGGTACTGGAGTTCAAGCGGGCCACGCTCCCGCTCGCCCGGCCGGTCGCGGGACTCGCCGACCAGCGCTCACCCGTCCCGACCGAGGAGCTGCGACTGCTCATGCGCGACGTCAAGGACCACCTGTCCCTGGCGATCGACAACACCGAGTCCCAGGACCGGCTGCTCTCGGACGTGCTCAGCGCCCACCTCGCCCAGGTCGGGCTGCAGCAGAACCAGGACATGCGCCGCATCTCCGCGTGGGCGGCGATCCTCGCCGTGCCGACGGCCATCGCCGGGATCTACGGCATGAACTTCGACGGGATGCCCGAGCTGAGCGCATCCGTGGACCTCGCCGGCCACACGCTGCACTACGGCTACCCGGTCGTGCTGCTCGTGATGCTCGGGACCTGCGTGCTCCTCCACCGGCTCTTCAAGCGCTCCGGCTGGCTGTGAGCTCCGCTCAGCGGTCGTCGTCCTCGTCGTAGTCCTCGTCGTCGAGTCCGCCGTAGGAGTCCTCGTCATCGTCGTCGTACTCGTCGTCGACCATGAACTGCTCGTCGACGACGACGAGCGGGGTCATCTCGCTGGTGGCGTCGTTCAGGGCGTCGTCATAGGCCTCGAAGGCGTCGGCGAGGTCCTCGTACGCGGCGACGACGATGGGGTCGTCCTCGCCATTGCGCTGCATCGAGGCCTCGAGGTGACGTTCGAAGGCAGCGATCAGCTGGTTGAGGGCGGGGCGCGGGTCGCTCATGCCCCTGACGGTACCGCCCATGGGGGAGAATGGCACCGATGCCCGAGTACGAGTTCCGCACGATCCTCTTCCCGAAAGAGGCGCAGCGCTCCGACATCCGTCAGGAGCTGGCCGACCACGCCGAGTACGGGCGTTGGGAGCTGCACCGCACCGTGGTCTACCTCGGGGGCGCGCGCAGGACCTGGTTGCGTCGCAAGATCATCCGCGTCCCGCGCCCGGCCTCGCTCCCGCCGCGCTGAGGCCGTCCCGGGTCAGCAGTCCCCGATGAGTCGCCACAGCACGCGCGCGCCGAACTCGAGGGACTCCAGCGGCACCCGCTCGTCGACGCCGTGGAACATCGGCGCGAACTCCAGGTCCGCCGGCAGCCGCAGCGGGGCGAAGCCGTACCCGGTCACGCCGATCGTGGACAGCGCCTTGTTGTCGGTGCCGCCGGAGAGGCAGTACGGCAGGATCGTCGCCTCCGGGTCCTCGCTGAGCAGCGCGGCGCGCATCCGCTCGACGAAGTCCCCCTCGAAGGGCGAGTCCAGGGCGATGTCCTTGTGGTCGATGAGCACCTCGACGTGCTCACCGGCGAGGTCACGGATGGTCTGCAGCAGGTCCTCGTCGTGCCCGGGCAGGAAGCGGCAGTCCAGCGCGGCGGTGGCCTCCTGCGGGATGACGTTGTGCTTGTACCCGGACTCCAGCATCGTCACGTTCGCGGTGTCCTGCAGGGCTCCCCGCACGAACCCGGCCGCCGGCCCGATGCGCCCGAGCAGCTCCTCGATGTCCTCGTCGCTGTAACCGATGCCGGTGAGCTCGGCGAGCCCGTCGAGCAGGCCGCGCACCGAGGCGACGTACTCCCGGGGCCACTTGTGGGCGTCGATCCGGGCGATCGCCTCCGCGAGGTGGACGATCGGGTTGTCATCGGTCGGGACCGACCCGTGGCCGGCGGTGCCCGTGGCGCGCAACGTCAGCCACGCGATGCCCTTCTCCGCGGTCTGCAGGAGGTAGGCCCGGCGGTCCTCCCCCTTCGCGTCCTCGACCGTGACGCTGTAGCCGCCGACCTCGGAGATCGCCTCGGTGATCCCGTCGAAGACCTCCCGGTGCTGCTCGACCATGAAGTGGCTGCCGAGCACGCCGCCGGCCTCCTCGTCGGCGAAGAACACGAAGAGGACGTCCCGGGGCGGGACGGTCCCGGTCCTGGCGAGGTGGCGGGCGGCCGCGAGCATCATCGCGACCATGTCCTTCATGTCCACCGCACCGCGGCCCCAGAGGCAGCCGTCCTCCTCCACCGCGTCGAAGGGGGGATGTGTCCAGTCCTCGGCGTGGGCCGGCACGACGTCGAGGTGCCCGTGGATGCACAGCCCGCCCCGGTCCCGGTCCGCTCCCGCGAATCGGACGGCCACCGTGGTGCGCCCGGGCTCGGACTCGAAGACCTGGGGCTCCAGCCCGACCTCCCGCAGCTCGGCGACCACGTAGTCGGCCGCCTCGCGCTCCCCCGGCCCGTCCTTGCCGGGCCCGTAGTTGCTCGTGTCGATCCGCAGGAGGTCCCGGCAGATCCGCACGACCTCCTGCTCGGGTGCGGTCATCTCGCTCATGCCCGGCAGCCTACGTTCCCGCGGGGACGGGGGTCAGTCGATCTCCGGGGTGAAGGTCTCCGGCAGGTAGGGGTCGGCCCAGGCCGCGATGAGCTGGGCGGCCCGCCGGGCGTGGCGCGGCTTCGTCAGCAGGTGGTTGGCGCCGTCCAGTGCGATGAAGGACTTGGGATGACGCGCAGCCCGGAAGATGCCGTTGGCATTGGTCAGCTCGACGAGCTCGTCCTCCGGTGAGTGCAGGATGAGCAGCGGACGGTCCAGATTCCGCGCGGCGTCGCTGATCCCGGTCTCGCGCAGGTCGCGGACGAAGTCCCGCGAGATCGTGATCCGCTTGCCGGCCAGGACGACCTCGGCGCTGCCCTCGCTGCGCACCTGGTCGAGGATCCCCTCGAAGAGGTGGATCACGTGCTCCGGGCTCGCGGGGGCGGCGATGGTGGCCACGGCCGCGACCTCCGGGACGTCCAACGCCGCGGGGATGACCGAGGCTCCGCCGAGCGAGTGGCCCACGAGCATCGTCGGGGCGCCGTGGTTCTCCCGCAGCCAGTCGGCCGCCCGCACGATGTCGGCGACGTTGGAGGAGAAGGTCGAGCCCGCGAAGTCGCCGCCGGAGTCCCCGAGCCCGGTGAAGTCGAAGCGCAGGACGGCCATCCCCCGCGCGGTCAGCTCGGCGGCGACGCGCTTGGTCGCGGGGTGGTTGCGGCCACCGGTGAAGCAGTGCGCCATCACGCCGTAGGTCTCCGGCTCCTTCGGTGGCAGGTCCAGGGTGCCGACGAGGGCCTCTCCCCCGGACCCGGTGAAGGTCATCTCGAGCGAATCCATGCGCCGAGCATGGCAAAGATCGGCCGCCGGGACGACGAGAGGCCCCGGTCGAAACCGGGGCCTCCTTCGGTGTCCGAGGGGGGACTTGAACCCCCATGCCCTAATACGGGCACTAGCACCTCAAGCTAGCGCGTCTGCCAATTCCGCCACCCGGACGAGTGATCGCGACCGGTGGTGGGATCCACCGGGGCAACGACGTGAAACTCTACACGCGGAAGGCGGCTGGCAAAAATCTGCACGCGACCGCCGCGTCGACGTCTCAGGTGGAGGACTCCGAGTCCCCCACGTAGATGCAGAAGAGGTGGCCCGCGGGGTCGATGACCACCCGCTGGCCCTCCTGCGGCTGGTGCTCCGAGAGCAGCCCGCCGAGCCGCAGCGCGGACTCGGTGGCGGCCTCCAGGTCGCTCACCTCGATGTCCAGGTGCATCTGGATCTGCTGCTGGTCCGGTTGCGCGGGCCAGACCGGGCGGGAGTGGTCCTCGACCTTCTGGAAGGCGAGGTAGACGTGCCCCTGGTCGGGAGCGATCGTCACCCAGTCGTCCTCGTCGCTGTGGATGCGCCAGTCGAGCACCTCGGCGTAGAAACGTCCGAGCGCGCGGGGATCCGGGGCGTCCAGGACCGTGCCGAGGTAGTCGTGCGGTGGGCGTCTGCCAGTGAGCATGCCGACCAGCCTGCGGGTTGCCGGGCCCGGAGGCAAGCACGGTGAGACCTGTGCCACGTGCGGAGACCACTGGTCCTTCCCTGTGGGCCGGCCTTTTCCTAGGGTCGGGGGCATGGACCTTTCGCGACCCACCGCACCGGACCCCTACGAGATGCTCCCGACGGTGGCCTCATTCACGGTCACCAGTGAGGGTTTCACCGACGGCGGGACACTGCCGGACGCCCAGGTCGGCGCCGCCGGCAACCGCAGCCCCCAACTGTCCTGGTCCGGGGCCCCCGAGGGCACGAAGAGCTTCGCGGTCACCTGCTTCGACCCGGACGCCCCGACCCCGGCCGGCTTCTGGCACTGGACCGTGCTGGGCATCCCCGCCGACGTCACCTCGCTGCCCGAGGACGCAGGGGCCGAAGGGGGCACCGGCCTCCCGGAGGGGGCCTTCATGACCGCCTCGGACATGGGCACCAAGGCCTTCGCCGGCGCGGCCCCGCCCCCCGGTGACGTCCCGCACCGGTACGTCTTCGCGGTGCACGCCCTGGACACCGACGAGCTGGGCCTGGACGACTCCGCGACCTGCACGGTGGCAGCCTTCACCTACCTCGGCCACACCCTCGGGCGCGCCGTCATCGCCCCGACCTTCCAGCAGCCGGCCTGAGGCCGGCTGCCCTCAGCGGGTGGCGTAGAAGGCCACGGCGGAGGCCGCCGCGACGTTGAGCGAGTCGACACCGTGCATCATCGGGATCGTCACGCGCAGGTCCGCCTGCCGGGCCGTGCGCGGGTCCACGCCGGGCCCCTCGGTGCCCAGCACGAGCGCCAGGGCCGGCGGGTCCCGCCGGACGAGGTCATCGAGGGTGATCGCGTCCTCGGTGAGGGTGAGCGCCGCCGTCGTGTAGCCGTGCTCGCGCAGCAGGTCGAGCGCCTCGGGCACCGGCCCGGTGCGCGTCCACGGCACGTGGAAGACGTTGCCCATGCTCGTCTTGATCGCGCGCCGGTAGAGCGGGTCGGCGCAGTTCGGTGTCACGAGCACCGCGTCGACGCCCAGGGCCGCGGCATTGCGGAAGGCACTGCCGACGTTGGCGTGGTCGACGAGCCCCTCCAGCACCGCGACGCGCCGCCGCGTGGGCGGATGCGCGCGAAGGGGGCCGGAGTCGCCGCCACCACCCCTCGCCGCGATCCCGGCCAGCACCTCCTCCGGCGCCGGCAGCTGCGGACGGTGCATCGACGCCAGGGCGCCCCGGTGGACGTTGTAACCGGTGATGCCCTCGATGACCGCCGCGGACCCGGTGTAGACGGGGACCCCCTTCGCCTCCGCGTCGGCGACGAGGTCCGCGAGGTCGGTGAGCCACCGCTCCCCCATGAGGAGTGCTCGCGGCCGGTGACCGGCCGCGAGCGCACGGCGGATGACCTTCTCGCCCTCGGCGATGTAGAGGCCCCCGGCCGGCTCGAGGGTGCGGCGCAGCCTGACGTCGGTGAGGCCGACGAAGTCGCGCAGCCGGGGATCGTCGGGATCGGTCACGTGGAGGGGCACGGGTCCCGACCCTAGAGCAGGGTCTGGGCGATGACGCCCACGCTCGCCACGACGCAGAAGCCGAGGACGATCCGGCGGAGCACGAACCCGGAGAGGCGGGCACGGACCGGGCCGGCCGCCAGGTACCCGAGGACGACGAAGGGCAGCCACACGAGCGAGACCCGCAGCTGCTCCGCGCTCACCTGGCCGGCGATCGCCAACCCGACGAGGCCCGCTCCGGTGCCGAAGACGAAGAAGGCCGCCAACGTGGCCCGCAACCGGTTCGGCGGTTCGTGCTGCAGCACGAGCGCCATGAAGGGGCCACCGATCGCGGCCGCGGTGCCGGAGACGCCGCTGATGGCCCCGGCCGCCATGGCGTTCAACCGTGTCGGCCGCACCTCCACCGCGACGACGGAGACGAGCACGGTGATGAGGATGAGCACACCGACGAAGAGCGCGATGACGTCGGCCGAGGTCAGTGCGACGACCAGCACCCCGAGTGGAGTGGCGGTGAAGCGAACCGCGAGGGACCAGGCCAGCGGTCGCCAGCTGATCGTGCGGGGCCCGATCAGCAGCTGGACGGCGGGCAGGAAGATGGCGCAGACGAGGAGCGAGACCGGCATGAGGTCGGGACGCAGCACGACGATGGCCGGCGCCGAGACGACCGCGATGCCGAAGCCGATCGAGGACTGGACGAAGGCACCGATGCCGACGACCAGGCCCAGGAGGAGCACCGTCGGCTCGAGGAGCTCGCTCACGGGAAGAACACGAACTTCACCAGACCGGCGAGGCCCACGAGCACGATGACGCCGCGCAGCACGGGTGGTGGCAGTCGTCGGCCGAACTTCGCCCCGAGCACGCCGCCGACGACCGCTCCCACGGCGACGAGCGCGACGATGCTCCAGTCGACGAGGTCGGGCGCGGCGATGATGAAGACCAGGGAGCACACGGCGTTGACGATCGTCCCGAGGGCGTTCTTCAGCCCGTTGAGGGACTGCAGCGGCTCGGTCGCGAGCACCGAGAGGAGACCGATGAGGATGACGCCCTGGGCCGCCCCGAAGTAGCCGCCGTAGACGCCGGCGAAGAGGACCCCGCCCATGAGCGCGACGGCGTGACTGACCGGTGTGCGGGCCCCCTCCTCGTGGTTGGACTTCGCCCACTCCTGGAGCCGGGGGCCGAGCACGACGAGCAGGACGCCGATCGCGATGAGCACGGGCACGATGGCCTCGAAGGCGTCCGGTGGCAGCCAGAGCAGCAACAGCGCGCCGATGATGCTCCCGAGCACGGACATCGGGACCAGCTGCATGGTCCGGCGGAACATCCCCTTCAGCTCGGGGAGGTAGCCGATGGTGCCGCTGATGCCGCCGAAGACGAGGCCGACCGAGTTGGAGATGTTGGCGCTCACGGCGGGGACACCGAGCGCGAGGAGGGTCGGGAAGGTCACGAGGGTGCCGGATCCGACCACGGTGTTGATCCCGCCGGCCCACACCGCTGCGAGCACGACGACGCCCATCTCCCACCACGACACCCGCACAACTCTAGAGGCGGACCACGCTCCGGGCGTGTCCGGGTGCGGCTCAGCGGGGGCGGTGCGGACCCCCTTCGTCACGGACGGCGAGCACGCGCGGCCGCACGAGGAGCAGGAGCAGCAGCGCGACCACCACCGCGACGAGGACCTGGACGAGCACGGACGCGCCCAGGGCGGCCGTGAGGGCGCCGCAGAGCGCGCCGGTCGCCAGCATGACGAAGAGGAAGTCGACCAGGACGGCCTCGACGAGCACGAGCAGGAGGCCGACGAACATCCAGACCAGCCAGGGGTTCTGTCCCAGGAAGTCCACGGCTGCCCCGACGTCTGCTCAGGTGCGGGCGCGGGCGGACCAGCGGTCCCCGTGGCGCTGCAGCTCCAGGTCCATGTCGAAGGTCCTCGCGAGGTTCTCCTCGGTGAGCGTCAGCTCGAGTGGCCCCTGTGCCACGACGCGGCCCCCGCGCAGCAGCAGGACGTCGGTGAAGTTCGGCGGGATCTCCTCCACGTGGTGGGTGACCATCGTCAGTGCCGGCGCGGTGAGGTCTGCGGCGATGTCGCCCAGACGTGCGACGAGGTCCTCCCGACCGCCGAGGTCCAGACCGGCGGCGGGCTCGTCGAGGAGCATCAGCTCCGGGTCGGTCATCAGCGCACGCGCGACCTGCACCCGCTTGCGCTCCCCCTCCGAGAGGGTCCCGAACGTGCGCTCGCCCAAGTGCGCGACCCCCATGCTCTCGAGCAGCTCGTCGGCGCGGTCGTGGTCGAGGTCGTCGTACCTCTCCCGCCACCGGCCCGTCACGCCCCAGGAGGCCGTGACGACGACGTCCCTGACGTTCTCCCGGGCGGGGATCTGGCGCGCGAGGAGGGCCGAGACCAGGCCGATGCGGGGCCGCAGCTCGAAGACGTCGACCGCTCCGAGGACCTCGTCGAGGATGCCGGCGACGCCCTTCGTCGGGTGCATCCGGGCGGAGGCCACCTCCAGGAGGGTGGTCTTGCCGGCACCGTTGGGACCGAGGATCACCCAGCGCTGGCCCTCCTCGACCTCCCAGTCGATGTCCTCGATGAGACGGGTCCGGCCCCGGACCACACTCACTCCGGCCAGTGCGAGGACGTCACTCATGGCACCGACCCTAACCGGCGACGCCTACCATCTGTGCAATGCCCGAGTTGCCAGCCTCCGTCCGCGTCGCCTTGTGGGCCACCCACGCGTGGAGCGGCGCGATCAGCGTCCCCGACGCGGTGCGTCGTGCCCTGCCGGACGTCGACCACACCCAGGGCCTGCTCGATCAGCTGACGGTCTGGCGCGACCTCGGCGAGGCCGCGGTCCTCGTGGCCCTCCCCTCCGCCGGCGCCACGTCCGGGCTGCCCGGCTGCGGGCCGGTCGCGAGGGCGGACGCGGTGGATGCCGGCGAGGCGCTGTACGTCGCCGCCCTCGGCGGACTGCTCGTTCCGCACCACGGCAGCTATGGCTCCCAGGGCGCCCGTGCCCACCGGATCGACTGGATGGGCCACGACGCCGACCCGGTCCCCGCGCACCGGCTCGAGGCACTCGAACCCTCCCAGCTCGAGCGGCACCTGCGGCGACGGATGCTCGCCGCCATCGACGAGCTCGAGACGGCGGGAGCCACCCCGTGGGCCGACGACGTGGCCCGGGACGTCGCCGAGGAGCGGCTGGGGACCGACTGGGCGCTCCCGCCGGATCTCGGGGACCGAGCCCGCAAGGTCATCGTGCTCGCCGGCAGCCTGTCACTGGCGACCTCGGTCGGCATGGGTACCTCCGGGGCCCTGACCTCCGCGGACGACAACCGCCGCGCCGACGTGCTGCGCGCCCTCCACGGCGACTGCGAGCGGACCCTCGCGGACGCGACGAATGCCGCCTGCGCCGAGATGGCCGGGTGGGTGCCGGCGCGTTGAACGGGCCGGTCCCACACCGGCCGGGGTCACCGACGGCGGGTCCGGATGGCCTCCGGGCCGCGCCATAGACTCGCGGGCATGACCGCTGCGCACCCACGAGGCCCCCTCACCGGAGACGAGCCCATCGCCCTCGTGATGGACGTCGACTCCACCCTCATCCGCGAGGAGGTCATCGAGCTCCTCGCCGAGCACGCCGGCACCGCTCGCGAGGTCACCGAGGTCACCGAGGCCGCCATGCGCGGGGAGCTGGACTTCGAGGAGAGCCTGCGCGCCCGCGTCGAGACGCTCGCGGGGCTGCCGGTCTCGGTCCTCGACGACGTGCGCGCGGCCGTGACGCTCACCCCCGGCGCCCGCACCCTGGTGGCCTCGCTCGTCGAGGGCGGGCACACGGTCGGGCTCGTCAGCGGCGGCTTCGTCGAGATCGTCGACGACCTCGCCGAGGAGCTCGGCATCGAGACGGTGCGCGCCAACGTGCTCGAGGTGGCCGATGACCACCTCACCGGCCGCGTGACCGGGGAGGTCATCGACCGTGCCGCGAAGCGCACCTTCCTCACCCGCCTCGCCGCTGCTGCGGGGATCGGGATGGACCGCACGGTGGCGGTCGGCGACGGCGCCAACGACCTGGACATGATGGCGAGCGCCGCGGTGGGGATCGCCTTCTGCGCCAAGCCCGCGGTGCAGGCACGGGCCGACGTGACCGTCACCGAGCCGGACCTGCGCCGGGTCCTCGACGTGATCGGTGTGGCGGCGGTGCCGCAGCCGGACGACGAAGGCGGAGTACTGCGGTGGAGAGAACGCCAGCGCTCGCAGGGGGGTCACCCCCTTCGAGGATGAGCGAAGGGGGTCAGGTCCCCATCGCGTGCACGCCGCCGTCCACGTGCACGATCTCCCCGGTCGTGGCCGGGAACCAGTCCGAGAGCAGGGCGGTGCACGCCTGTGCCGGCGGCACCGGGTCGCCGACGTCCCAGCCGAGCGGTGCGCGGTCGTCCCAGGACTCCTCGAAGCGCTCGAAGCCCGGGATGGACTTCGCGGCGGTGGTGCGCACCGGGCCGGCGGCGACGAGGTTGCAGCGGATCCCCTTCGGCCCGAGGTCGCGGGCGAGGTAGCGGTTGGTCGACTCGAAGGCCGCCTTGGCCACCCCCATCCAGTCGTAGACCGGCCAGGCGAAGGTGGCGTCGAAGGTCAGCCCGACGACCGAGCCGCCCTCGCCCATCCGGGGCGCGGCCGCGACGGCGAGGGCCTTGAGGGAGTACGCGGAGACGTGCAGCGCGGTCGAGACGTCCTCCCAGGAGGCCTCGAGGAAGTTGAAGGCGCCCTCGGGTGCGAAGCCGATGGAGTGCAGCACCCCGTCGATGCGCTCCGCGTGCTCACCGATCCGGTCGGCGAGGGCCGCGAGGTGCTCCTCGTCGGTGACGTCGAGCTCGATGACCGGCGCCTCCTGCGGGAGGCGGCGGGCGATGGTGCGCGTGATCTTCAGCGCCCGGCCGAAGCCGGTGAGGATGACCGCGCCGCCCTGCTCCTGGACCAGTCGGGCCACGTGGAAGGCGATCGAGGACTCCATGAGGACCCCGGTGATGAGGAAGGTCTTGCCGGTGAGCATGTGCTGCCTTTCGTTCTGTGTCGTCAGTGGCCCATGCCGAGGCCGCCGTCGACCGGGAGGACCGCCCCGGAGACGTAGCCGCCGTCGTCGGAGGCGAGGAAGGAGACGGCGCCGGCGATCTCCTTCGGGTCGGCGAAACGGCGCGCCGGGATCGCCGCCTGGTACTCCTTGCGGGTCTTCTCGGCCAGCTCCCCGGTCATGTCCGTCTCGACGAAACCGGGGGCGACGACGTTCGCGGTGATGCCGCGCGCGCCGAGCTCGCGGGTCACCGAGCGGGCCAGGCCGACGAGCGCGGCCTTGGAGGAGGCGTAGTTGGCCTGGCCCGGCGAGCCGTAGAGGCCGACGACGCTGGAGAGCATGATGATCCGCCCGAACCGGCCACGGACCATGGACGTCGTCGCCCGCCGCACGCAGCGGAAGGTGCCGTGCAGGTTGGTGTCGACGACGGTGGCGAAGTCCTCGTCGCTCATCCGCATGAGCAGCGTGTCGCGGGTGACACCGGCATTGGCCACGAGGACCTCGACCTCTCCCCCGAGCTCCTCCTTGGCCGCGGTGAAGGCCGCGTCCACCGAGTCGGTGTCGGTGATCTCGCAGGCGAGCACCCGCAGGCCCTCGACCGGATCGCCGGAGCGGGAGGTGACGACCACCGAGTGACCGTCCTCCTGGAGCCGTCTCGCGATCGCCTCGCCGATGCCACGGTTGCCGCCCGTGACCATGACCCGTCGCCCCGTCATCGCACTCCTTCACTCTGCTGTCCGGTGTGTCCCGGCTCACGTCACCCCCGACGCTAGATCACTACCGCCCGGTAGTCGGAAACCGACCACGCAGCAGGGAGGCGCCGGGGGTCACCTGATCGGGCCCTCCGGGTGGTGGCGAGTAGGCTGGAGAGGTGCAGCACGCCCACGTTCCCTCGGTCACGGACGCACCGGTTCCGCTCCGTGATGAGCAGAGGCGTCGGATGTACCAGTACCTGGCGACGATGGGTCTGCGCACCGCCTGCTTCATCGGTGCCTACTTCTTCGACGGCTGGCTGCGCTGGGTCTGCGTCGCCCTCGCGGTCGTGCTGCCGTACATCGCCGTCGTGATCGTCAACGCCGTGCGTCCCCCGGACCCCGCCGAGGGCATCACCCCCGTGGACTCGCGGCAGCACCGACTGGAGAGTGGCCGATGACCGCCCCCGCCGAGGACCTCGTCTGCAGCCGCAAGGGATGCCGCGCCGCCGCCACCCGGGCGGTGCTGTGGCGCAACCCGAAGATCCACGACGAGAGCCGCCAGAAGGTCTGGCTCGCCTGTGACGAGCACGAGTCCTTCCTGCAGGAGTACCTCGCCAAGCGCAGCTTCCCCGTGCGCACGTGCGCGGTCGAGGCGATCCCTCCCGACGCCGGCTGATGCTGCGACGACTCCTGACGGTGAGATGGCTCGGCTGGCTCGCCGCACTGGTCCTCGTGTCCATCGCGTGCGTCCTGCTCGGGATGTGGCAGTGGGGTCGCTACGAGGACAAGGCGGCCAATGCCGACCGGGTCACGGCCCACTACGAGGCCGACCCCGTCGGCGTGAGCACGGTCCTCGGCACCGACCCGATGCCGATCGCGAAGGAGTGGACCCGGGTGCGGGCGACCGGCCACTACCTGCCGGAGCAGCGCCAGATGGTGCGCAACCGCCCGCTCGACGGGACCTACGGCTACGAGGTGCTCGTCCCCCTTCGCCTCGATGACGGGTCGGTCCTCGTCGTCGACCGGGGGTGGGTCCCCAACAGCCCGAAGGGGGCCGACGTCATCCCCCCGGTGCCTCCGGCCCCGGAGGGCGAGGTGACCGTCACCGGCTGGCTGCGCCAGGGCGAACCGAGCCTGGAGCGGGACATGCCGGCCGGCCAGCTCGCGAGCATCCGGCTGCCCACCGTCGCGGACCGCCTCGGCGAGCCGGTCCTCGGCGGGTACCTGGAGCTGCAGTCCGAGGACCCGGACGTCCCACGCCCCAAGGCCCTGGAGGCACCCGACACCGGCACCGGCCCACACCTGGCGTATGCCATCCAGTGGTGGCTCGGCCCACTCGGCCTCGGGACCTTCTTCGTCATCGCGCTGCGCCGGGAGGTCGCCGGCGAGCAGGACGGCTCCGAGCGACCAGCGAGGCCCCCCAAGCCGAAGAAGGTGCGCATCTGGGACGAGGAGGACGGCTGAGTCGTCACGCCGGCACCGCCCCGTCGGGCACGGCGCTCACACCCCGGCCACGGTCTCCTGGTCGGCGTACTGGGTCCGGTACAGGTGGGCGTAGGTGCCACCGGCGGCGAGCAGCTCCTCGTGGGTGCCGCTCTCCCGGACCCGGCCCCCGTCCACGACGACGATCCGGTCCGCGCCACGGATCGTGGACAGCCGGTGGGCGATGACCAGTGCCGTGCGCCCCTCCAAGGCCCTGTCCAGGGCCCCCTGGACCGCGACCTCGGACTCGCTGTCCAGGTGCGCCGTGGCCTCGTCGAGCACGATGACCGAGGGCGACTTCAGCAGCAGGCGGGCGATGGCGAAGCGCTGCTTCTCCCCGCCGGAGAGCCGGTGGCCACGGTCGCCGACGACGGTGTCCAGGCCCGAGGGCAGGGACTGCACGAGGGGCCAGATCTGGGCAGCCTGCAGGGCCGCGACCATCTCCTGCTCGGTGGCCTCCGGCTGGGCGTAGGCGAGGTTGGCCCGGATGGTGTCGTGGAAGAGGTGCGCCTCCTGGGTGACCATGCCGATGGTCTCCCCGACAGAGGACTTCGTCGCGTGGCGCAGGTCCGTGCCCCCGACGCGCACCGTGCCGCTGCTCGGGTCGTAGAGCCGGGCGACGAGCGAGGTGATCGTCGTCTTGCCGGCTCCGCTGGGGCCCACGAGCGCCACCAGCTGACCGGGCTCGGCACGGAGGGTGACCCCGTCGAGGACGGGGCCGGATCCGCTGCGGTCACCGGTGGCGCGGGCCTCGAGCGAGGCGATGGAGATCTCGTCGGCGCCCGGGTAGCCGAAGACGACGTCCTCGAGCTCGACGGAGAGCGCCCCGTCGGAGGGCAGGTCCACCGCGTCCGGGGCCTCCGTGACCGTCGACCGGAGGTCGAGCACCTCGAACAGCCGGGCGAAGGAGACGAGCGCGGTGAGGACGTCGACGCGCACGTTCGAGATCGCGGTGAGCGGGCCGTACAGCCGGGCGAGCAGCGCGGCCAG
Organism: Janibacter corallicola NBRC 107790; assembly: GCF_001570965.1. Classification (GTDB taxonomy): domain Bacteria; phylum Actinomycetota; class Actinomycetes; order Actinomycetales; family Dermatophilaceae; genus Janibacter; species Janibacter corallicola. The sequence goes on along the minus strand of NZ_BCSR01000005.1, from coordinate 63,109 downwards.
CGCGAGCAGGGTGCCGACGGTGAGCCCGCCACCGACCGCCATCAGTCCCCCGACGCCGTAGACCATCGCCGTGGCGAGGGAGGCGAGCGCGGTGAGCATGACGAAGAAGGCGCCGCGGTTGACCGCGATCTGCACGCCGATGTCGCGCACCCGCGTGGCCCGGGTGTCGTACTCGGCGACCTCCCGGGCGGGCTGCCCGAAGATCTTCACCAGCAGTGCCCCCGCGACGTTGAAGCGCTCGGTCATCTGGGTGCCGAGGTCGGCGTTGAGGTTCATCTGCTCGGCCGACAGCCGCGCCAGCCGCCGTCCCATCCACTTCGCGGGGAGGACGAAGAGCGGCACGAGCGCGAGCGCGGCGAGGGTGAGCTGCCAGGACAGCGAGACCATGGCTCCGATGATCAGCACGAGCGAGATGACGTTGCTGACCACGGAGGAGAGCACCGTCGTGAAGGCCTGCTGGGCACCGATGACGTCGGAGTTCAGCCGCGTGACGAGCGCCCCGGTCTGCGCCCGGGTGAAGAAGGCGATCGGCTGGTCGAGCACGTGCTCGAAGACCTCGACGCGCATGTCGCGGATGAGTCCCTCACCGATCTTCGCCGAGAGCCACCGCTGGGTCAGGGTGCTCGCGGCCTCGACCACGGCGACGAGCGCGACGAGCAGCGCCAGCACGATGACGACCGAGCGGTCCCCGGGGATGACGCCGTCGTCGATGAGGCGCTGCAGCAGCAGCGGGCTGGCCACGACCGTCGCCGACCCGAGAGCGGTCAGGACGAGGAAGCCGATGATGATCCGGGAGTAGGGCCGGGCATGGCCGAGCACCCGACGCGCGGTGCCCTTGGGCAGGGGGTCGCGGTCGGCTGCTTCCCGTTGGCTCATGCTGCGCATGAGCGCCCACGGCGAACCACCCATCGACATGCACGTCCTCCTCTCCCTCTCGCGGAGGACAACCGTGACCGAGCGCGCGGTGTTCCCGCGGAGCGGGATCAGCAGGCCGGCTGCAGGGCGAAGGGGGCCGAGCCCGCCTCGGCGGCCCGGTGCCCGACCAGCGCCGTCACCGACTCGGTGTCCGCCAGTCCGCCGGGGACGAAGGGAGCCCCTGCCCTTGCGGCGAACCGTGCCACCAGGTCGTGCAGGACCCCTTCGGCGAGGACGAAGGGGATGACCACCCGGCCCTCCGCGAGGCCCGGCTCGGGGGCCGAGAGGGTCGTGCTGGACCAGGAGGCGGGGCCGTGCGTCTCGACCAGCTCCCGCAACCCGGACGCGGCGTGGCCGGAGCTGCTGCCCCCCGCGACGAGGAGCGCCGGCGTGTCCACGGGGTGACCGGCACCGAGCAGACGCTCCGCGACCGCTTCCAGGAGGAGCCGGTGCCCACCGAGGGGCCGGGCCCGACGCACGTCGGCTCCCCCGGTGGCGAGCCGGGCCACGGCCCCGGGCAGGTCCACGCGGGCGTGGTGGGCGGGCGTGACGAGCAGCGGGACGAGCCCCACCCGACCGGAGAGATCCGCGGCGACGGCCTCCGGGCGCGGCAGGTCGTGCTCGAGGAAGGCCAGCCGGGTCGGCCCGATCCGCACGCTGACGCGTGCGCGCAGCCGGTCCAGCGTCTCCGCATGCCGTCGGTCCGGGGACCCGTGGGCCAGCAGCACCGTGCTCATGTGCCCACCCGCGCGGCGGCCGGGGCCGCGGCGACGAGGGTGACCGGGCCGGGTGCCGCCGCAGTCACGTGTGCAGACCGCACTCGACCTTGTCGGTGCCCGACCAGCGTCCCGCGCGCGCGTCCTCACCCGGCGCGACGGCCCGGGTGCACGGGGCGCACCCGATGGAGGCGAAGCCGAGCCGGCGCAGCGGGTTGAGGAGGACCCCCTCCTCCGCCGCGAAACGCTCCACGTCCTCCTGGCTCCAGGCGGCCAGCGGGTTGAGCTTGACCATCCCACGGCGGGCGTCCCACCCGACGAGGGAGATGTCGGTGCGCGTGGGCGCGTCCTCCCGTCGCATGCCGGTGACCCAGGCGTCGTACCCCCGGAGCGCCCGCTCCAGGGGCTCGACCTTGCGCATGGCGCAGCACTGGTCGGGCTCCCGGTCGTGCAGCCGCGCACCGTACTCCGCGTCCTGCTCCTCGACGCTCTGCAGCGGCGTGACCGTGCGGATGCGCAGCGCGGGCATCGCCGCGAAGGCGTCACGGGTGCCGAGGGTCTCGGCGAAGTGGTACCCCGTGTCGATGAAGCAGACATCCGCCTCGGACAGCGTCGTCCCGACGAGGTGGACGAGCACCTCGTCCCCCATCGAGGAGGCGGTCGTCAGGCCCTCCCCGAAGGCCTCCTCCGCCCACCGCAGGACGCGGCGGGTGGTCTCCACCCGCCCTTCGTAGGTCTCCCCGAGCTCTCGCTCGGTGGCGGCGAAGTCCCCTTCGCCCCGGGCCGCGAGGTCCTGCAGCCGGTCGTGGACGTCGGTGCTCATCGCAGGTCCTCCTCGTCCGCCCGCCGGGCCCAGCTGTGGAAGGACTCGCCGGCCGCGCGCTGGTCGAGGTAGGCCCGGGCGAGACGCTCGATGTAGTCAGGGAGGTCATCCCCTGCCACCTTGAGGTTGCGGGCCTTCCGGGCCAGGGCGGTGTCCTCGGCCAGGGAGCCACCGAGCAGCACCTGGAAGACCTCCTGGTGGGTGCCGTCGGCTCGCTTCTCCAGCATCCCCTTGAGACCGACGTCACCGACCTGGCTGCGCGCGCAGGCATTCGGGCAGCCGTTGACGTGGATGCTGAAGGGGATGTCGATGTCCGGCAGCCGCTTCTCCAGCTCCTCGACGGTCCACCGGGCACGGTTCTTGGTGTCGGTCAGCGCCAGCTTGCAGTACTCGAGTCCGGTGCACGCCAGGACGTTGCGTCGCCACTCGCTCGGGAAGACGTGCAGGTCGACCTCCTCGAGCCGCCGTGCCACCGATTCGGCCCGCGCCGGCGGGACGTCGAGGACGAGCACCTTCTGGTGCGGGGTGACCCGTACGCGTGCGCTGCCGACCTCCTCTGCGATCTCGGCGACGCGGAATAGCCCCTCCGCCCCGACCCGGCCGCCGACCGTCGTCGCGCCGACCCAGACGTTCCCGTCGTGCTGCTCGTGGATCCCGACGTGGTCCCGGCGGGTGCCCTCGGGGACGGTCGGCTCCGGGCCGTCGACGAGGCGCCGACCGAGGTACTCGGTCTCGAGGACCTCGCGGAACCTCTCCGGCCCCCAGTCCTGGACGAGGAACTTCAGCCGCGCCTTGTTCCGCAGCCGGCGGTAGCCGTGGTCACGGAAGATCGAGGTGACCCCGTGCCAGACCTCCGGGACCTCCTCCAGCGGCACCCAGGCCCCGAGGCGCCGGGCGAGGACCGGCTTGACCGACAGGCCGCCGCCGACCCAGACGTCGAAGCCCGGCCCGTGCTCGGGGTGGACCACGCCGACGAAGGAGATGTCGTTGATCTCGTGGGCGACGTCGTGGCGTGGCGAGCCGGAGACCGCCGTCTTGTACTTGCGCGGCAGGTTCGAGAACTCCGGCTGCCCGATCCACCGACGGCGGATCTCCTCCACCGCCCGGGTGCCGTCGACGATCTCGTCCCTCTCGATCCCGGCGACCGGCGAGCAGAGCATCCCGCGGGGGCAGTCGCCGCAGGCCTCCGTGGTCATCATGCCGACGCTCTCCAGGCGCTCCCAGATCCTCGGGACGTCCTCGATGCGCACGTTGTGCAGCTGGATGTTCTGCCGGTTGGTCACGTCGGCGGTGCCCCGGGCGAAGTCCCGGCTGATCCCGGCGACGACGCGCACCTGGTCGGTGCTCAGCTTGCCGCCGTCGGTGCGGATGCGCATCATGAACCGCTCGTCGGCGATGTCATCCTCGCCGGTGTGGGTGCCGTCGAGGCCCGGCTTGCGCTGGGTGTAGAGACCCATCCAGCGGAAGCGCCCGGTGAGGTCGCTCGGGGCGATCGACGAGAACCCCTGCTGCGAGTAGACGTCGAGGATCCGTTGGCGCACGTTGAGCGCGTCGTCCTCGTGCTTGAGGACCTCGACGTCGTTGAGCGGGGTTCGGTCACCGTCGGCCCAGGCGCCGGTGGCCTTGGTTCGGGTGGGGCGGGTCGTCACAGTCACGCGGATGACGCTACAGCCTTGGTTATTCATTGCATAACTTGCTGTTATGACTGTCTCAGGGAGTGGGCTCCCGACGGGTCACGCGAGGGTGATCAGCTCCCGGTAGTCCGCATTCCAGAAGTCCTCGATGCCGTCCGGCAGCAGGAGGATCCGCTCGGGGTCCAGGGCGTCCACGGCGCCCTCGTCGTGGGTGACGAGCACGACCGCGCCCTTGAAGGTCGAGAGCGCCCCGAGGATCTCCTCGCGGCTGGCCGGGTCGAGGTTGTTCGTCGGCTCGTCGAGGAGCAGGACGTTGGCGCTGGAGACGACGAGCAGGGCGAGCGAGAGCCGGGTCTTCTCCCCGCCGGAGAGGACCCCGGCGGGCTTGTCGACGTCGTCCCCGCTGAAGAGGAAGGAGCCGAGGACCTTGCGCACGTCGGTCTCCCCGAGATCGGGGGCCGCGGACTTCATGTTGGCCAGGACGGTGCGGTCGACGTCGAGGTTCTCGTGCTCCTGGGCGTAGTAGCCGAGCTTGAGCCCGTGGCCCGGCTCCACCCGGCCGGTGTCGGGCGCGTCCGCCCCGGCGAGCATCCGCAGCAGGGTCGTCTTGCCCGCGCCGTTGAGCCCGAGGACGACGACCCGGCTGCCGCGGTCGATCGCCAGGTCGACGTCGGTGAAGACCTCCTGGCTCCCGTAGGAGCGGGAGAGCCCGGACGCGCGAAGGGGGGTCCGCCCGCAGGGGGCCGGGTCCGGGAAGCGCAGCTTGGCCACCCGATCGCTGGCCCGCTCCCCCTCGACGCCCGAGAGCATCCGCTCGGCCCGCTTGATCATCTGCTGCGCGGCGGTCGCCTTCGTCGCCTTCGCCCGCATCTTGTCGGCCTGCTCCAGCAGGGCCCCGGCCTTCTTCTGGGCGTTGGCCAGCTCCCGCTTGCGGCGCCGCTCGTCGGTCTCACGCTGGGTCAGGTAGTTCTTCCAGCTCATGTTGTACTGGTCGATCGTCGCCCGGTTGGCGTCCAGGTGGAAGACACGGTTGACCACGACCCCGAGCAGGTCGACGTCGTGGCTGATGATGACCAACCCGCCCTTGTAGCCCCGCAGGTGGTCACGCAGCCAGGCGATCGAGTCCGCGTCGAGGTGGTTGGTCGGCTCGTCCAGCAGCAGCGTGTCGTTGCCCGAGAAGAGGATCCGCGCGAGCTCGATGCGCCGCCGCTGACCACCGGAGAGGGTCTCCAGGGTCTGGTCGAGGCGCTCCTCCTCGATGCCGAGCGCCGCGGCGATGGAGGCCGCCTCGGACTCGGCGGCATAGCCGCCGGCGGACTCGAACTCCTCCTGCAACCGCGCGAAACGCGCCATGGCCCGCTCGCGGGTGGCGTCGTCGGCGCTGGCCATCCGCTGCTCGGCGGTGCGCCGCTCGGTGACGATGGCGTCCAGTCCGCGGGCGGAGAGGATGCGTTGCCGGGCGGTCACGGTCAGGTCCCCGGTGCGGGGGTCCTGGGGCAGGTACCCGATGCCGCCGGAGGAGGTCACCGAGCCGGCGGCGGCCTGGCCCTGGCCCGCGAGCACCTTGGTCAGGGTGGTCTTGCCGGCGCCGTTGCGGCCCACGAGGCCGACCCGGTCCCCGGGGGCCACCCGGAAGGTCGTGTCCTCGAGCAGGACCCGCGAGCCGACGCGCAGCTCGATCCCGGTGGCTGTGATCACTTCGGTGACTTCTCCTCGCGCGGCAGTGGATGTGCGGCCGTCAGTCTAGGTCCCGCACCGGTGGGCCCCGCGCGGCGCCGGATGGCGCGCGACTCACTCCTGGTCGAAACGCAGGCGCACCGCCCGGGCGCGGCGGGCGGCGTGCTGCAGGACCCGTAGTCGCGGGTCCGGCAGGTCCCACAGGGTGCGGCGCGGCAGCGGCGCCAGGTGGGCCAGCGCGGGCTCCTTCAGGACCTCCTCGGCCAGGCGCCGGTCGCCGCCGAGGACGAGGGCCTCCACGGCCCCCTTCGGCAGGTGCCGCAGGGCGAGGCCGACCACCTTCGCCACGACGGCGTCGGCCTGGTTGCCGCGCCGCCTGGCGTACCGCTGCTGGCTCCACCCGCCGGCCTTCGTCCGTCCCTGGACGTACCCGGTGCCGCAGGTGTGGGAGACCAGCTCTCCCCCGACGTCGCGGCCCACGGCATGGCCGCCGCGCCGCACGAGGACCAGACCGATCCGCTCGTGCTCGAAGGTCTCCCCCACGACGCGGGTGCCGTCGGCCCCCGTCAGCACGACACAGCCCGGCCCGCGCACGCACGTGGCGTCGCCGTGCCGGGCTGAGAAGCCGTCGATCCAGCGGTCGAGCCGCGCGGGGCCGACCTCGATCGCGCCGCTCACCGGGAGGGTGGCCGGATCAGATGTTGAAGCCGAGTGCCCGCAGCTGCTCGCGGCCGTCCTCGGTGATCTTGTCCGGACCCCACGGCGGCATCCAGACCCAGTTGATCCGGGCGTCCGAGACGACGTCCACGAGGACCGAGTCGACCTGGTCCTCGATGACGTCCTGCAACGGGCAGGCCGCGGAGGTGAGGGTCATGTCGATCAGGGCGTGGTTCTGCGGGTCGACGGTGATGCCGTAGACGAGACCGAGGTCGACGACGTTGATGCCGAGTTCCGGGTCGACGACGTCGCGCAGGGCCTCCTCCACGTCAGCAACGTTGCTCGGGGTCGGTGCCTGGGCAGTCATACGGTCTCTCCTTCGGTGCTGGCGATGTCGACGCCGGCGCGAGCCAGCGCATCGGTCAGGGCCATCCAGGACAACAGGGCACATTTTACTCGTGCCGGGTACTTGGCGACACCGGCCAGGGCGATGCCGTCGCCGATCTCCTCCTCGTCACCGGGGTCGGACCCGCGGCTGGTGAGCATGTGCTTCATCGCCGCGCGCACCGCCATGGCCTCCTCGACGCTCTCGCCGGTGACCTCCTCGGCGAGGATCGAGGCGCTGGCCGTCGAGATCGAGCAGCCGAGCGCCTCGTAGGAGACGTCGGCGATGCGCACGTCATTCCCGCTCCCCTCGACCTGCACGCGCAGCGTCAACTCGTCCCCGCAGGTCGGGTTGACGTGGTGCACCTCGGCGTCGTGGCCGTCGCGCAGCCCGGAGCCGACCTGTCGCTTGGAGTGGTCGAGGATGAGTTCCTGGTACAGATCCATCAGGCGACTCCCTTCTCGACACCGAAGATCGCAGGCACCGTGTCCAGGGCGTCCATGAGCACGTCGATCTCGGCGGGGGTGTTGTACACGGCCAGCGAGGCGCGGGTGGTCGCGGCGACCTTGAAGACCCGGTGCAGCGGCCAGGCGCAGTGGTGCCCCACGCGCACGGCCACCCCGTGGTCGTCGAGCACCTGGCCCACGTCGTGGGCGTGGACGCCGTCGACGACGAAGCTCACCGCGCTGCCGCGGTGGACCATGTCGTCGGGCCCGATGAGCCGCAGCCACGGCCGCTGCGCGATCTGCTCGAGCAACGAGGCGGTCAGCGCCTGCTCGTGCGCGGCGATCCGCTCGACCCCGATCTCCCGCATCCACCGCACGGCCCGGCCCAGGCCGATGGCCTGGCTGGTCATCGGCACCCCGGCCTCGAACTTCGTGGGGGGCGGGGCATAGGTGCTGCCCTCCATCCGCACGATCTCGATCATCGAGCCGCCGGTGAGGAACGCAGGCATCTGCTCGAGCAGGTCGTACCGGCCCCACAGCACGCCGATGCCGCTCGGGCCGTACATCTTGTGCCCGGAGAAGGCGAGCAGGTCAACGCCGAGCTCACCGACGTCCACCGGCAGGTGCGGCACCGACTGGCAGGCGTCCAGGACGGTGATCGCCCCGACCGCCTTCGCCGCGGCCACGATGCGCGGTACGTCACTGACGGCGCCGAGCACGTTGGAGGCGTGGGTGAAGGCGACCACCTTGGTGCGGTCGGTGACCTTCTCCGCCAGCTGGTCCATGTCGAGGCGCCCCTCGGGGGTGACGTCGATCCAGCGCAGCGTGGCGCCCGTGCGCCGGCAGAGCTCCTGCCACGGCAGCAGGTTCGCGTGGTGCTCGGCCTCGGTGACGAGGACCTCGTCGCCCTCCCCGACCCGAAGGGGGGAGCCCGGCTCCGCGTTGGAGAAGGCGTACGCCGCGAGGTTCAGCGCCTCGGTGGCGTTCTTGGTGAACACCACTTCCCGTGCCGGTGCGCCGATGAGGTCCGCGATGTCGGTCCGGGCCAGCTCGTAGGCCTCCGTGGCCTCCTCGGAGAGCGCGTGCGCCCCCCGGTGCGGAGCCGAGTTGGCGGTGAGCAGGAAGTCGCGCTCGGCGTCCAGGACGGCCAGCGGCTTCTGCGACGTGGCGCCGGAGTCCAGGTACACCAGCGGCTTGCCGTCGCGCACCGTGCGCCCGAGGATCGGGAACTGCTCGCGGACCGCGGTCAGCTCCGTGTCGGGGATCAGCTGGGGCTCCATGGCTCAGGCTCCTGTCGTGGCGGCGGGCTCCCCCGTCTGCGTGAAGCGGTCGTACCCCTCGGACTCGAGGCGGTCGGCCAGCTCGGGGCCGCCCTCCTCGGCGATGTGGCCGTCGACGAAGACGTGGACGTGCTGCGGCTGGATGTAGCGCAGGATCCGCGTGTAGTGGGTGATCAGCACGATGCCCGCGTCGGTCTTGTCCTTGGCCCGGTTGACGCCCTCGGAGACGACGCGCAGGGCGTCGACGTCCAGGCCGGAATCGGTCTCGTCGAGGACCGCGAACTTCGGCTGGAGGAGCTCCATCTGGAGGATCTCGTGGCGCTTCTTCTCACCACCGGAGAAGCCCTCGTTGACGTTGCGCTCCGCGAAGGAGGAGTCCATGCGCAGGTCGGTCATCGTCGAGCGCACGTCCTTGACCCAGTGGCGCACCTTCGGAGCCTCGCCGTCGATGGCGGTCTTCGCGGTGCGCAGGAAGTTGCTCACGGTGACCCCGGGGACCTCCACCGGGTACTGCATCGCGAGGAAGAGGCCCGCCCGGGCCCGCTCGTCCACGCTCATCGCGAGGACGTCCTCGCCGTCGAGGGTGATCGAGCCGGAGGTCACGGTGTACTTCGGGTGGCCGGCGACGGAGTAGGCCAAGGTTGACTTGCCGGACCCGTTCGGGCCCATGATCGCGTGGGTCTCACCCGAGTTGATGGTCAGGGAGACGCCCTTGAGGATCTCCTTCGGGCCGTCCTCGGTGTCGACGCTGACGTGCAGGTCGGTGATCTGAAGCGTTGCCATGTCTGTTCTTTCCTTCGAAGAAAAAGTCGGTCTACTCGGAGAGGGCGACGAGGACGTCGCCCTCCTCGGTGATGCGGACGGTGTGCACCGCGACGGGCACGGTGGCCGGCATCATGGTCGGCTCACCGGAGGTGAGGTCGAAGCACGAGCCGTGCAGCCAGCACTCGAGGGTGTTGCCCTCGACGTCGCCCTCGGAGAGGGAGACGTTCGCGTGGGTGCAGGTGTCGTCGATCGCGTGGACGGTGCCGTCCTCGGTCCGCACCATCGCGATCGTGCGGCCGGCCACCTCGGCCTTGGCGGCCCCCTCCTCGGGGAGCTCGTCGAGGTGGCAGACCCGGACGAAGTCCGCGTCGGGCACGGCGCTCATGCCTGTGCCCCCTCCGCATCCGGCGTGGCTGCCAGCTCCTCGTCGATCGCGGCCATGATCCGGTCACTGATCTCGGGGTCGCCGATCCGCGCGACGATGCTGTTGAAGAAGCCGCGCACGACGAGCCGTCGGGCCACGTCCTCGGGGACGCCCCGCGACTGCAGGTAGAACAGCTGCAGGTCGTCGAAGCGGCCGGTCGTCGACGCGTGCCCGGCGCCGATGATCTCGCCGGTCTCGATCTCCAGGTTCGGCACCGAGTCGGCGCGGGCCCCGTCGGTGAGCACGAGGTTGCGGTTCAGCTCGTAGGTGTCGGTGCCCTCGGCCTCGGCCCGGATGAGCACGTCGCCGACCCACACCGTCTGGGCGGTCTCGCCCTGCAGAGCACCCTTGTACTCCACGTTGCTGTGGCAGTGGGGCGCCTCGTGGTCGACGAAGAGCCGGTGCTCGAGGTGCTGCCCCGAGTCGGCGAAGTACACCCCGAAGCCCTCGAACGAGCCACCGGGCCCGGTGTAGGAGGCGTTGGTGTTCAGCCGGACGATGCCGCCACCGATGGTCACGGCGATGTGGCGCACGGAGGCGTCCCGGCCGATGACCATGTCCTGCTGGGCCAGGTGACGGCTGTCGTCCTGCCAGTCCTGGACGGTGACGATCGTCAGCTGGGAACCGTCGCCGGCACTCACACCGAACAGCTCGTTGTAGTCCGCGCTGCCGGAGTGCTCGATGACCACGGTCGCCTTGGAGAAGGCTCCCGCACGCACCTGGTGGACCGAGCGGGCGATGCCGCCGCCCTGACCGGAGAGGCGGATGCGCACCGGCTCGGTGAGCTCGGCCTCGGCCGGGATGTCCAGGACGGTGACCTCCTCGCTGCCGGCCGCGGCGACGACCGCGGCGCGGTCGGCGGGCGCCTGGGCGCCCGCACGCCACTCCTCCTTGGGGAGCGTGGTGCGGGTCACCCCCTTCGGCAGGACGTGCTCGACCTGCAGCTCACCGGTGGTGCCGTCCTCGGCGAAGAGGTCGGTCAGCCGGTTCACCGGGGTGAAGCGCCAGTCCTCCTCGCGGCCGGTCGGCACGGGGAAGTCCGCGACCTCCCAGGACCGGGTGCGCTCGCCCCGGGAGGCGTCCGGGACCATCGTCTCGGCGGAGTGGGTGTGAGCCTCGCGGCTCGAGGTGTCAGCCAGCAGGCTCATCAGCCAACGGCTCCTTCCATCTGGAGTTCGATGAGGCGGTTGAGCTCGAGGGCGTACTCCATCGGCAGCTCCTTGGCGATGGGCTCGACGAAGCCGCGCACGATCATCGCCATCGCCTCCTCCTCGTTCATCCCGCGGGACATCAGGTAGAAGAGCTGGTCCGCGGAGACCTTGGAGACCGTCGCCTCGTGGCCCATCTGGACCTCGTCCTCCCGCACGTCGACGTACGGGTAGGTGTCCGAGCGGCTGATCGTGTCGACGAGCAGCGCGTCGCAGACGACGTTGGACTTGGAGTTCTTCGCCCCTTCGAGGACCTGGACCAGGCCGCGGTAGGAGGTGCGTCCACCGCCGCGGGCGACGGACTTGGAGACGATCGAGCTCGAGGTGTTCGGGGCCGCGTGGACCATCTTGGCCCCCGCGTCCTGGTGCTGGTCCTCGCCGGCAAAGGCCACGGAGAGGGTCTCGCCCTTCGCGTGCTCGCCGAGCAGGAAGCAGGCCGGGTACTTCATCGTCACCTTGGAGCCGATGTTGCCGTCGACCCACTCCATCGTGCCGCCCTCGGCGACCGAGGTGCGCTTGGTGACGAGGTTGTAGACGTTGTTCGACCAGTTCTGGATGGTCGTGTACCGCACCCGGGCGTTCTTCTTCACGACGATCTCCACGACCGCGCTGTGCAGCGAGGAGGTGGTGTAGACCGGCGCGGTGCAGCCCTCGACGTAGTGGACGTAGCTTCCCTCGTCGGCGATGATCAGCGTCCGCTCGAACTGGCCCATGTTCTCGGTGTTGATCCGGAAGTAGGCCTGCAGCGGGATCTCGACGTGCACGCCCGGCGGCACGTAGATGAAGGAGCCACCGGACCACACGGCGGTGTTCAGGGCGGCGAACTTGTTGTCACCGGACGGGATCACGGTGCCGAAGTACTCCCGGAAGAGGTCCTCGTGCTCGCGCAGCCCGGAGTCGGTGTCGACGAAGATGACGCCCTGCTCCTCCAGGTCCTCGCGGATCTGGTGGTAGACGACCTCGGACTCGTACTGCGCCGCCACACCGGCGACGAGCTGCTGCTTCTCCGCCTCGGGGATGCCCAGCCGGTCGTAGGTGGTGCGGATGTCCTCGGGCAGGTCCTCCCAGGAGCTGGCCTGGTTCTCCGTCGACTTCACGAAGTACTTGATGTTCTGGAAGTCGACGCCGGAGAGGTCGCTGCCCCACGTGGGCATGGGCTTCTTGTCGAAGAGGCGCAGCGCCTTCAGGCGGCGCTCACGCATCCACTCCGGCTCGGACTTGCGCTCGGAGATGTCCTCGACGACCGCATTGTTCAGGCCACGCTTGGCCGAGGAGCCCGCGGCGTCGCTGTCGGACCAGCCGTACTCGTAACGGCCGAAATCCTTGAGCCCTGGGTTGAGCTCTTCGATGTTCGTGCTCATCGGGTGGACCTTCCTTGATCGGATGCTGCCGCCCCCGGCGTGGGGACGAAGGTGGTACAGACGTGGTTGCCCTGGGCGAGCGTGGCCAGTCGTTGGACGTGGACCCCGAGCAACCGGCTGAAGGCCTCGGCCTCGGCCTCGCACAGCTCGGGTGCCTCGGAGGCGACGTGCTGGACGGGGCAATGGCCCTGGCACAGCTGGACCCCGACGACACCGTCCTCGCCGACGGGTCGGGCGGTCGCAGCGTAGCCCTCCTCCCGGAGGGCGTCGACGAGGGCCTCGGTGCGGGCCCCCGGGTCGGTGCCGGCGGCCTCGACCCGGGAGAGACACCGCTGCTCCATCTCGGTGACCCGCTGGTCGGCGAAGGCGCGCACGGCGTCGTCGCCGGAGGTCTCCCGCAGGAAGCGGACGGCGTCGGTGGCCAGCACGTCGTAGTCGGTGGGCAGGTGGGAGTGCCCGGTGTCGCCGACGACCCACTCGCGGGCGGGTCGACCGCGGCCCCGGCCACGGGTGGACCGGGCCCGCCCGGTCACCGCACCCTCCGCGGCGAGCTGGTCGATGTGGCGGCGCACCCCGGTCGCGGTCAGGCCGAGCTGGGCGGCGAGCTCGGCGGCCGTGATCGGGCCGAGCTCGGTGATCGCCGCCAGGACGCGATCCCGCGTACGGGCATCACGACCGAGGTCGTCCGGCGACGACCGCGGAGCGTGCGCTGCATTAACCACACATCCATGTTACGTAATTATTTCTCGGGCACAACAAAGGCATCCCTAACGTCGGGGTCCCAGCCGGTCTGCCTAGACTGCACGTCCGTGACTCGTGCCGTCGTCGTGGAGGACCTGCGCCGCGTCTTCGGTGATGCCGTCGCCGTGGACGGGGCGACGTGGGCTGCCGCCGCGGGTGAGATCACCTGCGTGCTGGGACCCAACGGCGCCGGCAAGACGACGACCATCGAGTGCCTCGAGGGGCTGCAGCGCCCCGACGGCGGCAGCTGCCGGGTGCTCGGCACCGACCCGTGGCGGGCGGACGCGGACCACCGCTCCCGCGTGGGTGTCATGCTCCAGGACGGCGGGCTGCCGCAGAGCGTCTCCGCCGACCGCCTGCTGGACCACCTGTCCCGTCTCTACTCCCGCACCCGCGTGGCCGAGCTGCGCGACAGGTTGGGGCTGGCCCCCTTCGCCCGTACCCCGGTGCGCCGGCTGAGCGGCGGGCAGCGCCAGCGCGTGGCACTCGCCGCCGCTCTCGCCGGCGACCCGGAGGTCGCCTTCCTCGACGAACCGACCGCAGGTCTGGACCCGCACGCCCGCCTCGACGTGTGGGACCTGCTGCGCGAGCGGGCCGAAGGGGGCTCCACCCTCGTCGTCACCACGCACGGCTTCGAAGAGGCCGAGCGCCTCGCGGACCGGGTCGTGATCCTCGACCGCGGCCGCGTCGTCGCCGACGGCACCCCCGCGGTGGTGGCCGGGGGCGAGCGCCTCGAAGACGCCTACTTCGCACTCACCGGAGGCCGCCGTGCCCGTTGACACCCGCCCCCCGGGCACGTCGAACGCCAGCCCCCGGACCGCCCGGGTCCTGGCCCAGGCCCGTTTCGAGGCCGGCACGCTGCTGCGCAACGGCGAGCAGCTGCTGGTCTCGCTCGTGCTCCCCGCCCTGGCCATGGTCGGGCTCTCCCTGGCCCCCTACCCCGACCTCGGCGCCCCCCGGGTGGCCGTCGTCGTCCCCGGGGTGCTCGCCCTCGCCGTCGTGTCCACCGCCTTCACCGGACAGGCGATCCAGACCGGCTTCGACCGCCGCTACGGCGTGCTGCGCTTCACCGCGACCACACCGGTCGGCAGCGACGGGCTGCTCGCCGGCAAGGCCGTGGCCGTCGCGGCGGTGACGCTCGGCCAGCTCGTCCTGCTCGCTCTGCTCGGTGTCGGGCTCGGCTGGCGGCCCGACGGGGTCGGGCTGCTCCTCTCCCCCGTGAGCGCGGTCCTCGGCGTCTGGGTCTTCGTGGCCCTCGCGCTGCTGATCGCGGGGACGCTGCGCGCCGAGGCGGTGCTCGCCCTGGCCAACCTCGTCTGGGTGCTGCTCGCCGGCGTCGGCGGTCTGCTGCTGCCCGGGTCGACCTACGGGTCGCTCGGCGAGGTCGTGCGCTGGCTGCCCTCCGGCGCCCTCGGCGACGCCCTCCGGGGCGGCCTCGGCCACGGCGACCTGCCGCTGCTCGAGTGGGGCGTCCTGATTCTCTGGGGCCTCGGCCTCAGCCTGCTCGTCTCCCGCTCCTTCCGGTGGCGGGACTGACCCGACGAGGGCCCCGATGACCGTCACCCCCGACTCCGCCCGCACCGGGAGGCACACCTACCGTGGTGGCGTGCCCGAAGCTCCTCCCGCCCGCACGCGCTGGCTGCGTCGTCTCCTGCTGCTCAACCTGCTCGTCGAGGTCCTCATCGTCGTCACCGGTGGCCTCGTCCGGCTCACCGGCAGCGGCCTGGGCTGCCCGACCTGGCCGCAGTGCGTGCCCGGCTCCTACGTGCCGACGCACGAGCAGGAGCAGGGCATCCACAAGTTCATCGAGTTCGGCAACCGGACGCTCACCGGGCTGGTCGGCATCGTCGCCCTCGTGCTGCTCATCGCACTCTACCGCTGGGCCCGGGACCGCCCGGAGCTCATCCGGGGCACGTGGGTCGTCCTCGCCGGCGTCGCCGCCCAGGCGATCGTCGGCGGCATCACCGTGCTCACCGGGCTCAACCCCTGGATCGTCGCCTTCCACTTCCTGTGCTCGATGGCCCTCGTCGGGGTCGCGACGTGGCTGTACTGGCGCCACGCCCGCCCCGCCGGGGCGACGACCTCCCTCGTGCACCCGCTCGTGGACCGCGCGGCCTGGGCCGTCTGCGTGCTCGCCGGGGTCGTGCTCACCCTGGGGACGGTCGTCACCGGTTCCGGGCCGCACTCCGGGGACGCCGAGGCGCCGGCGCGCACCGGCTTCGACCCACGGACCATCTCCTGGCTGCACGCCGACGCGGTGATGCTCTTCACCGGCCTCGTGATCGCGGTGTGGCTCGGTGCCCGCCTCACCAGCCGCAGCCCCCGCCCCACGCGGGCCTGGGGCCTCGTCCTGGTCGTCACGCTCGCCCAGGGCCTCATCGGCTACGTGCAGTACCTCACGGGGCTGCCGGAGGTGCTCGTGCTGGCCCACATGCTCGGCGCCTCGCTGCTCGTGGTCACCATCGCCCGGGCGCTCGTCCTCTCCCGGACCGCGGAGCCGGTACCGACCGACTCGCCGGCCGGCGGCTCGGTGGCCGGCGACTGAGCCGACGCGCGCTCCCTTCGCCCCCCCGCGACCCGGGCCGGGTCGACCGGGTCACGATCCGTGAGGGCGGGCGAGGTCATCCGGCTCGCCGTGATTCAGCGGGCGCGGAGACCCGGTGCACAGGGCAGTGCCCGCGCCACCGCGGACGAGATACGCCCGGGGCCGGGTCGAGCCTGCGGTCAGGAGAGACCGGGAAGCGGCAGGTGGAGCAGCGGGTCGATCGCCACACCCAGGAAGAGCAGGGTGACGTAGGTGATCGAGAAGTGGAAGAGGCGCATCGGCTTCAGCGTGCGCTGGTCGGCCCCCCGCCTGGCGGCAGCGAGCAGCCGGTGGGCCTCACCGACGAACAGGCCACCGGAGACGAGGGCGGCCACGACGTAGATCCAGCCCATCGGGGCGACCGGGATGAGGGCCAGCGAGGTCGCGAACATCACCCAGGAGTAGGCGACGATCTGCTTGGCGACGGTCGTCTGCTGCTCGACGACCGGGAGCATCGGCACACCGACGTTCGCGTAGTCCTCGGTGAAGCGCATCGACAGCGGCCAGTAGTGCGGCGGGGTCCAGAAGAAGATCACGAGGAAGAGGATGACCGCCGGCCACTCCACCGCGTTCGTGACCGCCGACCAGCCGATGAGGACCGGCATGCACCCGGCGACACCACCCCAGACGATGTTCTGGGAGGTGCGCCGCTTGAGCAGGATCGTGTACCCGACGGCGTACAGGGCGATCGCGGCGAGCGAGAGCAGCGCCGAGAGCGGGTTGACCAGGGCCCACAGCCACACCGTCGAGAGGATCGTCAGCGCGAAGGCGAAGACCATCGCCGCCCGGGGCGTGACCGCGCCCGTCACGAGCGGTCGACCGGCCGTGCGCCCCATGTGGGCGTCGATGTCCCGGTCGTAGATCATGTTGAAGGTGTTCGCCGCCCCCGCGCTGAAGCTGCCGCCGACGAAGGTCGCCACGACCAGCCACAGCGAGGGCACGCCGCGCTCGGCCAGGAACATCACGGGGATGGTGGTCACGAGCAGCAGCTCGATGATGCGCGGTTTCGTCAGCGCCACGTAGGCGCCGATCGTCCGGCGCCAGGAATGGGCCGCCGGCGTCTTCGCGCGCGTCGACTCGAGAGTGGTCAAGGACTGCCTTTGCCTTCAGGGTTTCGTACGGCCGCGCAGGGGCGCTGGCCCAGGATCCAGTCTAACCGTGGCAGGGGACGGATCGGGGCCGCCCCCTTCGACGTGGGACGTGACCTTGCTCGCGACTAGTGTGGGGCACGGAACCGACGCGTCATGAACCAGAAAGGGATTCCGTGAGCACGGACACCGACACCTCCCCCAGGGCCGCGACGAAGAAGGCGGCGAAGGGGGTACGCCCGGGTGGCAGCACCCGCACCGTGACCTCCGCGAACCCGAACGGCAAGGCCGGCACGGGTTCGCGCTCGGAGGCCCTCGCCCGCCCGGTGACGAAGAAGGCCCGCTGGACGGACCTGGACGTGCGCGCCGTGGACACCGCCCGTCTCCTCGCCGCGGACGCCGTGCAGCGCTGCGGCAGCGGCCACCCCGGCACCGCGATGAGCCTGGCACCGGCGGCCTACCTGCTCTACCAGAACGTCATGACGCACGACCCGAGCGACCCCTCCTGGTCGGGCCGGGACCGCTTCGTCCTCTCCTGCGGCCACTCCTCGCTCACCCAGTACATCCAGCTCTTCCTCTCCGGCTACGGGATGGCGCTGAGCGACCTCAAGGAGCTGCGCACCTGGGGCTCGCAGACCCCCGGACACCCGGAGGTCCACCACACCCCGGGCGTGGAGATCACCACGGGACCGCTGGGGTCCGGCCTCGCCTCCGCCGTCGGCATGGCGATGGCCCAGCGCCGCCAGCGCGGCCTCTACGACCCGGACGCGAAGAAGGGCACCTCCCCCTTCGACCACACCGTGTGGGTCATCGCCTCCGACGGCGACCTGCAGGAGGGAGTCTCCGCCGAGGCGAGCTCCCTGGCGGGCCACCAGGAGCTGGGCAACCTCAACGTCATCTACGACGCGAACCAGATCTCCATCGAGGACGACACCGACATCGCCTTCTCCGAGGACGTGGCGATGCGCTACCGGGCCTACGGCTGGGACGTCATCGAGGTGGACTGGCGCGGCGACGGCTCCGGCGACTCCTACGTCGAGGACGTCGACGCCCTCCTCGACGCCTGCACCAGGGCGAAGAAGAACACCGACGCGCCGACCCTCGTCGTGCTGCACACGATCATCGCCTGGCCCGCGCCGGAGAAGCAGGGCACCGGCGCCTCCCACGGCTCGGCCCTCGGCGAGGACGAGGTCGCCGCGACCAAGGAGCTGCTCGGTTTCGACCCGGCGAAGGACTTCGCCGTCGAGAAGGCCGTCCTCGAGCGCGCCCGCGAGGTCAAGGCCCGCGGCAAGGCCGCCCACAAGGAGTGGGACAAGGCGATGAGGGCCTGGCGCAAGGCCAACCCGGAGCGCGCCGAGCTCTACGACCGCGTCGCCGCCACCGATGTCCCCGCGGGCCTGGACAAGGCGCTGCCGACCTTCCCCGCCGACGCGAAGGGGATGGCCACCCGCAAGGCCTCCGGTGAGGTCCTCAGCGCCCTCGCCGACGTCATGCCGGAGCTGTGGGGCGGCTCGGCCGACCTCGCCGGGTCGAACAACACGACGATGAAGGGGGCCACCTCCTTCGTCCCGAAGAGGAAGCAGACCGCCGCCTTCCCGGGCGACGAGTACGGCCGCACGCTGCACTTCGGCATCCGTGAGAACGGCATGGGCATGGTGATGAACGGCATCGCCCTCGAGGGCCTGACCCGCGTCTACGGCGGGACCTTCCTCGTCTTCTCCGACTACATGCGTCCGGCAGTGCGCCTGGCCGCGATCCAGCAGCTGCCGGTGACGTACGTGTGGACGCACGACTCCATCGGCCTCGGTGAGGACGGCCCGACGCACCAGCCGATCGAGCACCTCGCCGCGCTGCGGGCGATGCCCGGCCTCGACGTCGTGCGCCCCGGCGATGCCAACGAGGTGAGCGTGTGCTGGGGCCAGGTGCTCAAGAACTCCCGGCCCGCCGGTCTCGCGCTCTCCCGCCAGGGCACCCCCGTCATCGACCGCAGCGAGCACGCCTCTGCGAAGGGGGCGGCCAAGGGCGCCTACGTGCTCGCCGAGTCCAGCACCGAGATCCCCGAGGTGATCCTCGTGGCCACCGGTACCGAGGTGGCCATCGCCCTCGAGGCGCGGGCCACCCTGGAGAAGGCGCGCATCGGCACCCGCGTGGTCTCCATGCCCTGCCGCGAGTGGTTCGAGCGCCAGACCAGGGCGTACCGCAACAAGGTGCTGCCGCCCGAGGTCCGGGCGCGGGTCTCGGTCGAGGCCGCCACCCCCTTCGGTTGGCGGGACCTCATCGGCGAGGCCGGTGAGAGCGTGGGCATCGACCACTTCGGGGCCTCCGCCGACGTCGCCACCCTCTACGAGAAGTTCGGCATCACTCCTGCGGCCGTCGTCAAGGCGGCCAGGACCTCCATCAAGAACGCAAAGGGATGATCTCGTGAGCACGCTTCCCACCAAGCCCGCAGCAGTGCAGGCACTCGCCGAGTCCGGGGTGTCGGTCTGGCTGGACGACCTGAGCCGCGACATGCTGCGCTCCGGTGGTCTGCAGGAGCGCATCGACGGCAAGGGCGTCGTCGGCGTGACGACGAACCCCTCCATCTTCCAGAAGGCCATCTCCGACGGGGAGGCCTACACCGAGCAGCTCAAGGAACTGGCAGCGGCCGGCAAGGACGTCGACGAGGCGGTCTTCGCGGTGACCACCGACGACGTCCGTGAGGCCTGCGACATCCTCGCCCCGATCCACGACGCCACCGACGGCGTCGACGGCCGGGTCTCGATCGAGGTCGACCCCCGCCTCGCCCAGGACGCCGAGGCCACCGCGACGATGGCCCGCCGGCTCTCCGACACCGTCGACCGCCCGCAGGTCTACATCAAGATCCCTGCGACCGAGGCCAGCCTGCCCGCCATCACCCGCACCCTCGCCGCCGGCATCAGCGTCAACGTCACGTTGATCTTCAGCCTCGAGCGCTACCGCGCCGTGATGAACGCCTTCCTCGAGGGACTCGAGGGCGCGCTGGAGGCCGGTCACGACCTCTCGAGGATCCACTCCGTGGCCTCCTTCTTCGTCTCGCGCGTCGACACCGAGATCGACAAGCGGCTCGAGGCCATCGGCAGCGACGAGGCCCTCGCGCTGCGTGGGCGGGCCGGTGTCGCCAACGCGCGGCTGGCCTACCAGGCCTACGAGGAGGTCTTCGCCACGCCCCGGTGGCAGCGGCTGGAGGCCGAAGGGGGACGCCGCCAGCGCCCGCTGTGGGCCTCCACCGGCGTGAAGAACCCCGACTACCCCGACACGCTGTACGTCACCGAGCTCGTCGCCGCCGACGTCGTCAACACGATGCCGGAGAAGACCCTCGATGCGACCATCGACCACGGCGAGATCACCGGTGACACCGTGACCGGCGGTTACGAGGCCGCGACCGCCGACCTCGATGCGCTCGACCGGGTCGGCGTCAGCTACACCGACGTCACCGACCTCCTCGAGCGCGAGGGCGTGGAGAAGTTCGAGCAGTCCTGGACCGAGCTCCTCTCCGGGGTGCGGGACGAGCTGGACAAGGTCGGCCGATGACGTCCCTCTCCGTGGGCGCGTCCGGTGCAGCCGCGGAGGCCGTCTCCGCCCGGGTCCCGGGCCTTCTCGAGGCGGGCTTCGCGAGCCGGCTCTTCGAGCAGGACCCCACCCTGTGGGGCGCGGCCGCCGAGCAGGAGGCCGGCAAGCGCCTCTCCTGGGTCGGCCTGCACCGCACCTCGCGACACCTGCTCGGCCAGATCGCGGCGATCCGCGACGAGCTGCGCGAGGCCGGCGTGGACCGGATCGTGCTGTGCGGCATGGGCGGCAGTTCCCTCGCGCCAGAGGTCATCTGCGCGACCGCGGACGTGCCGATCGTCATCCTGGACTCCAGCCACCCCGACCGGGTACGGGCCGCGGCGACCGATCTGGACCGGACCGCGATCGTGGTCTCCAGCAAGTCCGGCTCCACCGTCGAGACCGACTCCCAGAAGCGGGTCCTCGAGGAGGCCTTCAGCCAGGCGGGCATCGACCCGGCCGGGCGCGTGATCGTCGTGACCGACCCCGGCAGCCCGCTCGAGACCGAGGCGCGTGAGAAGGGCTACCGTCTCGTGACCGCCGACCCGGGGGTCGGTGGGCGCTACTCCGCGCTCACCGCCTTCGGCCTGGTGCCCTCGGGCCTGGCCGGCGCGGACGTCGAGGCACTGCTCGAGGACGCGGAGGCCGTGAGCGACCTGCTCGCCGAGGACGACGAGGCCAACCCGGGGCTGCGGCTCGGGGCGGCGCTCGCCGGGACCGACCCCCTTCGCGACAAGCTGTACCTCGTCGACCACGGGACGCAGGCGCGCGGTCTCGCGGACTGGGCGGAGCAGCTCATCGCCGAGTCCACCGGCAAGGAGGGCACCGGCCTGCTGCCGGTGGTCCGCGACGCGCCGACGGGGACCACGCCCCCCGAGGACGCGACTCTCGTGCGGCTGCTGCCGGAGGACCCCGACGAGGAGGCGCCGGAGCCACCGGCCGACTCGTCGGTCGTCGACGTCGCCGGCTCCCTGGGCGCCCAGTTCCTCCTCTGGGAGGTGGCCGTCGCCGTGGCAGGACGGTTGCTCGGGATCAACCCCTTCGACCAGCCCGACGTCGAGAGCGCCAAGCAGGCCGCCCGTGACCTCATGGGTGGATCCGCCGGCGGGCAGACCCCGCCCGACGCCGTCGACGGGGCCGTGGAGATCCGCCACCACGGGGGTGACTGGCTCGGCGGCGCCCGCAGCATCGAGGAGGCCGTCACCGCGCTCCTGGGGCAGGTGGGTGAGCAGGGCTACCTGGCCGTCATGGCCTACCTCGACCGCGAGGCCGACGCCGACCTCGCCGACGTCGTCGGCCCGCTCGGCGAGCGGCTGGCCCGCCCGGTGACCTTCGGGTGGGGGCCGCGCTTCCTGCACTCGACCGGGCAGTACCACAAGGGCGGACCGCCGGTCGGCGCCTACCTGCAGATCACCGACACCCCGCGGGAGGACCTGTCGGTCCCCGGCCGCGACTTCACCCTGGCCGAGTTCATCGCTGCCCAGGCGAAGGGGGACGCCTCCGTCCTCGCCGACCGGGACCGCCCGGTCCTCGTGCTCCACCTGACCGACCACGACGAGGGCCTGCGGCAGGTGCGTGACGCCCTTCGCCACGGCCGGGGAGGGGCCGCGTGAGCCCCGCCCGCGTGACCCCGCACGAGAACCCGCTGCGCGACACGCGCGACAAGCGGCTGCCGCGCATCGCCGGCCCGTGCAGCCTCGTGCTCTTCGGCGTCACCGGGGACCTCGCCCGCAAGAAGCTGCTCCCGGCGATCTACGACCTGGCCAACCGGGGCCTGCTCCCGCCCGGGTTCTCGCTCGTCGGCTTCGCCCGGCGGGACTGGGAGGACCAGGACTTCGGCAAGGTCGTCTACGAGGCCGTCAAGGAGCACGCGCGCACGCCCTTCCGGGACGAGGTGTGGCGCTCGCTGTCCGAGGGCTTCCGCTTCGTGCCGGGGGTCTTCGACGACGACGCGGCCTTCGACCTGCTCGCCGAGACCGTGCGCGAGCTGGACGAGCAGCGCGGGACGGGTGGCAACCACGCCTTCTACCTCTCGATCCCGCCGGGCTCCTTCTCCACGGTCTGCGAGCAGCTCAAGCGCAGCGGCCTGACCGCGGGCACCGAGGAGTCCTGGCGCCGGGTCGTCATCGAGAAGCCCTTCGGGCACGACCTCTCGAGCGCCCAGGAGCTCAACGAGATCGTCGAGGCGGTCTTCCCGCCCGACTCGATCTTCCGCATCGACCACTACCTCGGCAAGGAGACGGTCCAGAACCTGCTCGCGCTGCGCTTCGCGAACCAGATGTTCGAGCCGGTCTGGAACAGCCACTACGTCGACCACGTCCAGATCACGATGGCCGAGGACATCGGCATCGGCGGCCGCGCCGGCTACTACGACGGCATCGGCGCGGCACGCGACGTCATCCAGAACCACCTGCTCCAGCTCCTGGCGCTCACCGCCATGGAGGAGCCGACGAGCTTCGACGCCGACTCGCTGCGCGCGGAGAAGGAGAAGGTGCTCGCCGCGGTGCGGGTGCCCGAGGACCTCGCCGCCGACACCGTCCGGGGCCAGTACGCCGCAGGCTGGCAGGGCGGGGAGAAGGTCACCGGCTACCTGCAGGAGGACGGTGTCGCCGCGGACTCCACGACGGAGACCTATGCCGCCATGCGCCTGGACGTGGCGACCCGCCGCTGGGCGGGCGTGCCCTTCTACCTGCGCACCGGCAAGCGGCTGGGACGCCGCGTCACCGAGATCGCCGTCGTCTTCAAGCGGGCCCCGCACCTGCCCTTCACCGACACCGAGACCGAGGAGCTGGGGCAGAACGCCGTGGTGATCCGGGTCCAGCCGGACGAAGGGGTGACCATGCGTTTCGGGGCGAAGGTCCCCGGCAACGAGATGGAGGTGCGCGACGTCACGATGGACTTCGGCTACGGGCGGGCCTTCACCGAGTCCAGCCCGGAGGCCTACGAGCGACTCATCCTCGACGTGCTGCTCGGCGACCCGCCGCTCTTCCCCCGCCACCGGGAGGTCGAGCTCTCCTGGAGGATCCTCGACCCCATCGAGGAGTACTGGGACCGCACCGGGGACGTCGAGCAGTACCCGGCCGGCACCTGGGGCCCGTCCGCCGCCGATGCCATGATGGAGCGCGACGGACGCACCTGGAGGCTGCCGTGATCATCGACCTGCCCGAGGCCACGACCAAGGAGATCGGTCAGCGGATCATAGAGATCCGTGAGGACGTCGGCGCGATGGCGCTCAGCCGGGTCCTCACCCTCGTCGTCGTCGTCGACGAGGGCCACGCCGAGGCGGCGCTGACCGTCGCCAACCAGGCGAGCCACCAGCACCCGGCACGGATCGTGTGCGTCATCCTCGCCAACCCCCGCGGCAAGGCCCGTCTCGACGCCCAGCTACGGGTCGGCGGTGACGCCGGCGCCTCCGAGGTGGTCGTGCTGCGCCTCTACGGCGAGCTCGTGCGCCACCCCCGCAGCGTCGTCACCCCGCTGCTGCTCCCGGACTCCCCCATCGTCGCCTGGTGGCCGCACGAACCCCCGAAGGACCCGCACGCCGACCCCGTCGGGGCGATGGCCCAGCGGCGGGTCACCGACTGTGCGGTCACCGACAACATCCAGACGACGCTGCGGCGACTGTCCCGGACCTACACCCCCGGCGACACCGACCTGGCCTGGTCGCGGATCACGCTGTGGCGCGGGCTGCTGGCGACGACGCTGGACCGGGCCCCCTTCGAGCCGGTCACGGCCGCGACGGTCGTCGGCGGGAAGGACTCGCCCTCGGCGGACCTGCTCGCTGGCTGGCTGCGACACCGGCTCGACTGCCCGGTCTCGCTCGTGCGCTCGCGTGCCGGCACCGGCGTCGTCAGCGTCCGGCTCGAGCGGGAGTCCGGACCCATCGACCTGGTCCGGCCCCGCGGCACCGACACTGCCACGCTGGAGCAGCCGGGACAGCCCCAGCGCGGGATCGCCATGGCCCCCCGCAGCGACGCCGAGTGCCTGGCCGACGAGCTGCGGCGGCTGGACCCGGACGAGGTCTACGCCGATGCCCTCACGGTGGGGTGGGGCGGGATCACCCGACGCCGGATGACGATGACCGACGCGGTGCGGGCGGGCATCGTCCCCTCCCCCAGCGAGGCGAGGGAGGTCACCGAGCAGCTCGCCGAGGAGTCCGACTCCAGCATCCGGAATGCGATGGTCGAGGCGTTCCCCGAGGAGGCCGGCAGCGACACGGACACCGTCAAGGGTGCCGCCCGTCGGAAGCTGGCCACGAAGGCCGCCCGGGACGGGACGGACGAAGCGAAGGAGTGAGGGGATGTCGTCGCCCGTGCTGGTACCGCACCCGGACAAGGAGGCGCTCGCGTCGGGGATCGCCGCCCGGTTGGCCACGGCCGTGCTCGACGCGCAGGCTCGCAAGGAGCTCGCGGAGATCAGCCTCACGGGCGGCTCCATGGGAGGCCTGACGATCGCCGCCCTGCTCGTCGAGCCCGCGTGGGCCGCCGTCGACCCCCGCCGGGTACAGGTGTGGTGGGGCGACGAGCGCTGGCTGCCGCGAGGGCATCCGGAGCGCAACGACACCCAGGCGGACGAGGCCGGCATCCGCCGCCTCGGGCTCGACCCCGATCTCGTCCACCGGGTGCCCGGCCCGGACGAGTCGGACTCACCAGAGGAGGCCGCGGCGGAGTACGCGCGGGTCGTGCAGGCCCGCGGGACCGGCGACTTCGACGTCGTCATGCTCGGGGTCGGCCCGGACGGGCACGTCGCCTCGCTCTTCCCCGGCCACCCGGCGCAGCTGACCTCGGATGCGGTCGCGGTCGGTGTGCACGACTCCCCCAAGCCGCCGCCGGAGCGGGTGTCACTGACGATCGAGTGCCTCTCGCGCAGCGAGCAGGTGTGGTTCCTCGTCTCGGGGCAGGACAAGTCCGCTGCCGTACGCGACGGGCTGGACGGTGCTCCCGCGGAGCGGAGCACGGCGACGCAGGTGACGGGCCGGAGGGCGACCCTGTGGCTGGTCGACGAGGCGGCGCGACCCGTCAGCGGATGAGGCCCCGCTTGCGCAGGTCCTCGAGTCGCTCGTCCAGGAGCGCAGCACCCTCCGAGCTGGAGCGGCGCTCCTTCACGTACGCCAGATGGGTCTTGTAGACCTCGGCCGTCGGCGGGGTGGGTGGGTTGTCCTTGTCACGACCGGCGGGCAGCCCGCAGCGGGTGCACTCCCACTCGTCGGGCACCTGGACCCCCTCACCGACCGAGAAGGAAGGACGCACCTCGTGGCCGTTCGCGCACCAGTAGGAGACGTGGTGACGGGGCGCAGGCTCACCGCGCTCGCCCTCACCGGAGGGACCGGCCCCGATGCGGGTGCCACGGATCGCGTTTCCAGCTGACGTCATCGTCTGCCTCTCTGGTGGTCGGGACGCTCAGGCGTCGAAGCGGTCGATGAGGCCCAGACCCACGATCGACGTGGTCCAGATGAGGCCGACCACGATGGTGAATCGGGTCAGGTTGCGCTCTGCCACCGACGAGCTGCCCAGCGAGGCCGACATGCCGCCCCCGAACATCTCTGAGAGGCCACCGCCCTTCCCCTTGTGCATGAGGATCAGCAGCGTCTGGATCAGGCTGGTGAGCACGAGGATCACCTGCAGTCCGATGCGGACGGCATTCACGATTCTGGGTCCTTCTCGTCGCGGGTGCGGGTGTCGCCGTTCCGACTCGGCGACACCACGCAGGATACTCCCCGGGAGCGGCGGCTCCCGCCACCCGCCCCCTTCGGGCCCCGGCGCGCCACCTCAGGCACCGAGGTGCTGGCGGTAGCGGCAGATCGCGGCGAACTCCTCGGCCTGCAGCGACGCACCCCCGACGAGGGCGCCGTCGACGTCCTCACCGGCCATGACGTTCGCGACGTTGCCGGACTTGACCGAACCTCCGTAGAGCACCCGTACCCGGTCGGCGGTCTCCTGCGAGTACAGCGAGACGAGCTGCTCCCGGATGGCCCGGCAGACCTCCTGGGCATCCTCCGGCGTGGCCACCTCACCGGTACCGATGGCCCACACCGGTTCGTAGGCGATGACGACGGACTCGGCCTGCTCGGCCGTGATGCCCTCGAGGCTGCCGGTGACCTGCGCGGTGACGTGGGCGACGTGCTCCCCCGCCTGACGCACCTCCAGCCCCTCACCGACGCAGACGATGGGGACGAGCCCGTGCCGGAAGGCGGCCGCTGCCTTGGCGGCCACGACCTCGTCGGTCTCGCCGTGGCCGTCGCGGCGCTCGCTGTGCCCGACGACCACGTAGGTGCAGCCCAGCTTGGCGAGGAAGGCCCCGGAGATGTCGCCCGTCCGTGCGCCGGAGTCCTCCGGGCTGAGGTCCTGGGCGCCGTAGCGCAGCGGGAGCCGGTCGCCCTCGACCAGCGTCTGCACCGAACGCAGGTCGGTGAAGGGGGGCAGCACGACGACCTCGACCTCGGAGTGGTCGTGCCTGGCGTCCTCGAGCGTCCAGTCCAGCTTCTGCACCAGGTGGGTGCCCTGGAGGTGGTCGAGGTTCATCTTCCAGTTGCCCGCCATGAGCGGGGTGCGCGCGCTCATCCCAGGCCTCCTTCGCCCTCGTGCACGGCCAGGCCGGGCAGCTCCCTGCCCTCGAGGTACTCGAGGCTGGCGCCGCCACCCGTGCTGATGTGGCCGAACTGGTCGTCCTCGAAGCCGAGCCGGCGCACGGCGGCAGCGGAGTCACCGCCGCCGACGACGGTGAGTGACCCGGCGGCGGTCGCGGCGACGAGGGCCTCGGCCACCGCCTTCGTGCCCGCCGCATAGGGCGCCATCTCGAAGGCCCCCATCGGCCCGTTCCAGAAGACCGTACGACAGTCGGCCAGCCGGTCGGCGAAGAGCTTCGCCGAGTCGGGGCCGATGTCCAGGCCCATCCGGTCGGCGGGGATCGCGCCGGCGGGCACGACCTCGTGGTCGGCGTCCGCGGAGAACTCGGTGGCGGCCACGACGTCGGTCGGCAGGACGATCTCGACGCCGTCCCGCTCGGCCCGGGCGAGGTACCCCCGCACCGTCTCCAGCTGGTCCTCCTCGAGGAGGCTGCGGCCCACCTCGTGACCCTGTGCCTTGAGGAACGTGAAGACCATGCCGCCCCCGATGAGCAGCCGGTCGGCCGTGCCCAGCAGGTTGTCGATGACGCCGAGCTTGTCGCTGACCTTGGCGCCGCCGAGGACGACGGCGTAGGGCCGCTGCGGGTCGCTCGTCAGCCGGCGCAGCACCTCGACCTCGGTCTGGACCAGGCCGCCGACGGTCGCCGGCAGCCGCTTCGCGATGTCGAGGACCGAGGCCTGGGCCCGGTGCACGACCCCGAAGCCGTCGGAGACGTAGGCATCGGCCAGGGAGGCCAGCTCGTCGGCGAAGGCCCCGCGCTCGGACTCGTCCTTGCTCGTCTCCCCGGGGTTGAAACGCAGGTTCTCCAGGACGGCGACCTGGCCGTCCCGGAGCCCGGCCACGGTCTCCCGGGCGGAGGCGCCCACGGTGTCGGTGGCGAAGGCCACGTCGCTCCCGAGGAGCTCACCCAGCCGGGCCGCGACCGGGGCCAGCGAGAACTGGGGGTCCGGGGCCCCCTTCGGGCGACCCAGGTGGGCACAGACGACGACGCGGGCCCCCGCCTCGGCCAGGGTGGAGATCGTCGGCAGCGATGCCCGGATGCGGCCGTCGTCGGTGATCCGCTCCCCGTCGAGCGGGACGTTGAGGTCGGAGCGGACGAGGACACGTCGGCCACGCAGGTCGCCGAGGTCAGCGATGGTCTTCACGGATGCCTTTCTTGCCGTCGGTCGGTGTACGGGGTCTTCAGCGGGCGGAGCCGACCAGGCCCACCACGTCGACGAGGCGGTTGGAGTAGCCCCACTCATTGTCGTACCAGCCGACGACCTTGACCTGGTTGCCGATCACGCGCGTCATCCCGGCGTCGAAGATGCAGCTGGCGGGGTCGGTCACGATGTCGCTGGAGACGATCGGCTCGTCGGTGTAGCTCACGACGTCCTTCATCGGGCCCTCGCTCGCGGCCGCCCGCATGATCTCGTTGACCTCCGTCGCCGAGGTCTCCCTGCCCGCCTCGAAGGTCAGGTCGGTGACCGAGCCGGTCGGGACCGGGACGCGGAAGGCGAAGCCGTCCAGCCTGCCCTCCAGCTCCGGCAGGACGAGCGAGACCGCCTTGGCCGCGCCGGTGGTCGTCGGCACGATGTTCAGGGCCGCCGCCCGGGCACGCCGCAGGTCCTTGTGCGGCCCGTCCTGGAGCTTCTGGTCCGCGGTGTAGGCGTGAATGGTGGTCATCAGGCCCCTGGTGATGCCGAGACCGTCGTTGAAGACCTTTGCCATCGGCGCCAGGCAGTTCGTCGTGCAGGAGGCGTTGGAGACGATGTCGTGCCGGGCCGGGTCGTAGCGCTCGTCGTTGACGCCCATGACGACCGTGAGGTCGCCGTTCTTGGCGGGGGCGGAGATGACGACCTTCTTCGCGCCGCCCTCGAGGTGCGCCCGGGCGTAATTGGCGTCCGTGAAGCGGCCGGTGGACTCCAGCACCACGTCCACACCGAGGTCGTCCCACGGCAGCCGTGCCGGGTCGGTCTCCGCCAAGGATCGGATCCGCGAGCCGTCGACGTCGATGCCGCCCTCGACGACGGAGACCTCCCCGTCGAAGCGGCCGAGGACGGAGTCGTACTTCAGCAGGTGGGCCTGGGTCGTGTCGTCACCCAGGTCGTTGAAGGCCACGACCTCCACGTCGGCCCCCGAGGCCCTGACGGCCCGGAAGAAATTGCGACCGATGCGACCGAATCCGTTGATGCCGACGCGAACTGTCACGATGCTGCCTCCAACTGGTTGCGGCGCGGACCGGGGCCCGTTGTCCCTACCCACCCTATGCCTCGAGACGGCTGTGGTCATGGGGAGCGGGCGTCGCTCAGCCGTCGAGCATGTCCGAGGTGAGGGAGGCCTCCGTCCCGGGGACGCCCAGGTCCTCGGCACGCTTGTCGGCCATCGCGAGCAGCCGCCGGATCCGACCGGCGACGGCGTCCTTGGTCATGGGGGGCTCGGCACGCTGGCCCAGCTCCTCCAGCGAGGCCTCCTTGTGGCGCAGCCGCAGCTCGCCCGCCTCCCGCAGGTGGTCCGGGACGTCCTCGGCGAGGATCTCCAGGGCGCGCTGCACACGGGCGCCGGCCGCGACGGCCGCGCGGGCGGAGCGTCGCAAGTTGGCGTCGTCGAAGTTGGCCAGCCGGTTGGCGGTCGCCCGCACCTCACGGCGCATCCGCCGCTCCTCCCAGGCGAGGACGCTGTCGTGGGCGCCCAGCCGGGTCAGCATGGCAGCGATGGCGTCACCGTCGCGGATCACCACGCGGTCGACGCCCCGGACCTCACGGGACTTGCTCGCGATCCCGAGCCGGCGGGCGGCGCCCACCAGGGCCAGGGCTGCCTCCTGACCGGGGCAGGTGATCTCCAGGGAGGAGCTGCGTCCCGGCTCGGTGAGCGAGCCGTGGGCGAGGAAGGCCCCGCGCCACGCCGCCTCGGCGTCGCACTCACCACCGCCGACGACGCGCGGCGGGAGTCCTCGCACCGGGCGCCGCTCGGCGTCCACGAGCCCGGTCTGGCGGGCCAGGGCCTGGCCGTCGGCGCTCACCCGCACGATGTAGCGGCTGCTCTTGCGCAGCCCACCTGCCTGCAGGACCATCAACTCGGAGCGGTAGCCGTACAGGTCGAGGATGTCCTTGCGGACCCTCCGGGCCGCCATGGCGGTGTCCAGCTCGGCCTCGACGACGATCTCCCGCCCGACCTTGTGCAGGCCTCCGGCAAATCGAAGGAGGCTTGCCACCTCCGCCTTGCGGCAGCAGGTGCGCGTCACCTCGTGACGACTCAGCTCGTCCTTGACCTTGTCGGTCATGGCCATGGTGGGTGATTCCTTCCGGTGGGTGTCCCGCTCAGCCAAGGATGTCACGATAGGCCGCCGCGAGACGTAGGGCATCGTGCTCACCCTCGCGCTCCGGACGTGCGAGCGGTGTGACCACCAGCTCTGCCCCGAGGCGTCGGCAGGCCTCGGCCATGCGGTGCTCGCAGTCGATGGCCCGCGGGTCCGCGAGCACCGTGTCGATCCGCAGGTCCGGTGCCGTGGTGTGCAGCGTCTCGATGTGCCGGGTGGCCGAGAAGCCGCGGGTCTCGGCGGTGTTCATCTCCAGGTTGAGGGTGAGCACCTTGCGGGCCCGCGTCGTGCACAGCGCCCGCCGCAGCCCCGGCACGAGCAGGTGGGTGAGCACGGAGGTGTACCACGACCCCGGGCCCAGGATGATGTTGTCGGCCTCGAGCACCTCCGCGACCGCCTCCGGCCGGGCGGGCGGGTCCTCCGGCACGAGGCGCACCGACTCCACGAGCCCCTCGGTGCTGGCGATCGCGACCTGACCGGACACCGTCCGCGTCGCGGCCGGGTCGGTGGGGTCCAGGCCGCTGACCTCCGCCACGAGGTCGAGGGGCACCGCCGCCATCGGCAGCACCCTGCCCCGGGCACTCAGCAGCCGCCCCACGAGGTCCAGGCCGGTGACCGGGTCCTCGTGCAGCTGCCAGAGGGCGACGATGAGCAGATTGCCCAGGGAGTGGCCGGCCAGGTCGCCGTCCCCGGTGAAGCGGTGTTGCAGGACGTCGCTCCACGTCTGGCCCCACTCGGTGTCCTCGCAGAGGGCGGTCACCGCCATCCGCAGGTCCCCGGGTGGCAGCACACCGTAGTCCCCGCGCAACCGCCCCGAGGACCCGCCGTTGTCGGCGACCGTGACGATGGCGGTCACCTGTTCGCACACGAGGCGAAGGGCGGAGAGCGAGGCCGCGAGTCCGTGGCCTCCTCCGAGGGCGACCACGCGGGATGTCCGCAGCGAGTCGGTCATGCTCACTCCTGCCCCAGGTCGCGGTGGACGACGAAGGTCGCCACCTCCTCGGACCGCAGCTCGGCCGCGAGTACCTCGGCGACGGCAACGGAACGGTGCTTCCCGCCGGTGCAGCCGACGGCGATGGTCGCGTAGCGGCGGTTCTCACGCAGGTACCCGGCGAT
The DNA here is from genome assembly GCF_001570965.1 of Janibacter corallicola NBRC 107790. Classification (GTDB taxonomy): domain Bacteria; phylum Actinomycetota; class Actinomycetes; order Actinomycetales; family Dermatophilaceae; genus Janibacter; species Janibacter corallicola. The sequence goes on along the minus strand of NZ_BCSR01000005.1, from coordinate 31,801 downwards.
CACGGGCTGCATCAGGGTGCCGACCCCGTCGATGAACTCCCTCGCCCCCGGCTGGCCCAGCACGTACCGGGAGACCTGCCGCTCTCGACCGGTGTACGGCCGCAGCTCGGGGACCCAGTGCGGATTGGTCAGGAACCGCAGGTCGAAGACGAAGTCGGCATCCAGCGGGACGCCGTACTTGAAGCCGAAGGAGAGCACGGCGAAGCGTACCCGCTCCGCGCTCCGGGACATGAAGATCGGGCTGGTCTTGCGGCTGAGCTGGTGGACGTTGAGTCCCGATGTGTCCACGACGATCTCCGCCGCGCCACGCACCGGCGCGAGGACCTCGCGCTCGCGCAGGATGGCGTCCAGCAGTCGGCCCTGGCCCTGGAGCGGGTGGGGGCGCCGCACGCTCTCGAAGCGGCGCACCAAAGCCTCGTTCGTCGCCTCGAGGTAGACCACCCGGGTGCGCCAGCCCCGGTCCCGCAGCGTCTGCAGCGAGGAGACGAGGGTCTCGAAGCCGTGGGCACGCACGTCCACGACGATCCCGATGCGGGTCGGCCGACGGGTCATGGGCGATGCGGGTGTGGTCGGCGAGCGTGGGGCATCGGCGAGCTTCAGCAGCTCGGGCAGCAGGGCGATGGGCAGGTTGTCGATGACGTGCCAGCCGTGGTCCTCCATGACATTGCCCACGGTCGAGCGACCTGCCCCGCTCATGCCGGTGACGACGACGAGCTCGGGGGTCTCGTCCTCCTGCGCTGGCACTGCCTCAGTCACTGTCGTCTCCTTCGTCGATGACCTCACCGGTGGTGAGGTTCACGGCGGGGCTGCTCTCCTTCGTGGCCAACTCTGCCGCAATCCGCTCGGCGAGGGCAGGGCCGATCCCGTGGGTCCCGGCCAGCTCCTCCACGCTGGCGGCCCGGACCCGCTTCACGGAGCCGAACTTCGCCAGCAGCGCCTTGCGCCGGGCCTCGCCCAGGCCGGGCACGCCGTCCAGCGCGCTGCGGGTCATCGACCGGCTCCGCCGCTGCCGGTGGAACGTGTTGGCGAAGCGGTGCGCCTCGTCGCGGAGGCGCTGCAGCAGGTAGAGGGCCTCGCTGTTGCGCGGGAGGATCACCGGGTGGTCCTCCCCCGGCAGCCAGACCTCCTCGAGGCGCTTGGCGAGCCCCACGAGCGCCACGTCGTCGACGCCGAGCTCGTCAAGGACCTGCTGGGCGGCGGCGACCTGCGGCGCCCCACCGTCGACGACGACGAGGTTCGGCGGGTAGGCGAAGCGCCGCGCCTCCCCGGTGTCCGGCTCCACACCAGTGCGGCCCTGCTCCTTGAGGTGGCGGGAGAAGCGCCTCGTGAGCACCTCGTGCATCGACGCCGTGTCGTCGGTCCGGCCGTCGACGTCCCCGCGGACGATGAACCTGCGGTACTCGGCCTTGCGCGGGATGCCGTCCTCGAAGACGACCATGGACCCGACGACGTCACTGCCCTGGACGTGGGCGATGTCGTATCCCTCGATGCGCAGGGGTGCCTCCGCGAGGCCGAAGGCCTCCTGGAGGTCCTCGAGGGCCTGGCTGCGGGCGGTGAGGTCCCCGGCCCGGGCCACCTTGTGCCTCGCGAGGGACTGGGTGGCGTTGCGCTCCACCGTCTCCATCAGGACCCGCTTGTCGCCCCGCCGCGGCACGCGCAGGTCGACGCGGCTCCCCCTTCGCTCGCTCAGCCAGGCAGCGACGTCGTCCTCCTGCGGGGGCAGCACCGGCACGAGGACCTCCTTGGGCACGTCCTCGCCGCCGTAGACCTGCTGGAGCAGGTGCTCGACGATCACCGGCAGGTCCTCGGCCTCCTTCTCCGCGACCCAGCCTCGCTGGCCGCGGATGCGTCCGCCCCGCACGTGGAAGACCTGGATCGCGACCTCGAGCTCGTCGTCCGCGAGGGCGAAGACGTCGGCGTCGGTGCCGTCCGGGAGCACGACGGCCGACTTCTCGAGGGCCTTGGTCAGGGCAGCGACGTCGTCGCGGAGCCGGGCGGCCAGCTCGAAGTCGAGGTCGGCCGCGGCCGCCTTCATCTCGCGCTCCAGCCGTCGCACGAATCGGCCGGTGTTGCCGGCGAGGAAGTCGCACAGCTCCTCGGCCAGCTCCCGGTGCTCCTCGGGCGTGACCCGACCGACGCACGGTGCCGAGCACTTGTCGATGTACCCGAGCAGGCAGGGCCGGCCGGACTGCTCGGCCCGCTTGAAGACACCCTTGCTGCAGGTGCGCACCGGGAAGACCCGCAGGAGCAGGTCGAGGGTCTCCCGGATCGCCCAGGCGTGGGTGTAGGGGCCGAAGTAGCGCGTCCCCTTGCGCTTGGCGCCACGCATGACCTGGGCACGGGGGATGTCCTCACCCATCGTCACCGCGAGGTAGGGGTAGGACTTGTCGTCGCGGTACTTGACGTTGAAGCGGGGGGCGAACTCCTTGATCCAGGAGTACTCCAGCTGCAGCGCCTCCACCTCGTTGGCGACGACCGTCCACTCCACGCTCGCACCGGTGCGCACCATCGTCGCGGTGCGCGGGTGCAGCGCCGAGATGTCCTGGAAGTAGGAGGACAGCCGGGAGCGCAGCGACTTCGCCTTGCCGACGTAGATGACCCGCCCGTGCTGGTCACGGAAGCGGTAGACCCCCGGGTCGGTCGGGATGGACCCCGCCGCGGGCCTGTAGGTCGAGGGATCAGCCACGGGCGGACACTAGGAGACGACGACCTCGTCGCCCTTGACGGTCGCCTTCATCCGGGTCAGGCCCTTCTCGGCGGGACCGTGGGTGACCGAGCCGTCGGTCGGGTCGAACTCGCTGCCGTGGCAGGGGCAGACGATGGCCTTCTCGGTCACCTCGTCGACCGCGCAGCCCTGGTGCGGGCAGGTGGCGTCGAAGGCCTCGAACGTGCCGGACCTCGGCTGCGTGACGACGACGCGTTCACGCACCACGCCGCCCCCTTCGGGGACGTCGGAGGTGGGCAGGCGCAGCTCACCGTCCTTGCCACCGGGCTCGCGGGGCTGCTGTTCCTCGCCGCCGCACGCGGACAGCGCGCCGGCACCCGTGGCGGTGACCGCGCCGAGGGCGGTTCGTCGGTTGATGCTCATCGGACCTCCATGATCGTGGTGCCTGGGGTGGGGAGGGCGCGGCCCGCGCGACTCAACCCGCGCGCTTTGCTCGGCGGGCGGCCGCGGTGGCGCGGGAGGAGACCTTCGTGCCGGTGGTCTTGCCGTTGGTCTTCCGGGCCGGGGTGCTCTTCTTCTTCGGCGCTGCCTTCTTCGGGGAGGACCTCTTCGTCCTGCCCTGCTGCTCCCCGGCCGCCGGGGCCGACTCCTCGACGGTCTCGCCGACGACCGGCTCGACGTCGGACTTGGCGAGCACCGCCTTGAGGAAGGCGCCGGTGTAGGAGCCGGAGTTCGCCGCGACCTGCTCGGGTGTGCCCTCGGCGACGACGCGTCCTCCCCCTTCGCCGCCCTCCGGGCCCATGTCGATGATCCAGTCGGCGCTCTTGACGACGTCGAGGTTGTGCTCGATGACGAGGACGCTGTTGCCCTTGTCGACGAGGCCCTGGAGCACGTCGAGCAGTCGGCCGATGTCCTCGAAGTGCAGACCGGTCGTCGGCTCGTCGAGCACGTAGACCGTCCGGCCCTTGGAGCGTCGCTGCAGCTCCGCGGCGAGCTTGACCCGCTGCGCCTCGCCCCCGGAGAGCGTCGTCGCCGGCTGCCCCAGCCGGACGTAGCCGAGGCCGACGGAGTTGAGGGTCTTCATGTGCCGCGCGATGGCCGGCACCGCGGAGAAGAACTCCTCGGCCTCCTCGATCGGCATGTCGAGCACCTCGGCGATGTTCTTGCCCTTGAAGCGGACCTCGAGGGTCTCGCGGTTGTACCGCGCCCCGTGGCAGACCTCGCACGGCACGTACACGTCCGGGAGGAAGTTCATCTCGATCTTCAGGGTGCCGTCACCGGAGCAGGCGTCACACCGGCCGCCCTTGACGTTGAAGGAGAAGCGCCCGGGCTGGTAGCCGCGGACCTTCGCCTCGTTGGTCTCCGCGAAGAGGCGGCGGACGTGGTCGAAGACCCCGGTGTAGGTCGCCGGGTTGGACCGCGGCGTCCGGCCGATGGGGCTCTGGTCGACGTGCACGACCTTGTCCAGGTGGTCCAGGCCGCTGATCGTCCGGTGCCGACCCGGCACCTTGCGGGCGCCGTTGAGCTGGTTGGCCAGGACGTTGTAGAGGATGTCGTTGACGAGGGTCGACTTGCCCGAGCCGGACACCCCGGTGATCGCCACGAAGGTCCCCAGCGGGAAGGTGACGTCGATGCCGTGGAGGTTGTGCTGCCGTGCCCCGTGGACGGTGACCTCCCGCCCGGGCACCCGTGGGCGCCGCACGGCCGGCAGCTCGAGCTGGCGACGGCCCGAGAGGTACCGCCCGGTGAGGGACTCCGCGTTCTGCAGCAGCTCCTCCAGCGGGCCCGAGTGCACCACCCGGCCACCGTGCTCGCCCGCTCCGGGACCGATGTCGACGATCCAGTCCGCAGCGGCGATCGTGTCCTCGTCGTGCTCGACGACGATGAGGGTGTTGCCGAGGGAGCGCAGCCGCGTCAGCGTCTCGATGAGCCGGTGGTTGTCCCGCTGGTGCAGGCCGATGCTCGGCTCGTCGAGCACGTAGAGCACCCCGACCAGCCCCGAGCCGATCTGGGTGGCGAGCCGGATGCGCTGTGCCTCCCCGCCGGAGAGGGTCGCGGCGGCCCGCGAGAGCGAGAGGTAGTCCAGGCCCACGTCGAGCAGGAAGCCGAGGCGGGCGTTGACCTCCTTGATGACCTGTGCGGCGATCTGCCGCTCCCGGTCGGTGAAGTCCACGGTGTCCAGGAAGCCCGCGGCGTCCGCGATCGAGAGCGCGGAGACCTGGGCGATGTTGTACCCACCGACGAGGACGGCCAGCGCCTCGGGCTTGAGGCGGGAGCCCTCGCACGCCGGGCAGGGCACCTCGCGCATGTACCCCTCGTAGCGGTCGCGGCTCCACTCCGACTCGGTCTCCTGGTGGCGCCGCTTGATGAAGGGGATGACCCCCTCGAAGCCCGTGCTGTAGGAGCGCTCACGGCCGAAGCGGTTGCGGTAGCGCACGTGCACCTTGTGGTTGTGGCCGTGCAGCAGCGCCTGCCTGGCCCGGGCCGGCAGCGCCCGCCAGGGCGTGTCCATGTCGAAGCCGACGTCGTCGCCGAGCGCGGCCATGGTGCGTTGGAAGTACTGCGCCGACTGGGTCCCCTGCGCCCACGGGGCGATGGCCCCCTCCCCGAGGGTGCGCTCCTCGTCCGGGACGACCAGGTCCGGGTCGACCTCGAGCTCGGTCCCGATGCCGGTGCACGTGGGGCAGGCGCCGAAGGGGGAGTTGAAGGAGAAGGACCGTGGCTCGATCTCGTCGATGTCGAGCGGGTGGTCGTTGGGGCAGGCCATCTTCTCGGAGTAGCGCCGCTGCCGCTGCGGGTCCTCCTCGTCGACGTCCACGAAGTCGATGACGAGCACGCCGCCGGCCAGCCCGAGCGCGGTCTCGACGGAGTCGGTGAGTCGCTGCTTGCCGGCGGAGTCCCCCGGGCCCTTGGACACGAGCCGGTCGACGACGACGTCGATCGTGTGCTTGACCTGCTTCTCCAGGGTGGGCGCCTTCTCGAGGGTGACGACCTCGCCGTCCACCCGGGCGCGGCTGTACCCCTTCGTCCGCAGCTCGGAGAAGAGGTCGGCGAACTCTCCCTTGCGGGACCGGACGACCGGTGCCAGGACCTGGAAGCGGGTGCGCTCCGGCAGCTCCAGGAGGCGGTCGACGATCTGCTGCGGCGTCTGCCGGGTGACCGGCTCGCCGCAGACGGGGCAGTGCGGCCGCCCGACCCGGGCGAAGAGGAGCCGGAGGTAGTCGTGGACCTCGGTGATGGTGCCGACGGTCGAACGCGGGTTGCGGTTCGTCGACTTCTGGTCGATGGAGACCGCGGGCGAGAGCCCCTCGATGAAGTCGACGTCGGGCTTGTCCATCTGTCCGAGGAACTGGCGGGCGTAGGCCGAGAGGGACTCGACATAGCGACGCTGGCCCTCGGCGAAGATCGTGTCGAAGGCGAGTGAGGACTTCCCGGAGCCGGAGAGCCCGGTGAAGACCACGAGGGAGTCCCGGGGGATGTCGACGTGGATGTTCTTCAGGTTGTGCTCGCGGGCCCCCTGCACGAGGAGGCGGTCGTGCAGGCGGGAGCCGGCGGCCTTGGCAACAGTCACGCCCTCCACCTTAGGCGTCGCCCCCGACAGCCCTCCCCACCGTCCGGGGAGGCCCCGCTGCTCTAGCCTGTCGGGATGAGCATCCCGATCGAGGAGTACGCAGCCGTGGGCGACACGGAGACCGTCGCCCTCATCTCGCGCAAGGGGTCGGTCGACTGGCTGTGCCTGCCGCGCTTCGACTCGGCGGCGTGCTTCACCGCCCTGCTGGGCACGAAGGAGCACGGCCGCTGGCTCATCGGCCCCGTCGGAGAGGCCACGACCACCCGGTCCTACCGGGGTGACACCTTCATCCTCGAGACCGTCCACCGCACCGACACCGGGGCGGTGAAGGTGACCGATCTCATGCCACTCGGCGATGGCCGTGCCGACCTGGTCCGGATCGTCGAGGGCCTCGAGGGCGAGGTCGAGATGGAGCACGAGTGGATCGTGCGCACGAGCTACGGTCGGGTCCGGCCCTGGGTCTCCCACTCCCCCGGCCACGTGCGCGACCACGACGTGCTCACCGCCATCGCAGGCAACGACATGCTCGTCCTGCGCGGCTCGCGCCTGCCCGTCGCCGACGAGGGGCACCACTACGACCGGTGGACCGTCCGCGCCGGCGAGCACTACAACTTCTCCAACACCTGGTTCGCCTCCTACAAGCCGATCCCGCCACCCCTGGACATCCCCGCGCGCATCGAGGCCACCGAGACCCGCTCCTCCGAGTGGGCTGACCGGTGCACCTACGAAGGGCCCTACCGGGACACTGTCGTGCGCTCGCTGCTCACGCTGCGGCTGCTCACCGACACCCGTCGCGGCGGCATCGTCGCCGCGGCGACCACGAGCCTGCCCGAGGACTTCGGCGGAGAGCGGAACTGGGACTACCGCTACTGCTGGCTGCGCGATGCCTCCCTCACCCTCGAGGCGTTGCTGAAGTCCGGCCACGTGTCCGCCACCAAGCTGTGGCGGGACTGGCTGGTGCGGGCGATCGCCGGTGACCCCGAGGACATGCAGATCATGTACGCCGTCGACGGTGGGCGCGACCTGCCCGAGCGCGAGCTGGACCACCTGCCCGGCTACGCCGACTCCCGCCCCGTGCGCGTCGGCAACGGCGCGGTGGGCCAGCGCCAGACCGACGTGCTCGGCGAGGTCATGATCGCCCTCGAGGAGGCCCGGGTGCAGGGCCTGGAGGAGTCCGGTCAGTCCTGGGCCATCCAGCGCGCGCTGGTCAACAACCTCGCCAAGCACTGGCAGGAGCCGGACCACGGCCTGTGGGAGATGAGGGGCCCGAAGCAGTACTTCACCCACTCCCGCGTCATGATCTGGGCGGCCTTCGACCGCGCCATCCGGGCGGTCGAGCTGCACGGTTACGAGGGCGACGTCGAGCTGTGGCGCGACCTGCGTGACCGCGTCAGGGAGGACGTCCTCGAGCGCGGCTGGAACGAGGAGCGCCAGACCTTCACCCAGCACTACGTGACGACCGAGGTCGACGCCTCGCTCCTCGTCATCCCCCAGATCGGCTTCCTGCCGCCCGACGACCCCCGCGTCCTCGGCACGATCGCGGCCGTGGAGGCCGACCTCATGCGCGACGGCCTGCTGCTGCGCTACCGCACCGAGAGCGGCGTCGACGGCCTCGCCGGCGACGAGCACCCCTTCCTCGCCTGCTCCGGCTGGCTCGTCAGCGCCTACGCCCTCACCGGGCAACTGGACAAGGGGCACGCCCTCATGGAGCGACTCGTCGGCCTGCTCAACGACGTCGGCCTCGTGGCCGAGGAGTACGACCCGCAGAACCGGCGCCAGGTGGGCAACTTCCCCCAGGCGTTCAGCCACCTCACCCTCATCGGCGGGGCCTACGCGCTGCGTGATGCCGACCGGGCCGCCGCCGCGGAAGGAGCATCCCGATGACCGAGCACACCCCCGCCGCCGACGGCTACGACCCCGACGTCGAACCCGGCGGCCCGGTCGCCCTGCGGGAACTGCCGGACCTGGCGATCCGGAAGATGTCCGTCTCGCAGATGCACAACAACGTCTACCTGCTCACCTGCCGCAGCACCGGCGAGCAGCTGCTCATCGACGCGGCCGACGACGGGGCCCGCATCCGGGAGCTCGTCGAGGGTGCGAAGGGGGGAGCCGGCCTCTCCCACCTCGTGACCACCCACCAGCACTGGGACCACGTGCGTGCCCTCGAGGAGACCGCGCAGTGGTCCGGGGCCCGGACCTACGGCGGCGAGGACGACGCGGACGCCCTCCCCGTGGCACCCGACGTGCGCCTCCGGCAGGGGGACACCGTCACCTTCGGCGACATCACCCTCGACGTGATCCACCTGCGCGGGCACACGCCGGGCTCCGTCGCCCTCGCCTACGACGACCCTCACGGGCACGTGCACCTCTTCACGGGTGACAGCCTCTTCCCCGGTGGGGTCGGGAACACGACGATGGAGGGGCAGAGCTTCGACTCGCTCTACGCCGACGTCACCGAGCGGATCTTCGCGGTCTACGACGACGACACGTGGTTCTACCCGGGCCACGGCTCGGACAGCACCCTCGGCGCCGAGCGCCCCCACCTGGAGGAGTGGCGCGAACGCGGCTGGTGACCCGCCTCCCGTGCCCTCACCCCAGGCGGTCCCCCAACCGGGTCGCCACCTGCTGCATGCTGTCGGGGTCCCCGGGCACGTCCGGGCGCCACGGCAGCTCCAAGGGATCCCGCTCCTTATCGCCGAAGCGGGGGATGACGTGCATGTGGAAGTGGAACACCGTCTGCCAGGCCTCCGCGCCGCAGCAGTTGAGCAGGTTCACCCCCTGCGCCCCCACGACCCCGGTGACGGCGCGGGCGAGCCGACGAGCGGTGAGGACGACATCGGTCAGGTCGGAGTCGCTGATCTCCATCAGGTCGGTGCTGTGCCTGCGGGGCACGACGAGCAGGTGCCCCTCGGTCGCCGGATGGATGTCGAGGAAGGCCACCGTCGTCTCGTCCCGGTGGACGGTGAGGGAGGGTGCCTCCTCGGCCACGATCGCGCAGAAGATGCAGTCACTCATGCCGGCAGGCTACTGCTCAGCCCGCGGCCACCTTCGCTCCGAAACCGATCATCGTCACGCCGAGCATCCCCTCCAGGCGTCGCTGCATCCGCGGCGACCCGAGGACCGAGCGGGCCCGTCCGGCCAGCAGCACGACGCCGACGAGCACGACCGAGCCGAGGACGGCCAGGCTGAGCGCGTACAGCACCAGCGTGGTCGTGCCGGCACCGGCGCCGACGAACTGGGGCAGCACCGCCAGGTTGAAGGCGAGGACCTTCGGGTTGGTGATATTGCACAGGAACCCCTGCACCAGCGCCCGTCGACCGGGCCGCCGGCCCCCGACCGGGGCGGGCTGCTCCTCCTCGCCCTCGGGCAGGCCGCGCCGGGCGGAGCGCAGCGCCAGCAGGCCCAGCAGCAGCAGGTAGCCCGCGCCGACCCACTTGATGGTGAGGAAGAGCGGCTCGCTCGCGACGATGATCGCCCCGAGCCCACCGGCCGCGAGCAGTCCCTGGACCCCGGCGGCCAGGCCCACACCCGTGAGGGTCCACAGACCGGAGGCCCGGCCCCGGGTCAGGGCCGCACGCAGGGTGATCGCCATGTCCGGGCCCGGAGCGAGGTTGAGCCACAGGACCAGGGCGAGGAAGGACAGGTAGCTGGTCACGACCCCCCTCTTCTCGTGGACTCTGCGTCTCGTGGCGGCGGACGGCGCGGCGCCGGCCTGCTCATCATCCTAGGGTGCGCAGGGTGACCCAGAACCCACCGGCACCGGCCGTGCTCCTCGTCCTCGGGGCCATCCTGTCGGTGCAGTTCGGCGGGGCGATGGCCGCCACCCTCGTCCCGGAGATCGGTGCCGCGGGCTCGGTGCTGCTGCGCCTCGTCATCGCCACCGCGCTGCTGCTTCTCGTCGCGCGACCGAGGTGGCGTGGGCACGCGCGGCGGGACTGGGGCACGATCATCGCCTTCGGGCTGGCCACCGGCTTCATGAACTTCGCCTTCTACGGGGCGCTCGGGCACCTGCCGATCGGCGTCGCCGTGACCATCGAGTTCCTCGGGCCACTCACCCTGGCCACGGTGCTCTCCCGGCGGCCGCGCGACCTGCTCGCCGTCGCGGCCGCGGGCGTGGGGGTCGTGCTCATCTCGCAGGCCCTGAGCATCCCCCTCGCCGAGCTGGAGCTGACCGGCATCGTCCTCGCGCTGCTCGCCGGCGTGTGCTGGGCGCTCTACATCGTCTTCTCCGGCCGCGCCGGGGCCGCCTTCCCCGGCATCGAGGGGCTCGCGATGTCCATGGTCGTGGCCACGGTGGCGATCGCCCCCTTCGCCCTCCTCGACGTGAGCCGCCACGGGACCGCCGGCTGGGACGGCGACGTGCTCCTCAAGGGGCTCGGGATCGCCGTGCTCTCCTCGGTGCTGCCCTACTCCCTGGAGCTGCTGGCGCTGCGGCGGCTGTCCGCAGGCGTCTTCGGCATCCTGCTCAGCCTGGAGCCGGCCGTGGCCGCCTTCGCCGGGCTACTCGTCCTCGGGCAGACCCTGGGTGGCGTCCAGCTCGTCGGGATGGCGCTCGTGGTCACGGCCAGTGCCCTGGTGATGGGCCACCGTCCGGCCCGGGCGAAGGGGGCCGGCTGAGCCTCAGTCCTCGCTGGAGGCGCCCACCTGCTCGTCGTGGCGGGTCTTGATGAGGCTCGCGGCGGTGGTGACGCCGAGGATGACCACGATCGCCCCGAGGGAGACGGCGATCGGGATCTCCGGCACCGGCACGGACTGGCCCCCGTTGATGAAGGGCAGCTCGTTCTCGTGCAGCGCGTGCAGCACGAGCTTGACGCCGATGAAGGCCAGCAGCACGGCAAGGCCGATGCTCATGTAGACGAGCTTCTTCAGCAGGCCGCCGATGAGGAAGTACAGCTGGCGCAGACCCATGAGGGCGAAGAGGTTCGCGGTGAGGACGATGTAGGGCTCCTTGGTCAGGCCGTACACCGCGGGGATCGAGTCGAGGGCGAAGAGCAGGTCGGTCATGCCCAGTGCCACGACGGTGATGAAGAGCGGGGTGATCACCCGCTTGGCGTTCTCCTTCGTGAACAGGTGGGCCGACCACTCCTCGGTGCTCGGCAGGGACCTGCGGATCCACGCGACGACCTTGGGCTCCTCCCAGTCCTCGTCCTCCTCGCTCTCCGTCGCGAGCTTCACGGCGGTGTAGATGAGGAAGAAGCCGAAGATGTAGAACACCCAGGAGAACTGGTTGATCGCGGCCGCGCCGATGAAGATGAAGACCGTGCGCAGCACGATGGCGATGATGATGCCCCACAGCAGCGCCGTCTGCTGGAACCGCTGTGGCACCCCGAACTTGGCCATGATCAGGATGAAGATGAACAGGTTGTCGACCGAGAGCGAGTACTCGGTGATCCACCCGGCGAAGAACTCGGTGCCCCGCTCGCCGCCCTGGGAGAGCCACAGCCCGATGCCGAAGACGACGGCGGCCCCGACGTAGATGCTCAGGGCCGTGGCCACCTCGCGGGTCGAGGGGACGTGCGGCCGGCGCGCCACCAGGATGACGTCGAAGATGAGCACGACCGCGGCGACACCCAGCGTGACCAGCCACACCCACGTGGGGATGTCCATCGTCCCCCCGCTGATGATGGCGGGCTGTGATGCGAGTGAGATCACGGGAACCTTCCGGGGTAGCCGACTCGTGGAGGGGACATCGTCGCACAACCAGGTCGCCACGACGTCTGTCGGGGCGGCGCCGGTGCGCTCAGCGCGTCGCGGCCGTCATCTGCCGCAGCTCCTTCTTCAGGTCCGCGATCTCGTCCCGCAGCCGCCCCGCCAGCTCGAAGTGCAGGTCGGTCGCGGCCTGGTGCATCTGCTCGGTGAGGTCCTGGATGAGCTGGGAGAGCTCGGCCGCGGGCAGGTCCCGGTCGCGGCGGGCGCCGGTGTCGCCGGCCGGTGCCGCGTGGCGGCTGCCGTCCGCCTTGCCGCGGGACCGGGTCCGCCCGGAGCCCAGCAGGGCGTCGGTGTCGGCGTCCTCACGCTCGAGCATGTCGGTGATGTCGGCGATCTTCTTGCGCAGCGGCGTCGGGTCGACGCCGTTCTCGGCGTTCCAGGCCAGCTGCTTCGCCCGGCGTCGGTTGGTCTCGTCGAGGGCCTCCTGCATGGAGGGCGTGACCGTGTCCGCGTACATGTGCACCTGACCCGAGACGTTGCGGGCCGCGCGCCCGATCGTCTGGATGAGCGAGCGGGCACTGCGCAGGAAGCCCTCCTTGTCCGCGTCGAGGATGCTCACGAGGGAGACCTCGGGCAGGTCCAGCCCCTCGCGCAGCAGGTTGATGCCGACGAGCACGTCGAACTGCCCCATCCGCAGCTCGCGCAGCAGCTCCACCCGGCGCAGGGTGTCGATGTCGGAGTGCAGGTAGCGCACCCGCACGTCCTTGTCGAGGAGGTAGTCGGTGAGGTCCTCGGCCATCTTCTTGGTCAGCGTGGTGACGAGGACACGCTCGTCACGCTCGGCGCGGACTCGGATCTCCTCGAGGAGGTCGTCGATCTGGCCCTTGGTCGGCTTCAGGACCACCTCGGGGTCGACCAGCCCCGTCGGGCGGATCACCTGCTCGACGTACCCGTCGGCCATGGCCAGCTCGTAGTCCCCGGGTGTGGCCGAGAGGTAGACCGTCTGCCCGACCCGCTCGAGGAACTCCTCCCAGGTCAAGGGGCGGTTGTCCATGGCGCTCGGCAGCCGGAAACCGTGCTCGACGAGGGTGCGCTTGCGCGACATGTCCCCCTCGTACATGGCACCGATCTGCGGCACGGTCTGGTGGGACTCGTCGATGACGAGCAGGAAGTCCTCGGGGAAGTAGTCCAACAGGCAGTTCGGGGCCGAGCCCGGCGAACGGCCGTCGATGTGCATCGAGTAGTTCTCGATACCCGAGCAGGCCCCGACCTGGCGCATCATCTCGATGTCGTACGTGGTGCGCATCCGCAACCGCTGGGCCTCGAGCATCTTGTTCTGCTGCTCCAGCTCCCGCAGCCGCTCCCCCAGCTCGTGCTCGATGCCCCCGATCGCCCGCTCCATCCGCTCCGGGCCGGCGACGTAGTGGGTGGCCGGGAAGATGTAGATCTCGTCCTCCTCCCGCACCACCTCGCCGGTGAGCGGGTGCAGGGTGTGGATCCGCTCGATCTCGTCACCGAAGAACTCGACCCGCACGGCCAGCTCCTCGTACACCGGGATGATCTCCACGGTGTCGCCGCGCACCCGGAAGGTCCCGCGGGTGAAGGCCAGGTCGTTGCGGGTGTACTGCATCGTGACGAACTGCCGCAGCAGGTCGTCGCGCTCGATCTGCTGACCGACCCGCAGCGGCACCATCCGGTCGACGTACTCCTGCGGGGTCCCCAGGCCGTAGATGCAGGAGACCGAGGCGACCACGACGACGTCGCGGCGGGTGAGCAGGCTGTTCGTGGCGCTGTGCCGCAGCCGCTCGACCTCCTCGTTGATCGAGGAGTCCTTCTCGATGTAGGTGTCGGACTGCGGGACGTAGGCCTCGGGCTGGTAGTAGTCGTAGTAGCTGACGAAGTACTCGACGGCATTGTTCGGCAGCAGCTCGCGGAACTCGTTGGCCAGCTGGGCGGCGAGCGTCTTGTTCGGCGCCATCACGAGGGTCGGGCGCTGCACCTGCTCGATGAGCCAGGCCGTCGTCGCGGACTTGCCGGTGCCGGTGGCACCGAGCAGCACGACGTCCTGCTCACCGGCATCCACCCGCTTCGAGAGCTCGGTGATCGCCTTCGGCTGGTCACCCGCGGGGTCGTAGTCCGAGACGACCTCGAAGGGAGCCACCGTGCGTTGCAGGTCGGTTACCGGGCGCATGGCACCACGCTATGCCACACCTCCGACAGTGGTCCCTGAGGAGGCGCGCCAGCGCCGTCTCGAAGGGCCTCAGCGGTCGCCGGGGTGCCGGGTACCCCCTTCGCCCCCGTGGCCGGTGCGGACGGTCCGCCAGTGCCGGCCCGGGCCGCGGCGCAGCCACCACCGGCCGAGGACCGCGACCGGCTCCAGGGCGTCCACCAGCTCGCGGACGGCCCCCTCGGCCTCGTCGTCGGTGGCGGCACCACCGGGCACGAGGAAGCGCAGGTGGATCTGCGGCTGGCCGCGGGTCATCTCCACCGAGGAGTCCTCGACGAGGTGCCCCCGGCCGAGCAGCTCGACCGCCCGCGGCAGGAGACTCTCCGGTGCGGTGCCGGGCGCCACGCCGTGCACGTCGACGGCGACCCGGTAGGAGGGCATCAGGCCCGCTCCGGGGACGGTGACCAGCCGGTCTCCCGCGCCCATGCCTCCAGTCTCCCGTGGATCCCGTCGAACCACGGCTCCTTGGCCTCGGCGTAGTCCGCCACGGCCGGGCCCCGGCTCTCGGCCTCGCGCTTGAGCGCGGTGTACTCCTCGCGGGCAGCGGATTCGCCGCGCAGCCAGTCGCGGAAGAGCAACGACCACCGCCATCCCGGCGAGCCGACCTCGCGCACGTGCAGGTGTACGGCGACGGCCGGGTCACTGCTGCCGTGGAACCGCTTCGGCCACTCGTGGGTGGCGTCTCCGTCGACCTTCGGGTTATCGGCCACACAGCCCTCGACGCGTGGGTAGCCGGCGGCGGTCAGGGCGGCGACGAACTCCGGGTCGTCGGCGTCGGCGAGCGATTCGACACCCAGCTGCAGGTCCAGCACGTCCTTGGCGACCAGCCCGGGCACCGAGGTCGAGCCGATGTGGTCGAGGGTCGCCACGCTCGCGCCGACGGCGTGGTGGATGCGGGCCATCGCCCGGGCGGCCTGAGCGGGCCAGGCGGGGTCGGGGTCGGACAGCGTGACGACCGCTTCCCGCTCCCGCCGGCGCCCTGCGGCGAGGTTGTCGGCGAAGGGGACGAGCCGCTCGCGCCAGAGCCGGTCCACCGCGGCGACGAGGTCCTCGGGGCTGCCGTTGTTGTCCAGGAGCACGTCGGCGACGGCCCGACGCTGCGCGTCGGTCGCCTGCGCCGCCATCCGGGAGCGGGCCTCGTCCTCGGGCGTGCCGCGCAGCTCGACGAGCCGCTGCAGCCGCACCTGCTCGTCGGTGTCGACGACGACGACGAGGTGGTACTCCCCCGCCATCTGCTTCTCGACGAGCAGCGGCATGTCGTGCACGCCGACCGGCACCCCGGCGGCCTCCGCGGCAGCGAACCGCTCCGCGGTACGGGACCAGATGGCCGGGTGGGTGATCCCCTCGAGCGCCGCCAGTGCCTCCGGGTCGCCGAAGACCACCCGGCCGAGGGCGGGCCGGTCCAGGCCGCCATCGGCGGCGAAGACCTCCGCCCCGAAGCGCTCCCGGATCTGCTCCAGGGCCGCCTCGCCCGGCTCGACGACCTCGCGCGCGATGGCGTCGGCATCGACGATGACGGCGCCGAGCTCGTCCAGCCGACGCGAGACCGTCGACTTGCCCGATCCGATCCCGCCGGTCAGTCCCAAGCGCAGCATGGCCGCCACGGTATCCGGCCGCCCGACGTCCACGTTCCCGGGGAGGCACGACGAAGGGGGCGCCGCACCGTGGTGCGGCGCCCCCTTCGAGGCTCGATCGCGACCGATCAGTTGCCAGTGAGCTTCTCCCGCAGCGCGGCCAGGGCCTCGTCGGAGGCCAGGGTGCCCTCGGTACTCGGCGTCGCCGGGCTGGACGGGGCGGGGCTGCTGTCCGAGCTGTAGGAGGTGGCGGCGGTGTCGTCGCCGGCCTCCGCGGCAGCCGCGTCGTCGGCGGCAGCCTTCTCGATCTGGGCCCTGTGGGCCTCCCAGCGGGCGTGGGCGTCGGCGTACTGCTTCTCCCAGGCCTCGCGCTGGGCCTCGTAGCCCTCGAGCCACTCGTTGGTCTCCGGGTCGAAGCCCTCGGGGTACTTGTAGTTGCCCTGCTCGTCGTACTCCGCGGCCATGCCGTAGAGCGTCGGGTCGAACTCGGTGAGGTTCGCGGCGTCGGCGTTGGCCTGCTTCAGGCTCAGCGAGATGCGACGGCGCTCGAGGTCGATGTCGATGACCTTGACGAAGACCTCCTGGCCGACGCTCACGATCTGCTCCGGCAGCTCGACGTGGCGCTCGGCCAGCTCGGAGATGTGCACGAGGCCCTCGATGCCGTCCTCGACGCGCACGAAGGCACCGAAGGGCACGAGCTTGGTGACCTTGCCCGGGACGACCTGACCGATCGCGTGGGTCCGGGCGAAGTGCTGCCAGGGGTCCTCCTGCGTCGCCTTGAGCGACAGCGAGACCCGCTCGCGGTCCATGTCGACGTCCAGGACCTCGACGGTGACCTCGTCGCCGACCTGGACGACCTCGGAGGGGTGGTCGATGTGCTTCCAGGACAGCTCGGAGACGTGGACCAGGCCGTCGACGCCACCGAGGTCGACGAAGGCACCGAAGTTGACGATCGAGGAGACCGTGCCGGTGCGGACCTGACCCTTCTGGAGCTCCTTGAGGAAGCTGGTGCGCACCTCGGACTGGGTCTGCTCCAGCCAGGCGCGGCGGGAGAGGACCACGTTGTTGCGGTTCTTGTCCAGCTCGATGATCTTCGCCTCGATCTCCTTGCCGACGTACGGCTGGAGGTCGCGGACGCGGCGCATCTCGACCAGCGAGGCCGGGAGGAAGCCGCGCAGGCCGATGTCGAGAATGAGACCGCCCTTGACGACCTCGATGACGGAGCCGGTGACGACGCCGTCCTCCTCCTTGATCTTCTCGATCGTGCCCCAGGCGCGCTCGTACTGCGCACGCTTCTTGGACAGGATCAGGCGACCTTCCTTGTCCTCCTTCTGGAGGACGAGGGCCTCGACCTCATCGCCGACCTCGACGACCTCGTCCGGGTCGACGTCGTGCTTGATGGACAGCTCGCGCGAGGGGATGACGCCCTCGGTCTTGTACCCGATGTCGAGCAGAACCTCGTCGCGGTCCACCTTGACGATGTGGCCCTCGACGATGTCGCCGTCGTTGAAGTCCTTGATCGTGGAATCGATCGCGGCGAGAAGATCTTCCTCAGAGCCGATGTCGTTGACGGCGATCTGAGGGGCGGTCGTGTCGACCGTGCTGGCAGTCATGTAGTAGGAACTCCGATTGTGGACAGTTGATCGTGATGGACGGGTGCGGCGCGGTGCGTACCGAGCCCGTGCACCCGGGTGCCCGGGTGGGCACACAAAGTGCCTTCCCATGTTAGTCGGCGGCGCGCGAAGGGAGCAAACGAGCCATGGACGAGACCGAGGGTGAGCCCGCCCGGCGCCCGAGCACGCAGGCGGAGACGGCCCGGGCGAACCGCAGCTGGTGGGACGCGGACGCCGCGGACTACTACGAGGAGCACGGCAGCTTCCTCGGTGACGCGGAGCTCGTGTGGGGTCCGGAGGGCTGGACCGAGGCGCAGCTGCAGGTCCTCGGTGACCCGCGTAACCTCGCCGGCGCCGACGTGCTCGAGTTCGGCGGCGGCGCCGCCCAGGGCGCCCGGTGGTGCGCCCTGCAGGGGGCGCACGTCGTCTCCAGCGACCTCTCGGCCGGCATGCTCGCGAGGGCCGTCGACATCGATGCGCGCCGCCCCGGCCCCGCCCCGGAGCTGGTCCAGGCGGACGCCACCCGGTTGCCCTTCGCGGAGGACTCCTTCGACGTCGTCCTCTCCGCCTACGGGGCAGTCCCCTTCGTCGCGGACTCCGCCGGTCTCATGACCGAGCTGGCCCGGGTGCTGCGGCCCGGCGGACGGCTCGCCTTCTCGACGACGCACCCGATCCGGTGGGCCTTCCCCGACCTCCCGGACGAGGCGGGGCTGCGCGCCGTGGTGCCCTACTTCGACGAGACGCCCTACGTGGAGGAGGGGCCACACGGGCGGGCGATCTACGTCGAGCACCACCGGACGCTGGCCCACCGGGTCGCGGAGATCATCGACGCCGGACTCCGGCTCGTGGCGCTGCACGAGCCGGAGTGGGCACCGGACAACCGCGAGACCTGGGGCGGGTGGTCACCGCTGCGCGGCCAGTACCTGCCCGGCACGGTGATCCTCGTCGCCGAGAAGTGAGGCCCCTCAGCCCTGCCCGTGGATGTCGCGACGACTCTGCATCGACCCGAAGACCGGGTCCTGGTCGGTGGTCTCGTAGTCCTCCTCGCGCTGCCCCTCGCGCTCGCGACGGCCGATGATCAGCGAGAGCAGGAGGCCGCCGACGAGGAGCAGCAGGCCGATGGCGACGAAGGCGATCGGCAGCGTCGAGTGGACCATGCCCAGCAGCATCGACTTGGACTTGTACTCCTCGACGTTCTTGTCGACGGTGTCCGCGGTGAAGCGGGAGGTGGTCTCCAGCGCAGGCAAGACGTGGCCCTTGGCACGGAACTCCTGGTGCTGGACCTCGACACGGTCGATGACGACACCGGTCACCGGGTCGACCCAGAAGGTGCGCTCGTTGGAGTAGTACCGGTCGGCGTCGACCGCCTCGGAGTGCGGACCGCCGCCGAAGAGGTTGCCCGGCAGCTCACGGTGGCTGTACTTCTGCTCCGGGACCTTCATGGAGTACTTGTAGACCTCCATGCCCTGGATCTCGTCGGTGCCGTCGAAGCTGACGGGGTAGGCCTTGCCGACGGTGCTGTCCCACCACTTGTAGTCATCGGTCTTCTGTGCGTCGAAGGGGAACTTCACGAGCAGCCCCTCGCGCTTGATCTCCTGACCGTTCTTGCTCGCGCCGCAGCAGTTGACGGCCTGACCGGTGTGGGAGTCGAAGACGAAGACCTCGGTGGAGCCGTCCATCGGCATGTTGTCGCCGTTGTTGTCGCTGATCTGCCCGCTGTCCCAGACGGCGATCTCCCGGCCCATCTTCTCGGAGGCCTTCTCGGAGGCCTCCTCGTCACCGATGATCCGTGCCGTCGTCGTCAGGGTCCCGCTCGACTTCTTGAGGTTGTCGGCGTCGAAGAAGGTGGCGTCGGGGTCCTTCACGATCTGGGTCGTGTTCGTGTCCGGCGGCACGACCGCCAGACGCGGATAGGCGTAGAACCGGAACAGCAACCCCATGGTGAGGATGAAGGCGCCAACGGCCATGATGATCGCTGGCAGCAGGTACTTGCGCACGAGTGTAACCCTCCTAGGCCTTTGCAACTTACCGGACAGTAGCACTCCGGGCCGGGGCTCCGCCGATTCTGCGCCAGATTAATGGACGTGTGCTTCGCCACGCAGCCCGAACACGCCTCAGGCGAGCAGTTCCCCGCAGACCCGCGACAGTCCCCGGGCGACGCTGACCCGCTCGGCCCGCATCCCGAGTGCCCGTGCCGGAGCGAGGTCGTGCGGGGAGTCCCCGATCATCACGCACCGCTGCGCACGGGCCCACGGGGCGCGTGCCAGGACTTCCCTGAAGAGCCCTTCGCGGGGCTTGCGGCAGTCGCACTCGCCCTCCTCGTGGGGGCAGACGGCGATCCCGTCGAGGCGGGCCCCCACGGCGACCAGCTCGCGGTGGAGCCGGGCGTGGACGGCCAGGAGGTCCGCCCGGGACATCAGCCCTCGCGCGAGGCCGCGCTGGTTGGTCACCAGGACGGTCCGGCACCCGGCGCCGGAGAGCCGGGCCACCCCCTCCGCCGCACCGGGCAGCACGACCAGCTCCTCGGGGCGGGTCACGTAGCCACCCGGCACCCGGACGTTGAGGGTGTCGTCGCGGTCCAGCAGCACGATGTCGAAGGGGGCCGCCTCCCCCACCGGCGCCAGCTCCTCCGGACCGAACCACCACGGCCCGCGCCGCGGGCCGGTCAGCGCTCCTCCCGCACCACGAGGTCGACCGCCTCGCACCAGGCGTGGGCCCACAGCAGGTGGACCTCCTGGATCCGCGGGGTCTCCTCGGACGGGACCACGAGGAGATGGTCGGCGCGGTCGGTGAGGTCGGCCCCCTTCGCCCCCGTCATGAGGATGGTCGTGACGCCACGGTCGCGGGCCTCCTCGAGCGCTCGCAGGATGTTGCGGCTGGCGCCGGAGGTCGACATCGCGAGGAGCACGTCGCCGGGGCGGCCGTGCGCCTGCACACCGCGCAGGAAGACCTCGTCGAAGCCGTAGTCGTTGCCGATCGCGGTGAGCGCCGAGTGCGACTCCGCGAGGCTGACCGCCGGGAGCGGGCGCCGGTCGTGGATGCACTTGCCGAGGAACTCGGCCGCCACGTGCGAGGCGATCGCCGCGCTGCCGCCGTTGCCGGCGACGAGCAGGGTGCCGCCGGACGTCAGCGCCGCGAGGACCGCCTCACCTGCGCTACGCACGGATGCCTCGAGCCGGGGTTCGGCCAGCGCCTCGGCCAGCCGCGCCCACGCGGCGGCACCCCGCCGCAGCCGCTCGGCGACCTGCTCGCTCCCGGCCTGCTCGCTCGTCATCGCTGGCCCTTCCACGTCGTGACCCCGCTCTTGGTGAAGGTGAACTCCGAGACCGTCAGGCCGAGCCGGAGCAGCTCCTGCGCCACGAGGTGGCGTCGCTCGAACTCGCAGATGAAGACCATGTGCCCGCCGCCACCGGCACCGGTCACCTTCCCGCCGAGCGCGCCGCTGGCCATGGCCCGCTCCACCGCCTCCCCGATGACGGGGGTCGTGATGCGCGAGGACATCCGCTGCTTCTGCTCCCACGCCTGGCCGAGCAGGTGCCCCAGCTCGTCCACACGTCCCCGCAGCAACGCGATGCGCATGGCGTCGGCGAGGTCGCGCTGGGCGCGCAGGCCGGCGACGGCGTCCTCGTTGCCGGTCCGGTACCGCGAGACCTGGTCGTCGATGATGTGGTCGCTCACCCGGGTGTGCCCGGTGTAGGCGAGCAGCATGTTGTGCTCGAGCTCGCGCACGGTGTCGTGGCGCACCCGGAGAGGGTTGACGACGACCTGCCCGTCGGTGCGGAACTCCATGAAGTTGAAGCCGCCGAAGGCCGCCGCGTACTGGTCCTGGTAACCCCCGGGGATCCCCAGGTCGTCGCGCTCGAGCCGGTAGGCCAGCTCGGCGGTCTCGTGCGGCCCGAGGTCGAGGCCGCAGTGCCGGGCGACGAGCTCGATGACCGCGACCATGACGGCGCTCGAGCTCCCCAGACCCGACCCGGGCGGGGCGTTGGTGTGCAGGAAGAGGTCGAAGCCCTCCGAGGGCAGGGCCCCCTCGAGCCGGGTGATGCGCGCGATGGCCGCCTTCGGCAGGTCCAGCTGCCCGTCGAGCTCCAGGGGCGCGCCCACCTCGTAGCCGATCGAGGTGCCGTAGTCGTGGGACTCCACGGTGATCTGGCCGTCGGTCCGGGGCCGCAGTGTCGCGTAGGCGAAGCTGCCGATCGTCGCGCTGAGCACGGCTCCGCCCTCCGTCCGGGGGAAGGGCTCGACGTCCGTGCCGCCTCCGGCGAAGCTCACGCGCAGTGGTGCCCGCGCACGCAGGACGGGTCGGCGCGTCATCGGGGTCCTCTCATGCTGCACACTCGAGGAGATTACCCAAAGGTAGGAGGAGTCATCGTCGCTGGTGGACGGATACTTGGCCTCGACCTCGTCCGCGCGGTCGGTGCCTGGCTCGTGCTGCTCTCCCACGTCGCGTTCTGGACGGGGCGCTCCTCCACGGGAGTGGTCGGCGGTCTCGGCGCCCGGGGCGAGCTCGGCGTCGCGGCCTTCTTCGCCCTCTCCGCGCTGCTGCTGTCCACCCCGTTCGTCCGGATGGCCCTGGGCGGGACCACGTCCTGGCGCCCGGGCACCTACCTGCTGCGTCGCGCCGCGCGCATCCTGCCCGCCTACCTGCTGGCCCTCGGTGGGGTGCTCATCGCGGCGGCGCTCATCGGCGGCGCCGCGGCCAGCGCCCTGGACCTTCCGACCGCCCTGGTCCACCTCGTCATCGGGCAGGGCCTGACCGGGCGGACCTTCCAGTCCTTCACCCAGACGTGGAGCCTGACCACGGAGGTCACCTTCTACCTCCTCCTCCCGCTCGCGGCGCTGGCCTGCGCACCATTGGTCCGCGGTCGCGGCCCGGTGGAGGCCGCCCGCCGTCTGCTGCTCGTCTGCGCGCTCGTGGGCGTCCTCGGCCTCGCGGTCCAGGCGCTCGCACCGATGCTGCCGGACGAGCGGCTCTCCGGGGTGCTCGCCACGTCGGCGCTCGGTCACGCCGCGTGGTTCGCCCTCGGCGTGTCGATCACCGTGATCCTCGAGGCCGAACGCGTCGGGGTGACGCTGTCGCGGGCCCCGGCCCTGGAGATGCTGCGCACCTCCCCCGGCACGCTGCTGCTGTTCGCCGCCGTGCTCTGGCTGCTCGCCTCGACCCCCGTCGCCGGCCCCCGCGGGCTGGAGGCGCCGGGCCCCGGAGGGGCGCTGGCCGCCGAGATCCTCTACGGCCTCGTCGCCGCCTGCCTCGTCCTCGCCGCGACGAGCCGCGGGGTCAGCGAATGGCTGGCGCAGTCCCCCTTCGCCCCCACCTGTCGATGGTTGGGCGACATCTCCTATGCCGTCTTCCTCTGGCACGTCCTCGTGCTCCAGGTGGCCTTCGCGGTGCTCGGGCTGGCGCTCTTCGCCGCGCCCTTCTGGCCGACGCTGCTGCTGGTCACGGTGCTGAGCCTGGGTCTGGGTCACCTGTCGTGGACCCTGGTGGAGCGTCCGCTGCTGAGCCGTGCCCACCGTGACCGGGACGCACCAGCGCGGCAGCCAGCAGCCCGAGCGTGAGGGCGCCCAGCCCCTGCGAGACCCATGCACCGGCCGACTGCCGGTCCGCGGTGCCGAGGACCGTGAGGGCGATCCCCGCGCCGGCGAGCACGAGCGCGACGACCGGGGCGCGCCACCGCCCGGGCACGAGCGCGCCGACCATCGCCGCGACGAGGCCGGTCCAGCCGGCGACGAGGACCCCCGCGAGTGCCGCGAGCGCGCAGCCGAGGACGAGTGAGCCGGCCCCACCGCGCTCTTCCGCCTGATCGGGCGCCTCCACCGGGCGCTGCTCGTCCGCGACGTCCTCCACCCGGCGACGACGCACCAGCCAGCCACCCGCCGCCCAGAGCAGCAGGAGGAGGACCGCCCCGGCACCGGCGGCCAGCGCCCCCTGGTGCCACCGGCCGGGCGCGAAGTCGACGTCCACCTCGCCGCTCGTCCCGCCGGGGACGACGAAGGCCTGCCGCCAGCCGTCGACGGTGACCCGGTCCAGCTCCGTCCCGTCCTCGGTCGTCGCGACCCAGCCCGGGTTGGCGCCCTGGGTCAGGACGAGCAGCGACCTCTCCTCCGCGTCGACGTCGAAGGTCCAGCTGCCGGCGTGGTGGCGGCGGCTCCCGACCGGTTGCGCCTCGACCTCGGTCGCGGACCAGCCACGTGGCTGCAGCACCACTGTCTGCGGCACCAACCCGGGCACCGACCGCGCGGTGACGTCACCGCTGCCGGCAGGCAGCTCGCCGCAGGCCGTCGCGCTCACCGCCTCCCCGGCGGCGAGGTCGGCGCGGTCCGCGGCCAGCGCGAGGTCGACGGTGCCGGCCTCGCGCGCGACCTGCCCCGCCTCGCCGCAGTCGAGGTGGACCCGCCCACCGGGGCCCTCCACCCCGGGCAGCGTGAGGTCGGGGACCGTCCAGTCCGCCCGTCCCGGGGGGCGGGTGAAGGTCAGCTCGAGGTGCCGGGTCGCGGGCCCGGGGACGTCGATCGTCCTCCCGTTCGGGACGACGCGCCGTCCGTGGTCGGTCTCGACGGTCACCGGGCCCACCGCACGGTCGAGCTCGATCCGTCCCACCTGCTCCGGGGCGCCGAGGTCGATGGCCAGGACGGGCCGGTCGACACCGGACTGCGGGCGCCACCCCGTGGCCGGGTCACCGTCGAGGGCGGCTACCGGCCACTGCTCCATGTCCTCACCGGCGTCCTCGGGCGCCGGCTCGGTGCTGCCCTGCAGGCTCCACGGGGCGGCGAGCAGGTCCTGCGCCGCCTCCCCCGGCTGCAGTCGCACCCGGGCGGAGACGCTGCTGCGGGACGTGGGGCCCGGCGCGCGCACGAGGTCGGCCGGATCCTCCCCCTTCGTCAGGTCGGCGTCGCCCCGCGGGTCCCGGCGGATGACGACCGCCCCGTCCCCCTTCGGCACGGAGAGGGCCGTCCCGAGGTCCGGGCCGCCGACGAGGTCCACCTGGCGCACCCCGATCGGCAACGCCTCGCCGCCGGAGTCGCCCGGCTTCCCGTGCACGACGATCGTCACCTCCCTCCGTCGGACCTCGTCGAGCGGGACCCGCCACGTGGCCGTCCCCTTGATCCGGTGACCGTGGGTCCCGCCGATGCGGACGTCGGTGATCCGGCCGAGCCCCTCGCCGATGGCCTCGTGGACCAGTGCTGCCGAGGGCCGGGCCGCCTCGTCCAGGACGAGCGTGATGCGCTGGGTCGCCTCGCCGTCCCCGCTCACCCATGCGGTCCTCCCATCGTCGTCGACGAGCGAGGCCGGTCCGCTGCCGGCACCGTGCCACTGCCGGGCGAAGGGGTCCGCCCCGCTGGAGGTGACGTCGAGCCCGGCGAGACCACGCCAGACACGGGTGGTGCGGGCCGTGCGCTCCCCGCCGGGCGCGAAGTCCCTCGTGCCCACGACCGCCGGCCGGTCGTCATCGGCGGGCAGGGTGGGCCCGTGGGCGACCGTCGAGGGCTTGCCGGAGTTCAGCGCCTGCCAGCGAAGGGAGTCGGTGCGCACCTCCGCCTCCCGACCGCCGGAGAGGACCGTCACGGCATCGGGGTCGAGCACGCCGGTGGCCACCATCGTCGACCACCCCTCGGGCGCGGCCGCGACCGGTACCACGCCCTCCCGGGGCACGAGCGTGGCCGGCTCCGCCGGCTGGTCCACCCGCCAGAGGCTCAGCCGCTGGTTGCCGGAGCCGGTCGACCAGGTGCGGGTGAGCCCGCGGGAGTGGGCGAGCGTGGCAGCGGTCGTGGTCGGGTCGCCGGCACCGACGTCCGGGGACAGGCCACCGCGCACGACGACCCGCGAGACGCCGAGACGCCGCAGCCGGCCCGCGAGCTGCGGTTGCGATCGGCCGGTCGTGACGAGCTCGTCGACGTGGTCCAGGATCCGCGTCGCGCCGGGGTGCCCGAGTGGCGCGGCCGCGCGCACGAGCACCGGCGAGGACGCGAGCGCGGTGAGGGGTTCGTCCGTGGTCCTGCCCCACGTGAAGTCCGCCGTCCGGGCGCCGGGCAGCACGAGCGTGGTGCCCCCGTCCCGTGCCGCGGCCGCGTCCACCCGGTCGGCCATCTGGTGCCAGGCCGGGGGGATCCCCCTGCTCGCCCAGGCGTCGCCCACCCGGCCGAGCCACACCGGGGCGAGGCTCCCGACGAGCGCGAGGACGAGCCCGGTGACCACCACCTGGCGGACCACCGGCCCCGGTCCCCGCGTGGTGCGGGTGGCCCAGTGGGCCAGCAGACCGGCTCCGAGGGCGATCGGCAGCCGGACGAGGAGGTCCGCCTTGTGGACGTTGCGCAGCGGGGCGAGCGGCCCGTCGAGCCACCCCTGCACCGTCTCGGCGAAGGGTCCCGAGGCCGCCCCCGAGCGCCCGACGGACATCGTGACCACACCGAGGAGGACGAGCACGAGCGCCCACCGGGTGAGTCGCCCGGGGCCCGCGTCCGCCACCTCGACCGACTCGAGACCCTCCGGCTCGCCGACCTCCCGCTCCGCGGCGCGCCTGCGGAGCAGCCCGGCCAGGCCGAGGCCGGCGAGGGCGCACGTGGCGAGGATCGCCGTCACCGACTGGGCCAGCACCCAGCCGCTCTGCCACGTCGGGTGCTCACCGTCGGTGAGGATGTAGGCGATCCAGTGGTCGGCCCCGCGCAGCACGTTCGTCACCGACGCCACGGCGGTGGTCGTCGAGGCCAGCTCGATGTGGTCGAGGAAGGGGTAGGCGTAGCCACCGAGCACCACGAGCGGGCCCAACCACCAGAGGCCGCCGAGCAGCGCTCCCAGGAGCCACCAGGCGAGGGCGCGGACCCGGGCGCGACCGCGGGGGGCGGTGAGGACCCACAGCGCCGCCGGGACGAGTGCGACGAGGGAGACGGTCGCGTTGACGCCACCGAGGCAGGCGGTGAGCAGTCCGGTGGCCACGGCCGCCCGTCGCCGGTCGGCGGCACGGGCACCGGGGCGGACCGCGCGTTCGGCGGCGAGCACCAGCCACGGCGCGAGGGCGTAGGGCCACACCTCGACCGAGATCTCGGCGAGCACCGTGAGCACCCGGGGCGAGAGGGCGAAGACCGCCCCGGTCAGCAGGGCCGGCACGGGCGCGAGGCCTGCCAACCGTCGCGCCAGGCGCTCGGCGCCGAGGAAGGCCAGGACGAGCAGCAGCGTCCACCACCCCCGCTGGACCACCCACCCGGGCAGTCCGGCCACGTCGCCGGCGAGGAAGAAGGGCCCCATCGGCCACAGGTAGCCGTAGGCCTGGTTCTGCAGCTCCCCGATGCCGGTGTGGTCGCTCCAGGCCCACAGCGCCCGCTGCAGGTAGCGGGCGGGCGCGAGGACGAGCGCGGTCTTGGTGTCCGGCTGGAGCGTCCCCGGCGCGACGAGCCACGGCAGGACGGCCACGACCAGCGTGGCGGTCAGTCGCTGCAGCCGCTGTCGGGCGAGCTCGACCGGTGCCTCCTGCCCCGTCATCGCCGCCGCAGCAGGAGGAGCAGGTTCCACGTGAGGACCTCGCGCACGCCGGGCACCCGCAGCAGCACCGCGGCGGCGTCCGGCAGGTAGCGGGGGCGGGCCGCGAGGACGTCGGCGTCGGCCCCCTTCGCCCAGTCCAGGCCGCGGCGCACGCTGACCCGGTGGAGGGTCTCGCCCACCCGGTTCTTCGGGGGGTGCCCGTGACGGCGCTCGTAGCGGCGGATCGCCCGCTCGCCCCCGAGCCAGTGCCACGGCGAGGTCTCGTGGCCGCCCCACGGCGAGAGCCAGTTGGTGTAGGAGAGGAAGACGATCCCGCCCGGCCGGGTGACCCGCAGCAGCTCGTCTGCGACCGCCTCCGGGTCGGGGACGTGCTCCCACACGTTGCTGGAGAAGACCACGTCGACAGAGGCGTCGGCCACCGGCAGCCGAAGGGCGTCGCCGACCAGTCCCCCGTCGCGCACCGACGGCACCGTGGGGTCGTGGTCGACCGGCACGTACCGGGCGCCGACGCCGCGGAAGGCGGCGGCGAACTCGCTCGGACCCGCCCCGACGTCGAGCACGGTGGCCCCGGCGAGGTCGGTGTGCTCCGCGAGCAGCTCCAGGGAGTCCGCAGCCAGCTCGGAGTAGAACCGGTGCGGGTCGGTCTGCTCGACGAGGAACGCCGCGAACAGCCGTACGGAGCGGCGGACACCACGGCGGGAGGTCATCGGCACCCCACCATCATGGCCGACGGGCGAGGAGCTGCAGCGTGGGCCGGATCCGGGGGGCGAGCAGCCGGGCGCCGATGACGAAGGGGGTGCTGGCCAGCGCGGCGCCCAGCACCGCCCGGGAGCCGAGCACACCACCGGGGCGCGGCGCGGGCGAGAGCGCGCGGGCGAGGCTCGCGGCGTCGACGCTCAGGCTGTCCAGGAGCAGCCGGCGGACCTGCACGTCGACGAAGCCGGCGTCCCGGGCGGCCCGCTCCAGCGAGTCGGCCGTGAAGAAGCGGATGTGCGTCGGGTCCTCGAGCATCCACCACGCCGCGCCGTAGCGCTCGACCGAGCTGCTGTCACCGGCGGGCGTGAAGAAGCTCACGCTGCCCCCCGGGGCCAACAGCTCCCACGAGGTCCGCAGCGTCGCCGCGAAGTCGCGCACGTGCTCGAGCACGTGGATGCCGTAGACGAGGTCCTGCTGCCCGGGCAGGTCGCTCGCGTCCTCGATGCCCCCGACCCGCAGGTCCCCCCGGGCGCGGACGACCTCGTCGACCCCGACGCCCAGCTGGTCCGGGTCCACGCCTGCGACCTGCGCGCCGTCCTCGAGGAAGCGCCGCAGCAGGGCGCCGTCCCCGTAGCCGACCTCGAAGACGCGCCGGGGCGAGCCGGTCCGGCGCAGCTCGCGGTGGGTGAGGTCCAGCCGGACGCGGTCCAGGGTCGGTTCCCCGCCGTAGGCGAGGTCGCGGTGCCCGGCGGGGCAGCGCGCCAGGTCGCGCACGAGGTGCCCGCAGGAGTCGCACCGGTCGATGACGCAGCCCCCGCGCAGGGCCAGCCCCCGCACCGGAGCGCCGCACACCTCGCACGTCTGTGGCGTGGGTCCTACCCTTGGGTAACTCACTCGACTACCCTACCGTCGGTGCGCCCTGACGAGCCGGCGCACCGGGAGGAGACCAGCATGACGCGGAGCACGTCCACGCGAGCCGATGGGCTGCGGGTGCTCTACCTCTCCTGGCGCGACCGGGAGAACCCCGAGGCCGGGGGCGCGGAGACCTTCACCGAGCGGACCTCGGAGGTCCTCACCCAGTTGGGCCACCACGTGACCCTCTTCACCGCGGCCTTCCCCGGAGCCAGCCCCCGGACGCGCCACGGTGACGTCGACGTCGTGCGCAGGGGCTCCCGCTTCGGCGTCTACCTGCACGGCCTGTGGCACGTGCTGCGCCACGGCCGTGACTACGACGTCATCCTCGACGTGCAGAACGGCGTGCCCTTCTGGGCCCCGCTCGTGACCCGCACCCCGGTCGTCAACGTCGTCCACCACGTGCACCGCGACCAGTGGAAGGTCGTCTTCGGTCCCTTCCTCTCCCGCCTCGGCTGGTTCCTCGAGTCCCGCGTCGCACCCGCCGTCTACCGCGACAGCCGGTACGTGACGGTCTCGAAGTCCACCCGGGACGAGCTGGCCGGCCTCGGGGTCGACCCGGAGCGGGTCGACCTCGTCTACTCCGGCAACGACCGTCCCGAAGACCTGGACCGGTACACCGCCCTGCCCCGCACCGACACCCCGTCGATGCTCTTCCTCGGCCGGCTCGTGCCCCACAAGCACGTCGAGCAGGCGATCGACGTGCTGGCGACGCGCTCGCGGACCCACCCGGACATGGAGCTGCACGTCGTCGGCGGCGGCTACTGGGAGAGCGCGCTGGCCGAGCACGCGGCGGCTCGCGGCGTGGCCGACCGGGTGCACCTGCACGGCTTCGTGGAGGAGTCGGTCAAGCACGAGCTGCTGAGCCGGGCCTGGGTCGTCGTCATGCCCTCGCACAAGGAGGGCTGGGGCCTGACGATCGTCGAGGCCGGCCTGCACGGCACCCCGGCGGTCGCCTACCGCTTCGCCGGCGGACCCTCCGAGTCCATCGTGCACGGCCGCACCGGGCTCCTCGCGGACTCCCCGGAGGAGTTCGAGGAGCACGTCGTCCGACTCCTCGACGACGCCGTGCTCCGGCGGTCCATGGGCCGCACCGCCCGGCTGTACGCGAGCTCCTTCGACTGGGTGCGCACCGGCCGCCGACTCGCGAAGGTCATCCACTCCGTCCTCGGCCACGGCGAGCGCTGCCGCGACGACGTCATCGACCTCGATGCCCTGATCAGCGGCCCGCCGGAGGCGTCCCACCCCGAGGAGCCCCCCGCGCTGGAGGAGGCCATGGCCTCCTGAGCCCGGCTCCGCCGGGACACGGCGAAGGGGGCGTCCGCCGAGGTGGCGGACGCCCCCTTCGTCATGGGGCAGGACGCTCAGCTGTTGTAGTTGATGACCTGCTGGTTGGTCTGCGGGGTGTCCACACCGTTCTGGTACGAGACGATCCCGAAGATCGCCAGGCCCGCGAGGACGGCGCCGACCACGGTGCCGACGACGTTGTAGGCCAACTTCTTTCCGCCGCTGTTCACAGCAGTGCCTCCCTGGATGTGGATCAGTTCGTCGTCATGCTATACCGACGAGTCACCTAAGCGCGAGCCGAACGCGCGGTGGTCTCGGTCTCAGTGCGGCGGCGCCACCGACGCACCCCGAGCAGGGCGCTCAGCACCACCGCGCCACCGGTGCCGACGAGCCCCAGCGCGGCGGTGACGGGGACGTCCGGCTCGGCGGTCGACGTCGGCCCGAGGTCGTACACGGCGAGGTCCCCCACCCTCGTGACGTCCTCACCGGTCAGGTCCGGGACGCTGCCGGGGGGCGCCGGCTGGTCGGTCTGGACGATGACGTGGCGCACCCCGAGCTCGCGCAGCAGGTCGGGGACGTCCGAACCGTCGGCGAGGGCACGGCCCACGGCGGCCGCCTCCGGGTCCTCGCCCGTGACGCTGCCGTCCCGCAGCGGGAGGTCGTCGCTGGAGATCACCCGGCCGGGCAGCAGCCGGTCCCACGGGTCGAGCACCACGCGGTCGCCGTTCCACGCGTACCGGCGGTAGGTGGACCACGGGAAGACCGCGACCGGTCCCCCGTCGGCACCCACCCGCTCGGCGACCGTGGTCACCTCCGCAGGCCAGTCGACGCTCCCCCACTGGCCCACGTGCCCCCAGGCCAGGGTCGGCAGGGTGGCCACCGGCCACACGGTCGCGGCCACGAGGAACGGCCGGGGCGCGGCGGCCAGCCGGTCGACCACCCGGGCGATCGCGACAGCGAGGAGGAGGACCCACAGCGCGAGGAACTTCTGCCCGTCGCGCAGCAGCCCGGCCCCGGGCACGACCTCGATCAGCCATCCCAGCAGGGCGGTCCCGCCCGGGAGCGCGGCGACGCCGGCCAGCACCAGCCCGAGGGCACCGGCGACGGACACCCCCAGCGGCAGCGGGTCCTGCCACCAGCCGCGCCGCCGCAGCGCGAGCACGAGCAGGCCCAGCACCGCGAGCAGCGCGACGAGCGCGAAGGGAAGGGTGGTGCGCTCGGTGAACCACGTCCGGTCGTTCCACAGCCCGCCGCCGAGCAGGAGCGAGCCCCCGACGCCGAAGGGGGTGTCCGCCCGGGCGGCGAAGGCCGCGGCGCCACCCGGGTCGGCCGCCTTGGACGAGGCGGTGAGGAAGGGCCACCACCAGGCGGCGTTCGCCGCGAGGGAGACGGTCAGGACCGGCAGCAGCGGACGCAGCCGGACCCGATGACCCGGGACCGGGACGAGGAGCACGACGAGGGCGAGCAGGGTGGCCAGCACCCCGGGCGTCGAGCCACCGAGCGCGGCGACGGTGAGGGAACCGAGGAGGCCGGTGGTCGCGCCGGGCTCGCGGCGTCGCAGCCGGGCGGCGGCGAGCAGCACCCAGGGCAGCAGCGCGAAGCCGATGAGGTACCCCCAGTGCCCGATGCCGAGCCGCTCACCGACCCAGGGGTTCCAGGACCACCACGTCGCGGCGGCGACCGCTCCGGGAACGGTGCCCGCGAGTCGCGCGGCCCCCGCGCCGCCGAGGGTGAAGCACCCGAGGAGGAAGCCCTTCTGGACCACCCATCCGGGCAGCACGGTGGAGGCGAGGGCCACCAGCAGGTCGTTCGGGACCGCCCGGGGGACGTGCCCGTCGGTGCCCAGGGTGTGCGCGCCCAGCGGGAGCTCGGGCACGAAGACCATGTCGTAGTGCAGCGTGTAGCCGGGAGCGAGCGCGGGCCCCAGGACGAGGACGCCGAGCACGAGGCCGACCGCCGCACCCACCCACGCCCGTCGGGCTCCGGGGCTGCTACCCACCCTTCAGCCCCGGTGGAGCGACTCGACCTCGGCGAAGGCCTCCCCCATGGCCGTGCACTGGGTGAGCAGGTCGTGGTGGGTCTCGACGTGCCGACGGTTGGCCGCGCCGACCGCGGCGCGGCGGGCCGGG